>NZ_CP024904.1:0-600000 GCF_003330765.1 Burkholderia pyrrocinia | reverse complement strand
AGGGGCTCAACGTGATCGGCTCGCTGACGCTGGCCACGTCAAATTCGATCGCGAATCCCGACGGTTCGCAGATGCGTGCGCCCGGTGCGCCGTCGCGCGCGGGCAGCCTGTGGATGACCTATGCGTTCCAGGGGCCGCCGCTGCGGGGTTGGGGCGTCGGCGGTGGGGTGTTCTTCCGGTCGCAGCGGGGTGCGGGCTTGCCCGGATACGTGGTGCCGGGCGACGCGCGCATCGATGCGGCGATGTTCTACCGCGCGGAGAAGTGGGCCATGCAGCTCGGCGTGAAAAACGTTTTCAATCGGCGCCTTTACGGCTCGGCGCTTTACCCGAACTTCATTCCGGTGCTGCCGGGCCGCACGTTCGTGCTGACCACCACGCTTGCGTTCGGTTGAGCGGTGCGGCGCGCGTGTCGCGCTCAGGGCCGCTTGCCGTACACGCGTTCGATCAGCCGGTAGCCGAGCGCCTCGAGTGCTCCACCGAGCGCGGCGTTCGCGGTGCCGATCACGAGCATCTGCACGTTGCGCGTGCGCAGTGCGCGTTCGGCGGCGGCGATCAGGTGCTGTCCTTCGAAGCCGCCGCGATAGGCGGGATGCAGGTAGAAGAAGTCGGTATACGCGCGTCGTTCTCCGCGCATCGGCGCGTCGCTGACGATCGACACGTAATAGCCTGCGAGTACGCCTGCCGCGCGCGCCGTGACGATGCAGAGGCGGCCGTCACGGGCGATCTGCCGGTAGTGTTCTGACGCGAGGCTGGCGAGGCCGGCCGGATCCGGCCGCATGTCGTCGGAGAGTTCGTGCCAGTGCAGCGGCAGCATGGCCACGATGTCGGACCATACGGCCTCGAAATCTTCCTGCCTGTATTCGAGGCGCATTGAAGGGGGATTGTCCCGATGAAGAGGGAAGCGCCGCGCCGGCGGGGCAGCTGCCGGCGCGGACCGCATTATGCTGACATCGTCGAACCGGAACCCGATTGCATCTGGCCCATCATCAACTGCATCAGGATCTGCATCAGTTCCTGCGTGATGTTCTGGGCGCCGCCGGCCTGCGAAGCAAGACCATTCGCGCCATTCGCGCTATTTGCACCATTCGCGCCGTTCGCGCCGCCAAAGCCCGGCATGCTGTTGGACAGGCCGTTGTCGTTCTGCGAGCCGTCGCTCTGTGCGCTGTTCTGCAGCATCATCATGATCAACATCGCCAGCATCTGGTCGAGTGCTTGCGAGTTGCCGTTCGCGCCGCCCGTGGCGTCGTTCTGTGAGCCGGAACCGTTCAGCGCGTTAATGCCGCTCGTCGCGAAATCGTTCTGAGGCAGGGACATGCCTATCGAGATACCCATCAGTTGCTCCTTCGGTACTTGTTGAAAAGAGAGTGTCCGTGGTAGTGGACTCACCGGACGGACGCCGCGTGATCCGATAAAACGATAGGGCGAAGGGCGAGTTGCAGGCGGGGCGGCCGCGAAGCGGTGTGCGGTTGCACGAAATGGCGAGGTCTGTGCAGGGTGAAGTTTGCGCTGCAGTGTCCGCCCGTCACCGCTGCGAGACGGACTCCCAAGACCGGGAGCGCTGCCGGATACGAATAGCCTTCACCGGTGTGACGCTGGCCGGCTTGATCACGGACACAAACCAGGCGAATCTTACGGTTGCGGTCGCGCGGCGCGCCGACGGTATCGCGTCCGTATCGAACCCATTGCGGATCGATGCACAGCCGCGGTGAGCGTAGCCTTTTCCGTTCCGTATTGGACACCTTGCAGTCGCAGGTGGCTTGTGATCTCGCGCTCCCCGGCAAGTCGAGGTGCGAAGCTGATTCACATGACGCAGGACGAATTCCTGTCACTGATGGGGATGGCCGAGTGCGCGCATTTCTGGCACAAGATGGGGGGATGGTGTTGTCCTGATGCGGAGGTTGTGGCTGACCCTGGCCCACAAAACTGTCCCGTTTGGAAGTGGAAGATTCCGGTATGTGAGGCTAGACCGCGGACGTCCCAAACGAGTCACGGATTTTGGGTACCCATCAATCGATGGTCATGATTTTCAAATTGGTAGATTTGCACAGCGACTGATGCAAGGCAGTCATACAGACAAATGGTCGCTCGCGCGCTGCAGTTCTCGCCATGCCCGCGGTGACATCGCAAACCGCTCGCGAAACACGCGGCTGAAATGCGACATGTCGTTGAATCCCCAACGCAGCGCGATGTCGGACACGCGCAGCACCGTACACCGAGGATTCGCAAGATCGTCCGCACACCGTTCGAGTCGCAGGTTCCACACATAGCGCATCAGCGATGTATTCTCCGCCTCGAACAGCTTGTTGATATACCGCGATGAAATTCCCATTGCGTGCTCGATCATCAGCGGATTCAATTCTGGATCGCGCAGGCGCTCGAGCAGATACCGCTTCACACGTATCAGCGTTAGCGCCTTCATCCGCGACTGCGCGAGGTCGTTGCGCTGCAGGCTCCCGACCGTCATCGCAATCAGCGAAATCGCGGTATCCGACAACTGCAGCATCTCGTCCTCGGACACATTACGAATCTGAGACGACATTTGCTCGAGAAACCCGCGCATCACGCTACCGACGCCTTGCCCGGTCTGAATCGGGCATGCGGTGCGGCGTTCCATTCCGACAACGAGCTGGTTTAGCGTCGGGCGGGGAATGCTGACGACGATTTCGCGCCACGACTGACCAAACTGCAGTCGATGCGGCCGCGTCGCGTCGTAGATGGCGAAATCGCCGGGATACAGCGTGACGATATTTCCGTCCTGTTCGACCGACTGGCTGCCCTCGAGCATTAATACGGCAAAATACTTGTCTTCGTACTCGCTGCGCGCCTGACGATAGCACCGAGTCACCGCCTGCTCACTCGCACGGATCTCAGAGATCCGCATCTTGTCGCACTTGCGCTGCCTCACCTGGCCGAAGAAGTCACTTTTCTGCACGGCCGCAATCTGCACGTCCGCGAACAGGCGCAGGATCATCTCGCGCCAGAATTCGATCCGCTGGCCGACTGAACCTGCGGTCTCGACGTCGATCGATGCGTTCGTCCATTCGCACGGTGCGCCGCCGGGTACAAGGGCCATTGCGTCACCGTGCACGGCGGGAGGGATCGGATACGTTGTCATGATCGTGCCCCACATGGATGAGCGAACGAGTAGCCGGTAGCGTGCCCGTTCAAAAACGCGGTGTCTAATCGATTCAACTGCTTACGCCGCGTTGCCTGTCGGACCGACAAGCGGCGCGGCGCCGGTGCGCTACCGCGCCGGGCACGTCATGCGAATGTCGCCTGACGCCAGTCGGACGATTGTTCATACGCATACGCGCAGCGGTAGATCGTCGCCTCGTCGAAGCGGCGCCCGACCAGTTGCAGCCCGATCGGTAGATCTTCCGCTACTCCGCACGGCAGCGACATTGCCGGATGCCCGGACACGTCGAACGGCGCGGTATTCGCGAGCATCTCGAACGCCCGCGTTAGCGACTCGGACATCGCGCAACGCGGCTCCGGCAGTTTCGACGCGCGCATCGGTACTGTCGGCATCAGTAATAGATCGTACGACTGCAGCGCTGCGTCGTAATCCTCCCGTAATCGTCGCGCGAGGTTCTGACATTTCGCGTAGTAGCGACCGCGATACCGGCTCGTGAAATATTCACCGAGCAGCATCGTCACCTTTACGGTATCCGGTAGCTCGTCGGCGCGCTCGCGCCAGCCCGCGTGATGATCGATCATGCCAGTCACGTACAGGCCGCCCCAGTTGAAGCCGTGGCTGTTCCCTTTCATCATCTGCTGCGTCGCGCCTTCGGCCGCAATCGGCAGCCAGATCGCGGTGCCGGCCGCATGCAGCGGCACCGACACGTCGTCGACGCTCGCGCCGAGCTTGCGCAACCGGTGCGCGGCGACGAGCACCGCCTCGTCGACCACTGCTTCCGAATTCGCGAGCCCAAACGCTTCGCGCAGAATTCCGATCCGCAGGCCAGCGATGCCGTCGCGGATCGCGCTGAGATAATCGGCGCGCGGCGGCAGCGCCCGTTGGCGCGGATCGAGTCCGTCGTCGCCAGCGATCACGTCGAGTAGTAGCGCGTTGTCGAACACGTTGCCCGTCATCGGCCCGAGATGATCGACAGTCGCCTCGATTGGCATTGCGCCGGTGTACGGCACGAGCCCGTGCGTCGGCTTCATCCCGTAGATGCCGCAATATGCAGACGGGATCCGCACCGAGCCGCCCTGGTCGCTGCCGAGCGCCATGTCGACCTCGCCGCTCGCGACCAGTGCGCCGCTGCCGGACGACGAGCCGCCGGACGAGTGCCCGGCCTTGTGCGGATTGTGCACGGGCCCGGACGCGCTCGTGTGCGAGCCGCCAGAAAAACAGTAGTACTCGCAGGTCGACTTGCCGGCGATCGTCGCGCCGGCATCGAGCATCCGCGTGACGACGGTCGCGTCGACATCGGGCACGTAGCCCTCGAACGTACTCGCGCCGTTGCGCATCGGCACGCCAGCGACGCAGATATTGTCTTTCACGGCCGCTGTCTTGCCATGCAGCTTGCCGTCGGCGGCGCCGTGGATCGTGCTCTTGCGTGCCCACGCGCCGTAACGATTCTCGTCGCCTTCCGGGCGGTAGCCGGGCGTGCGCGGATATGCGACGATCGGTAGATAGTCGGGCAGCGCGTCGATTGCGTCGTACGCGTCGAAGTTCGCCTGCAGGGCATCGTCGTAATCGGCGAGCTGCCGGGCGTCGACATGGAAGCCGAAGCCGGCTGCGATGTCGGAAAGTTGTTCGCGGGTCGGGCGTTTGATGGCCATCGACGTTCTCCAGTTCAGTAAGGCGGCGCCCGCACCGCGTGGCGCCGGCACGATTCAGCGGGCGATGGCGTCGCGCATCATCCCGGTGCGCTGATGGCAGTTCGTATATTCGTAGACCTGATGTTTCGCGTCGAACACGGACACCTCGTGATACAGCCGCAGCTTGGACAGCCCGGTGACGACGCGGAAGAACGTGACGAAGATCCGCAGATGCGTCGGATGGGATTCGGCCCAGCGCTCGAGGCGGTCGAGCGAGCGCCAGTGGCCGATGTTGTAGCTCTCGTCGAGCAGGTTGCCGTCGAGATCGATCGACCGCACGTAGCGGTTGCTGTAGCAGCCGACGTCGGCACCGTTGTCGCGCAGGAACGCCATCCCGCTGCGAAGCGTCGGTTCGATCTCGTCGAGATACAGCCGGCGCTCGGCGTCCTCGGCATCACGCCAGTCCTGTCCGGAGCGGATCAGCGCGATGTTGTCGTGCGCGAGCACGACCACGCGGCCGCCGCGCGCCGGATCGCCTTCGACGATCCGTAGTTCGCCGTCCGCGTGCATCCAGTCGGTCTGCGAGATCGGAAACCGGTCGCGCATCGATCCCCAGTAGCCGTGTTCCTCGATCTCGCCGCTGACGCCGTCCATGATCGCGCCGACACCGGGGAAGTCGCTCGTGAACGCATAAAGCGTCTCGAACTGTTCCGCGCGCGGTGCGACGATTTCGCGGAAGTAGCCAATCCCGTCCGCTAGGCGCGCGTCGGACGCCCACCATTCGGTAACCGCCGGCGACGCAATCCAGCGCGCGTACGCGGCCGGGTCGCGCCAGTAGCCGACGGCGATCAGGTTGTCGTAACCCTGGTCGTCCGTGTGCTGTGTCAGGTCATGATTTTGCGGGCCGTCCGGCGCGCCGAAATCGGCGACGATCCGACGCAAGGCGGCCAGCGCGGCGGCGCGCTTGTCGGCGCCACGATACTGCACGCCGAAATAGCCCATCACGACCTGGCTCAGGTCTTCGGCGGCCCGGGCGACGTACATCGGGAACGGCGGCTGGTAATCGTCGGCGACGCGACGCGAGAGCGTACGCGGGCAAACCAGGTGTTTGTCGATGGCGGATTCCATACATGACCTCTCTGGGAAGGGAATCGGGTGTCGATGTATCGACGTTCAGGAAACGAAGTGATCTGCGCCGCCCTGGGGGCCGGTGCATGTGCATCGTCAGAAAATGTGTGCGTAGCGCAGGCCGACCAGCACGCTGTTTTTCGGCCCGTTGTGCACGCTCAGGTCAGTGCCGAGCTGAATCTGCACCTGGTCGGTCTTCGTCACGAACTTCGCTGCGGTGATCCGCATTCTCGTCGTGCGAAGCGCGTCGTTGTTGGCGACCCCGTCGACACTCGTTGCACCGCCCCAGAGCTGCGTGATTCCAATGCCGAGCGACGTGCCCGGATCGGGCATGTAACGCACCATCGCCTGCGCGCTGTAGCTCATCCGCTGATGCCGCGTCGTGCCGTTCGCGCCGTATGACGTATTGTTGCCGTACCAGATCGCGTCACCGACGAGATCGACCGCCCACTGTGGCGAGAAGTGTTTGATGTACGCGGCCTGGAAGTCGAGTGACCAGCGATGCGCGCCAAGATTGAGGCTCTGGTTCTGGTTGTAGCTTCCAGTCGGTGCGTAAAGGTAGACGGTCGCGGCGGCGACGTCCTTCGCATCGTTCAGGCGGAATTTCAGCGGCGCGGTGAGGATCACGTCGCCGACGCCGGTCGTGCTGCCGAGTGCGCTGGCGTTGCCGAAGGTGCTGACATGGCCGAACGGCAGCAGCACCTGTGGATCGATCGTCAGCCGATCGGTGAGCTGGAACACGTGCAGCAGTCGCGCGATGCCGATATTCGACTGCAGGTCGAAATTCGACGTCCTGTTGCCGTTCGCGTAATACGCGTTCGTCGCCGAGTAGTTGTAATACAGCACGCCAATCGTCGCGCCTGCCGGGTACTGCTCGTAGTCGCCCGGATCGACCTCTACCGCGCCCGCGTAATGCGATGCAACCACCATCAGCGACATGCCGATCCAGCGTGCAATTTGCTTCAGTTTCGTTCTGTTGATGTTGTCCATCATGCCCCTTGCCTGGATGCGCAGACACCATGACGCCCGACGTGCGGCGAGCGTGCGCCGTTGCCGGACGCCGGAATCGTGGTGTGCTGCCTAGCTGTTATCCCGCCGGCGCGTCCGGCATGCCGACGATTCGCGACACCGAACTACCGTCGCTTGATGGTGAGAATAAGAAGGCAAAATCCGCGTTTCTGTTTTCCGGCGGAACAAGAAATTGGCTGTGACGGGCCTCCGCGGCCGGTGCCATATCGCGGCAACAAAACGGGTGTCGGCCGCAGTCGTTTCGTGTCGGGGAATGCGCCTGCGGCCGGGCGCCTTGTCCAATACAGCGGATCGCCGCGCATCCGTTCCGCGTCGCCACCTATCTCGCGACGGGGCCGTCCGAGCACAGTTTCCGATCCGTGGCGGCAAAGAATCGCGCTTTTTCTCTTCTTACCCTGCTCGTTGAGCGTGACCGACACGACGTGTCCGCACTCGCCACGGAAGCAGCGACGCCGTGGCGGCGGTCGACCCGAACCACCACAAGGAGCCCCATGATGAGCGTGATCCCTTCCGCGGAAACAGCCTCGACGCCTGGCGAACGTGCCTGGGCGCTGTTTCGCGTGATGAAAGAGAAGAACCTGATTCCCGACGGCTATATCGAAGGCCTGAAGGAATTGATGTCCACGACCTGGGATCCGGCCAACGGCGCGCGCATCGTCGCGCGCGCGTGGGTCGATCCGGCGTTTCGCGAGCTGCTGCTGAGGGATGGCACGGCCGCGTGCGCGCAGTTCGGCTACACCGGCCCGCAGGGCGAATACATCGTGGCACTTGAAGATACGCCGACGCTAAAGAACGTGATCGTCTGCAGCCTGTGCTCGTGCACGAACTGGCCGGTGCTCGGGCTGCCGCCCGAGTGGTACAAGGGCTTCGAATACCGCGCGCGGCTCGTCCGCGAAGGGCGTACGGTGTTGCGCGAACTCGGCACCGACTTGCCCGACGTCGTCGTCGTGAAAGTCTGGGACACGACGGCCGAAAGCCGCTATCTCGTGCTGCCGGTGCGGCCGGCCGGCAGCGAGCACATGACCGAGGAACAACTGCGCACCCTTGTCACGAAAGACGTGCTGATCGGCGTCGCGCTACCGCGCGTGAGCTGACCCGCACGCACTTTCCTATCCCCCTTCATCGCGGAGATCACTCATGGACGGCTTTCACGACCTCGGCGGCTTCCAGGGCTTCGGCCCGGTGCCGCACACGATCAACAGTCTCGGCTACAAGCCGGTCTTCAAGGAAGACTGGGAGCATCTCGCGTACAGCCTGATGTTCATCGGCGTGGACCAACTGAAAAAATTCAGCGTCGACGAAGTGCGTCACGCGGTCGAACGAATCGACGTGCGTCAGCACGTCGGCACGCGCTACTACGAGCGCTACGTGATTGCGACCGCGACGCTGCTTGTCGAAACCGGCGTGCTGACGCAGGACGAACTCGACGGCGCGCTCGGCTCGCATTTCCGGCTCGCGAACCCGCCGCATTCCGCCGGCCGCGCGGCGCCTGCCGGCTCGGCGCGGTTCGAGGTCGGCGATCGCGTGATTGTTCGCGACGAATGCGTGAGCGGGCACATCCGCGCGCCGGGCTACGTGCGCGGCAAGGAAGGCGTCGTGCTGCACCGGACGACCGAATCGTGGCCGTTCCCGGACGCGATCGGCCATGGCGACCCCCACGCTGCGCATCAGCCGACTTATCACGTCGAATTTCGCGTGAAGGATCTGTGGGGCGACGCCGCCGACGACGGCTATGTCGTAGCCGACCTGTTCGAAGGCTACCTGGACCGCGCGTCGGAGACGACCGCATGACTGCGCCGGTGAATCGGTCCGCGCCGGCCGTTCCGCCGGCGCGGATTCCGGTGACGGTGCTGTCCGGGTTCCTCGGCGCCGGGAAGACGACGTTGCTGAACCACATCCTGCGCAACCGCGCCGGCCTGAAGGTTGCCGTGATCGTCAATGACATGAGCGAAGTGAACGTTGACGCCGACGATGTGCGACGCCATGTCGAGCTGCATCGTGGCGAGGACGAACTGGTCGAGATGAGCAACGGCTGCATCTGCTGCACGCTGCGTGCCGATCTGCTAGAGCAGATCAGCGCACTTGCACGGCAGCGTCGCTTCGATTATCTGCTGATCGAATCGACCGGCATCTCGGAGCCGATGCCGGTCGCGGAGACGTTCGCGTTCCTTGACCGCGACGGCTTCAGTCTCAGCGAGCTTGCGCGGCTCGACACGCTCGTTACAGTCGTCAACGGCGAGACGTTTGAGGACATGATCGCGTCGGTGGACCCGATCACGCGGGACGCCACGCTGGCGAACGATAACGACGCCGGGCCGCCGCGCAAGCTGTCAGACCTGCTGATCGAACAGGTCGAGTACGCGAACGTGATCCTCGTCAGCAGGCTCGACCGTATCGGCGACGAGGGTTTCGACAGGCTGCGCGCGGTGCTCGCGTCGCTGAATCCATCCGCGCGGATCCTGTCGATGCGACACGGTGAAATCGATCCGTCAGACGTCCTGGATACTCGGCGCTTTGATCTGTCGGCGCTCGTCGAGTCGCCGGGATGGATGCAACGTATGAAGGTCGACGAACGGCCGTCGGAATCGGACGCGTACGGTGTCACGTCGTGGGTCTACCGCGAACGCGCACCGTTTCATCCGGCGCGCCTGCTCGCATGGCTGCGCCAACCGTGGACCAACGGCCGGCTGCTGCGCTGCAAGGGATATGTCTGGGCCGCGCACCGACATGCCGAGATCGGCATGCTCGTGCAGACGGGCGGCAGGTTCCAGTGGGGCTACGTTGGCCGATGGTGGCGATTCGTCCCGCCGTCGGACTGGCCGCGCGACGACTATCGCCGCGACGGCGTGCTGGAAAAATGGGAGGAACCGGTCGGCGACTGCCGACAAGAGATCGTGTTCATCGGTCAGGCGATCGATCACGCGCAGTTGCGACACGAGTTGGATGCGTGCCTGCTGACAATAGAAGAGATCAACGCAGGGCCGGAATCGTGGGCACGGCTTCCGGAGGCCGACGCATTCGATGTTCTCTCGGCCATTTAGCGACTCAGTTGGCAACGCCTCGGCGTGGCATGCCCGGCCCGAAAGACGCTGCGATGGGGGATTTTGATTTTCCAAAGCGCTTGTTTCCCGTCTCGCTAACTGCGCTTATCTTGACCAAGGAAGACGCAGCGTCTGGAGGGAGTAGGGCTTATCGAGAGCGGGGGCAAGCGTGCGATGGATCGCTTTAACGACTTCCGAAACGATTTCGCCCACGTGTTCGGCCACGACGTCGACTTGAGCGATGTCGCTCGTCTGGTGCGCGATCTGCCAAACGATGACAGCTGAGGCGCAGCGGGTTGAGGTTCCGCTGCAGACCTCGGCCTATGCTCAACGCTCGAGAAAGGGTCTCAACTTGTCTGCGCGGCTGGGATGCATCAGCTTGCGCATCGCCTTGCTCTCGATCTGACGGATCCGTTCGCGCGTCACGTCGAACTGCTTGCCGACCTCTTCGAGTGTGTGATCGGAGGTCGTGTCGAGCCCGAATCGCATCCGCAGGACCTTGGCTTCGCGCGGCGACAGCCCGTCGAGCGCCTCGTCGATCGCCGCGCGCATGTTCGCGTGAATCGCGGCCTCGGCCGGTGAACTCGCGGAGGCATCCTCGATCAAGTCGCCGAGCGTCGCGTCGGCATCGTCGCCTACCGGGGTTTCGAGCGACACAGGTTGCCTGGCGATCTTGAGGATGCTGCGCACTTTCTCCTCAGACAACTCCATGCGCTCGGCGAGGATGGCGGGATGCGCTTCCTGCCCGGTCTGTTGCAGGTGTTCGCGCGAAATCCGGTTCAGCTTGTTGATCGTCTCGATCATGTGGACCGGCACGCGAATGGTCCGCGCCTGATCCGCAAGCGCACGCGTGACTGCCTGCCGGACCCACCAGGTCGCGTATGTCGAAAACTTCCAGCCGCGCCGGTACTCGAACTTGTCCACCGCCTTCATCAGGCCGATGTTGCCTTCCTGGATCAGATCCAGGAACTGCATGCCGCGGTTGACGTATTTCTTGGCAATCGAGATGACGAGACGAAGGTTCGCTTCGATCATCTCCCGCTTGGCCTGCCGCATTTTCAGCTCTGCGGTACTCATCTGGCGGTTGATCTGCTTGAGCTGCTGCAGGGGTAGCGAGACCTTGGCTTCGATGTCGACGAGCTTTTGCTGCCCGGCCTGGATGGCCGGCAGATGCCGCTCGAGTGCCGCGCCACACTGCCGCGAAGTCGCCGCCGTGCGACTGGTCCATTCAAGGTCGGTTTCGTGTCCCGGGAACGACTCGACGAACGCCTCGCGTGACATGCCGCAGCGGTCGACGGCGATCGCCAGGATGCTGCGCTCGATCGCACGAACCTCAGTCACTTGTTCATGCACGCTGGCACACAGGCGGTCGATCGTTTTGGCGGTGAAACGGATTGGCGCGAGTTCGCGCTGGATCTCCGCGCGCACTTGCGCAACGGCTGCGGAGTGCGCTTTGCCGGTAACGGGCGCAACCGGCAACTGCTCGAACAGTGCACGCACGCGCGCGAAAATCGCAAGGCTGTCGTTCGTGAGTTCTTCGAGGCGGGCCGCGTTCGCTTTCTCCGAATCCCCGGCGTCCTCGTCCGCATCTACGTCGTCACCGTCCGTGTCATTGTCGGAGGCGTCTGCTTCCACCTGGACATCATCGGATTCAAGCGCCACGTCACTTTCTTCCGCGGAGTCGCTGATGCCATCGACCAGTTCGTCGATACGCAGATCGCCGGCGGCGATGCGGTCCGCATCGACAAGAATCGTCGACACGACCGACGGGCACGCGGCGATGGCTTGAATCATGTCCTGCAGGCCGCTTTCGATACGCTTCGCGATCTCGATTTCGCCAGCGCGGGTCAGCAACTCGGTGGCACCCATTTCACGCATGTACATCCGGACCGGATCGGTCGTGCGACCGAATTCGGAGTCGACGGTCGACAGTGCAGCTTCCGCTTCCTCGTCCGCCTGATCGTCGGATGCCGCGGCAGGCGCGGCGTCGCTCAGCAGGAGCGTCTCCGCGTCTGGCGCCTGCTCGTACACGGCCACCCCCATGTCGCTGAACGTGCTGACGATCGTTTCCATCGCAGCAGTTTGCGTAAAGTTGTCGGGCAGGTGGTCGTTGATGTCCGCGTGGGTCAGATAGCCGCGCTCACGGCCAAGGGCGATCAGCGCGCGCATCTGGCGTTGACGCTCCTCGTCCTGGCGCGCCATCGACGCGACGTCCAGCGGTGTTGCGGCACCCTGTGCCTTATCCTTCGGGGCGCGGCGGCCGGTCTTTGACGTGGCCGCGATCACGCGGGAAGCTGAATCTTCGCGAACTGGGTTTGCCAATACATTCTCCTCGACAAGTTGGCCGACGATCGTCGCGGACGTGACGGGCCGGTCAAGCCTGTCGGGGGGCGAACGAAATCGTGGGACGGCGCACGGACAGTCGAGGCCGGAATGCCTCTCGCGGATTGCGGTGCGCGCAGAATGGGGAACCCTAAATTATACTGGTAGTCATTGTGCGGCGCAACATCTTTTTCAATTGACGGTCGTCCTCGCTCGCTTCCCGCTCTGTCGGCGTCCTGGGCAGCGCCTATGGCCTGTCATTCCGGCAATCCGGGGCCGTCGGGCGATGACGATCCCGGTTATCACGCCGGACCGTGGTGTCGCTGCCGTTCAGATGGCGCAAAACCGCGCACACCGAGGCCGTTCCCCAAGATTGAAATGGCCCGAAGAAATCAGGCAGGTCTGCGGCACGGGCACGATTCAAAGTTAAATGAATTGTGATCACTTGCCGCCGCAAAATTTTGCACAATGGCGACAGCGCGGCCTTCCGCCGCGATTCCACCCCGGCCACCGGCCATCCGGACCGGGGCCGGCCCGAACCGGCCACCGATAGCCTATCCACAACCAGTTACCGAGCCCGACGCCGACGTGCCGCCACCCACCGCCATGGACCATTCGAAACGCATCCTGATCGTCGAGGACGACGCCGACATTGCCGACGTACTGAGCCTGCACCTGCGCGACGAGCGCTACGAGGTCGTGCACAGCGCGGACGGCGCGGAAGGGCTGCGCCTGCTGGAACAGGGTGGCTGGGACGCGCTGATCCTCGACCTGATGCTGCCGGGCGTCGACGGCCTCGAAATCTGCCGGCGTGCGCGCGCGATGACGCGCTACACGCCGATCATCATCACGAGCGCGCGCTCGAGCGAGGTGCACCGGATCCTCGGCCTCGAACTGGGCGCCGACGACTACCTGGCGAAGCCGTTCTCGGTGCTCGAACTGGTCGCGCGCGTGAAGGCGCTGCTGCGGCGCGTCGACGCGCTCGCGCGCGATTCGCGGATCGACGCGGGCACGCTCGACATCGCGGGGCTGGCGATCGACCCGATATCGCGCGAGGCGAGCGTCGACGGCGCGCGCATCGACCTGACGCCGCGTGAATTCGACCTGCTGTATTTCTTCGCGCGGCATCCTGGCAAGGTGTTCTCGCGGATGGACCTGCTCAATGCGGTGTGGGGCTACCAGCACGAAGGCTACGAACACACGGTCAACACCCACATCAACCGGCTGCGCGCGAAGATCGAGGCCGATCCGGCCGAGCCCGTGCGAATCCTCACGGTGTGGGGCCGCGGCTACAAGCTCGCCGCGCCGGGCCAGCGGGACGCATGATGAAACTCACGCTCACTCAGCGGCTGTCGCTCGTGTTCTCGATACTGCTGCTCGCGTGTTCCGGCGCGTCGGCGTGGTTGCAGATCCGCGCGAACGACATGCGCGAGAAGGAGGTCGTGCAGGGGCTGTCGCGCGACCTGGCCGCCAACATCGCCAACAGCGCGCCGCTGATGGACGCGAACGGACTGCGCCCGGACGCCGTGCGCACGCTGTTCAGCCAGTTGATGGGCGTGAACCCGAGCGTCGAGGTGTACCTGCTCGACAACGCGGGGCGGATCAAGGGCGACGATGCGCCGCCCGGCCACGTGAAGCGCGACCGCGTCGATCTCGCGCCCGTGCAGCGCTTCATCGCGGGCCAGCCGCTGCCGATCCTCGGCGACGATCCGCGCAGCCCCGACGCGCGCAAGGTGTTCAGCGCCGCGCCGCTGCAGCGTGCGGGGCAGCCGCCGTCGGGCTACATCTACGTGGTGCTGCTCGGCGAGGCGCACGACCGGCTGGCCGCGCGCGTCGACGCCGGCAACGTGCTGCGCACGACGCTGTGGTCGATGGCGGTCGTCGCGCTGCTCGGCCTGCTCGCGGGCCTCACCGCGTTCAGCTTCATCACGCGCCCGTTGCGCCGGCTGACCGACGCGATGCGCCGCTTCGACGCGAACGGCGCGCCCGACACGCAACCGCCGGTGCCGCGCTCGCCGCCGGGCCGGCGCGGCGACGACATCGTGGTGCTCGAATCCGCGTTCGCGCAGATGGCCGACCGGATCGGCGACCAGTGGCGCGCGCTGACGCGCCAGGACCAGCAGCGGCGCGAACTGATCACGAACATCTCGCACGACCTGCGCACGCCGCTCACGTCGCTGCACGGCTATCTGGAGACGCTGTCGCTGAAGGCCGACTCGCTCGCCGAGCCCGAACGGCGGCGCTACCTGTCGATCGCGCTCGCGCAGAGCGCGAAGGTCGGCCGGCTCGCGCAGGCGCTGTTCGAGCTCGCGCGGCTCGAATCGGGCAGCGTGCAGGCCGAACGCGAGCCGTTCTCGCTCGTCGATCTCATACAGGACGTGTTCCAGAAATTCGAGCTGGCCGCGCAGGCGCGCGGCGTCGCGCTGCATGCGCGGATCCCGCCGCGCGTGCCGGTCGTGTCGGCCGATCTCGGAATGATCGAGCGCGTGCTGACCAACCTGCTCGACAACGCGTTGCGGCACACGCCTTCGCACGGCGAGGTCGAGGTCGCGCTCGAGCCGCAGGGAGACCGCGTGCTCGTGACCGTGTCGGATACCGGGGAAGGGATTCCGGCGGCGCGGCGCGCAGGGCTGTTCCAGCGGCCGCAGCGGCCGATGAGCGGCGGCAGGGCGACGAGCGGCGGGCTCGGCCTGCTGATCGTGCACCGGATGCTGGTGCTCAACGGCAGCGGCATCCGGCTCGTCGACCGGGCCGGGCGCGGCGCGGTGTTCGAGTTTGCGCTGGCAGTCGCGCAACCGGCAATGGGCGACCCGCGCTGAAGTCCGTCAATGGCGTTCGGGCCCGCGCTCACCCGCCACGCTTGCGCCGCACGTCGCTCGGCGTCGTGCCGGTCCAGCGCTTGAACGCGTGGCGGAATCCGACCGCATCGCTGAAGCCGAGCGTCTGCGCGATGTCCTCGGTGCTGAGCGTGGTCGTGCTGAGGTAGTCGATCGCGAGCGCCTTGCGCACGCTCGTCAGCAGTTCGCTGTACGACGTTCCTTCGGCTTCGAGCTTGCGGCGCAGCGTGCGCGACGTCATGCACAGGCTCTCCGCGATCGCGTCGATGTCCGGAAACTGCCCGGGCGTGCGTGTGAGTTCCTGGTATACGCGCCGCGTGACGCCGGCGTGGCTGCGCAATTCGTCGAGCAGGCGCGCGCAGTGCGACGATACCTGCGCGGCGGTGATCGGATTCGCGAGCTGCGGTGCGCGGGTGAGCCATGCGGCCGGATAGCTGAGCACATGATGCGGCTGGTCGAATGCGATCGGGCATTCGAGCGCATCGGCCAACCGCGCCGCGTGCGCCGGCTGCGGCTGCGCGAACTGCGCGCGCGCCGGCACGCACCACGCACCCATCACGTCCTTGATGATCGTCACGTGCAGAGCGAACTGCATGTCGATCAGGAAGCGGTACAGCGGTTCGTCGAGATCGGGCAGCGCGACTTCGTGCCGATCGGGCAACAGCCACGACGCGGTATCGCCCTGTTGGACCCAGCGGATCGCGAGCATGCCGTTCGCGAGCCGGTGATATTTGACGGCCGAATCGAACGCGTGCGCGAGCGATTCCGAGCACAGCATCGCGTAGCCGTACATCCCGTAGCTCGACGCATGCAGCAGGTGGCCGACGCGCACGCCGAGATCGGAGCCGTCGTACCGGCTGATCGCATTGCGTGCGGCCGTCAGGAACTGCAGTGGCGACGTGAGCGTGAACGGGTCCGCGACGGTAGCCCGCGTGAGGCCGGTGCCGTCGAGCACCGTGGCCGGATCGAGGCCGGCTTGCGCCGCCACGTCGATCAGCACGGCCAGCTTGGCCGGCGAGAAGCGCTGCTCGCGCAACGCGTGGGCGGGTGTGGCGTCCGGCAGGCGGGCTGCGCGGGCGGCCGTCGGGTTCAAGAGCGCACTGCGCGGCATGACGGGATCCTGCGTCCGATTCGATATCGTTCCGGGCTCGCGATTTTGCGCCGGAACGCACGGGCGCGCCACAGGGTTCACCCTGATGCGGGCCATCGAGGGGGGCGGATTGACCGGCTGCCGGGCGACTGCCTGTCCGTTTCGATCATCTTTTCGGCCGGCCGGATCATTTGCAAAGCGCGCTGCGCGGGCGATAGTCACCGGTCAGGCGACGGCCCGCGCCCCCGAGGCGTGCAGGCCGCCGTGTGAGCGGCGCGATGCCGGCCCGGGGCGGGTCCCGGCCGCCTGCGCGCCGTCCATCAGGAGCGAGACATGACGAACAGACACTGGACCGGGTCGTACGGCTCGATCCCCGCCGAGATCGACCCCGATCGCTATCCTTCCGTCAGCGCGTTGCTGGACGACGCGATGCGCCGTTTCGCCGACCGTCCGGCGTTCCACGCGTTCGGCCGCACGCTCACCTACGCCGACGTCGACCGCCTGTCGACCGCGCTGGCCGCGTATCTGCAGCAAGTCGTCGGCGTCCGCAAGGGCGATCGCGTGGCCGTGATGCTGCCCAACGTGCTCGCGTTTCCGGTCACGTTCGTCGCCGTCGCGAAGATCGGCGCGATCCAGGTCAACGTGAACCCGCACTACACGGCGCGCGAGCTCGAGCATCAGCTCAACGACGCGGGCGTCGAGGTGGCCGTCGTGTGCGGCGGGTCGATGGGCACGTTCGCCGACGTGGTCGGCGGCACGCG
The DNA here is from genome assembly GCF_003330765.1 of Burkholderia pyrrocinia. NCBI lineage: Bacteria > Pseudomonadati > Pseudomonadota > Betaproteobacteria > Burkholderiales > Burkholderiaceae > Burkholderia > Burkholderia pyrrocinia. Next base: position 583,025 of record NZ_CP024904.1, on the reverse strand, counting down.
CGTGCGCACCGTGCTGAGCGTGGGGCGCGGCGATCTCGGCGTCGTCGACGCGCCGGCCGGCGCATGCGATGCGCTGCCGCCCGGTTCGATCGCGCTCGCGGACGCGCTCGCCGCGGGCGAATCGCTCGCGTGCGAGCCGGCTGCGCTGGGCGGCGCGGACCTGCTGCTGCTGCAGTACACCGGCGGCACGACCGGATTGTCGAAGGGCGCGGCGCTGTCGCATCGCAACCTCGTCGCGAACATCGAACAGTTCGCGGCGATCGTGCAGGACGCGCGGGAGCCGGGCGAGGAAGTCGTCGTCACGGCGATCCCGCTGTACCACATCTTCGCGCTGACGGTGAACTTCCTGTCCTACTTCGCGATCGGCGCGCAGAACTGGCTCGTCGCGAACCCGCGCGACATGGACGCGTTCATCGACGTACTGAAGGCCGCGCGGCCGACCGTGTTCGTCGGCGTGAACACGCTGTACGCGGGGCTCGCCGGCCATCCGCGCCTGAAGGAAGTCGACTGGTCGCGGCTGAAGCTGTCGGCCGGCGGCGGCACGGCGGTGATCGACGTGATCTCGTCGCGCTGGAAGGCCGTGACGGGCAATTTCATCCGCGAGGGTTACGGGCTGTCGGAAACGTCGCCGGTCGTGTCGTTCAACCCGCAGTCCATCGACGCGTTCACGGGCACCACGGGCCTGCCGTTGCCGTCGACCGACGTGAAGCTGCTCGACGACCAGGATCGCGAGGCGGCGATCGGCGAGCCGGGCGAGATCTGCGTGAAGGGGCCCCAGGTGATGACCGGCTACTGGCAGAAACCGGAAGCGAACGCGGCCGCGTTCACCGCGGACGGCTATTTCCGCACCGGCGACGTCGGCGTGTTCGACGAGGCCGGCTTCCTGCGGATCGTCGACCGCAAGAAGGACATGATCATCGTGTCGGGTTTCAACGTGTACCCGAACGAGGTGGAAGCCGTCGCGACCGCGCTGCCGGGTGTCGCCGAATGCGCGTGCATCGGCGTGCCGGACGCGCGCACGGGCGAGGCCGTCAAGCTGTTCGTGGTGCTGGCGCCGGATGCCGACGTGACGGAGGCGCAACTCGTCGCGCATTGCCGCGCGAGCCTCGCGGCCTACAAGGTGCCGAGGCTCGTCCGCTTCGTCGACCGGCTGCCGAAGTCGACCGTCGGCAAGATCCTGCGCCGGGAACTCAGCCGCACCGACTGATGGCGCCGGGCCGCGCTGCCGCGGCAGCGCGGCCCGGCGCGCCGAAGGCCCCGAAGGTTCCGCGGAGGCCGCTCAAGTACAATGCGAGCGGTTCGATCGACGGGGACGCGATGACCGGCTCAGATTCACTTTCCGCCCGGCCCGGGCGTGCGCTGCCGTCGCCGAGCGCGACGGTGCCGATCTCGCTCGTCAACGGCTTCCTCGCGAGCGCGGGCGCGCAGCGCGACGTGGTCGAACGCTATCTGCGCGGAGCCGGCATTCCGGTCGAGCTGCTCGGCGAACCGCATGCGCGCGTGACGGAGGAGCAGTTCTCGACGCTGTACCGCACGCTCGCGATCGACCTCGACGACGAGATGCCCGGCATCTTCTCGCGCCCGCTGCGTGGCGGTACGCTGAAGTACCTGTGCCTGAGCCTGCTCGATGCGCGCAACCTCGAAACGACGCTCCACCGCTTCGGGCAATTCTTCCATATCCTGCTCGACGACTTCTTCGTCGAATCGAAGCGCGACGGCCTCGTCGCGCAGGTGCTGCTGCGCCCGAACGCGGTCATCGGCCCGATCGGTGCGCTCGGCCAGGAACTGATGCTCAAGCTCGTGCACGGCGTGTGTTCGTGGTTGATCGGGCAGAAGATCCCGTTGCTGCACATCGAGTTGGCGTGCCCGCGGCCGCGCCATGCGGTCGACCACCTGTACTTCTTCTCGGGGTCCGTGCAGTTCGACTGCGAGCGCACGCTGATGCGCTTCAGCGCGGACTACCTCGACGCGCCGATCCGGCAGAGCAAGCGCAACCTGGGCAAGTTTCTCGCGCGCGCGCCCGGCGACTGGATCTTCGAATCGTTCAGCGAACAGCTCGTGTGCCATCGCGTGCGGCAGTACCTGTCGGCGGCGTTGCCCGACCTGCCCGCGATCGACCAGGCGGCCGAGCACCTGCATTGCTCGGTGCGCACGCTGAGCCGCCATCTGGCCGCCGAAGGGACGACGTTCCAGGTGCTCAAGGACGAACTGCGGCGCGACATCGCGATCCAGCGCCTGACCGATACGCCCGACACGATCGCGGCGATCGGCGCCGATATCGGCTTCGACGATCCGAGCGCGTTCCATCGCGCGTTCCGGCACTGGACGGGGAGCACGCCGGGGACGTATCGGCGGCGCGCGTAGTGCGCTTTTTTCAAACCGGTTCCCATAACCGGCTTCCTTCGTTTGTTCCCATGGCCGGCTCCCATAGACGATTCCCATAACCGGCTCCCGTTGTCGGCATCCGCTGCCGGCGCGCTCGGCCACACCGTCCGGCACACCGCTTGCTCGCCGATTCACCAAAACCGGCTCCGGCCAAACCCCTATCCAGCCGGCCGTTTCCGGCAGTGCCCGTGCATTCCGTGGCCGATTTTGTCACCAGGTGGGCCGAATATGACAATGGGAATCCGCCATCGCGGCATTACGATGGGTCACGTCGTCGCCTGGGTCTGGCCGGTTTTGCCGTATCGAGCCCTGTTGCGCACCTCATTCACCGCCTGATTGGAACATCGACCATGAGCTATAACGCCCCCGTCAAGGACATGCTGTTCGTGCTGAAGGAACTCGCGGACATCGACGCCGTCGCGCAGTTGCCGGGCTTCGAGGATGCGGGTTACGACACGGCGCAGGCCGTGCTCGACGAGTCCGCTAAATTCTGCGGCGAGGTGCTGGCGCCGCTGAACGTCGAAGGCGACCGCAACCCGAGCACCTGGAAGGACGGTGTCGTGACGGCGACGCCGGGCTTCGCGGAAGCGTTCCGCCAGTTCGTCGAAGGCGGCTGGCAGGGGCTGCAGCATCCGGTCGAGTACGACGGACAGGGGCTGCCGAAGCTGATCGCGACGCCGTGCATCGAGATGCTGAACGCGTCGAACCTGTCGTTCGCGTTGTGTCCGCTGTTGACCGACGGCGCGATCGAGGCGCTGCTGACGGCCGGCACCGACGAGCAGAAGCAGCGCTACGTGCCGAAGCTGATCTCGGGCGAATGGACCGGCACGATGAACCTGACCGAGCCGCAGGCGGGCTCCGATCTGGCGCTGGTGCGCTCGCGCGCCGAGCCGCAGGGCGACGGCACGTACAAGGTGTTCGGCACGAAGATCTTCATCACGTGGGGCGAGCACGACATGGCGGACAACATCGTCCACCTGGTGCTGGCGCGCACGCCGAACGCGCCGGAAGGCGTGAAGGGCATCTCGCTGTTCATCGTGCCGAAGTTCATGGTCAACGAAGACGGCTCGCCGGGCGCGCGCAACGACGTGCACTGCGTGTCGATCGAGCACAAGCTCGGGATCAAGGCGAGCCCGACGGCGGTGCTGCAATACGGCGACCACGGCGGCGCGATCGGCTACCTGATCGGCGAGGAGAACCGCGGCCTCGAATACATGTTCATCATGATGAACGCGGCGCGCTTCGGGGTCGGGATGCAGGGGATCGGCGTGGCCGACCGTGCGTACCAGAAGGCGGCGGAATTCGCGAAGGAACGCGTGCAGAGCCGCCCGGTGGACGGGTCGGCGAAGCAGTCGGTGACGATCATCCATCACCCGGACGTGCGCCGGATGCTCGGCACGATGCGCGCGCTGACCGAAGGCGCACGGGCGCTGGCGTACGTGGCAGCCGCGCACAGCGACATTGCCCACCGCCATTCGGACGAGGCGACGCGGGCCCGTCATCAGGCAATCTACGAGTATCTGGTGCCGGTGGTGAAGGGCTGGAGCACGGAGATGGTGAACGACGTGGCGAGCCTGGGCGTGCAGGTGCACGGCGGGATGGGCTTCATCGAGGAGACGGGCGCGGCGCAGTACTACCGCGATGCGCGGATCCTGGCGATCTACGAAGGGACGACGGCGATCCAGGCGAACGACCTGGTGGGTCGCAAGACGATGCGCGACGGCGGCGCGGTGGCGAAGGCGCTGATCGCGGAGATCGGCGAGACGGTGGCGGCGCTGGGCCGGCTGGACGGCGCGGCGGCCGCATCGATGAAGGCGCAGCTGGAGCAGGGCGCGCGAGCGCTGTCGGCGGTGGTGGATTACGTGGTGGCGAACGTGAAGCAGGACCCGAACGCGGTGTTCGCGGGCAGCGTGCCGTACCTGAAGCTGGCGGGCGTGGTGCTGTGCGGATGGCAGATGGCGCGCGCGCTGGTGGCGGCGCAGGCGAAGCGCGCGAGCGACCCGGCGTTCTTCGACGCGAAGATCGCGATCGCGCAATGCTACGCTGAGCACATTCTGGTGCAGGCAGGCGGGCTCGAAGCGTCGATCGTCGGCACGAAGGGCAACGAGAGCGTGCTCGCGTTGACGGAAGACCAGTTCTGATCGATTGACGGTCGGGGCGCAGGAGGAGACAGGATTTTGACCACACAGGACTTGCTCGCGCAATATGGCCCGCGCGAATCGATGGAATACGACGTCGTGATCGTCGGCGGCGGCCCCGCCGGGCTGTCGGCGGCGATCCGGCTCAAGCAGCTGGCCGCCGAGAAAGGCGCCGAGATCGGCGTGTGCGTGCTCGAGAAGGGTTCCGAGATCGGCGCGCACATCCTGTCGGGTGCGGTGATGGACCCGCGCGCGATCACCGAACTGTTCCCCGACTGGAAGGAACAGGGCGCGCCGCTCACCGTCGAGGTGAGCGAAGACCGCTTCCTGTTCCTGTCCGAGAAGAGCGCGGTAACGACGCCGAACTGGGCGCTGCCCGAGAACTTCAAGAACCACGGCAACTACGTGATCTCGCTGGGCAACGTCACGCGCTGGCTCGGCACGCAGGCCGAGGCGCTGGGCGTCGAGATCTTCCCGGGCTTCCCGGCCGCCGAGATCCTGTACCACGACGACGGCTCGGTCAAAGGCGTCGCGACCGGCAACATGGGCGTGGGCAAGGACGGCGAGCCGACCGAGAACTTCCAGCTCGGCATGGAACTGCACGCGAAGTACACGCTGTTCGCCGAAGGCTGCCGCGGCCACCTCGGCCGCCAGCTGATCGCGAAGTTCAAGCTCGACGCGAACGCGGATCCGCAGGCGTACGGGATCGGCATCAAGGAACTGTGGGAAATCGATCCCGCGAAGCACAAGCCGGGCCTCGTGATCCACACGGCCGGCTGGCCGCTGAAGTCGGATACCTACGGCGGCTCGTTCCTGTATCACATGGACAACAACCAGGTGGTGGTCGGCTTCGTGGTGGGCCTCGGCTACACGAACCCGTACCTGTCGCCGTTCGAGGAGTTCCAGCGCTACAAGACGCACCCGTCGATCCGCGCGTTCCTGGAAGGCGGCAAGCGCGTGTCGTACGGCGCGCGCGCGATCACCGCGGGCGGGCTGCTGTCGCTGCCGAAGACGGTGTTCCCGGGCGGCGCGCTGATCGGCGACGACGCGGGCTTCCTGAACGCCTCGCGGATCAAGGGCAGCCACGCGGCGATCAAGACCGGCATGCTGGCGGCCGACGCCGCGTTCGACGCGGTGCAGGCCGGCCGCCAGTCGGATGAGCTCAACGCGTATCCGGACGCTTTCAAGCAGTCGTGGCTGTACACGGAACTGTACCGCGCGCGCAACTTCAAGCAGTGGATGGCCAAGGGGCTGTACCTGGGCACGCTGATGGTCGGGCTCGAGCAGAAGGTGATGGGCGGCAACGTGCCGTGGACGCTGCATCACCAGCACGCGGACCACGAGATGCTGAAGCCGGCATCGCAGTGCGAGCCGATCGCGTATCCGAAGCCGGACGGCAAGCTGACGTTCGACCGGCTGTCGTCGGTGTTCGTCTCGAACACGAACCATGAGGAGAACCAGCCCGCGCACCTGACGCTGAAGGATGCGAGCGTGCCGGTGAACGTGAACCTGCGCACGTACGCGGGGCCGGAGGGGCGGTTCTGCCCGGCGGCGGTGTACGAGTTCGTGAAGAACGACGACGGCAGCGATCGGCTGGTGATCAACGCGCAGAACTGCGTGCACTGCAAGACCTGCGATATCAAGGACCCGACGCAGAACATCGTGTGGGTCACGCCCGAAGGCAGCGGCGGGCCGAATTACCCGAACATGTAACGCATCAACGCGCATGCGTGCGCGAACGAACCGGAGCAGACGATGAGCAATGCAGCGAAAGAAGTCGTGGTGGTGAGCGGTGTCCGTACCGCGATCGGTGATTTCGGCGGCAGCCTGAAGGATTTCTCGCCGACCGACCTCGGTGCGAAGGTCGTGCGCGAAGTGCTGTCGCGCGCGAACGTGCCGGGCGACGCGGTCGGGCATGTCGTGTTCGGCCACGTCGTGAACACCGAGCCGAAGGACATGTATCTCGCGCGCGTCGCGGCGATCGACGGCGGCGTCGCGCAGCACGCGCCGGCGCTGACCGTGAACCGCCTGTGCGGCTCGGGCCTGCAGGCGATCGTGTCGGCCGCGCAGACGATCATGCTCGGCGATGCCGATGTCGCGATCGGCGGCGGGTCGGAGAACATGAGCCGCGCGCCGTACACCGTGCCGGCCGCGCGCTTCGGCCAGCGCATGGGGGACGGCAAGCTCGTCGACATGATGCTCGGCGCGCTGCACGACCCGTTCCAGACGATCCACATGGGCGTGACGGCCGAGAACGTTGCACGCAAGTACGGCATCTCGCGCGATGCGCAGGATGCGCTCGCACTCGAATCGCATCGTCGCGCGGCGCGCGCGATCGCGGAAGGGCGCTTCAAGGATCAGATCCTGCCGATCTCGATCCGCACGAAGAAGGGCGAGGTTGCGTTCGACACCGACGAGCACGTGCGCCTCGACGCGAGCCTGGATGATTTCACGAAGCTGCGCCCGGTGTTTGCGAAGGAGAACGGCACCGTGACGGCCGGCAATGCATCGGGCATCAACGATGCGGCCGCGGCGGTGCTGATGATGAGCGCGGACGCTGCGCGCGCGCAGGGCGTGAAGCCGCTCGCGCGTCTCGTCGCGTATGCGCACGCGGGCGTCGATCCGGCGTACATGGGCATCGGCCCCGTGCCGGCCACGCAAAAGGCGCTCGAACGCGCGGGCCTGACGATCGCCGACCTCGACGTGATCGAGGCGAACGAGGCGTTCGCCGCGCAGGCCTGCGCGGTCACGCAGGAACTCGGCCTCGATCCCGCGAAGGTCAACCCGAACGGGTCGGGCATCTCGCTCGGTCACCCGATCGGCGCGACCGGCGCATTGATCACGGTCAAGGCGCTGTACGAACTGAAGCGCATCGGCGGGCGTTACGCGCTCGTGACGATGTGTATCGGCGGCGGTCAGGGAATTGCTGCCATCTTCGAGAACATCTGATAATCGAACGCTCAGCACCCGAACACACAGGAATCTTCATGGCCATCGAAATTGTCGGCGTCGTGGGCGCCGGAACCATGGGTAACGGCATTGCACAAACCGCCGCCGTTGCGGGACTCAACGTCGTGATGATCGACGTCAGCGACGCTGCGCTCGACAAGGGCATCGCGACGCTGAAGGGCAGCCTCGAGCGGCTCGTGTCGAAGGACAAGCTCGACGCGGCCGCACGCGATGCGGCGCTGGCGCGCATCACGACGTCGACCGACTACGCGAAGCTCGCGTCGGCCGACATCGTGATCGAAGCCGCGACCGAGAATGTCGAGCTGAAGGGGCGCATCCTGAAACAGATCGAGGCCGTTGCGCGGCCCGACGCGATCATCGCGACCAACACGTCGTCGATCTCGATCACCGCGCTCGCGGCGCCGCTCGCCGATCCGGCGCGCTTCGTCGGCATGCACTTCTTCAACCCGGTGCCGCTGATGCCGCTGGTCGAGATCATCCGCGGGCTGCAGACGAGCGACGCGACGGCGTCGGCCGTGCGCGCGCTGACCGAGCGTTTCGACAAGTCGCCGATCGGCGTGCGCAATGCGCCGGGCTTCGTCGTGAACCGGATCCTCGTGCCGATGATCAACGAGGCGTTCTTCGTACTGGCCGAAGGCATCGCGTCGGCCGAGGAGATCGACGCGGGGATGAAGCTCGGCGCGAACCACCCGATCGGGCCGCTCGCGCTGGCCGACCTTGTCGGCCTCGACGTGTGCCTCGCGGTGATGGACGTGTTCGTGAAGGACTTCGGCGATCCGAAGTATCGTGCGTGCCCGCTGCTGCGCGAGATGGTGTCGGCAGGGCGGCTCGGGCGGAAAACGGGGCGTGGGGTGTACGACTACAGCCAGTAAGCGGCAAGCCATGCCACTTCGCGCGGCCGCCTTCGGGCGGCCGCGTGCATTGAGCGGCACGACTACGCGTCAAGCACCGCCAGATCCCGAGGCAGCGCGCGCTTGAACATCGCAAGGATCTGCCGCGCCGCCTTCGGCGGCAGCGTGATCGCATGGCGCACGGCGGCCGCGATCTGGATCATCATCAGCTCGGCGAACGCGCGCCGTTGCGCGCGTGTCGTGTCGGGCGCCACCTCTCCCAACGCATCCGCGAACAGCCCGGCGAGAAACTCGCCGTCCGCCCGGTCGAGTTCCTGCAGCGCGCGGTCGGCCTGTGTGGCCCGCCAGATGTCGCGCATCAACGGTTCGTCGACGAACATCCGGTAGTAGCTGTCCGTGATGCGGACGAGCGTGCCGTGCAGGTCGTCGAGCGTCTTCATCGCGGCGAGGTCGCGCCGCACGCAGTCGTGCCCGGCTTCGTTGTAGCGCTCCGCGAGCGTGCCGATCACGGCTGCCTTGTCCGGAAAGTACTGATACAGCGAACCGAACGAGATGCCCGTGCGTTCGACAATGTCGCTCATCCGGAACGCGTCGCAGCCTTTCTCGATCATCACTTCCGACGCGCACGCGAGGATGCGCTCGAACCGCTCGCGGCTGCGCTGCTGCGTCGGCACGAGCCGCGCGCGCGCCGGCGCGTCCGCTGCCGCTGCTTCGGGCTCGTCGTTCTGCCCCGATTTCTGTCGACCCATGCCGCCTCCGGAAAACTTGACGTTGCTAATGCGAGAGTCTATCGTGTTTTTGAAACATGAGAAATTCTCGTATTTGAACCAAAGGAGACGCACATGTCGGCACTTCCCATCCTTATCGTCGGCGGTTCGGGCAAGACGGGCGCCCGCGTCGATGCACGGCTGCGCGCACGCGATATCGCGACCCGGCCCGTGTCGCGTACGTCGGCCGTCCGCTTCGACTGGACGGCGCCCGCGACCTGGCCCGCCGCGCTCGACGGCGTGTCGGCCGCGTACGTGACCTACCAGCCCGACCTGTCCGTCGAAGGGGCGGTGGAAGCGATCGCCGCATTCGCTCGGCTCGCGCGCAAAAGCGGCGTCGAGCGCGTGGTGCTGCTGTCCGGGCGTGGCGAGCCCGGCGCGCAGGCTGCCGAAGCCGCGCTGCAGGCGTCGGGCGTGGGCTGGGGTGTGGTGCGCGCAAGCTGGTTCAACCAGAATTTCTCCGAGGGCTACCTGCTCGACGGCGTGCTGGCCGGCGAGGTCGCGCTGCCGGCCGGCGCGGTGCGCGAGCCGTTCGTCGATACGGACGACATCGCGGACGTGGCCGTGGCCGCGCTCACCGATGCGCGGTTCGCGAACCGCGTGATCGAGGTCACAGGCCCGCGTGCGCTGACGTTCGCCGAAGCCGTCGGCGAGATCGCACGGGCCGCCGGCCGGCCGATCGTTTATCGCGAGATTCCGCCCGATGCGTTCGTCGCGGGGCTGCGCGAGGTGGGCGTGCCGGAGCCGGTCGTCGAGCTGCTCGACGAATTGTTCGGCGTGGTGCTCGATGGGCGTAACAGTGCGGTGACGCAGGGCGTCGAGGCTGTGCTCGGGCGACCGGCGCGCGATTTCGCCGACTATGCGCGCGCGGCGGCGGCAACCGGCGTGTGGAGCGTGTGACCATGATCGCGTTCGTGACTTCCGCACTGCTGTGGGGTTCGGCCATCGGCTGCGGGCTGATGGCCGGCGTGTACTTCGCGTTCTCGACCTTCGTGATGACGTCGCTCGCGCGGATCGCGCCGAATGCCGGCGTGGCCGCGATGAACGCGATCAACGTCGACATCGTGCGTTCGCCGTTCATGCCGCTGTTCCTCGGCACGACGTTGATGGCGCTTGCGCTGGTCGTGATCGCGCTGTTCGATCGCAACCAGCCGGGGGCGATGGCGGCGGTCGCGGGCGGTGTGCTCTACGTGTTCGGCATGTTCGCAGTGACGATGGCCGTCAACGTGCCGCTCAACGATGCGCTCGCCGCGGCCGATCCGGCGACCGCGCACGGCGCGGCGCTGTGGACGCGCTACGTGTACGACTGGACGATGTGGAATCATGTGCGCACGGTGGCGTCGGTAGCCGCGTGCGTGTTTTTTATCGCGGGGATTGCGACGCGGTAGCGCCGTACGTCATGACGCCGTGCGCGAGGCGCTACAGCAGCTGCTCGGACAGCACGCGGAACGCGACGTCGGGCACGACGAAGCACATCGGTTCGCCAGTGGCGCCGATGCGTGCGAGGAAGTCGCCGCCTCCCGCGGGGCCGACCGTCTTCAGCGGCCGGACCGCGTCGACGTCGATCGGCAGGTCGATCGACGCGTACGCAAGACGGTCGCAGTCTTCGACATGCGCGATTGCCGCGTGCTGCAGCGACACGGATGCGACGGCATCGCGCCAGTCCTTGAAGAACGGCGCGAACGCGTCGGGCAGCGTTCGATCGCCCGACGCTTGCGCCGTGCAGCGGAAGTCCGGCGCGCTGCCGCCGCCGCCCGCCAGCAGCGTGTCGTAGCGTCCGTCGCGCACCGCATGCGTGAAGCGCTGCGCGAGATGCGACGGCAGCGCGTCGCTGAAGAGCCGACTGCCGAGCGCATAGAGCGGGTGGTCGAACACGTTCTTCACGAACAGCACCGTGCGGTCAGCCGGCATCCCGCCTGGCAGCCCATCGACGTAGAGCCGCCAGTTGCTCTGCAGCGGCGACGGAAACAGGCGCCGCAGCGGGCCGGCGAGACGTGGGCCGAAGTGCCGGTGCGCGTAGGTGAGCGTCGTGAACAGCGTGCGGCCGTCGCGGCTCGCGAGCGTGACGCCGCTCGGCACCAGGTGCGCGACGGCCGCCACATCGACGACCCACGTGCAATACACGACGTTTTCGACGTCGCTCGCGAGCTGCAGGAACGGCAGCCGCGACAGCAGCGCGCGGCGTGCGCGCAGCAGCGGGCGGCTCGCGACGATCCGGTTGGCGGCACGGCCGGCGAGGCCGGCGGACGGGTGGACGAAGGCGTTGTCGTAGCGCATGGGCGGCATTGTGCCGGGGTTGCGCCGCGGGCGGAAGAGGCGGCGCAGCGGCGACCCGCCGAGCCGGGCGCGAATGCGCGCGGTTGCGGTCGCACCGATCGCGCGTAGAATCTCCGTCGCCATGCTTTGTGCTTCGGCATCGAAGGGCCGCGCATCACGAGACGAATTCAACGACACATATTCTTTCACGCCGGGAGGCGAACATGAATGATCTGGCGCAGCAATCCGAGCCCGAGCTGATCGTGCGCGGCAGCCGTTTTGCGTTGCCGGTGCTGGTGTTCGCGCTGGTCGCGATCGGCGGCGGTTTCGTCTGGGCCGTCAACTCGGATCCGTTTTTCAGCTTCACGTCGTTCATCATGCCGTTCATCGGGGCGCTGGGCGGCCTCGCGTACATGTTCGTGATGACGCGTGCCGTGTTCTTCGACGACACCTTCAAGGTGCAACGAATCTCCGTCCCGTATCGCGATGTCGTCGAAGTGAAGCGCGGCACGTTCTCGCTGATCGTGTTTTATCGTGTCGCGACAAGGTCGGGCGGAAGCAAGGTGCGCAAGGTCAGGCTGCCTTTTGCCGAAATGCGCATCGACGATCGGAAAAAATGCCTCGAGATCCTGCGCAGGCACGCGCCTGGCGCGTTCAAGTCGGATATCGCCGCGTAAACTGCGCGCGACGCGACGCGACGCGACGCGACGGGTCCGGCTATCGCGCGTCGAACCTGCGAACGCATCACGAGGTGCAGCGGCTGGCGCTTGCCGCGACCCGGCAGCAGGCAGGTGCCGACGAAGCTGTTGAGCAGGCCGGCTCGTATCGTCAATACCCCGAGTCGCCGCCCCCCTGATCGGTGACGATCGCCACGCCCGAACTCGTGCCGAGCCGGGTCGCGCCGGCTTCGAGCATCGCGAGCGCGGCCGCGCGGTCGCGCACGCCGCCGGACGCCTTCACGCCGAGTTCGGGGCCGACCGTGCGGCGCATCAGCGCGACATCCGCGAGCGTCGCGCCGCCGTGGCCGAACCCCGTCGAGGTCTTCACGAACGCGACGCCGAGATCGCGGCACATCTCGCACACGCGCACCTTCTCGTCGTCGGTCAGCAGCCCCGTTTCGAGGATCACCTTGAGCGGCACCGCGCCGCACGCGTGGTGCACGGCTGCGATGTCGGCCTTCACGTCGTCGGTGCGTCCGCTCTTCAGCGCGCCGATGTTGATCACCATGTCGATCTCGCCGGCGCCCGCCGAGATCGCGGCCGACGCCTCGAATGCCTTCGCGGCCGACAGTGCCGCGCCGAGCGGAAAGCCGACCACCGCGCAGACGAGCACGCCGGTGCCGGCCAGCTCGCGCGCGGCGAGCGGCACGTTCGCCGAATTCACGCAGACCGAGTAAAAGCGATGCCCGGCCGCCTCGCGGCAGAGTTCGCGGATCTGCGCGTCGTTCGCGTCGGGCGCGAGCAGCGTGTGATCGATGGTTTGGGCGAGTTGGGCGTTGGAAAGCGGCATGTTTCAGGACTCCACGGATCGTGTGCGGGAAAGGCACACGGAAAGTTGATGTTTTCACATCGGTTTGTTACAAATACGACATTCCGGCCGGGCCCGCGCGCCCGGCACGACAAGCATCGGGTGCGACGGGCAGGCAGGATACTGGCATGGAAACGAAGAAGGGCGAACGGATCAAGACACTGATGAACGTGCTGCAAGGGCAGAACGCGATTCATCTGAGGGAAGTCGCCGAGCTGTTCGGCGTGTCCGAAATGACGATCCGCCGCGATCTCGCGGACAACCCGCACGGCCTCAGCCTGATCGGCGGCTACGTGACGCGCCACTTCGCCGCGCAGCGCAGCGACATCGGCGAGTACCTGATCAGCGCCGAGAACAACCGGCAGACCGAGGAAAAGCGCCGCATCGGCAAGCTTGCCGCGCAGTTCGTGACGACCGGCGACACGATCTTCGTCGACTGCGGCTCGACCACGCCGTTCATCGTCGACTTCATTCCGGACGACCTCGAATTCACGGCAGTCTGCAATTCGCTGAACGTGTTCGCGAAGCTGCAGCAGAAGCCGCACTGCAGCGTGATCCTGTGCGGCGGCGCGTATCACCGCAAGAACATGGTGTTCGAGTCGGTGGCCGAGACGGGCATCCTCGACACGGTGCGTGTGTCGAAGGCGTTCATCTCGGCGGCCGGCGTGAGCGACCGCTGCGGCGTCACGTGCTTCAACTTCCACGAAGTCGATGCGAAGAAGAAGGTGATGGAACGCGCGCAGAACCGCTTCCTGCTCGTCGACCATACGAAGTTCGACGAAGTGCGCGCGGCCTATTTCGCCGAACTGACCGACTTCAACTACGTGATCTCGGACGGGCAACTGAGCCGCCGGTACGAAACGACGATCCGCGAACACGGGATCGCGCTCGTGACCTGACGCAACGCGGCCGCGCATCGCGTTACGCATCGCGCGCTTCGGCTGCCGGAACATGTGCTTCATCGTCAGGTCGCGGCCGTCGAACGCGGCGGCCCAGATCATCTGGCCGAGATACGGCAGCACGACGAGGTGGCCGCGGCGGTTCTCGAGCTTCAGCGCCTCGACGCCGGACGGATACGCGAACGCGGTGACGGTGAGGCCGTCGGTGCGGTACAGCGTGCGCGGCGTGTCGCGGAAGTCGTCGCGCCGCAGTTCGATCTCGCCTCGCATGGTCACGCGCCCGACGTGTTGCGCGTCGCGGCGTAGCGCGCGGGGGCGTTGCCGTCGGCCGTCGCGTCGGGCGTCGCGGCCGGCAGGTGGCGCAGGCAGTAGAAACCGTAGTAGACGATCACGACGAAGCACGCGAGCGGCACGACGAACGCGAGCTGCATGTTGCCGCCCGTGTGGTCGGAGATCAGCCCCTGGATCAGCGGCACGACCGCGCCGCCGACGATGCTCATCACGAGGATCGAGCCGCCGTATTCGGTGTCCTTGCCGAGGCCGTCGATCGTGAGGCCGTAGATCGTCGGCCAGCACGGGCCGAGGAATACGCTCACGCACACCGCGGCATAGACGGCCGTGATGTTGTGCACGCTGATCGTGTACGCGAGCAGCGCGATGCACAGGATGCCGTAGACGATCAGCACCTTGGCCGGGCCGACGCGCTTCATCACGAGCGTCGCGACCAGCTTGCCGACAAAGAACGCGAAGAACGTCGCGAGCAGGTAGCGCGATGCGCCGCGCTCGGTGAGGCCGCCGATCTGCATCGCGAGCCGGATCGTGAAGCTCCACACGCCGACCTGCGCGCCGACATACAGGAACTGCGCGGCGACACCCGCGACGAAGCGCCGGTTGCCGAACAGGCGCGCGAGCGTGCCGCGCGCGTCGATCCGGTGCGTGGCCGCGCCCGGCCCGTTGCCCTTGCAGGCCGGATAGGGCGTGAGCGCGAACACGATGAACACGGCGATGAGCACGACGATCAGCCACTTGTACGGCTCGAGCGTGGCCTGGATCATCGCGAGCTGGTGCACGTGCGCGTCGGCGGCCGACATCGCCGCGAGCTGCGCATGCGACGCATCGCCTTCCTTGAAGATCAGGAAGCTGCCCATGTAGACGCCGGCCATCGCGCCGAACGGATAGAACGTCTGCGAGATGTTCAGCCGCCGCGTGCTGGTGTCGCGCGGGCCCATCAGCGTCGAATACGAGTTCGACGCCGTCTCGAGGAAAGACAGGCCGGCGGCGATCACGAACAGCGCGACGAGGAACATCCCGTACTTCGCCATCGACGCGGCCGGGAAGAACAGCAGGCAACCGGTCGTATAGAGCAGCAGGCCGACGAGGATCGTCGTCTTGTAGCTGAACTTCTTCACGACGGTCGCGGCGGGAATCGCGAGGAAGAAGTAGCCGAGATAGAACGCGGACTGCACGAACGCCGATTCGAAATCGGACAGGAAGAACGATTTCTTGAACTGTGCGATCAGCACGTCGTTCAGGTTCGCGGCCGTGCCCCACAGCGCGAACAGGCAGCACAGCAGCGTGAATGCAAAAAGCGGCGTGCGGTTCAGGTAATAGCCGTCGGGTGTGTGTTCGATTCTGGCTCGGCTCATGGGTGTCTCCTTCCCAATTGTCTCGTCGATGGACGGCGCCGGTCAGAGGCCGGCGTCGCGGAGGAAGCGTTCGAATGTCGCGGCGTCGGCGTATGACTTCTGCGTGCCGAGGCCCGTGACCGAATGCGCGGCGTACGCGGATGCGTAACGCATCGCATCGACCGCGTCGTGCGACGCGGCGTAGCAGCGCGCGAAGCAGCCGATATACGCGTCGCCGGCGCCGGTCGTGTCGCGCGCGTCGACTGGCACGCCCGGCACGTGCCGCGCACCGTCGCGCGACACGAGCAGCGAACCCTTGTCGCCGAGCGTGACGAGCACGTGCTTCAGGCCGCGCGCGACCAGCGCTTCGGCGGCGCGTGTCGCGGTGTCGCGCGAATCGACGGGCATGCCCGACACGATCGCGAGCTCGGTTTCGTTCGGCACGAAGAATTCGACGGAGCGGATCCGCTCGAAATCGAGATCGGCCACCGCGGGCGCGGGGTTCAGCAGCACGGGGATGCCGTGTTGCGCGCCGAACGCGATCGCGTGATAGACGGTGTCGAGCTCGATCTCGAGCTGCAGCACGATTAGCGCGCATTCGACGAGCTTCGGCGCGGCCGCGTCGATGTCGGCCGGCTTCAGGTGGCGGTTCGCGCCCTTGACGATCAGGATGCTGTTGCTCGAATCGGGTTCGACGAAGATCGGCGCGACGCCGCTCGGCACGCCGGCGACCTTGCGCACGTGCGTGGTGTCGATTCCTTCGCGCTCGAAGTTGCGGATCGTGTTGTCGGCGAACACGTCGTCGCCGACCTTCGTCACCATCACGACGTGCGCGCCGAGGCGCGCGGCCGCGACGGCCTGGTTCGCGCCCTTGCCGCCGCAGCCGAGCTCGAAGTTCGGCGCTTCGAGTGTTTCGCCCCGGGCGGGCATGCGCGCGACATAGGTCACGAGGTCGACCATGTTGCTGCCGATGACGGCGATTGTCTCCATCTGCGTCTCTTCCTTGGAATGGGGTGCCGCATGCGTGGTCGGCAGGCGGCCTGCAACGAATGGTAATAAAATCACATTAAATGTGAAAATACAACCGCTGCGTGTTATGTGGGTCACTGTGTGGGATGCCGGCGCGACATCGCGATCCGGCGGCTCATCGGCACGCCCGACACGATCGGGGCGGGACGGCGCGTGGCCGGCGAGTTCCCGCTGGTGTCATTTCACCGCAGCGCGGAATGAATCGGTGACTCGGGTGTTGTCGATAGAACAGCTACTGAATTTATTCCGGGAACGAAATGAGCGCATTGACCGAACTGCTGGATGCTTCTGTCGCCGCGTGGCACGAGTCGATCGACGCGTTTTGTCGCTTGCAGGACGTCGGCTCCGTGGAGCGCGGCGTGCATGGAACAAAGTCGATCTACAGTGGCGCGCCCGTGTCCGTACTGAACGCGGTCATCAGCATGACGCGCGAGCCCGATGTCGAGGAGATGAGGGCCTTTTCCGAATCGTTTGGCGATTGCGAATTGCCGTGGAGCATTCAGACACGCGATGCGAGCGCGCAAGCTGCGGACATTCGACGGATCGCAGCCGAATACGGCCTGACGCAATGTGTCGTGTTGCCGTTCATGACGAAGCGGCTGGACCGCGCTGAAGCACCGGCGAGCAGCGATGAGCGGGTGGTCGTGCGGTGTGTAACGGCAGCGGACAGCGAAAGGTACAACGGCACGCTTGCCGCGGGCTATGACGCACCGGAGGGCGTGTTTCGACGACTGAGCGCGCCAGCGGTTCTGGAGGCTGACGGCATGATGGGCTTTTTAGTGGAATTCGCCGGCATGCCGGTCGCGACATCGTTTGGCGTCGTGCGAAACGGTCAGGTAGGCGTATTCAATGTGTCGACGCTACCCGCATATCGGCGGCGAGGTTACGCGCGGGCCGCGACTCAGGCGGTATTGGATGCGGCGTTCGCGAAAGGCGCTCATACCGCGTTTCTGCATTGCACGCCGGCGGGACGCAACGTGTACGAGTCGATGGGCTTTACCACTGGCGAGGAATGGCAGGTATACGTCGGTTGCTGACAGACATTGCTTTCATTTCATCGCCGCCATTCAAAGCGATCTGGCTTTCGTCTCCGGCAACAGGAGAACCGCCAACAGCACCACCCCATAGGCCGCGCCTGAAAAGATCGCGATGGCCAGCGCCAGGCCGAGCGAGTGACTCAACATTCCGACGAGGCTCGGGAACAGTGCGCCGATTCCGCGACCGAAGTTATAGGTAAAGCTCTGTGCATTTGCGCGGAAATTCGACGGATACAATTCTGTCAGGTATGCGCCGACCCCGCTGAAGATGCCGCATGAAGAAAAGCCCAGCGGAAAGCCAAGCCACAGCATCTGCGCGTTGGAAAGCGGAAGCGTCAGGTACAGACACACCGACACGAGGGACAGTGCGGAAAACAGCATGAAGTTGCGTCGGCGCCCCCAAAAGTCGGAAAGGTACGCGCCGACGACATATCCGCAAAACGACCCCACGATGATCACGAACAGATAAGCGCTTGTGTCGAGCACGGAGAGGTGTCGCTCGATCTTGAGGAAGGCCGGCAGCCAGGTGGACATCGCATAGAAGCCACCCTGAATGCCGGTGCACAGCAGCGCGGCCAGGACCGTGTGTCGCACCTGCGAACGCGAGAAGATGGCCCACACCGACGGCTGGCTCGCGCCTTGTTTCCTGGCTGCGTCCGCCTGCACGAACACGTCGGGTTCCGGCACGTGCCTTCGCACATACAGCACGAGCAATGCGGGCAGGATCCCGACCCAGAAAAGGCTGCGCCAGGCCAGCGACTCGGGTAGAACGGAAAATGCAATGCTGTAGAGGATCGCCGCGGCCCCCCAACCGATGGCCCATCCGCTCTGCACCATTCCGACTACCTTGCCGCGATGCGCCGGCGCGACGATCTCGCCGATCAACACCGCGCCTACGGCCCATTCGCCGCCGAAGCCGAGCCCTTGCAGCGCGCGAAGGGCGAAGATCTGCTCGAAATTCTGCGCGAATCCGATCGCCAGCGTGCAGACCGAGAACCACAGGATGGTCCCTTGCAGTACCTTGACCCGTCCGTATCGATCCGCGAGGATGCCGGCAATCCAGCCGCCAACTGACGAGAAAATCAGCGTCACGGTGCTTAGCAGGCCTGCCTTGCCGCGATCGAGGCCCCAGAGGTCGATCAGCGAAGCCAGAACGAAGCTGAACACCATGAAATCGAATGCATCGGTTGCCCAGCCAGCGAACGACGCCTTGAACGCCCGCTTTCCCGCAGGATCGAGTTCTCCGTACCAGGACGGGCGGGATACGGCAGGTAGCGAGACTTGCTCGACATTTCGTGTTGACGTCATCGTGTTATCCGCGGGTGGAAACGGCTTTATCGAAGCCCTGAAGGCTGGTTTCGGGTCGCGAGCGCCAGACGGACGACATCCGGTGTGGCGGGGGCTTCGCGGACGCGTACGCCGGTTGCGTCATGGATGGCATTCAGGATGGCCGCAGCCGTGGGGACCAGCGCCGGCTCGCCAATGCCTTTTGCTCCGTAGGGGCCGATGGCCGTCGGCGCTTCGATGAAAATCGACTGCACGTCGGGCATGTCATGCACCGTCGGAATCACGTAGTCATGCAGATTGTTGTATTGCCCGGGGTGATATTTCTCCATCAGCGCCATACCGATACCTTGTGCCACTGCGCCTTCGACCTGTCCTTCGAGCAGCGTCGGATTGACCATTCTGCCGACGTCGTGTGCGGCCACGACCTTGAGTACCCGGACGCGCCCGCTCTCGCAGTCCACCGCGACTTCGGCTATCTGCGCGCCGAACGCGTAGGTTGCGTAAGGCGTGCCTTGCCCTGACGCATCGAGCGACGTCGTGGGGGGATCGAAGCTTTCTTCCGCCGCGACGACGTAGCCGTTTGCATCGACCGGTAGCGTCCGCAGGTCCAGTGCATTGCCGTCGACGGCAATGCCGCGCGTATCGGACGAAATCCGTGCATCGGGTGCCGCGCCTGCCAGTGCGAGCAGCCGATGGCGCAGCGCCGTTCCGGCCAGGAAGGCCGCCCGACCGGTGACGAACGTCTGGCGCGAAGCCGACGTGCGGCCGCAATCCGGCGTCAGCGAGGTGTCCGGGCCGACGATCCGCAGTCGATCGACCGGTACGCCCAGCGCATCGGCTGCGATTTGTGGAATGACCGTGTTTGCGCCCTGGCCGGCGTCCACAGCACCCTGGTGCAAGACGATCGTGCCGTCGGACCGGATGCCGAAGCGGACGGTCGACGGGTTCGGCAATGCGGTGTTGCCGCAACCATAGAAGAACGCTGCCAGACCGACGCCATGGCGAATATGACCCGGCGACGCTGCATTCAGCGTGGCGATGCGGGCGTGCGCTTCACGCCACGCCGGTCGCAGCGCATCGAGGCACGCGACGAGGCCCGCGCTGTCGTCCAGGACTTGTCCCGTCGGCAGCGTGTCCCCCGGCCGCAGTGCGTTCATCGCGCGGAACTCGAGCGGATCGATGCCGGCCTTGAGCGCCAGCTCGTCGATGAGTTGTTCCTGCGACATCGTCGTTTGCGGTACGCCGAAGCCCCGGAATGCGCCCGCGGCCGTGACGTGCGTATGAATCGCACGTGCACGCGCCGTGTAGTGCGGAATGACGTATGGGCCGCCGGCATGCACCGGTACCCGATTGGCGACGGCCGTGCCCCAGGACGCGAA
Source organism: Burkholderia pyrrocinia (assembly GCF_003330765.1). Taxonomy (NCBI): domain Bacteria; kingdom Pseudomonadati; phylum Pseudomonadota; class Betaproteobacteria; order Burkholderiales; family Burkholderiaceae; genus Burkholderia; species Burkholderia pyrrocinia. The sequence continues at coordinate 562,875 of NZ_CP024904.1, read as the reverse complement.
CGCGCCGGTATTGAAGTCGCCGTCGAACGTCACGGCACGGAGTCGGCCATCGGCATCGGCGGCCATGCTGGACGTCATTCGGCCGGGATGGCGCTTGGTCGACGTGGCCATCGATTCCTCGCGCGACAACACCATGACGACGGGCTTGTCGAGATGCCAGGCCGCGATCGCGAGCAGCGGTTGGACCGTCATGTCGAGCTTGCCGCCGAAGCCGCCACCGACCGCAGTCGCCACGACGCGTACCTGCTCCGGCGGGACGGCAAGAATGCGCGCGAGATCGCCGCGATGCGGATGGGGTGCCTGCGTGGACGAATGGATTTCGATGGTGTCGCCCTCGCGTCGAGCCCAGCCGGCCTCGGGCTCGAGGTAGGCATGCTCGACGAAGCTGGATTCGAACGTCGCGCTTACGACGTGACGGGCGCCTTGCGTCGCGCCTTCCGGGTCGCCGCGGCGCACCCGTCCTTCGATCAGCACATTGCCGGGACGATCGGCGTGCAGCTGCGGACTTTCGTCCAGCACGGCCTCGGCGATCGCGAGAACCGGCTTCAGCGGTTCCCAACTCACCGGAAAGCGCTCCAGGTCGAGCGCCGCGATTGCGGCGCGTTCGCCAACCACCAGCGCCACCGCCTCGAGATGGTGGCGCGTCTCCGTCTCCGGAAGGACGGGCTGGTCCGCGTATGGTGTCGCGACACCGTGCAGATTCATGCCGAGCACATCGGCGTGGGTGAGGATACGATGCACGCCCGGATGGGCGTCGACATATGTGTCGAGATCGCCGAACCCGAATCGCGCGCGGTGATGCGGACAACGGATCGCGCGCAGGAACAGGCTGTCGGCCGGATAGGCATCGGCGCCGAAACGCTGGCTGCCATCGACCTTTTCGGGCCCGTCGAGGCGCGTCAGCGGTACGCCGACCGACGGCCCTTCGGACGGGGCAACCGTCCGGCACCGCGCGGCGGCGCCGCATCCCACCTCCGTCACGGCGTCGACGATCTTCTGGTAGCCCGTGCATCGGCATAGCACGCCGTCGATGGCGGCCCGCGCACTGGCGCGGTCGGTCACCCGGGCGGCGTCGATTGCCGCCGCCGATGCCGTGAGCATGCCGGGCGTGCAGAAGCCGCATTGCACCGCCTGATGCGCGAGAAACGCCTGTTGCAGGCGGTTGCCGCACCGGGTGCCGTCGGCGAGGCCTTCGACGGTGACGACACGGCGCCCCGCAACCTGTCCCACGGGAATCAGGCAGGCATAACGCGCGTCGTCATCGACGATCACGGTACAGCTTCCGCAGTCGCCCTGGCGGCAACCTTCCTTGGTTCCGAACTGCCGCAAGTCCGCGCGCAGGTAGTCGACCAGCCGCTGCGAGTGGTCTGCCGGCAGGCGCAGCCGCGTGCCGTTGAGTTCGAACCAGTCGAGTTCCGGCGAAACCGGAGCGCTGCCGCCTGCGGTGGTTTCGCGAACGTCGGCAAGCTCGTCAAGCAGTGGATGCGCCACGTGCGTTCTCCTCGATGCAGCATGTGAAAGCGCGCGTGACCGCCAGCCGCGCGAGATGAATGCGATGCAACGCTGTCGCCCGGCAGTCGTCGATCGGGGACAGTTCCGCAAGGGGTGCCGCTTCGATCACGCTGGCCAGATCTTCGCGCCGCCGGCCCGCCAGCGCCGCCTCGAGCGACCGTATCCGAAGCGCAACGCCGGTTGCGCCACCGATGGCAACGGTGGCCGTCTCTACCGTGCCGTCCGCGCACACGCGCAGATGCGCGGCGGCCGAAACGACGGCGATCGCTGCGCCGTCGCGATTCGTGCATTTGACGAACGACGTCCGATCTTGCGCGCGCGGTTGCGCAAACAGGATGGCGACCAGCAGTTCGTCCGCATGCAACGCGGTCTGGCGGCTGCCCAGCAGGAAATCGGCCAATGGCAAGCAGCGCACGCCCCGCATGCTCGCCAGCTCGACGCGAGCGTCGAGTGCCAGCAGCGCAGGGATACCGTCCGCCACGGGAGAAGCGTGGCACACGTTTCCGCCGATGGTGCCCTGGACGCGAATTTGCCGGGGCCCGACGGAAGCTGCTGCCTCCGTGAGCGCCACGGGTAACCAGGCTGTCCGGGCGATGGCTTCCCAGGTGCTCGCGGCACCGATACGGGCAACGCCGTCGCGCTGCTCGATGCCGTGCAAGGCGTCGACGCGGCTGATATCCACCCATGCCGATCGGGCGGGCACCAGCCCGATATCGGCGAAGACATCGGTGGCTCCGCAAACGATGCGCGGCCGCGGCTGCGCCGCAAGCCCGTCTAGCACTTCCTCGATGGTGTTGGCGCGAAGGTAGTTCATCGCAAGGGTGTCTGCATCTTCGTGGTCACGAGGGTCGACATTGGCACGGGTACGCGCCTAGTCGTTGGCCGACGCATCCTTGCGGACGATCCGCAGCACGCTGTCGATGACGAATGCCTCCCAATGACGCACGGCATCTGGCGCATTCAGTTCCTCGCCGAGGAACGCGGACAACGTATAGCGGTTCGACGTATAAAAATACGCTGCCGAGATGATCAGCAGGAAAACGTCGCGCGCATTCAGGTCCTTGCGGAACAGGCCTTGCTCGACGCCGTTTTCGAGAATCTTCGCGACGATCTGCACCGCATGCGACGAGTATTCGCCCCGGCGCTCGAGCTTGGACAAGTGCTTGCCCTTGTGCAGGTTCTCCGTGTTCAGCAGCGTGATGAAATCGGGATTGCGCCAATAATAATCCAGCTTGAAGCGAATCACGGATTTGAGCGCTTCCACGGGAACCGAAGGATCGGGCGCCATCTTGACTTCCGCCTCGTCCATCCGTCGATAGATGCCTTCGAGCACCGCAACGAACAGGCCTTCCTTGCTCCCGTAGTAGTAGTAGATCATCCGGTCATGGGACTTCGCCAGCCTGGAAATCCTTTCCACACTGCCGCCTTCGTAGCCGTAACGCGCGAAGACCTTGGTCGCCGCACGAAGAATCTTGTCGCGGGTTTCCTGTGCCGCTGCCTCCCGGACACCGGTTCCGCGCACAGCCTTGCCTTTTGCTGCTTGAGCCATACCGCTCCTATGGCGGCCGACAACCTGGCCAAGCCGCCTGAAGAAAACTTGAAGTAGCGGGATTCCTCGACTTTCGTACGGGGAACGCTACATGAATCCGGAATTCTACGGAACTCTTTGCGTGTCTGCAACAAGACATAAATATGTCGTCAATTCAAAGGGTTATATTCGTAGTGAATTGCCGGATGGTCAGCGGGGCGAACGAATATTCGACATCTACAAGTTTTTATTTTGAGAAAGTGCTGCTACCATTCGTTTGTGGAGTACTCACTACATGAAATGTCGATTTCAGGTTGGAAGAGGCCGATGCCCGGTACGCAGGAGATAGACGAATGAACAACGAACTCGACGATTCCTGCAGCGCTTTCGCTGCGCGGACTACCTGGAAATCGCTCTCCGACGCGAGCGGTCCTGAAATGACCCCGGTCTTCGAGGAACTCATGTCTCAATCGCTGCTCGCGCTGGACATGCACGTGTTGCGGCACGTTTCCAATACGATGGCGACCGAGGTTCCGCCCGCGAGACGCGTCGGGAAATTGCTCGAGGCTGCGATCCAGGGGGCGGCGGCTACGTGGGGCGTGATTGCGGTCATTCGCGAAAGCGGCTGGGAGGGGGTCGCCGATGCGACGGTGGCGGATTCGCCGCACGTGGACCGGCTGCCGATCGACCGGCTGCCGGTCCCCATCATTGCCGCCGCCGTCCATCTACGCAACGGACTGGTGCTGCGCGATGCCTGCATTGCCGACCGTTGGCGGACGGACGATTATGTGCGCCGCTGCAAGCCGCGCTCGGTGATCTGCGTGCCGATACGGTGCAATGGCGCATTGATGGGCGCCCTGTATCTGGAACACGGGGGCCTGCCGGGCAACTTCACACCGGCGAAAATCGCGTTGGTCGAGATCATTGCGCTGCATGCCGGGTTCGTTCTGGAGAACCTTCGTCTTCACGACGAGCTTGCCGCGCAGCACGCCCGCTTGAGCAGCACCGAAGCCGCCATGCGCGACACGCTTTCCGAAATGGATCGCGCCGGCCGGCTGACAGCCTACGGCGAGCTGGCGGCTTCGATCGTGCATGAAGTCGCCCAACCCGTCACTGCGATCGACACATCCGCGCGCGCCGGGCTGAAATGGCTCAACCGCAGCGCGCCGAATATCGATGCCGCCCGCGAGATGCTCGCCCACATCTGTGCATGCGCCGTGCGCGCGCGGAACATCATCAGCGCATTGCGTGCCAAGGCACGGCACGCGGCGCCTGTCTTCGCCGTGTTCGATCTTGCGGATGCACTCTGCGAGGCGGCCGAGATACTGGAAAGCACGCTGGACGCGATGAAGGTGAGCTTGCGCGTTGACGGATGCTCGTCGCCGATGCCGATGTGCGGCGAACGCATCCAGCTGCAGCAGGCCATCATCAGCCTGCTGATGAATGGCGCGGAATCCATGCTTTGCAGACCTGAACATGAACGCGTCCTCGTACTGACATGCGAATCCGGTCAGAACCTCTTGCACATTCGCATCGACGATAGCGGCGACGGCTTCGATCCACAGCTGGCAGAGCGCATCTTCGAACCGCTATTCACCACCAAGCCCCATGGCATGGGCATGGGGCTTTCCATCTGCAACTCCATCGTGGACGCGCACCACGGGCAACTGGAGCTGACGCCTCGTCTGGAGGGCGGTACCCGGGCAACGGTGACGCTCCCGCTTTTTTCCATGTGAAGGCGCGCCGATTCCACGTCAAGCGGCGTGAATCGCGGAGCGACTGGCGGGTGTGGCGGGAATGGCGCGGGTACGGTAACAGATCGGGTACCTATACAAATGTATGCGGCTACTTATTCTGACGGGTCATGCGGCTAGCTGCAGATGCTATGGATCGTGTCGACGCGTCGCCTTATGCTCGCCTCACCGGTACACGAATCGCATTGACAACGGCTCGAGCGACGGCTCGTCGAGTCGGATGCAGGATGCGGCGGAGATGCGATTCGTGTGCATCGCGATGATGCAGGTCGCCGGAACATGCGTGCTTCTCGATTCGATACCAGAAATCCAAGGAACCCATCATGAAATTCCGACAATTCGTCGTAAGTGGCGGCCTGGCCGTCGTCCTGACTGCCTGCGTGAATCTGCAAGCATTTGCAGACGAACGGCCCGATGCAACGAGTGCAGATGTCGCGGTAACGTCGACCCCGGCGACCGGCACGGCGAAAAAGGCGGTGCGCACCGCCAATCGAACGTTCTCGCGGTCGGTTCAGAAAGCACTGTCCCGGACCAAGGGGCTGGAAGGGAAAGCGATCACGGCATTCGGCAATGCGTCGACCGGGCGGGTGACACTGGCAGGCCAGGTGGAAAGCGAAGATCAGGATCGTCTGGCGGTCGAGGCGGCCAAGAAGGTCCGCGGCGTCACGTCGGTGAACAGCAGGATCACGCTGCGATCGGAAGGCGGCGCCTGAGCGACGGGCGGACGCACCGCCGGGGCGGGTGGCCCGGCATCAGTGGTATTCGTGCGTCCGCTTTCACACGACCGACACGACTGCGCGGGAGAATCTTTGATGCAGGGACTGCCTGAAGCGGACATCGTGGTTCGCACGCTGATCCATGTCCTCGATCCTTCGTTGGAACAACGCGATGTTTGCTTGCGAGCGCAGCGCGCACGATACAAGGCGCGTCGCTTCGGCCTGCGTCAATGCGATGAGCATGACGCGCTCGTGCGAGTCGAGCCGCTTTCCAGCATCGCGGTGACGGAGCGCCTTTCGTTATCCATGATCAGCGTTTCATGGAGCGACTCGCGTTCAGGGCGTTATACCGAGCAAATCTGGTGCAGGAGCCGTGCGCGTGCGCCGGCGGTCTGCGCACTGACGGGCTGCGCAATACAACGCGGCGATCCCGTGTTTCGGCCGCGTGCGAGCGATGTTTGTCTGTCCGCCAACCGGCAGCGAATGATTCTTGCCGCGAGCGTGGGTGCCAGCCGAGCCTAGGTCGACGGGGCTGTCACGACGATCAGTGCCGTACCGCGAAGACGCTCGGCCAGGTCGACGTGAACGGGACGCTCGCGCCACCAGCGCGCGAATCCGCTGCGGGCGCAATGCCCGACAACGATCATATCCGGACGGGTGGTCATCGCATGTGCCGCGATGGCGTCGGCTGCGCGTCCGAACCGCACGTAGCCGCACGCGGCGATGCCATCGTCCGCTAGTTTGCCGACCGCACACTGAAGTTCGCGGCGCGCGAATTCCTCGAGTCGATGATGGGCAAGCTCGCTGAGCAGTCCGGCCGACTGTGCGTTCGCGGTGACGGGGTCGACCACGGCCACGACGTCGACCGCGGCAGACAATGCCCGCGAAAGCGCTGAACATCGCGCGAGTGCGGCCTGAGCCTCATCGGTCCCGTCATAGACGAGTAGCATTCTGGAAAGCGATGACATGTTTCGCATTGAGTGGTTGGTGCTCGGGCACTTCCGCCGCAGCGGATGCGATTGCCTACACTGAACACGCGACGCACGTCATATATTCCAGCGTCATCCGCGGGTCGCGATTTCGAGGACGTTTCCCGGCTGCATGCGCGATGCGCCGGACGCATCGAGCGCCATGCGAATCGCTTTGCGCGCGCGCGATATCCGGCTCATGATGGTGCCGACGGGGATGTCGAGCGTAGCGGCTGCTTCCTGATAGCTGAACCCATCGATGCTGACGAGTAACAGTGCGATGCGCTGGGATTCCGGTAACCGCTCCACGGCATCGACGATCTGCCGGACGGCCAGGCCGGTTTCGGACGTGGAGCGGGGATCGGCGACTGTTTCCAGCAACGCGTCGCTCCACTCGAGCAGCAGGCGCTCGCGATGATTGCGCTGTCGCAATTCGTTGAGCCATATCGAATGGATGATCGAGAAGACCCAACTCACCGGCGACGTGTCGGAACGTAGCTGATGAGCCCGCTCGAGTGCGCGAATGCAAGCGCGCTGCACGAGCTCTTCCGCATCGTATCGGTTCCCGGTCAACCGCATTGAGAACGACCGGAAGCGGGGCAGCATATCGGGAAGCATCATTGAAAGTTCGGTTTGCTTCATTGACTGACAAGTCCGGCATGGGACTCCGGCTGAAAATCATGCGTCGCGTCGACAAGCAGGGCGCTGCGAATGAATACCGGGGAAAGGTGTGTCCTGATGCGGCGGTCGGGCCGATGGCGGGGTTCGTTGCAATCAAGCCTGCCGTGCGACGGCTGTACCGACGGAATGGAACGCCGGAACGTTTCGGCTGATGTCGTCAGACGGGATGAATGCAACGCAATGTGCCCGCGACGTGTGCCGATACATCGGGCGGAATGCAGGGACGGCCCGGGTGCTGGAAGGGTGCCAACATCGCGCCGCCAGTGCCGGGCCGAACAAAAAGACTGGCGTTCAATGCCCGGAATAGAGTTTCCTGATGGCCTCGATCTCGCCGTTCTGTCGCGCCAGCGTGAGCTCCTGGCGTACTTCCGCGCGCGTCTTTGCCATCGATGCCATTGCGACCGGTGCCCATTGGTTCGCGGTCTGGGCATCGAAATTTCCCGAGATCGAATCAACGGGGGAGGCCGCATGGGCCGAGGCCGTCATCGCAAGCGCGGCGAGCGCGAAGGTGATCTTGAAAGTATTCATGTCGGATTCCTGAGAAGAGATGGATCGGAACGTACACACGGGATCTGATGCCGGCAGGAGCCCGCCTGGGCCTGCCGCTTCGTGGTTTTCATCAGATTCCGCCGTGTGTGTATTGAGCGCCGAAGAGGTATCTCGCATGTGTCCGGCGCGCGGCGTTTTGCAATGTCATGTATCCGTCCGGAAGTCCGACACATTGGGATACGAATGCACTCGTCGCCATGGGGCGCGGGCCGCGTCAGACAGCCGGCGTGTACCGATCCGGGGCCCGCTGTTGCGTCGGTGAAATGCGACTGGAATAATCTGAAGGTTCGCGTGTTTTCATGGGTGCCGGCAGAGGGCATTGCGATCGTTGGAGGGCATCGGTGGCATGCGCTGCAGCTGCGTGTCCGACCGATCGGATACAACCGGGACATCCCGCTCCGAGCTTGCGCACGGGTGCCGACAGGCTGCGTGCCGCGCCGCCGTGCCAGCGGCGTCCGAGTTCATGCCCGCTACCGTTTCCTTACCGCATTCGCATGATCGAACTTTCGACACGACGCTTGATTGAACTTTGCCCCGGGCCGCCGCGGCTGCAACGTGCGATCGATGACAATGCACCTGCCGTCCTGATCGCCGGCAACGGTGCGTCGTCGTCCGCCTCCGTCGCACTGCTGCAATGCGAATATGCGTTGCGCCCGGTACTGCGCGCCGGCTGGTGCGCCGTTCCACAAACGATCGTGTCGCACGGCGGCGACGCCGCGCTCGTACTGACCGATCCGGGGGGAACGCCGCTTTCCGTTGGCGGTGTGTCGCAGGAAGGGCCGGCCGCGTTTCTGCGACTCGCGATTGCGCTCGCGACGGCGGTGGATGCAATGCACGCGGCCGGTGTCGTGCATCGCGCACTCGTGCCGCATCGCTTCCTGGTAGATAGTGACGGCCGTGCGTTCCTGACCGGCTTCGGCTACGCCGCCTGCTCCGGCACGATCGGCCCGTTGGGCGACGCCGGACTCGATTGGGACGACACGCATTTCCTCTACATGGCGCCGGAACTCGGCGCGCGTCCGAACCGATGTGTCGACGCGCGGGCCGACCTCTACGCGCTCGGGTGCATTCTCCATGAGCAACTGGCCGGTGTGCCGCCGTCTGGCGTGACCGACGCCGCCGCACGCGTGCATGCGCACGCCACGCATTCGGCGCGGGCGTCTCGCGAGCTTGCCCGGCTCGTACCCGAACAGATCTCGCGGATCGTGATGAAGTTGCTCGAACACGCCCCGGAGCAACGCTACGGGACTGCCGCGGGCCTCGTTGCCGATCTGCGGCGATGCGAACGGGCCTATCGCCGTGACGGTCGCATTCCGATGTTCGCGATCGACGGACCGACGGCGCTGCAACGTGTGCAGCAGGCCGATCATGCGGCGGGCCGCGAAGACAGAATCGACGGGTTGCCCGCGCCGTGCCGTGGCGTCGCCGCTGGCGCAGAGGCGGAAACGCGCAATCCTGCCGGGAGCCGTTTGCACGAACTGGACGTCCGGGCAGTGCTGGACATCTCGAACGCGCTTGCGAGCGACATCGTGCCGGCGCGCCTCGTGGAGACGCTGTTGCGCACGACGCTCGAAAGCGCCGGGGCCGAACACGGCGCGCTCGCGGTGCTGCGCCACGGCGTCTGGCATGTGCCGGCGCGCGCTGATTTGATCGACGGTACGATCGTCGTGATGCAAGAGCCGGTGTCTTTCACGGCGGACGTGCTTCCCGTTTCGCTCGTGCAGGCGGTTGCGCGTACGCGGGACGCCGCGGTGATCGACGATGCCTCCGCGTCGCCGGTCCTTGCGCTAGATCCCTACGTTCGGCGCAGGCGTTCCCGTTCGGTGATGTGCGTGCCGTTGATGCGTTATGCGACGCTCGTCGGGGTTCTATATATGGAGAACAATCTGGCGGCGCGGATGTTTACAGCGGCGAAGGCGGCCCTGGTGGAAGTGATCGCGTCGCAGGCCGCGTTCGCGCTCGAGAATGCGCGACTCTACGAGGAACTGCTCGAACAGAACCGTCAGCGTGCGCATGCCGAGGAGCAATTGCGTGCCGCACTTGCCGGTCTCGAGCGTGCCAGCCGCCTGACAGCGATGGGCGAACTCGTCGCGTCTGTCGTTCATGAAGTTGGACAGCCGATTGCTGCCGTCGATACGTCGGCGAGCGCCGCGTTGCGCTGGCTGAACCGGGAGCCTCCGGACATCGGCGAAGCGCGGGAGATGCTCGTGCACATCAACCGGGGGGCGGCGCGAGCCAAGCGCATCATCCAGTCACTGCGCGCGAAGTCACGCAAAGCCGCGCCGCCGTTCTCGACAGTCGATCTCGTCGAGGCCGTCCGCGACGCTGCGACGCTTGTCGCGCGGCAACTCGACGCGTTCGGCGTCGTGTTGGAGCAGCACAGCCAGGACAGCCCCGTCTACGTGTACGGCGACCGTATCCAGCTCCAGCAGGTCGTGATCAATCTGCTCGCGAACGGCGCCGAATCGATGGCGGAGCTTGACACGGCGCGTCGCCTCTCGCTTGCCTGTGAAGCGGTTGGCGTTGACAGCGTACGCGTGACCGTGGAGGATTTCGGCGGCGGGATTGCGCCGGACATTGCAGACCGGCTGCTCGAGCCGCTCTTTACGACCAAGGAGAACGGGATGGGCATGGGCCTCGCCGTCTCGCATTCGATCGTCGACGCGCACGGCGGGACGCTGACGTTGTCGCCCCGCGAGGACACCGGCACGCGCGCGACCGTCATTCTGCCGCGCGCCGATCCATGACCGGGGCGTCGGTCGGCGCGCGACGCAGTGGTCGGGCAGGTTCTTCGAGATGTATTCGAGCCGCCTCGCGGCCATCCCTGCAAATTCACAAGCGAATATTTCAATGCCCGAAACCAGAATGCTCTACGCTGCGCCTTCATCCGCGGTTCGGAACGGCCGAGTCGTCTACGTCGTCGACGATGACGAATTCGTTCGTGCCGCGCTGATCAGCCTGCTGCGATCGATTGACCTGGACGTTTGCGCATTTTCCTCGACCGAAGAGTTTCTCGCGGCGACGAAGGGCACGGGACCGTCGTGCCTCGTGCTTGACGTGCGATTGCGCGGGCAGAGCGGGATTGCGTTCCAGAAGTCGCTGGCCGAGAACGGCGGTCCACAGATGCCGATCATCTTCATCACGGGGCACGGCGATATCGCGATGACGGTGAAAGCGATGAAGGCCGGCGCGATGGATTTCCTGACGAAACCGTTTCATGACCAGGAGCTGATCGATGCGGTGGTCGCGGCGCTCGACTGCGACGCGAAAAGGCTGGAGGCCAGTCAGTCGCTGCTCGACCTGTGCGCGTGTTGGGAATCGCTGACGCCGCGAGAACGCGAGGTGTTGCAACACGTCGCGACGGGCCTGATGAACAAGCAGGTCGCGGGCAACATGGGAATTGCGGAAATCACGGCCAAGATCCATCGCGGCCAGGCGATGCGAAAGATGAAGTGCCGCTCGGTCGCCGAGCTGGTGCGCAAGATGAGTGCGCTCGGCATTGAGCTGCCCGCGCACTAGCGGTGGCGCCATTGGGGGAAAGCCGACCCATACGTAGATATGGTGGCGGTGCGGCGGTGTGGCGGTATGCTGGCAACTTGGGTAGTCGTATCTGGGACGGGCCTGTCCGTTCACCTAGCCTTAAGCAGGGATGCCTTTTTCACTCTCAGTCACCGATCTCGTATCGATTGTCGACGACGATCCCTTCGTGCGCACCGCCATGAGAAGCTTCGTGCGTTCGCTGGGCGGGGAGGCGTGCGAGTTTGCGTCGGGGCCGGCATTCCTGGCTTCGGACGTTGCGTCACGAACGGGCTGCCTGATCTGCGACATCCAGATGCCCGGGATGGATGGCATCGAAGTGCTGTCCCGGATCGAAGCGCGCGGCCTGCGCATTCCGACCGTATTCGTCACGGCGTTCGCCACCGCGCGCGAGCGCGAGCGCGTGCGGGCGAGCGCCGCGCTGTGTCTCCTCGAGAAGCCGATCGACGCGCAGGAGCTCGAAGCGTGGCTCGCCCGCGCGCTCGGGCACGGCTGACCGTCCGCCGGTTGCCGCAACGGCAACCTAAACCTTCGTAGGGGGTGGATGGCCGCTCGTTTGATGGTGCGAGCCCCCCGTGCGTGTTTTCATCTCTCCCGTACCGTCCGCCGCGACGGCGACAGGAGAACGAAGATGGCGAACATTCCTAGCTTATCGTCAGGGGCCTTGTTTGAATCACGGATCACGCGCAGCCTGCGCAACGTCGCCCGCGTAGTGTTCCCGCATGCGCGTGAGCTCGTCGTGTGGCCCGTCCGCCTGGTTCTTGCGGCCGGCGTGCTGCTTGTCGTGGGGGGCATGTATGACGCGCGTGCGATGCTGGCGAGCGCATTGCGCCCGGTGGCGAGCCATGATCTGCTGATCGTCGGTGTGGCAGCGGTCGTGTTCGCGCTGGTTGCGACCGTGCTGTGGCTGCGGATGCTGAGACTGGATGCGACCATCAGCGAACTTGCCGCGGCAATCGAGAATCACGGGGTCGACGCGCTGCCCGAGACACTGGTCGAACGCGGCGTGCCCTCGATCGCAAGACTCGCGCGCGCGATCAACGGTGCGCATCGCCAGCACGCGGACCGCATGACGGAATTGCTCCATGTGCTGGCCGCCTATGCGCACGACCTGCGCACGCCGCTGACGCGGATGATGCTGCGTAGCGGGATGCTGGAAGATAGCGCGTTGCGTGACGCGATAGAGCGCGATCTTGCCGAGATGGGGGAACTGGTCGAGGCGAGCGTCGCCTGCGCACGACTTCAATGCAGTGTGCCGGAGCGTCCGCGCCACGTCGACGCGGACGAGTTGCTCGGCGTGCTGGTCGACAACTATCGTGACGCGGGCCTGACCGTCGACCTCGACGGACGGGTGGGCCGTCCGCTCGTGACGTTCCCGCACGCGCTGCGCCGCGTGCTCGTCAACCTGATCGACAATGCATTGCGTTACGGGGGCGACGTCCGCCTGTGTGTCCGGGTCGACGCCAGGCGCGTGATGCTCACCGTGGTGGATTCGGGGCCGGGTATTGTGCCGGCGGAGCTGGAGGCGGTGTTCACGCCCTGGTACCGTGCACCGCAGACGTCGGCGCGCGCACCGGGATCGGGGTTGGGGCTCGCGATCGCGCGTCGCCTGACACAGGCGATGCAGGGGGAACTGCAGTTGAACAATCGCAGTACCGGGGGCCTCGAAGCGAGAGTGACATTGCCGATCGCCCTTGCATGACGGCATCGAGGCGATGCCGGTGGCGACGATGCCGAGGTTCATGCGATTGAGCGAATCGCGCCGCTATCGAGGTCGCGCTGCCTGGCATATATGCGCTGTCGGTCATGCTTTCCGCGGCCACCGCCGGGTGCCGCTAGCCGTAAGGATGCACGCCCGCGACTCAATGATCGGGTAACGGAAGTGCGGCGTTGGGCAGTGCGGGATTGGCTCGACCGCTTGTGTGCCCATCTGCATGAACGGCGCGCAACCAGACAGGTGCGGACCGCTGTCGGGCACATACGAACGTATGCGGCGCACCATCGGAACGGTTCGTTTCCTTGCCGACAGATTGTGTGGATCATGTCGCGACCGGGCCCTGACCTTTTCGCGCTCGGGATCGAGTCGACCGGAATTTTGAAACAAGGGGAGGCATGATGGCCTATCCACGCACGATGTCCCCGCGCGTTGCCTCGTTTGTGCTGCTCGGCGCGCTGCTGACTGCATGCGGATACGGCGCGACGTTCTTGCTGTCGATGCATTTTCGTTCGGCGGGCGGAGGCGACGTCGACACGGGGTTCGCGCTGGCTGAAGCCATGGTCGGTGCGCTGATCGGCCTGCCGCTGGTCGCCTGGCTTGCGCATTGGATCGGGACTGCGCGTACCACCGCGCTGGCTGCGCTCGTCGTCGGCGCGGGGGTCGTCGGCTTCGCGCTGATCGGGCGCACCGGCTCGTTGAGCGTCGTGCCCGGATTGCTGGTCGGTATCGGTTGGGGCGGGTTCTATCTCGCGGCGCCAATGATGCTCGTGGAGCGGACAACCGATACCGAACGCGAGCGCTGGTTCTTGCGGTTCGGATCGTTTCAAATGGCTGGCGTCGGCGGCGGCCCGGCATTTGCGGCGCTCGCGATACGCAATTGGCACTGGACGACGGGCACGGTGTTCTGCACCGTCGGCGGGTTGTGCGCGATGGCCGCATTGATGCTGGAATGCTTCGGCCGCCTCTCGCCCGCGGCGCTCCCCGTTGCGCCACCGGTACGGGAACGTTGGGTCCGCGAGATCGGTGCGATCGCCCGCACGCATGCGATTTACCCGATCGCCATTATCGCGCTCGGCTCAAGCGTCTTCTCGGGGCTGATGACGTTCCAGATGTCGATGGCACAGGAAACGGGCGTGAAGGCGGGTACGTTCTTCGGTCTTTATTCGGCCACCGTGGTTGTCACACGCTGGCTGCTCAGTGCGATCGTGATCCGGATGCGCGTCGATGCGACCACGCAGATTCTCCTCGGCTTCATGATACTGAGCGTCGCCGTGACGTTCGCCGTGCCGCACAACGCGTTGCTGCATTCGGCCAGCGCCGTGCTGCTCGGCACCGGATACGGCCTCATCTATCCGATTGTTCAGGCGCAAGCCGTCAACAGTACCGATGCGCGGCACCGGCGCGCCGTGCTCACGTGGTTCGTCGCATCGTATTTCGTCGGCGTGTTCGGCTTTCCGGCGCTCGGCAGCCTGGTGCTGGTCAGCATGGGCAGCACGATGCTGTTGACGCTCATTGCCGCATGCGGGCTGGCAGCGCTGTTTCTCTCGGTCGTCGAGCACCGGAAGAGGGTGTCGCTGGGGGTGTTCTGAACGCACGTCGAGCAGCCGGGCGCTCAGCTCACGGCTTCCTCGAGAATCGCGCGGACTTCGCCGAGAAGTCCCCTGATTGCGCCATGGCTCGTGTGCGTGAGACGCAGGATGCCATCGATCGTGCACACGCCGACGACCTGATCGTCGGCGAAGCCTGAAGTCACGAAGGGGCCCCATAGCGCCTTGAGTGTCAAGCCGTCGTACGTGGCAGCAATGGGCTGATTGCCCAGATTCGACAGCAGGACGTCGAAGGCCAGCACGTTCGACAAAAAACCGGCTGCGTGTTGAACGCTCGGCCGCGCGGACATCGCGGTGTCAAGTGCTTTCAGTTCCGCTGCTACGCTCGCGCGCGTTTGCGAAGGCGCGAGATCCTGTTTGATCTTGCGGGCGGCAGTCCATAAGTCGGACCTGCGCGGGTGATCGTCGATCGTGATGGTCTGAGTGATGTACACGCCGTTCGCGACGCCCACTTCGCCGGCGAGATCGCGTACGTCGATCGGTGTGACGGTTCTCAACGCGCGCTCGGCCCACTCGCTCGACAGGCGCCGGCCCGCTTCATGAATGGCTGCGGCAATGGCGCCATGTACGGTGGTTTGCTCGAGCCGTGCGCGAGCGACGAGCCGGCGCGTCGATTCGGCCGAAAGTGCAACGGCGTCGATATGCGGCACGTCCGCGGCGTCCGGACGAAACGGCTTTGGCGCGGGCGCAGGGAGCGGAGCCGGCACGACGGCGGCATCGTTCAGGTCGGCATCGAGCAGCGTCTCCAGCGACTGCACCAACGGCAGCGGCGCCGCCGACTCGCCCGACAGCATGCGCAACAGCTCATCGATCAGATACGCGGCGCCCATGCCGTCGAGCACGGAATGATGCGCGATCAGAATCAGCGTTGAGCCGCATTCGTCTTGCAATAGCGTCGCGCGCAACAAGGGCGCTGTCGACCAGTCGAAGCGGGTCGCGATTTCGTGGGCTGCTTCCGCCTGCCACGAAGTCGTGCCCTGCTCGATCACGCACAACGGCACCGCGGCGTCGGGCGCGCGATAAAAGCCTGTATTCATCTGCGCGTCGGTGCCGATGCAGGTCGACAACAGCGGATGCCTGCGCTGGAGTGCCTGAAAAGCCGCACGCCACGCGTTCGGCGTAAAACGCCGGTCGATTTCCGCGACCATCGCGAAATGCGTCGGCCGATTCTGATCCAGCAACCAGAACAGATGTTCCGTGCTGCCGAGCGCCCGCACGTACGCCTGCGCGGTCGACTGAATGTCCTCGATTCCATGTTGGTGGTTTTGCACCGTTTCACTCCGGAAGGGTTGTCTGCATCAACAGAACACCCGAGGACGGAGCGCTATTCCTCCGTGTTCGGATGCCCCGATATATCGGACTGCTTTTTTCCATCGTCGGGGCTGTAGGTCACGTAGAGCTTGGTATAGCCGGGCGTATCGAAATGTCCGGTCCATCCCTGCGGAAGCGTGACGGCTTCGCCGGTTTTCACGATCATCACCGAACCATCGGACGACGTGAGCTTCACGCTGCCCGACAGAAAGTACAGGAACTCGTTGTACGGCAACCCTTGCGGCCCGGTGATTTCCTCATGCGAAGGCCCGGACCGATAGACGCCGGTCTGGTAAGCCGTGTCGGTGGACGTGAACGTCACGACGTCCGTGCTCCGCTCTCCGTGGTCCTCTTTTTTCACCGCGTCGGCGCGCGTGAATATCGCACCGGCAAGGTCGGACTTCGACGCCTTGACCGGTTTGATCGTCTCTGCGCACGCGGCGGTCGAGATCGTGATGCCGGCCAACGCCAGCGTTGCGAGTGCGTATCGGTACATCGGCCATCTCTCCTTGGGTATTTCCATGGCAACGAGGCAAAAAGGGCGGCCTCGCCATTGCCGCGTCATTGTGTCGGAAAAACGCTCGCCATTTCGAGCATGGGCGAAAACGGAGCGGCAGATTTGTTTCTCAATGTGTATGAGGCTGGAATGGATACATGGCATTGCAATAGCCCGCACTCGAGAAACATACCCGATACGTGGTCTGGATTTAATGCACCTCAACGAAGGAATCTGTTCAAGGCGCCCGGGCAGACGTCACGGGATGGCGGCGTCACCGAGGCATCGGACAGATTCGTGACACTTGAATTGCTTCAGGAGAACGACATGAAAGTAAAGATGATCGCTTTGACCTTTGCGGCTTGCGCTGCCGTTGCAACCACCACTTTCGCTTTCGCAGGCAGCCCGGTCGACACGCGTGCCGACCATGACGCACCGCAAGCGCGCCAATCGGTGTCGGTCGGCGGCGTGCCGAAGGGCAAGACGCGTGCCGAAGTGCGCGAGGAACTGGTGCGAGCGGAGAAAGACGGTCAGCTCGCCGCGCTCGACAAGCTGTATCGGGGCGGCTGATTTCCAACTGCCGACGCGAGGCTGATTTCAAGCGTCGTGATTCACCCACCATCGTCACCAACCCAGTTCAATACGATACCGATCATGAGCCAGGAAACCAAAGTTCTGTATACCGGCAAGACCCGCACCACCGGCGGGCGTGATGGCGCTGCCCGCAGCCCGGATGGCCGCCTCGACGTGAAGCTCTCCGGTCCCGGCTCGGCCGCGCCCGGCACGAATCCCGAACAGTTGCTGGCCGCAGGCTGGTCGGCATGCTTCATCGGCGCGATGGGCCTGGCCGCGCAAAGGCTGAAGGTTGCCCTGCCGCGCGACACGCATGTCGACGCGGAAATCGATCTGGCCATGAACGACGGCGCGTACTTCCTGCAGGCACGACTGAACGTCAGCGTGCCGGGCGTCGACGCCGACGTCGCGCAAGCACTGGTCGACGCAGCGCACCAGACGTGCCCGTATTCGAAGGCGACGCGCGGCAACATCGACGTGACCGTCACCGTCGTTTGACGCGCGTGCCGCGCGCCTTTCCGGTGAGCGGTCTCCGCGCGTCGTGAACGCTACGCGGCATGCGTCGCGCGTCAGGATACCCGTCGTGTCGTCCGCACCCGGGTGTCCGCGTCGACGCCACGCGCTTGCCGCTTCTGTTGCCGTCTTCGTCCGTTCGGCGCCAGCGTGCCAAAGGTCGCTCTCGTCGATGGGGGCCGCCGCATTCCGATCGCCGCGTTGCAAAGGTCGATCTCGACGGCGAACGCCTGCCGCGGTCGCCGTTGCGTTTCGACGTCGACGCAAAGTGGGCACGGTCAGGTCAGGGAAAATCATGCGTCAATCCACTGATACCAGAAAGGCAGTTGCAGCCGTCGCGCTGTTGATACTCTCGGTCGCATTGCGACCGCCTATCGTTTCGATCGGGCCGGTACTCGAATCGATCCAGCAGAGCTTTGGCCTGAGCTACACGCAGGCGTCGCTGCTGACCGCGATCCCGGACATCTGCATGGGCGTCTTTGCACTTGCCGCACCGGGCGTAGCGCGAAGACTGGGGACGGACAACGCGGTCGTGGCCGCGCTGGCGCTGTTGTGCGTCGCGATGATCGCCCGCGCGCTGGCCGGCTCTGCCGGCGTGCTGCTGTTGTGTACCGTCTTGACCGGAATCGGCATCGCGATTTCAGGTTCGCTGATCGGCGGCTGGGTGAAGCAGCACTTTGCGCGCGACGCGACGTTCTTCATGGGCATATACAGCGCGGGGCTCAGCGTCGGCGCGACTGTCGCGGCGAGCGCTTCGGGTTATATCGCGCAGAACTTCGGCGGTTGGCGCGTGGCCGTCGCATGGTGGAGCGTGCTCTGCGTCACGGCGATCGTGAGCTGGCGCGGATTGGCTCGGCGTTTCCAGGAGGCGAAGACCGCTGAAGCGCAACCTCCGAAAGCAGTGCACGTGCCGCGAGCGGTCGGCCTTCCGTGGGGCAACATCCACGCATGGCGGGTCGCGGCCTACTTCGGCGCCAGCCAGTTCATCGTGTATGCATGCTTTGCATGGCTCGCGTCGTCGAGTGCCGAACTGCGTATCGAGACGCTCTCTCCCGGTCTCGTATTGGGCCTCTTCGCGTGCGTGTTCGCGCTCAGCAGCTTCGGAATGGGCATGAAGGCCGGCCGCGCCACCGATCGGCGCGGCTGGCTCGGCCTCGCGTCGGCCATCACGGCAGTCGGCCTCGGCGGACTGGCGTTTGCGCCGACAGCCTGTCCGGTATCGTGCATTGTCCTGATCGCGATCGGACAAGGCATGTGCTTCACGCTCGCCATGACCCTGCCGCTCGACAACACACCCACACCCGCCGCGGCCAACGCGTGGAGCGTATTCATGCTCTTCGTCGGCTATCTGATCGCCGCGCTGGGACCGCTGGCTTTCGGATATTTGCGCGACCGGACGGATGGTTATTTCGCGTCCTATTTCATGCTGTTTCTGGTTGCCGCGGGAATCACGCTGATGGTGCCGCTGCTGCGGCCTGCTTCGGTGGCGAAACACGCGCCCGTTCCGGCGGCGTCCGAATCGCCGTGATGTCCCGGAGGCGTCGGCGCTGGCGTCGCGAGCTGCCTGAAACCCGGCCGGCGTTCGACGCCATCGACAACCCTTTAGCGAATCTCCGGAAGGTTTAATGGCCGCATTGACGTGGTGTGCGATTTTTCTTGCGGCACTGGCGGCGATTTTAAAGACGTCTCGCCGACTGACCCTGGTCCTTCTCGCGATCGGCTATGGACTCGCGTTCGCGTCGGGACAGTTGCAACCGATCGCGCTCGTGCCGATCGCGCTTCTGGTCGGCACCGGCGTGCTGCTGCAGCGGAATCCGTCGTCCGTCGGCACGTTTTTGTGCAACGCCGTCTTCTGCATCATTGCGGTCGGCCTGTTTCAGCATTGGCTCCCCGGTTTCGACAACCTCAAGGTGGTTCAAGCGGAGCGTCTTACGCCGGACGCCGCGCCTTACACGATGTATCTCAACTTCGATAAGCCGCTGGTCGCGTTCTGGCTGGTCCTTGCATACCCTTGGGTTCAGCCGAAGAGGTCCATGTCGACGCTGGCGATTTTGACGGTCGTGGCGTGCGCGGCAACATCGGCGGTGTGCCTCTTGTTCGCGTGGTGGGGTGGGGCGATTGCATGGGCGCCGAAGTGGCCGCATTTCGCGTGGCTGTGGGTACTCGATAACGTGCTCCTGGTCGCGTTCGCGGAAGAAGCACTTTTCCGGGGCTATATCCAGGGAGGAACAGCGCGGTTGATGCGCGCGCAACCGGATGCAGGCTGGTTCGCGCTGCTGGTTGGCGCCGTTCTGTTCGGCCTTGCTCATTATCAGGGCGGCGCGTTGCTGGTTCTGCTGGCTGGCTTGTCCGGCGTCGGATACGGGCTCGCCTATCGCGCCGGCGGACTGCAATCGGCAATGCTCGCGCACTTCGGTGTCAATCTGGTGCAGTTCGGCTTGTTGACCTATCCATTCATCGCTCGGGCCTGAACGACCCTGCGCCCTGGCCGCGAGGACCTGTGATCAGGCAGTTCGGGCAACACGCGACGGCAGATGGAATATCTGCGCCGTCCAGCTGTTTACGAGGACTGGAGCGGTGTCGCCCGCTTAATTTCGCCTAAAGCCATGGATACACGTCAGATACTGCAGTTCATCAACGTCGGCCTGGTCGCACCGTGGGAGGATCGACGTAGATGACCGCAGCCGAACTGTCCGCCATGCTCCCTGCGATGCTTCCGCGTCTCTGGGCATTCGCGCTGCGAATCGCCGGTGATCGACACGACGCCGAGGATCTCGTGCAGTGCGCGTGCGTTCGCGCGCTCGAACGCGCGCATCAATTGCGACCGGGAACTGCGCCGCTTAGCTGGATGTTTTCGATCGTGCAATCCACCTGGCTCAACGAGCTCCGCGCACGAAGCGTGCGCCGGCGCTCGGGCATGGACTGGGACGACGACTTCCTCGAAACCGTCTCCGATCCCGCTGCACCGACACTCGAACAGCAGGCGCTGGATGCACAGATCGTCAGGGCCGTGCAGCTGCTGCCTGAAGCGCAGCGCGTGGTCATGCTGCTGGTCGGCGTGGAGGGGTTCAGCTATAGCGAGGCGGCCGAAGCGCTCGACGTACCCATCGGTACGATCATGAGCCGGCTTTCGCGCGCTCGCCAGGCGATCGGTTCCCTGTTCAGCGATCGAAAAGAACGACGTGTGAAAAGCGCGGCGAATAGTGAGGATCAGGGGGCATGAAAATGGACGACATCCTGCTCATGGCATACGTGGATGGAGAACTCACGTCGCACCAGCGCGAGGAAGTCGACAGGGCGATTGGAACGTCGGCCGATATCGCCAGGCGGGTTGCCTTGTTCGAAGCATCGGTGTTGCCCTATCAGCGTGCCTTTCAGCATGAGGAATCGCCGCCGGTGCCGCAGAGCCTGGTACGCAAGGTCGCCGAAATCGCGCAAGCGTACGCCGCACCTTCGGACCTCTCCGCGGTTGGCGACGGTCGTCTCATGAATCCGCCGGTGTCACGGCCCGACGTACGCGGGCCGTCTTCCGCGCCGGTACGCTCGCGCTTTCGCATGATGGTGCCGTGGCTCGCAGTGGCCTTCGTCGCGGGTGCGTTCTGTTGTGGCGCGATACTGCACTTCGCGCCGGGCGCGGCTCAAAGCGGTTTCGCGCCGCAGGGCGCACCGGTGACTGCGCAGACCAGGACGTCCCCATGGATCATGGCGGCCGTGAATTATCAGCGGCTCTATACGCGCGACACCGTTGCTTTCGATTCGTCGAATCTTGCTGCCGCCGCGCATACGGTGGAAAACATTCGCCGGGACGACGGGCTGCGGATACGGATTCCGGACCTGCGCTCGGTCGGGCTGACATTCAAGCGTATACAGCGACTGAATTTCAACCGCAAACCGCTGGTGCAGATCGTCTATCTGCCAGAAAAAGGCATGCCCGTGGCGCTGTGCGTGATGAAGGACGAAAGGCCCGACACGGTGCTCACCCAACAACAGGTCGGCAGTATGGATGTCGTGACCTGGCGCCGCGCCAGGATCACCTATGCGCTGATCGCCATGCCCGGAGACGCAGACCTCGGTGCAATCGGCAAGCGGATAGCCGAAAACGGTATGGAAGAAATGCTCGGTCAGCTGCGGCAGGCTGGCCAGGCGCTCGCGAGCTGAAGGTTCGCGGCGGCATTGCCGCCGAACGTCGATTCGGCGAATACATTCAGCAGGCGGAAGGCATACGGGGTCATTTGAATCTCGTGCGGGTGTGGCGATCGCCGGACTTCGGGGAGGGGGCGGCGCTTGTGTGGGCGCCATGAATGCATGTCGTTGCCATGCAGTACGCGATTGTGCCTGCAAGATTCGATGAAGGGCGCAGCGTACCTGCCGTCTGTTTTTCGTGCATGATCAGGTTTCTCCGATTCCTCGACGGCGATCTGATACCAGACGCTCAAATTTCCGCAACACTGCGACGCCGTGCCCATGCAACACGTGTCGCGTTCGGTGCCGCTCGGAGCTCGACGATTCAAGCGTGCAGGAGGAAGACATGGAATCCGACAGAAACGTCCTGGAAACGATCGTACGCGGCGTGGAAGGCTGCGGAATCCCCGTCGAAACGGATTGGACCACGGCGAAGCGATACCTCGCGGACGACGATAGGCAGTGGAAATTCTCGGCTGTCCTGGTCGCGATCGTAGCGCGGCGCGAGCCGACGATCCTGCTGACCAAGCGTTCGTCGGGGCTCAGCGAATATTCGTCGCATGTGAGTTTCCCGGGCGGACGTCCGGCGGAGTCCGACGGCAATATCGGTGCGACTGCACTGCGCGAGGCGTTCGAGGAAATTCGCCTCGAGCCCGGCGCGATCCGGGTAGTCGGGTGCTTGCCGATTCATAAAACCAGAAAGCGCAACCACGCCATTTTTCCCGTGATCGGCATCCTGCCGGAAACGGCTAACTGGGAGGCGGCACCGGCCGAAGTCGAGGAGATCTTCGAGTTTCCGTTTTCCACGCTGCTGAATCCGGATCTGCCAAGGCAATACAGCGACGGCGAACGCGCGGGCGCCTGGTATTGGGCGGACCAGACGCAGGACATCTGGGGAGTGACCGCACGCATCCTGAAGTCGCTCGCAGGTCTGGTTCTCGACGCTGCGTGCGGCGAAAGCGTGCGTCGAGGTTAGGTTCTGACGCACGCTCACCATCCGGCGGTGCCAGCCTCAATGCGACGACACGAACACCGCATCCTCGAACGCCTCCGGAACCGCGAAACGCTCGCACATGCGCTGTGTTTCCTTCGCCGGCGTCAAGCCGAACAGACGCTTGAATTCGCGGCTGAACTGCGATGGGCTCGTATAACCCACCGCGTAGCCGGCCGCCTCCGCCGTCAGGTCCTGGCGCACCATCAACAGCCGCGCCTGATGCAGGCGCGTCGACTTCAGGTACTGCATCGGCGACACCTGGGTGATCGCCTTGAAGTGGCTGTGAAAGCTCGGCACGCTCATGCCGGCCGCGTCGGCCAGTTGCGGCACGTCGAGCGGTTGCGCGTAATCGGCATGGATGACGCGCAGTGACCGGCCGATCCGGCCGAACTGCCCGCGCATCGCCAGCGCGCTTCGCATCGCGCTGCCCTGCGCACCGGTGAGCACGCGGAAATACAGCTCGCGAAGCAGCGCCGGGCCGAGCACCGCGGCTTCGAGCGGCCGATGCATCGCTTCGACGAAACGCAGCACCGACGCGTGCATCGTTTCATCCATCGGCGTCGACATCATGCTCCTGGGTGCTTGCACGTGTTCCGTCATGCCTTCGCGGTCGATCTGCGCCGCGAGTTCGGCGGCCATCGTGAAGTCGAGGTGCAGATACAGCGCGAGAAGCGGGCGCTCGGGCGTCGCGTCGGTTTCCATGCTGAACGGTACGGGCACGGACACGGCCAGGTAGTGGTGCTCGTCGTACAGATAGCGCTCGCCGCCGAAGTAGCCGCGCTTGCACCCCTGGCACACGATCACGATGCCGGGGTCGTACAGGACCGGCGTGCGCGACAGCGCGCGGTTCGAGCGCAGGACGCGGACGCTCGGCAGGGCCGTCAGGTTGTAGCCTTCGTCGGGCGCCAGTGCGCGCAGCAGCGTAACCAGGCGCTTCCGGTTGCGCGGCGACAGCGACGGAGATCGGGCGGAGGTGGACTCGGCGCTCATAGTTTTGTGCAAGAAAATCAGTGGAATCTGGCTTATTCTGCCTTGTTCGTCAGACTAGTATGCACGCTTCAATCGGCATTCGGGAGAAGCTCAAATGGCATCCGGCAACATCATGCTCATCACCGGCGTCAGCAGCGGCTTCGGCCGCGCGCTCGCCCAGGAGGCGCTGGCGGCAGGTCACACGGTGGTCGGCACCGTGAGAAGCGCGCAGGCGGCGCGGGATTTCGAAGCGCTGTCCGCGCAGGCGGCTGTCGCGCGTGTGCTCGACGTGACCGACTTCGATCGTATCGACGGCGTCGTCGCGGACATCGAGGCGAACGTCGGGCCCGTCGACGTACTGGTGAACAACGCCGGCTACGGGCACGAAGGCATCATGGAAGAAGCACCGCTCGCGGAGATGCGTCGGCAGTTCGACGTGAACGTATTCGGCGCGGTCGCGATGATGAAGGCCGTCGTGCCGTTCATGCGCGTGCGCCGGCACGGCCGCATCCTGAACATCACGTCGATGGGCGGTCACATCACGATGCCTGGAATCGCGTACTACTGCGGCAGCAAATTCGCGCTGGAAGGCATTTCCGAAACCCTCGGCCAGGAACTCGCGCCGCTCGGCATTGCCGTGACCGCCGTGGCGCCGGGTTCGTTCCGCACCGACTGGGCCGGCCGTTCGATGGCGCGCACGCCGCGCTCGATCGCGGACTACGACGCGATCTTCGACCCGATCCGCAACGCGCGCGAGGAGAAGAGCGGCAAGCAGTTGGGCGATCCCGCGAAGGCCGCGCGGGCGATGCTCGCGGCCATCGCGGCGGAACATCCGCCCGCGCATCTGCTGCTCGGCAGCGATGCGCTGCGGCTGGTGCGGAACAAGTTGTCGGTACTGGAAGAGGAAATCCGTGCGTGGGAGGCCGTGACGGTCTCGACGGACGGCTGACGCCCGGCGCGACGGCATCGTTCATTTCTTACCAGTGGATTGTCGACAGTCGTGGCATGCCGTTGCATCGCGGTTTCGCAATAATGTCCGATAATGGCCCTCGGCCAGCACGCCAGGTTCATCCACCTCACCGGAGTCAATCGCGATGCCATACGTCACAACGAAGGATAACGTCGAGATCTTCTACAAGGACTGGGGCCCGAAGGACGCACAGCCCGTCGTCTTCCATCATGGCTGGCCGTTGTCTTCCGACGACTGGGATGCGCAGATGCTCTTCTTCGTTCAGAAGGGCTATCGCGTGATTGCGCACGATCGGCGTGGCCACGGCCGGTCGGCGCAGGTGTCCGACGGCCATGACATGGATCATTACGCGGCGGACGCGTTCGCGGTGGCCGAAGCCCTCGACCTGCGCAATGCGGTTCATATCGGTCATTCGACCGGCGGCGGCGAAGTGGCCCGCTACGTCGCGAAGCACGGCCAGCCGGCCGGTCGCGTCGCAAAGGCGGTGCTGGTCAGCGCGGTGCCGCCGCTGATGCTGAAAACCGAATCGAACCCGGAAGGCTTGCCGATCGAGGTGTTCGACGGCTTCCGGAAAGCGCTCGCCGACAACCGCGCGCAGTTCTTCCTGGATGTGCCGAGCGGCCCCTTCTACGGTTTCAACCGGGCCGGCGCGACGGTGCATCAGGGCGTGATCCGGAACTGGTGGCGGCAGGGGATGGAGGGCAGCGCCAAAGCGCATTACGAAGGTATCAAGGCCTTTTCGGAAACGGATCAGACCGACGACCTGAAGTCGATTACCGTGCCGACGCTCGTGCTGCATGGCGAAGACGACCAGATCGTGCCGATCGCGGATGCCGCGCTGAAGTCGATCAAGCTGCTGAAGAACGGCACGCTCAAAACGTATCCGGGATACTCGCACGGCATGCTGACGGTCAACGCGGACGTCCTCAACGCCGACCTGCTGGCTTTCGTGCAGGCATAACGGTGCCGGCGCATGCCCGCTTCGGCGGGCTGCGCCATTTTCGATGACGCGCGACGCCCGGCGGCATCGATCGAAAGACTGCCGGATCCACCGCCGCACGTTTCAGCCCAAACCCTTGAAGCGGACGCCTGGATACGTCAGGTTCGCCGCGCCCGGGCTGAATTCGGTTCACGGGCAGGATCACCGCCGCCGCGTTTCCGCCCGCTAGCTGTTGCGCAGGAACACGACGTAGCCGCGGAACCACGGGTTCGCCGCGAGGTACGGCGGCGCGTCCCACTCGCCGCCCTGGATCACGCCGATGCGAAACGGCAGCGGCAGCCGCGCGACGCGCGGCAGATAGGCTGCGTAGCCGGGGATCGTGCTGCGCCCCTGGTAGGTCTGCACGACCACTTCGTCGACGATTCCCCTGAGCTGGTTGACCTGATCGGTATCGATGCGGCTGCTCCAGTCGAGCAGCCCCGTGATGCTCAGCCGGCAATCGGCGGGCAAGGTCTCGCGCAGCGTCCGCAGGAATTCGAGGTAATCCTGCAGATGGCGTGTGCGTGCATCGAAGTCGATCTGGATGCCCGCGATCGTGCGGCCCGACGCGCGCCAGCGCGTGAGCTGCGCCAGCATGATCTGCGTGACGCGCGGCGTCCAGCGCAGCGTATGCGCACGATAGACGAGCCAGACGTGCGCGTTGGGCGCGGGCGGCAGCGCGACGCCCTGCGCGATGACGCGTACCTGTGACTCGTCCCGCGGCGACGCTTCGATCTGCCCTTGCAGCACGTAGACGGTGCGCGCGCCGCGTACGACCGCCTGCGGCTTCACGCCCGCCCATAGCCAGAACGCGTCGTACTGCGCGGGATCGACGGTGCCGGCCAGCGTCAACTGCCCATACAGCAGCAGCGCGACGCACACGATGCGCTTCACGCCGTGCTCACCAGTAATAGCGGAGTTTCTGCGCCCACGGGCTGCCCGCATAGCTGGCTTTCAGCGTATCGAACCAGCGCTTGCGCGTGTTCTTCGGCACGTCCTTGCCGCCGCATTCGTTATAGCCCCCCGGCGCATAGCACTTGATTGCGCGGTAGAGCGCGTACGCGCGGTCGTTCGGGTTCGCCTGCGCATCGGCCATCACCGTCACGTAGCTCGACATCCGCGCGTACGGTTGGCCCGCGAACTGCGACGGCGAGGCGCCGAGCGTCGGCGGTATGCGCGTGGCGGTCGCCGACGACGCGTTGCGCATCCACGGCGGCACCGGATCACCTTCGAGGCCGAACGCGGGCGGATGAAGGCGCACGAAATCGGCGAGGCAGTTCAGCCCTTTCGCATCGCCGGGATTCTGCTGCAGCGCCGCGGCGATGTCGCGTACGGACGGGCACGCGTAGCCGTCTTCGTTCTTGGCGCCGGGTGCGACGAACGGCTTCAACGGATCGGCGGGCGCGCCGGACACCAGCGCGGCATCGGCGATGAAGTCGGCGTTGTGCGAGCGCGTGAGTTCCTTGTATAGCAGCGTGTACAGCGCGGTGTCGCGCAGCGCGCCGCCGGTCGCCTGGTTTTGCGCCTGCGCGCGCAGCAGGTCCGCATTGGCCGTGCGCTGCAACAGGACTGCCCGGATCGCGGCGTTTTGCACGAGCGAATCGTCGGCGAACACGTCGTTGACGAGCCCGGCCTGTTCCAGGTTGATCGCGAGCGCGAGTTCCAGCGCCTCGCGCTGAAAGCGGAATTTCGCGAGCGGGATCAGGTCGCGCCACAGCTGGCGGGCCTTGTCGGTCTGGCCGCTATCCTCCAGCGCGAACGCGCGCAGCGCCTGCTGACTCAGGCCGAAGTAGTCGAGCGGCGCGGCGGGCGTCTGCGGCAGCAACTCGAGGGCGGCATCCGGCTTGTGCCCGATCTGGACATACCAGGTCGCGAGCAGGTAGTCGTAGAGCGCGGGCGCGTTCGCGAAGTGCGGCTTCTGCGCCTGCAGATCGTCCAGCGTCAGCGGCTTGCTGCGGCTCGAATCGCTGCTGTCCGACGTGCGCATGCGCAGCAGGTCGACAGTCGCGAGCACGGTCGGCGACTGGATCTGGCGCGCGTCGAGTTCCGACCCGAACAGCAGCTTGCTGTCGAGTTCGTTCGCCAGTTGCATCAGCGGCACGTTCGACGTCGCCGGCGACCAGCGCGCAAGTGCGTTGCCGTAGAGGTCGGCCTGCTGCGTGGCGTTCCCGCCGAGCCACGCGACACGCCGCAACAGCCCCGACGCGGAGACCGCATAGCGCCCCTGCGGATACACCTTCAGGTAGGTGCGAAACACCGTATTCGCGGCGTCGAGCGAGACCTTCGTCACACGCCCGCGCGACGGCGTGGGACTGTCGTTGTCGAAGACATTGGCCTGCGCGGCGTTCAACTGCGCGCGCCCGGCCATATAGAGGCCGGTTTCCTTCAGCCACGGATTCGCGCTGTGCGAGGCGTTCGCGAAGGCCTTGGTCGCGGCGAGGAAGTCGGCGCGGTAGAACGCGTTCGTGCCGTCGAGGTAGGCGGCGAACTGCTGACCGACCGGCGACTTGACCGAGGGCTTCGCCCATGCGGCGCTCGTGCCGCCTGCGGCGCAGGTCTTCTGCGCGATGTCGGCGCGCGCCGCGCGCAGGCGCGTGGCTTCGTCGGCGGGGATGCTGCCGGCGGCGTTCAGTGCGTCGTTGAACGCATCGGCGCCGGCATTCATGCTGCGGCAGATGCTGCCTTCGCCGTCGGCGTACCGGTTCGACGGCGCATCGGCATCCGACGCGCCACCGGTCTTGTCGGGCTCCTTCTGGCCGATATAAATCCACCCGGAAAAGTCCATCGGGAACGGCACGATGATCTGGTTGATCCGGTCTTTCGCCGGGATGGTTTTCGGGTCCGGAAACACCTGCGCGACCTTGCCGCTGTCGACCATCAGCAGCATCGCGTTGATGCGCGTGTCGTTGGCGGGGCTCAGCATCGGCAGGTTGCCGCACGAGTAGGCGTTCTGCCGGAGCGTGGTCGGCGCAAAGCAGCTGTCGTCCGAGCTGGCATGGGCGGCGGGGATCCAGAGCAGGCCGGCCGCCAGCGCGGCGAGGAGGTTTTGGGGCAGCGTAGGCTTTTTGGGCATTTTTCTTGTGCTGGGGTGGGGCCGCGACGGCCGGGTCTCTCAGGGGGCGTCGAGCCCCGGCGTGTATCGTACCTCACGGGCGTGACGAGTACCGTCGGCGTGTGCCGCGGTCAGGGCACTTCGGAAGCGGTTGCGGGCACGTCGGCAAGTCGCGCGGCGGCGCGGCTCCTGCATTACGCGCACACGCTGCTTGCGACGCCATCGTCGGCCACATCGCCGATCGCGGCCCGCAAGTCGTCGATCGCCACCATCAGTTCGCGGACCTGCCGCAACGACGGGTATTGATGCAGCACGGCATGCCATGGCGGCAGTGTCAGCAGCGCGTGCCAGATGACGCCGAGGCCGCCCGGATCGGCATCCGGCTGCTGCGCCAGCGCGCTCGCGTATTCGAGGCTGGCTTGCGCCGACAGCAACTGCATCCGGCTCGCGGCGCCCAGCAGGCGCGGCGTCGCATCCGCGGACGCATCGCAGCAATAGAGCACTTCCCGTTGCAGCGCCGCGTCGTCGGTCGTCAACGCGCGGAGCGACGCGCCATGCACGCGCACCGTGCCCTGGTGCGTCTCGAACGCATAGATCGTGTCCGCGTCGGCCTGCGCGAGCAGGTTCAGGCCGCGCAGCAGCCGCGACAAATCGGTCGTCGCGGCATCCGCGGACGCCTTCGCTTCGACGAGGAAGCGGACGTTCCAGACGGGCGCCGCTTCATCGCCGCGCATGCGTTCGAGCAGGATCGCATCCCATTCGGTTTTCGCGCGGTCGTGCCGGCCCGGTATCGATGACGGCACGCGCATCGACGTGACCACGCGGTACGTGCGCCGCGCGTCCACGGCTTCGAGCCTGCGGGCCAACGCGTCGAGCACCTGCGCAGCCAGCGCTTCGACGGCCGCGCCGCGCTGCTGTGACGCGACGCCCTGCGCGACGGCGACCGTGCTGCCTTCGAGTGGGCCCTGACGCACCCACAGTGCGCGGTATCGACGGACGTGTTCGTCCGATGCCAGTGCGTCAAGACGCAGCATGCGTTCGAGCGCGGGGCTGTCTTTCAGCTTGACGATGTCTTGCTCGAACGCGGTGTCGGCCGCCATGTCGGGCAGCGCGAGCAGTTGCGCCAGCGCGGCATCAAGATCGACCCACGACGCGGCGGTTGCGGCCGCATGCAGCCGGGCGAGCCCGTCGCGTCGCCACGCCTGTGCGCTTCGCTCGAGTTTGGCCGGATGCGCGATTGCATTGACGGCCGAGTGCAGCGCGCGCCGGTCCTGCTCGGCGTGCGCGGACAACGACGCGTATTCGCGCACGCTCGGCGCATCGTGCCGCAGCACCGAAGCCTGAAAGGCGGGATCGCCGGATCGCGGATCCATGGCGTCGCGGATCATCCGCGCGAGCGCATCGATGAAGCGCTGCCGCAGTTCCGCGCAGGGCGACTGGCCGTCGCCGAGCATCCGGCACGCTTCCTCGATCACGCGCGCAAGGGTGGTGGCCGGGTTCGCGGCATCGGCCGGCGACGACACGCTGTCGAGCGGCGGCAGCCGGTAGCGGCGCGCGACGGTGCGCAGTATTTCGTCGAACAGGGCGGGCAGCGGTGTCAGCGACATGGCGGGTATCGGGGTGGACGCGGTTCGCGTGCCCGGTGTTCGAGTCAGGCCGCGCGGTGATGTGCAACGTTATCACGTCGGGTCGGGCAGGACGGATCGCGCGGCCGAAGGTGCGGCGGGATTCGATACCGCCGCCGCCGATGCACCCGGCCGGATGCCGATCGTCGCCTACGGCTTGCGCGTTCCCGGCTGCGGATGCTCGCCGGGATCGAGCAGATTCGCATTGAAGTTGCACGACTGCGCGGCGAGCCGCGCGATCTCGGCATTCAGCGAATGCGGCCGGTTGGCCCGGTGCAATGCAACGTAGCGAACCGGCGGCAGCGCGGGGCGCGTCTGCACGATGTCGAGCGCGCCGCACGCGACCATCCGCGACAGGCACGCCATCGGCAGATAGCTGACGCCGAGCCCCGACAGTGCGAGGCCGATCTGTGCGATCAGGCTGTTGCTGGCCAGGACACGCTGCATGCCGACACCGTGCTCCTGGAGAAAGCGCGTGTACAGATGGCCGGTGCCCGACAGGCTGCCTTGCAGGATCAGCGGAAATTGCGCGATGTCCGCGAGCGGGATGGCCGTCTTTCGCTTCGGCACGAATCCGGCCGCGCACATCCACGCGTTGTCGACCTCGCCGACGGCGGTCGACTCGAACGACTCGGTGGCATGGATCTGCGGCACGACGATCAGGTCGATCGTGTCGGCCGCAAGGCGCTCGCGCAGTGTCGCGTTCAGGTCCACCTCGGCTTCCACGCGCACTTTCGGATAGGCGGCCTGGATGGCGGCGATCAGGCGGGGCAGCCACGTGAGCGCGGTCAGTTCGGTCACGCCGATCCGAACCTGCCGCACCAATACCTCTTTCGAACTGATGCGCTCGACGATCTGGTCGCGCCGTTCGAGCAATTCCTTCGCGTGATCGAACAGCTCGGCTCCCTTGTCGGTGAGCCTCGCGCTGCGGTGCGCGCGATCGAACACCGTCAGGTCGAATGCGCGCTCGAGCTCCTGGATGCGCTTCGAGATGGCCGACTGCGTCGTGTTCAGCCGGGTCGCCGCCGCTTCGAACGAGCCGAGCTGCACGATCCAGTACAACGCCTCCATCTGCTTGAACGTCAGCATCTCGCCCGCCAATTCATGAATAAAAGCGATAGTTTGACATATAAAAAAATCGCTTTTTTCGTTTATTTAGGCTGCTTAAGGTGTCGATGTCGTGTCGCCCGGCGTGTGCTGCGCGGCCCGAACCGGCCGGCAAACCCGTGGCCGGAACGCGTGTCGCACGGTGCGCCACCTTCAACCGCTTGGACCCCGAATATGGAGAGAGACATGGACACCGTCATCGAGAACCCGCCGGCCGGGCATACCGCACATGCCGTGCGCAAGCCCCGCGTCGGGCTTGCGTGGCAGATCGTCATCGGGCTCGTCGTGGGCATCGCGGCCGGACTCGTGCTGAACCGCTTTCCGCAGATGCGCGACGCGGTGGTGTCCGGGTTCCTGCAGCCGGTCGGCGACATCTTCATCAAGCTGATCCGGATGATCGTCGTGCCGATCGTGTTCACGAGCATGGTGATCGGCATCGCGGGTGTCGGCGACGGCAAGTCGCTCGGGCGCATCGGCCTGAAGACGCTGGTCTACTTCGAGGCGGTGACGACCGTCGCGATCGTGCTCGGTCTCGTGATCGGCAATGTGCTGCAGCCGGGCCTCGGCACCGATCTGTCGCAGCTCGGCCACGCGGACATGTCGCACTACCGGCAGGCGGCGCAGCAGGCACAGGACCACCACGGGCTGATGGCACTGGTGCTCGGCGTGATTCCCGACAACATCGTCGCGTCGATGGCGAAGGGCGACCTGCTTCCGGTGATCTTCTTTTCGCTGCTGTTCGGACTCGGGCTGCAATCGGTATCGGACGAGTATCGGACACCGGTTCTCGCGACGCTGAAGGGCATTGCCGACGCGATGTTCAAGGTCACGAACATGGTCATGCACTACGCGCCGGTAGGGGTGTGCGCACTGATCGCGGTGACCGTCGCGAGCTTCGGCTTCGGTTCGCTGCTGCCGCTTCTGAAGCTGGTCGCCGTGACCTACCTCGCGATCCTGCTGTTCGCGATCGGGGTGCTCGGTCTGGTCGCGCGGCTGTGCGGTTTTCGCATCTTCACGCTGCTGCGCGTGATCAAGGACGAACTGATCATCGCGTTTTCGACCTGCAGTTCGGCGACCGTGCTGCCGCAGTTGATGAAGAAGATGGAGGATTACGGCGTGCCGAAGAGCATCACGACGTTCGTGGTGCCGACCGGATACACGTTCAATCTCGACGGCGCGTCGATCTATCTCGGGATCGGCACGCTGTTCGTCGCCCAGCTGTACGGCGTGCACCTGGGGTGGCAGGAGCAGATCGTGCTGACGCTGACGATGGTCGTCACGTCGAAGGGGGCGGCGGGCGTGCCGGGTTTCATGTTCGTTATCCTGCTCGCGACGCTGGCGAGCGCGGGGCTGCCGCTCGAGGGGCTCGCTTTCATTGCCGGGGTCGATCGCGTGATGGACATGGGACGCACCGCGTTGAACGTGATCGGCAATGCGCTCGCGCCGCTCGTCATCGCGAAGTGGGAAGGCCGGTACGACGCGGAAAAGGGCCGCGCGTATCTCGCGTCGCTCGACGCATGACCTCGGCCGTACGACCTCTACCGACAAAATTTCGAAGCAAACAGGAGCATTGCAGATGAGCAGTATCCGTGGCGCCTTCTTTCCCGACGCGCTGATGCGCGAAATCCGCTCGCGCTTTCATCACCTCGACCGCGACATCGACGGGCGCGAGCGCCTGTTCCTCGACAACGCCGGCGGGTCGTTTCGGCTGAAGGCGGCGATCGATGCGTATTCGCGTGTCGATGCGCTGCCCGACTGCCCGGAGCGCATTCATGAACGTGCGCTCGACCTGCAGGCGATACAGGCACGCGGCGAAGACGACGTTCGCACGATCCTCAACGCGCAGGGCGGCTCGATTTACGCATCGCTGACTGCGTCAGGCGCGATGTTCGACATGGTGAGGGCGATCATGGAGAACGTGCCGGGCACGAACGCGGTCACGACCGTGCTCGAGCATCCTTCTTCCCATGACGCGATGACGTATTACGCGGAGCGAACCGGCAAGACGTTGCGCATCGCGCCGAGCAATCCGCGAACCGGTGGTGTGGACGTCGATGCGATCGTGTCGCTCGTCGACGCGGATACGGCGCTGCTCAGCGTGATGGCCGCGTCGAACATTTCCGGTGCGAAACTCGATATCGACGCGATCGTTGCGCGGGCGCGCGAGAAAAAGCCGGATCTTTTCATCGTCGTCGATGCGGTCCAGCATGCGCCGCACGGTGTGATCGATCTGCAGAAAACACCGGTCGACGGCATCAACTTCGCGCCGTACAAGTTTTTCGGCTGCCGCGGTTCCGGGATGTCGTGGCTGTCGCCGCGCGCGGCGTCGTTGCCGCATCACCGGCTCGCGGCAAAAGAGTCGGGCGTGTGGGAACTCGGCAGTCCGGCGCCGGCGCAATTCGCGGTCGTCACGGCGATCGTCGATTACGTTGCGTGGATCGGCGCGTATTTCAACGATTCGGACGATCGGCGCGCGCTGTTCGCCGAAGGCATGCACCGGATCGAACTGCACGAACGTGCTTTGCTGGCGGCGCTGCTCGACGGTCACGGCGGCCGGCGCGGGCTCAGGGCGATCCAAGGCGTCCGCGTGTTCTGGGACCACGACGCGCTCGAGACGCGCGATCTGATCGTCGGCATCGGGTTCGCGAATCTCGACGCGACGCAGGCGGTGCGCGAATATGAGCAGCGCGGTGCGATCGTCTACGAGCGGGTCGCGTCGAGCCTGTATTCAGGCCGGATGCTGAAGTCGTTCAATCTCGATGGCGCGGTGCGCGTGTCGCCGCTTCATTGCCAGACGGGCGAAGAGATCGAGTGGTTTCTCGCGATGACGGAAGCGATCGCGGCGCGTTGATCACGGATGCGGGGTGCCGGGCCGTGTCGTGCAAGGTGGCGCGGCCTGTCACCGTGCTGGTTCCCGCCGGCATCGTCGTCGACCGTCCGTGGACGCTTCATCCTTTGCCGCAATCGCTACTGGCGCTTGCGGCGCTCGCGGTGTGCTCGACGGCCCTGGCGTTCGTCATTTACTTCCGGCTCGTCCAGACGCTCGGGTCGGTCGGCACGACGGCGCAGGCTTATCTGCGCGTGCCGATCGGTGTCGGCATCAGCATCGTGCTGCTCGGCGAGTCGCTGTCGGTGTCGGCATGGCTGGGGCTCGGATGTGTCGTCGCGGGCGTGGTTGCGATGATGCTGCCGTCACGCAAGGTCGGGCGGCAGCGCGCCTGACGACGAAGCGGGCCGCGCGTCTGTTGCGGTCATCGCACCGCGGCAAGCGACCGGCCGGGTCGGGCCTGTCCGCATGCCGCGCACATCACGCCGTCAACGTCACCGACAAACTGCCGAGTTCGCCGAACCGGACTGTCAGCGCATCGCCGAGCGGCACGTCGATCGCGCCCGCGTACGAGCCGGTCGTCACGATCTGGCCGGCGCGCACGGCATCGCCGCGCGATGCGAGGAAATTGACGAGCCACACCAGCGGCTTCAGCGGATCGCCGTCCGGATGGCGACCGTCGATCGCGCGGTTCAGCGCGCCTTCGAGCGACAGCGCCAGCGTCGCGAGCGGCACGTTCAGCCCGTCGTGCACGACCGGGCCGACGCACAGCCCCTGGTTGAACTGGCCGTCGGCCAGCAGCTCGAACTTCGACGCGCGCGCCGGCTCCGCATAGCGGCAGCCGAGCACTTCGAGCACGATCCGCACTTCGCGGATCGCGTCGCGCACGTCGTTTTCGTCGTACGGTTGCTCGCGCGCGGGCAGGTCGCGATCGAGCACGAAGGCGATTTCCGGTTCGATCCGCACGATCGGCCCGCCGACGACGCGGTACGGCGCATCGGCTTCGCGGATCGTCGACGCGAAGATCGGCGCGAGAATCACGCGGTCGGGCGGCGGCAGCGCGCATTTCCATCCGCCGACGGGTTCGCCGAGCAGGTCGGCCACGCGCTGCTGGATCGCGAGCGCGGTGTCGACGTCCTCGGGACGCAGTGCATCGGGCAACAGCGGGCCGGGCGAGCCGGCATGGCGGGCGGCGACGAGATGCTGGGCGGCGCCGTCCACGCGTTCGGTAGTCGTTGTCATGTCGGTTGAGCGAGTTGAAGGTGAGCCGGCAAAAAAGGGCCGGACGAAGGTTGAAGCTCCGATGATAGCGCCTTCGGCGCGATCGCTGCGCGGCAGCCGGTCGCCTGCCGTGCGCGCCACTCCGGCAGCAGGCACGAAGTGCGGACACGTGCGGCGCGTCGCTTTGCCGCATGGCCGGATTCCCGCGACGCTTGACCGCCGTCAACAACCGAACCCGCCATCCGCCGATGATGGTGACATGGCTGCGCGACAGGGTGCGCGGCAGTTCACCCCAGCGAGGTTCGCATGTACGAGAAGATCATGGTGGCCGTCGACGGCAGCGCTTCGTCGAAACAGGCGCTTGCCGAGGCAGTGAAGATGGCACTCACGAGCGGCGCGCACGTCAGTGCCGTGTATGTGGTCGACAAGTCGGTGCTGTTTACCTACGCGGGCCGTATCGACCCGCACGCACTCGTCGAGGAAATCCGCGGCGACGGGTTCAAGGTGCTCCACGAAGCCGAACAGGTCATCGCGCTGGCCGGTGCGAAGGGCGAGGCCGAACTCGTCGAGACCGAGAGCATCGGCGAGGACATCGCGGAACGCCTGCAGCGCTACGTGAAGGAGCGCGGGATCGATCTCGCGGTGGTCGGCACGCACGGGCGGCGCGGCATCCGGCGCGTGCTGCTCGGCAGCGTCGCCGAGCGCTTCGTGCGCGGCTCGAAGTGCCCGGTGCTGCTGATTCGCGGCGACGATGCCGATGTGCCGGCCGCCGCCGCTGCGGCGTAACGTGGCGGGCGCGCGATGATACGTCGCCAGTACCGGATCGTCGTCGCGGCGGTCGCCGTGTTCGTGTCGCTCGCGGGGATGATGGCCGTCGTGACCGGGCTGCTGTTCGATGACGCGATGGCGCTGCGCGGCGGCGCGATCGCGTTGGTCGTCGGTGTGGCCGGCTTCGTCGTGATGCTCAATCCGGGCGCGACAGGCGAGGGGTGACGCGGGAAGCCGCATACCTTCCTGAATCGATACCCTGACCCGATACCGCGCGCGGCGATCCCGGCGAGCAATGACCGGCGTTGTCCTGACGATCGTTGCCCGCTGCGCACGTTGCGGATGCGGTTACGTGCCGGTCGTACCGGACACCGCCGCGTTGTCCGGGCCGGCCTGGATGTTCAACCGCTTCAACGTTTCCTCCAACTCCGCGTTCTTCGGCTGGATCTTCCGTGCCTGCGCGAACGCATCGTGCGCTTCGTCCTGGCGGCCCAGCTTCCAGAGCACTTCACCTTTGTGCGTCAGGCCGGTCGCGTAGGCTGCGCGCCCGTCGCTGTCCTCGTCGCCGTCCTTCGCGAAGATCGCGATCGACCGGTCGAACCACGTGAGCGCTTCCTCATTGCGACCGAGGCGATACAGCGCCCAGCCCTTGCTGTCGAGCGCATACGCATCGTCCGGCGATTTCGCGAGATGCGCGTCGATCATCGCGAGCCCGCGATCGACTTGCATGCCCGCGTCGGCGAGCCGATAGCCGATGTCGTTCAGGCGGTCGTCGGGGATGTCGCCGAGGTCGAGCACGGCGGCGACGCGGCCCGCGTCGCGTTCGGCGATCGCGAGCGACAGCAGCTTGGTGACGATCTGTTGCCGCAACGCGTCGCTGAGCCGGTTGCCGTTGGCGACCAGGCTGCCGAGGTATTGCGTGTAAAGGTCCGGCGCGCCGGGGGCGTTTGCACGGTCCGCGCCGTTCGCGATGGCCGCACCCGGGCCCGCGCACCAGTCGGTGTCGTCGGGTGCGGTCAGCATGCCCATGTAGAGATTGATGTTCCGCGGCGTGCGCGATTGCGCGTAGTAGGTGTAGCCGTTGGCATCCGAGTAGCCGCACGCCAGATATTCGCTTTCCACGTCCAGCACATACGGAAAGCTGCCGAGCGGCTGCTTGCCGGACGGGTCGACCAGATGGAACGATTCGCCCATATCGCCTTCGCCGATGATCGGGTTGAACACCCATTGCTTCTCCGGATGCGATTTCGGCAGCCGGATCCTGACGGTGCGCCCGGCAGCGTCGGTCGTGCCGAAGATCACGCTGTCGTGCTGGTCCGGCTTGACCGGCAGGCCCGCGATGACCTGGCCGGGCAGGAACAGCCGGTATCGCGCATTCGGCAGCGGCTGGTGCGTGACGGGGTCGCGCAGCACGAACTGGTGAACATGAGCCCCTTTCCCGAGCGACGCCGTCGGCGCGATGTAGGTGCGCGCGTGGGCGGCGGGCAGGGCGGTGCAGCTCAAGGCCGCGGCAACGAGCGCGGCGAGAAGGCGTGATGTCATGAAATTGCCGTTTTTATAGGTAAGGGTTTTATTGACCGACGGCCGGAAATGCACTGAACAACCTGCGCAACCTTCGATAAACAACGGGCTGCGGCCCGCGAATCCCGATGCGGATTGCCGGATCGTCCAGCGCAATTCAATGCGGATCCCGCCCGCCGCAACGCGATGCGTGGAGGAGGCGGACGGGTGATACGCGAATGCAGTGCGCAGCATATCAGGCGCGCGCCGCGCACTCGCTCCCCATTCGGTTTTGTTGTTGCGGGGCGATGAACGATATCGTGATTTGTATCAAGCCTTGATATGTCAACCCGCACGACAATCTGTTCGACCACCGAGAAAAGGGCGGAACGATCGAAATCCGATCGTCCTTTACAACCGGTATTTCACCTCCTTAAATAATCAGGGTCTGCCAAAAGACCGGAAAAACGAGATCCCCATGAGCCATTTCCTGGATAGATTGCGTTATTTCTCCACCACGAGGCCACGCTTTTCCGACGGACACGGCGCCGTCACCGACGAAGACCGCAAATGGGAAGACGGCTACCGGATGCGCTGGCAGCACGACAAGATCGTCCGCTCGACCCATGGCGTGAACTGCACGGGCTCGTGCTCGTGGAAGGTCTACGTGAAAGGCGGGATCGTCACCTGGGAAACCCAGCAGACCGATTACCCGCGCACGCGCCCCGACATGCCGAACCACGAGCCGCGCGGCTGCTCGCGCGGCGCTTCTTACTCCTGGTACCTGTATAGCGCGAACCGGCTCAAGCATCCGCTCGTGCGCAGCGCGCTCGTGAAGCTGTGGCGCGAGCGCCGCCGCACGCTCGCCCCCGTCGAAGCGTGGCGCTCGATCGTCGATGACGACGAAGCGCGGCGTTCGTACCAGGGCCGGCGCGGGCTCGGCGGCTTCGTGCGCGCGAGCTGGGACGAGGTCAACGAGATCGTCGCGGCGGCCAACGTGCACACGATCGAGCGGCACGGCCCCGATCGCGTGGTCGGCTTCTCGCCGATTCCGGCGATGTCGATGGTGTCGTACGCGGCCGGCTCGCGCTACCTGTCGCTGATTGGCGGCGTATGCCTGAGCTTCTACGACTGGTATTGCGACCTGCCGCCCGCGTCGCCGCAGACCTGGGGCGAGCAGACCGACGTGCCGGAATCGGCCGACTGGTACAACTCGACGTTCATCATGATGTGGGGCTCCAATGTCCCGCAGACGCGCACGCCGGACGCGCACTTCCTCGTCGAGGCGCGCTATCGCGGCACCAAGGTCGTGTCGGTGTTCCCCGATTACTCGGAAGGCGCGAAGTTCGGCGACCTGTGGCTGCACCCTAAGCAGGGCACGGATGCGGCGCTCGCGCTCGCGATGGGCCACGTGATCCTGAAAGAGTTTCATCTGGCCGGGAAGAGCGACTACTTCGTCGACTACTGCAAGCGCTATACCGACATGCCGTGCCTCGTGCGCCTCGTGCCGCACGGCGACGGCTACGTGCCCGAGCGCCTCGTGCGCGCATCCGACTTCGACGACGCGCTCGACGAGGCCGCGCATCCGGACTGGAAGACCGTGATGATCGACGACGCGACCGGCGAGTTCGTCGTGCCGGTCGGCTCGGTGGGGTTCCGCTGGGGGCAGCAGGACGACGCAGAAAAGGGCAAATGGAACCTGCGCGGCGAGACGTCGAAGGGTGCGGCGCTGTCGCCGCGGCTGTCGTGCACGGCCGCGCACGACGACGTGGTCGATGTGCTGTTCCCGTACTTCGGCAACCAGCCGCACGCGCATTTCAACTCGACGCAGCACGGCTCGGAGCTGTCGCGCCGGATCGGCGCGCGGCGCATTGCGACGCGCAACGGCGACCTGCTGGTCGCGACCGTCTACGACCTGTTTGTCGCGAACTACGGGCTCGACCAGGGCCTGGGCGGCCGCGACGTGGCTGCGAGCTACGACGACGACCTGCCTTACACGCCGGCGTGGCAGGAGACGATCACCGGCGTGAAGCGCGCGGACGTGATCTCGGTCGCGCGGCAGTTCGCGGAGAACGCGCACAAGACGCAAGGCAAGTCGATGGTGATCATCGGCGCGGGGATCAACCACTGGTTCCACATGGACATGTCGTACCGCGCGATCATCAACATGCTGATCATGTGCGGCTGCGTCGGCAAGCCGGGCGGCGGCTGGTCGCACTACGTGGGCCAGGAGAAGCTGCGGCCGCAGACGGGCTGGACGGCGCTGTCGGCGGCGCTCGACTGGAATCGCCCGCCGCGCCAGATGAACGCGACGTCGTTCTTCTACGCGCATACCGACCAGTGGCGCTACGACCCGATGGACCCGGCCACGCTGCTGTCGCCGCTCGCGGACAAGTCGCAGTTCCACGGCGCGCCGATCGACTACAACGTGCGCGCGGAACGGATGGGCTGGCTGCCGTCCGCGCCGCAGCTCGCGGTGAATCCGCTGAAGGTCGGCGCGGCGCTCGCCGATCCCGCGCACGCCGGCGCCGACATCGCGCAGCAGTTGAAGTCGGGCGCGCTGAAGCTGGCGAGCGAAGATCCCGATGCGCCCGGCAACTTCCCGCGCAACCTGTTCGTGTGGCGTTCGAACCTGCTCGGCTCGTCGGGCAAGGGCCACGAGTATTTCCTGAAGCACCTGCTCGGCACGACCAACGGCGTGCAGGGCGAGGATCTCGGCGTGACGGGCGGCCCGCGCCCCGAGGAAGTGACGTGGCACGATGACGCGCCGCGCGGCAAGCTCGACCTGCTCGTGACGCTCGACTTCCGGATGTCGACGACCTGCATGTACTCGGACGTCGTGCTGCCGACCGCGACGTGGTACGAGAAGGACGACATGAACACGTCCGACATGCACCCGTTCATCCATCCGCTGTCGGCGGCGGTCGATCCCGCGTGGGAATCGAAGAGCGACTGGGAGATCTTCAAGGGGATCGCGAAGCGCTTCTCCGAGCTGTGCGACGGGCATCTCGGCGTCGAGCGCGACGTCGTGCTCGCGCCGATCGCGCACGACACGCCGGGCGAACTCGCGCAGCCGTTCGACGTGCAGGACTGGAAGCGCGGCGAATGCGAGCCGGTGCCCGGCCGCACGATGCCGACCGTGACCGTCGTCGAGCGCGACTATCCGAATACCCATGCGCGTTTCACGTCGCTCGGGCCGCTGATGGACAAGCTCGGCAACGGCGGCAAGGGCATCGGCTGGGACACGAAGGACGAAGTGAAGCTGCTCGGCGAGCTCAACTACAAGGTGGCCGACGGCGCGGCGCAAGGGCGCCCGCGCATCGACACGGCGCTCGACGCGGCCGAGGTGATCCTTGCGCTCGCGCCCGAAACCAACGGCGAAGTGGCGGTGAAGGCGTGGCGCGCGCTGTCCGGCATCACCGGCATCGACCATACGCACCTGGCCGCCGCGCGCGCGGACGAGAAGATCCGCTTCCGCGACATCCAGGCGCAGCCGCGCAAGATCATCTCGTCGCCGACGTGGAGCGGGATCGAATCCGAGCACGTGTCGTACAACGCCGGCTACGTGAACGTGCACGAACTGGTGCCGTGGCGCACGATGACCGGCCGCCAGCAGCTCTACCAGGATCACGCGTGGATGCGCGCGTTCGGCGAATCGCTGTGCGCGTACAAGCCGCCGGTCGATACGGGCAGCTATGCGCACATGGTCGGCAAGCGCTCGAACGGCAACCCCGAGCGCGT
Organism: Burkholderia pyrrocinia; assembly: GCF_003330765.1. NCBI lineage: Bacteria > Pseudomonadati > Pseudomonadota > Betaproteobacteria > Burkholderiales > Burkholderiaceae > Burkholderia > Burkholderia pyrrocinia. The sequence goes on along the minus strand of NZ_CP024904.1, from coordinate 521,478 downwards.
GCTGAACTTCCTGACGCCGCACCAGAAGTGGGGGATTCACAGCACCTACACGGACAACCTGCTGATGCTGACGCTGTCGCGCGGCGGCCCGATCGTGTGGATGTCGGAAGACGACGCGAAGGCGATCGGCGCGGTCGATAACGACTGGATCGAGTGCTACAACTCGAACGGCGCGTTGTGCGCGCGGGCCGTCGTCAGCCAGCGGATTCCGTCCGGGATGGTGATGATGTACCACGCGCAGGAGAAGATCGTGAACACGCCGGGCTCCGAGATCACCGGCACGCGCGGCGGCATCCACAACTCGGTCACGCGCATCGCGCTGAAGCCGACCCACATGATCGGCGGCTACGCGCAGCTGTCGTACGGCTTCAACTACTACGGCACGGTCGGCTCGAATCGCGACGAATTCCTGATCGTGCGCAGGATGAGCAAGATCGACTGGCTCGACGGCGAGGAAACCGCACCCGTCACCGCTCGCACAGGAGAAACGTCATGAAGGTACGCGCACAGATCGCGATGGTGCTGAACCTCGACAAGTGCATCGGGTGCCATACCTGCTCGGTGACCTGCAAGAACGTGTGGACGAGCCGCGAAGGGATGGAATACGCGTGGTTCAACAACGTCGAGACGAAGCCGGGCATCGGCTATCCGAAGGACTGGGAGAACCAGGACCGCTGGCGCGGCGGCTGGCAGCGGCGCGCGGACGGCAAGATCGAGCCGCGCCTCGGCGGCAAGTGGCGGCTGCTCGCGCAGATCTTCGCGAATCCGCACCTGCCCGAGATCGACGATTACTACGAGCCGTTCACGTTCGACTACGCGCATCTGCAGGAAGCCGGCAATACGCGTGCGATGCCGGTCGCGCGGCCGCGCTCGCTCATCAGCGGCCAGCGGCTCGAGAAGATCGAGTGGGGGCCGAACTGGGAGGAAATCCTCGGCGGCGAATTCGAGAAGCGCGCGAAGGACTATAACTTCGCATCCGTGCAGAAGGAGATCTACGGGCAGTTCGAGAACACCTTCATGATGTACCTGCCGCGCCTGTGCGAGCACTGCCTGAACCCGGCATGCGTCGCATCGTGCCCGTCCGGCTCGATCTACAAGCGCGAGGAAGACGGCATCGTGCTGATCGACCAGGACAAGTGCCGCGGCTGGCGCATGTGCGTGTCGGGCTGCCCGTACAAGAAGATCTACTACAACTGGCAGAGCGGCAAGGCCGAGAAGTGCATCTTCTGCTATCCGCGCATCGAGGCGGGCCAGCCGACCGTGTGCTCGGAAACCTGCGTGGGCCGCATCCGCTATCTCGGCGTGCTGCTGTACGACGCCGACCGGATCAGCGAGGCGGCCAGCACGGAAAACGAACAGGACCTGTACGAAGCGCAACTGTCGCTGTTCCTCGACCCCGAGGACCCGGCCGTGATCGCGCAGGCCGAGCGCGACGGCGTGCCGGCCGCGTGGCTCGACGCCGCGCGGCGTTCGCCGACCTACAAGATGGCGATCGACTGGAAGATCGCGTTCCCGCTGCATCCGGAATACCGGACGCTGCCGATGGTGTGGTACGTGCCGCCGCTGTCGCCGATCAACTCGGCCGCGAACAGCGGCGCGCTCGGCATGAACGGCTACCTGCCGGACGTCGAATCGCTGCGCATTCCGCTGCGCTATCTCGCGAACCTGCTGACGGCCGGCGACGAGGCGCCCGTGAAGCTCGCGCTCGAACGGCTGCTCGCGATGCGCGCGTTCATGCGCGCGCGTCACGTGGACGGCGTCGATGCGCGCGGCGTGCTCGACCAGGTCGGGTTGTCGCTCGCGCAGGTCGAGGAGATGTACCGCTATCTCGCGATCGCGAACTACGAGGATCGATTCGTGATCCCGACGACGCACCGCGAGTACGCGGAGGATGCATACGACCTGCGCGCATCGTGCGGCTTCTCGTTCGGCAACGGCTGCTCGGACGGCCGTTCCGAGACGAGCCTGTTCAGCACGAAGAAGGGCAAGAAGACGATTCCGATCCACGAGGCCTCCCGATGAGCACCGCACCCGATCCGACCTATGCGGCGCTCGCGGCGCTGCTCGACTATCCCGACGATTCGCTGGTCGCCGCGCTCGATTCGATCGACGCGCACCTGCGCGACCGTGCGCGCGTGCCGAAAGCGGTGCGCGCGGGCCTCGACCGGTTCTTTGCCTATGTGCGCGAGCGCGACCTGCTGACGCTGCAGGAGAACTACGTCGCGCTGTTCGACCGTGGCCGCGCGACGTCGCTGTACCTGTTCGAGCACGTGCACGGCGAATCGCGCGACCGCGGGCAGGCGATGGTCGATCTGCTGCAGATGTACGAGCGCCACGGGCTGTTCCTGAACCAGGGCGAGCTGCCCGACTACCTGCCCGTGTTCCTCGAATACCTGTCGCGGCTGCCGGCGCCCGACGCACGCAAGCTGCTCGCCGAAACCGGCGAGATCCTGCGCGCGCTGGCCGGACAGCTCGCGCAGCGCGGCAGCCATTACAGCTTCGTCGTCGGTGCGCTGTTGCCGATGGCCGGACTCGCGCCGGCCGATGCACCGGATGCGGCCGCCGACGATGTGGCCGCCGAGCGGCCGAGCGCCGACGACTACCGCGCACTCGATGCGTCGTATGCGGACGAGGCCGTGCGCTTCGTTGGCGCAGCGACACCGGCGGAGCAGACGGTGCGGTTCCACGACAAGCGGCCGGCCCGCGGCGCGTAAGCGCGGGCCCAACTGGGGAAACTCATGAACGACACCTTGCATCAGTTCCTGTTCGGGATCTACCCGTACATCTGCCTCGCCGTGCTGCTGGTGGGCAGCCTGATCCGCTTCGACCGCGAGCAGTACACGTGGAAAAGCGATTCGTCGCAGCTGTTGCGCCACGGCATGCTGCGGCTCGGCAGCAACCTGTTCCACTGGGGCGTGCTCGTCGTCGTGCTCGGGCACTTCGGCGGCTTCCTCGCGCCGCACTGGCTCGTGTCGCCGTTCCTGTCGGCGTCCGGGCACCAGCTCGTCGCGATGGTCGCGGGCGGTGCGGCCGGCGTCGCGGCGATCATCGGGCTGACGATCCTGATCTGGCGCCGCCTGGGCGACGCGCGCATCCGCCGCAACAGCCGCAAGTCGGACATCCTGATCGTGCTGATGCTGTGGGTGCAGCTCGCGCTCGGGCTCGGCACCGTCGTGCTGTCGACGCGCCACATGGACGGCGCGATGTTCGAACAGCTCACCGACTACGTGAAGGGCGTCGTCACGTTCCGGCCGGATATCGCGAGCCTGCTCGTCGGCGTGCCGCTGACCTACCGGCTGCATATCCTGCTCGGCTTCACGATCTTCCTCGTGTCGCCGTTTACGCGGATGGTGCACATCTGGAGCGGTATCGCGTCGGTCGCATACCTGATCCGTCCGTACCAACTCGTGCGCAAGCGCTGAGGAGGCGTATGAACGACATTCTCTCGGATGCACCGATCGCGTTGCGCATCAACGGCGTCGCGATCGACGACGACGCGGTCGCGGCCGAAGCCGCACATCACGGCGACGCGCCCGATCCGTTCGATGCGGCACGGCGCGCGCTCGCGGTGCGCGAGCTGCTGCGGCAGCGCGCGGTGTCACTGGCGCTGCTCGACGAAGGCGCACCGCTCGACGACGCGGCCGTCGACGCGCTGCTCGAACGCGAGCTGACGCACGTGCCCGAACCCGATCGCGCGGATTGCGAGCGCTACTACGTGCAGTATCCGGCGCACTTTCGCCGCAACGACATCGTCTATGCGAGCCACGTGCTGTTCGCGGTGACGGACCGCGTGCCGCTCGCGCCGCTGCGGCAGCGCGCGGAAAGCGCATTGGCCGACGTGGTAGCCGCGCCCGACACGTTCGAAGCGGTCGCGCGCGCGTCGTCGAACTGCCCGTCGGCACAAGTCGGCGGCAGCCTCGGACAACTGCTGCGTGGCGATACGGTGCCGGAATTCGAGGCCGCGCTGTTCGATACGGATGGGCTCGGCGTGCTGCCGAAACTCGTCAACACGCGCTTCGGCTTCCACATCGTGCGCATCGAGCGCCGCGTGCCGGGCGACGCGGTGCCGTTCGACGAAGCCGCCGCGCAGATCGCCGCGTACCTGTCGGAACGCGTGCGGCAGCGGGCGATGCGGCAGTACGTGGCGATTCTCGCGGGTGGCGCGCGCGTCGAAGGCGTTGAATTCGACGGCGCGAACGGGCCGCTCGTCCAATAACGGAGTCTGGTGTATGGCAACTCAACAAGGTAACGCCGGTTCGGTCGCGAACGTGCCGGCCATCCCGCTGCGCGCATGGTCGGTGCTGGCCGCGAGCACGCTCGCATTCATGGTGTGCTTCGTCGTGTGGATGATGTTCGGCGTGCTCGGCGTGCAACTGCGCATCGATCTCGGGCTGAACAGCACGGAGTTCGGGCTGCTCACGTCGACGCCCGTGCTGACCGGCGCGCTGATGCGTTTGCCGCTCGGCACGTGGACCGACCGCTTCGGCAGCCGCATCGTGATGACGGTGCTGCTCGTCGTGTGCGCGGTGCCGGTCTATATCATCAGCTACGCGACGCAGCTCTGGCAGTTCCTGCTGATCGGGCTGTTCCTCGGCTGCGTCGGCGCGTCGTTCGCGGTCGGCACGCCGTATGTCGCGCGTTTCTTCCCGCCGCAGCGGCGCGGGCTCGCGATGGGCGTGTTCGGCGCGGGCACGGTCGGCGCGGCGGTCAACCTGTTCGTCACGCCGCTGCTGCTCGATGCGTACGGCTGGCGTTTCGTGCCGCGCATCTACGCGGTCGCGCTGCTCGTCACGGCCGCGATCTTCTGGTTCGCGTCGGCGCCCGATCCCGGCGCGGGCAAACGCGGCGGTTCGATGCTCGACGCTTTCAAGGTGCTGCGCGACCCGCGCGTGTGGCGGCTCTGCCAGTACTACTCGATCACGTTCGGCGGCTTCACCGCGCTGTCGCTGTGGATTCCGCAGTACCTGAAGAGCGAATACGGGATGTCGCTCGTGATGGCATCCGCGTTCGCGGCCGGCTTCTCGCTGCCGGGCTCCGTGCTGCGCGCGCTAGGCGGCGCGCTGTCCGACCGCTTCGGCGCGCATGCGGTCACGTGGTGGGGGCTGTGGGTTGCGTGGATCGCGTTGTTCCTGCTGTCGTATCCCGCGACCGACTTCGTGATCCACACGATCGACGGCACCGCGACGTTGAACATGTCGATGCCGGTGGCCGGCTTCGTTGCGCTGACCTTCGTGCTCGGCGCGGTGTTCGCGCTCGGGATGGCGTCGACCTTCAAGTATGTTGCCGACGATTTCGCGGACAACATGGGTGTCGTCACGGGCATCGTCGGGCTCGCGGGCGGGCTCGGCGGCTTCCTGCTGCCGATCCTGTTCGGCGTGCTGCTCGACCTGCTGCGCGTGCGCACGACCTGCTTCATGTTCCTGTACGGGATCGTGTGGGTGTCGCTGATCCTCATCTATATGTCGGAAGTGCGGCGCACGCCCGTTACCGGCTGACGGCTCCCGTTCGATGCGCTTGCGCGATGCCGGGCGGGTTCGGCGTCGCGCAAGCGCATGGTGGTGCCGGGAAGGCTGCGCACGACGTACCCGGCCGCGCGCGCTTCTGTCAAACTGGCGGCCATGAAACCGCGCCTCGCCTCACTGCCTTCCTCAGATTCCGCGCCTGCGCCCGCAGGCTTTCCCGACGCCGACGAACTGGCCGCGCTGCGCGCGTGGTACGCGGGCATGACCGTGCGCCAGGCCGTCGAGCGCTACCTGCCCGATCGTCTCGGCGCAGGGCGGTCGTCGCGCGGCGTGATCGGCGGTATTCGCCGTCGCCTCGTGCGCGTCGCGCGGCAGGCTGGCCGACCCGATCTCGCGGAACGGCTCGGTCATCCCGACGGTGAGCGTTTACGGGAGGCGAAGGCGGCCACCGAAGCGATCGGCCTGCTGCGTCATGCGCGCGCGCCAGTCCCGCAGATCAGCGACGACGTCGGGCTGTGGCTGCCCGCGCGCGCGGTCGTCGCGTTGCGTGCGCACGGGATCGCGACGCTGGCCGACCTCACGGTGCGGATTCCGCGCCGGCGTCAGTGGTGGCGTGCGATTGCGGGCCTCGGCGTGGCCGGCGCGCGGCGCATCGAGGCGTTCTTCGCCGCGCATCCGGACCTGACCGAACGAGCGCGCGCGCTGATCGCCGCGACGCCGCGCGGCAGCATCGTGCCGTGGGAGCAGTTGAAGCTGCCGCACGAGGTCGACGGCTCGGCCGGCACGTTCCGCGCGCCGCGCGCGACCAGCACGCTCGATGCGGACAACGATTACGCGGCCGTGCACGCGTGGCTGTCGCTGCACGAATCGGCCGCGACGCGGCGCGCGTACCGCAAGGAAGCCGAGCGGCTGATCCTGTGGGCGATCGTCGAGCGCGGCCGCGCGCTGTCGTCGCTGACGACCGAGGATGCGGTCGCATATCGCGCGTTCCTGCGGCGCCCGACGCCGCACGAGCGCTGGGTCGGCCCCGTGCGGCCGCGCGGCGCACCTGACTGGCGGCCGTTCTCGGGCGCGCTGTCCGCGCGTTCGGCGGCGTACACGCTGTCGGTGCTCGGCGCGCTGTTCCGCTGGCTGATCGAGCAGCGCTACCTGCTCGCGAATCCGTTCGCGGGCGTCAAGGTGCGCGACACGCGCGTCGCGAACGCACTCGACACGTCGCATGCGTTCACCGAAGGCGAGTGGCTGCTGGTCCGCACCATCGCCGACGGGCTCGAGTTCCGCAAGGGCACGGCCGCCGGCGCGCCGCAGTCGGGCTGGACGCCGGCCGCCGCGCAACGGCTGCGTTTCATCCTCGACTTGGGCTATGCGACCGGCCTGCGCGCGAGCGAGCTGGTCGGTGCGACGCTCGGCGACATCGAGACGGACGCGCACGGCGACACATGGCTGAAGGTGATCGGCAAAGGGCGCAAGGCCGCACGCGTCGCGCTGCCGCCGCTGGCGCGCACGGCGCTCGATCGCCATCTGGTCGCGCGCCGGCTGCCGGTCACGCCGGTGCGCTGGCGGCCGGATACGCCGTTGATCCCGAGCCTCGCGGAAGACGGCGCGGCCGCGATCACGAGCGTGCGGCTGTGGAAGGTGATGCAGCGCTTTTTTGCGCAGACGGCCGATCTCGTCGATGCCGATAACCCGGCGCTCGCGCACAAGCTGCGGCAGGCGAGCCCGCACTGGATGCGCCATACGCATGCAACGCACGCGCTCGCGCGCGGGGCGGAGTTGACGACCGTGCGCGACAACCTGCGGCATGCGTCGATTTCGACGACGTCGATTTATTTGCACGGCGATGACGTGAAGCGGGCGCGGCAGATGTCGAGTGCGTTTTCTGCGGACAAATGAGCGGAACGGCGCGGCATCGATGAAGGTCAGACGATTGATTCGATAACGGAGCATCCGATGGCATCGAGCCAGGGCACAGTCGATTTCATCGTCGAGCAGATGGCGGCGGCCGGTACGGTATCGGCCCGCAAGATGTTCGGCGAATACGGCATCTATTGCGACGGCAAGATGGTCGCGCTCGTGTGCGACGACCGGCTGTTCGTCAAGCCGACGCCCGAAGGCCGCGCGTTTCTCGGCGCCTGCGACGAAGGCCCGCCGTATCCGACCGCGAAGCCGCACCTCGTCATCGCCGGCGATCGCTGGGACGACCGCGAATGGCTGTCGGCGCTGATCCGGATCACCGCCGCGCAGTTGCCGGTGCCGGTGAAGCGGCGCCGATAGCGGCCGTGCGCCGTGCGCGACGTCGCACAGGCGTATTCTGTGACACATGCGCGCGACCAGCGCGCGCCCGGCGGGAGCACAAAAATGGAGACATCCGAACATCCGCGCGGCACGTGGCTTGCCCGCCGCACCTGGCACGCGCTCGTCGCGGCCCTTTGTGTCGGCTGGAGTGCGCTGTCGTTCGGCGCGGGCGATGCGGCGGCGCTGCTCGACCGTTACCACAGCCTCGGCGCGCAACTGAAGGACAACGCGTTTCACCGGCCGCTGACCCTCGAATCGTCGGAGGCAGCGTCGTCGCTGAAGGGCGACATCTACGCGGTGGTCGACTATCCGTTCGCGGTCGTGAGCGGCCAGCTCGACGATCCCGGGCAAGGCCCTGCGAACTGGTGCGCGGTGCTGATCCTGCACCTGAACACGAAGTACTGTCACGCGTCGAGCGGCAGCAACGGCCCGGTGCTCGACGTGAACCTCGGCCGCAAGATCCAGCAGAAGCTGTCGGATACCTATCGCGTGCAGTTTCGTTATCGCGTCGTAGCTGCGGCACCCGACTACTTCCAGGTCGACCTGACCGCCGACAGCGGCCCGATGGGCACGAAGGATTACCGGATCGCGCTGGAGGCCGTGCCGGTCGGCGCGTCGCGCACGTTCCTGCACCTCACGTATTCGTACGGCTTCGGCACCGTCGGCCGGATGGCGATGAAGACCTACCTCGCGACCGTCGGCAGCGACAAGGTCGGGTTCACGACCATCGGCGGCGCATCGGCCGCGCAGCCGCAATATGTCGGCGGCGTGCGCGGGCTGCTGGAGCGCAACACGATGCGCTACTACCTCGCGATCGACACGTATCTCGCGACGCTCGACAAGCCGCTCGACCAGCGCCTCGCGCGCTGGTTCGACGCGACCGAGCAGTATCCGCAGCAACTGCATGAAGTCGACAAGAGCGCGTATCTGCAGATGAAAGCGCAGGAGGTGCAGCGGCAGCAGACGGCGCGATAAGCGGCGCTGTCCGCCGGGTTGCCGCTCAGTTCGACGCGCCGCCGACCGTGCGGATGCTGTGCCACTGCCCCTGTTCGACGCGGAACAGCGTGTAGGGCGGCTTGATCAGGTCGCCACGCTCGTCGAACGAGATCTTGCCGGTCACGCCGGTGACCGACACGCCCGGCAAACTCGCGACGAGCTTGCCGCGATCGACCGAATCGGCCTTGTGGATTGCCGCGATCATCGCGAGCGCCGCATCGTACGCGAACGGCGCATACAGCTCGACGTCCTGGTTGAAGCGCGCCTTGTAGCGCTGCGCGAACGCGACGGCGGACGGCAGCTTGTCGAGCGCCGGCCCCGGCTCGAGATCCTGCGTGCCTTCGCCCGAGCTGCCGGCGATCTTCAGGAATGCGTTGCTTTTCAATGCGCCGGCGCCGAACAGCTGCGCGCGAATGCCGAGCGAGCGCATCTGCTTGATCAGCATCGCGCCCTGTTCGTCGAGCCCGCCGAAGAAAATCAGGTCGACGTTGTTGCTCTTCATCGTCGTCAGGATGCCGCGGAAATCGACCGCCTTGTCGTTCGTGTATTCGCGACCGACGATATTGCCGTGCGCGTCCTTCACGCCTTTCTCGAATGCATCGGCGAGGCCCTGGCCGAACGCGGTGCGATCGTCGATGATGCCGATCCGCTTCGCCTTCAGCTGCTCGACCGCGAAGCGGCCGGCCACCACGCCGCCGATACCGTCGTGCCCCATCGTGCGGAACACGTTCTTGAAACCCTGCATCGTCAGTTGCGGATTGGTCGAGCCGGGCGTGATCATCGCGACGTTCGCCTGCTTGTAGACGGCCGACGCGGGAATGCTGCAGCCCGAGTTGTAGTGGCCGACCACGCCGACCACGCCGTCGTCGACGAGCTTCTGCGCGACCTGGATCGCGATGCGCGGATCGGCCTGGTCGTCCTGTACGTCGAGCACGAAGCGCACCGGCTTGCCGCCGACGGTCGGATGCTTCGCGTTCTCCTCGTCGAGCGCGAGCTGCGCACCGTATTGCAGATCCTTGCCGACGCGCGCGACCGGCCCCGTCAGCGGGCCGGCGAAGCCGAGCTTGATGGTTTCGGGGTCCGCGCCGTACGCGGATGCGGCCGCGGCCGTGCCGAGCGAGCAGACGGCCAGCCAAACCAGCCAGTGACGACGATTCATGATGATTTCCTTGCGTTGGTTGAAATCGCGGCGCGCGTCAGAATCGCGCGGCCCGGTACGGTGCGAGGTCCAGCGGCGGGGCGCGCTGGGCGACGAGGTCGGCGACGATCCGCCCGGTGATGCCGGCGAGCGTCACGCCGAGATGCTGGTGGCCGAATGCGTGGATCACGCGCGCGCTGCGCCGCGCGCGGCCGATGACGGGCACGCCGTCCGGCAGCGTCGGCCGGAAGCCGAGCCAGCTGCGCGTCGGCGCGCCGAGCGACGGCAGCGCCTCGCGGGCCGAGCGGGTGAGCAGCGCGACGAGCGAGCGGTTCATCGGGGCGTCGAAGCCGCCGAGTTCGACGGTGCCGGCCGCGCGCAGCCCTTCGTCGAGCGGCGTCATGTAGAAGCCGCGCTCGGCCCAGCCGACCGGCCGCGTGACGATCTGCTCATGGGCGGCGAACTGCACGTGATAGCCGCGCTCGGTATCGAGCGGCACCGCGTCGCCGCAGGCGGCCGCGAATTCGCGCGAGCGGGCGCCCGCGGCAATGACGACGTGATCGAACGCACGCACCGAGCCGCCCGCATGCACGTTCACGCCGTCGCCGGCGGGCTCGATCCGCTCGACGCGCTCGCGTTCGAGCGTCGCGCCGCCGGTTGCCAGATGCGCGAACAGTTCGCCGAGAAACCCGTGCGGATCGGAGAAATGCCAGCTTCCGTCGAACAGCACGCCGCGCGTGAAGATCGGCGCGAGCGCGGGCTCGAGCCGGCGGATCGCGTTCGCGTCGAGCGTGTCGAACGACACACCGAGCCGGCGCCGCAGCGCGAGCGACGGCTGCGCGGCGTCGAACGATGCCTGCCGCGCGTACAGGTACAGGCATTCGCTCGGACGCACGAACGCCGCGAGCCTCGGCGCGGAGAGCAGCGGCGCATAGCCGTCGGCGGCACGCGTCAGCAGCGCGGCCAGCGCGCTCGCGCTGCGTTCATGGCGCGCGGGCGTCGACGCGAGCAGGAACCGCGCGAGCCACGGCGCGCCGCGCAGCAGGTACGGCCAGCGGATGCGCAGCGGGCTGTCGGCGGCGAACAGGAAGTGCGGGATGTCGCGGAACACGGACGGGCCGTTCACCGGCACGCAACCGTACGGCGCGAACGTCGCGGCATTGCCGAACGACGCGCCATGGCCGACGCCGGCCGGATCGAACAGCGTCACGCGATGCCCGTCGCGCTGCAGCCATGCCGCGGCGCCGAGCCCGATGAAGCCTGCCCCCACGATGGCGACGTTCGCCATGACGTATCTCCCCGGTCCGCACGATTCACACAAAGATGGGATTAAGAATCACACAGTAATTTTTTGTGTGCAATCAACAAAAGATTGTGTGGCGCTAGCGTTTACCCGATTTCAACTGGCTGATTCGATAGACTTTTCGGCTGACGTTTGACGGGGAGGGGATGTCATATACAATCGCTGGGCAGGCAAAAATGGCAGACAAACGCTTTTTGTGTGGTCACAGGCGACAAATGGCATCAGACAAACTTTCCGGCGAGCGCGACAGCGGTGCGCCGGCGCAGGCGAAGCGGCCGACTTATGTCGAGGTATCGAGCTCGATCGAGGCGGAAATCCGCAGCGGCATGTATCCGCCGGGCAGCCGCCTGCCGCCGCAGCGCCAGCTCGCGACCGAACTCGGCATCAACGTGTCGACCGTGTCCCGCGCGTACAAGGAACTGCAGTTGCGCGGCCTCGTGATCGGCAGCAAGCGTCGCGGCTCGCTCGTCACCGGCGGTGCGATGCCGAGCATCGAGCCGGCCCGCGCGTCGCTCGCAGCGGGCAACGGCGTGATCGACCTGACCGTGAACCGCCCGGCAACCGGCGAGTTTCTGGCGAGCCTCGCGCAGACGTTCGGCACGCTGCCGAACGACCCGCGTTTCGCCGCGCTGCAGGAATACCAGCCGCCGCAGGGGCCCGAGTGGGCGCGTGCGGCCGGCGCGCAGTGGCTTGCCGCGCCCGGCTTCGCGCCGTCGCGCGACCAGGTGGTCGTCACGAGCGGTGCGCAGCACGGGCTGTACGCGGTGCTGAACAGCCTGATCGGCACCGACGGCGTGATCGTGGCCGATCGGCTCACGTATTACGGGCTCAAGGCGCTCGCGCCGGTGTTCCAGTTCGAGATCGTCAGTGCGCCGGCCGACGACGACGGCCTGCTGCCCGACGAGATCGAACGGATCTGCCAGCGCATGCCGGTCAAGGCGATCTTCGTCGTGCCGAACCTGCAGAACCCGACCGTGACGACGATGAGCCTCGCACGGCGGATGGCGCTGGTCGACATCGCGCGGCGGCATCACGTGACGATCATCGAGGACGACGTATACGGGCCGCTCGTGCGCGACCGGCTGCCGGCGATCGCGGGGCTGTGCCCCGAGCTGACGTTTCATATCGGCGCGACCTCGAAGGTCCTCGCGCCGGGGCTGCGCCTCGGCTACCTGAGCTGCCCGCGCGACAGCGTCGCGCTGTGCGCGGAAGCGGTGCGCACGACCGCGTGGATGCCCGCGCCGACGTCGATGCTGATCGCCACGGTGTGGATCGAGGACGGCACCGCCGAGCGGATCATGGGCGCGCAACTCGCGGAGATCCGCGCGCGCGTCGATCTCGCGCGGGAACTGCTGCCGGCCGGGCAACTGAAGTCCGACCCCGCGTGCATGTTCGTGTGGCTGCGGCTGCCGCCGCCATGGCGTGCCGACGACTTCGCCGCGAACGCGAAGGCGCGCGGCGTGATCGTGATGCCGTCGTCGACGTTCGCGGTCGATCGCGCGGAAATCGAGCACGGCGTGCGCATCAACCTCGCGTGTCCGGCCACGCGCGACGAGCTCGTCAACGGGCTGCGGATTTTGTCCGGCACGCTGAAGGACCGGCCGCGCGCGCTGTTCGGCTCGATCTGACGGCGGCTGGTCAGGCGAGCAAGCCCGCGACGACGTCGACGATCCGCTGCAGCAGCGCTTCGTCGTAAGGCAGCCACGGCACCGCGCGCAGCGGCGATGGCGGTGGCTCGATCGCGGCATCGACGGGCTCGCCGTCGCGCGTCACGCGCCCGGTCGCGCAATGCACCGACCACGCGCCGACGCGCACGTGGCGTTCATCGATCGTCATCCTGCCTTGTGCAATCGGCTCGGCGAACACGAGCGACAGCACGTGCTTGCGATGCCGCGCCATCACGCCCAGCGGCAAATCCGACAGCCGGTTCAGGCGCTGCCAGCGTTCCGTTTCCATTTCGCGCAGGCGAACCGGGTCGATCGTGAGCGCGGCGGCCGCCGCATGCGTTGTGTCGTCGTCGAGCGCGAACGCGGAGACGCTGACGAGCAGGTCGACCGCGCGCGCCACTTCCGAGAACACGACGCGATCGATCTCGCCGATCGGCAGCGGCACCCAGCGCCGTTCGTGCCGGCGTTCGAAGTGCAGCCGGCGCGACGTGCCGTGGCTTTCGGAACCGGGATAGAGCCGTGCATCGACCAGGAAGGTTGCGCGCACGTCGCCGAATTCGCGGACGAGACCGTCGTCGTATGCGCGGATCGACCAGCCTTCGCGGCGCGCGACGCCGAGCAGCGGCCGGCTCGACAGCACGTGACCTTCGAACATCGCGGAATCGCTGGCCGCGGCGTCGCCGTCGGCCGGCACGTAGTACTCGCGGAATGCCTGCCTGACCGGCTGCCGGAGCGCGCGGCCAACGACCGCGCGCTGCCACGCGAGCCGCTCGTCCGCAGCGGCCAGCAACGGGTGCCATAAGCGAATGTCGCTGTCGTCGGCGACGTCGCACGCGTGCCCGGCCGCATCGCGCAGCACGACCTTGCCCTTCGCGATCTCGGGCATGAATGACCGCGCGGTGCCGTCGCGGCTGCGCGCGTGCCAGATCATGCGCGCGGAGAACGCGGCGCCGGCCGGCGCATCGACGAGCCGCTCGCGCCATTCGGCGTGGCCGAGCGTCATCGGCTGCCAGAAGCCCGCTTCCATGCACGCGGCGAGCATCGCGAGCTGCTTCTTGTCGGGCTTCGCGTCGAGCGTCATGCGCAGCGCGGTATGCGGCCGCTCGCCGAGCGCGCGTTCGGCCGGCTTCAGGTTGCGCGCGAGCTTCTTCTGCACGCCCGCATGACGCACGGCGGCCAGCGCGTCGCGCAGCGCGCGCACGCTCTCGGGCGTCGGGATCGTCTCGACCGCATGGCCGAGTGCGATCGCGAGCGACTGCGACGGCGCCGTCTTCGCGGCCGTTGGCGCGACGCACACTCCCGTCAGCAGCGGCCCGATCAGCGGGCGCAGCCAGGCTTCGTCGCGGTAGGCGGCCACGCGCGCCGCGCGTGCGACGACTTGCGCGTCGTCGGTCGTGAACGCGCGATCGGCCTCGTACGGAACAGCGCCGGCATGCAGCGCCGCGACTTGCCGCGCGGCCTCGGTCAGCGCGTCGCGCGCGAATTCGACGTACGCGACGTCTTCCGCGAGCGTGATGGCCGGATCGCTGAAGTCGATCCACAGCCGCTTCGGCGCGAAATAGCCGTCGTTCGTCGCGGCCAGCGCGAGCAGCGCGGGCGGCCCGAGCTCGGGCAGCACGTCGAGTTCGCGCACGCGAAACGGCGAATCCGCCAGCGCTTGCGCATACGCGTCGCGTCGCGCCGAGAAATCTCGAAGGCCGGCGAACCAGTCGAGCGCATAGGCGCCGTACGCGGACGCGGCGCGCAGGCCGCCTTCCTCCGGTTCGCCCGCGATGCGGGCAAGTTCGGCCTGCAGCGCGGGCGACGGCAGCGCGTCGAGGCAAGGCAGTTCCTCCAGCGCGCGCTGCCATGCGCCGGGCGGGATGTCGCGGAACAGTTCGAGCGCGGCATCGGCGTCGACCAGCGGCACGAGGCCGAGCGCATCGATCTGCCCGCGCAGCCAGCGTGCGAATTCGGCGCGCGGATCGTCGTACGCGTACTCGCGCTGCATGATCTCGCGCTCGGTGCGACGCAGCGCCGGCCAGACCGCGCCGAGCGTGTGCGCGTCGAGCGCGGACAGATCGATCGGCGTACCGGTGAAGCGCGGATGGTCTGCGCTGCCGGTCAACCGCGCGACGAGCAGGGCGGCAAGATTGCGGTCAGTCATGCGCGGTCTCCTTGCCGGCGGCGCGCGATGCGCGGACGTCGGCGCGGTGGCTCGCGCGTGCCGATTCGCGTGCGAGCAGTTCGTCGCCCGCATCGGGGAGGTCGACGACGATCCGCACGCCGAGCCCCTGCAGGATCCGGAACACCATGCCCCACTGGACGGTGTCCGCGCCGCGCTCGGCCTTGACCATGAACGACTCGCTGACGCCGAGGCGGCCGGCCGCGTCGTTCTGGCGCCATTTCTGTACTTTGCGGGCGGCGCGGATCACGCCGCCGAGGTCGGATGCCTGTTCGATCGTGTGCTGCATGGTCTGACTCCACCAATGAAAACCGTGCGATCGCACAGTATTGCACCCCGATTGCGACAGTCGGACGAAAGGCCGTGCGGCCGGCGCTTCAGGGCGGTTCAGCCCGGTTCAGCCGCGCCGCGCAAGGCTTCCGGCCGCACTGCCATTTCATAAGATGTACAGTTCTCCCGCCATGCGCGATTCGCGCCGAACTGTACTCTTGTTCGCATGATCGATGTGTGTACTCGTCGCCGACTGTTCTGCTTTTAAGATTCAACCATCAAGTGCACAGTGCCGCAGATCCAGTTGGTCCGGACCCTGTCGGCGCATCTTCAAGAGAGAGCCAGTGCGATGGAAAAGGCAAAACCGGAGGGAAAGATCAGGAATCACGACGGCCCGGTCGGCGGGCGGAACGCGTGCGACGCGGACGCACACGGCATGGCGGCGCGGCTGCGCGTGCGGGCGGAGGGCGCACGATGAAACTCTATGAAAAACTCGCGGACGACATCGAGCGCCTGATCCGCCAGGGCGTGTACCGGCACGGCGACCGGATTCCGTCGGTGCGGCAGGCGAGCCAGCAGCACCGGATCAGCATCACGACCGTGCTGCACGCCTACCTGCTGCTCGAAAGCCGCGGGCTGCTGGAAAGCCGGCCGCAGTCGGGCTATTTCGTGAACCTGCGTCGCGACGACAGTCACGCACCCGTGCGCGAGCTGCGGCCGTCGAAGCCGATCGCGATCTCGTCGTCGGTCGACGTGAGCCGGCTCGTGCTGTCGACGCTGCGCTCGATCGGCACGGACGACGCGGTGCCGCTCGGCTCGCCGTATCCGGACCCGAGCCTGTTTCCGTTCGAGAAGCTGAACCGCTACGCGTATGCGGCCGGCCGCGACAAGTCGCTGTGGGGCGTGACGGACGGGCTGCCGCCCGGCCATCCGCGGCTGATCCGGCAGATCGCACGCCGCTACCTGGAAAACGGGATGTCGGTGGACCCGAACGAGATCATCGTGACGGTCGGCGCGACGGAGGCGATCAACCTGTGTTTGCAGGCGGTCGCGAAGCCGGGCGACACGATCGCGGTGGAATCGCCGACGTTCTACGCGATGCTGCATGCGATCGAGCGGATGGGGATGAAGGCGATCGAGGTCGCGACGCATCCGGAATACGGGATCGACATTGCGGCGCTGGCGGCGATCGCGAAGTCGCAGCCGATCGCCGCGTGCATGGTGATGCCGAACTTCCAGAACCCGCTCGGCTTCCAGATGCCCGACGAGCGCAAGCGCGAACTGGTGGAGTTCGCAACGAAGGCCGGCATGCCCCTGATCGAGAACGGTGTGTATAACGAACTGTATTTCGGCGATACGCATCCGAGTTCGCTGAAGTCCTACGACCGCAGCGGGATCGTGCTGCATTGCTCGTCGTTCTCGAAGAGCCTGACGGCCGCGTACCGGATCGGCTGGGCGTTGCCGGGCCGCTATCGCGATCAGGTCGAGAAGCTGAAATTCCTGAACACGCTCGCGACGCCGTCGCTGCCGCAACTGGCGATCGCGGAGTTTCTCGAACGGGACGGCTACGAGCATCACCTGCGGCGCTTGCGCAAGGCGTATGCACAGCAGGCGAACCTGATGCGTGCGATGGTGTCGCGGTTCTTTCCGGAAGGCACGCGCATCTCGAGCCCGGCCGGCGGGTACGTGCTGTGGGTCGAGTTGCCCGCGCAGGTCGATGCGATGCGGTTGTACCAGCTTGCGCTGGAGCAGGGGATCACGATCGGGCCTGGCTACATGTTCTCGATCACGGACAGCTACCGGAACTTTATCCGGTTGAACTACAGCAGCCCGTGGTCGCCGGAGGTCGAGCAGGCGGTGATCGCGGTCGGCAAGCTGGCCGCGGCGTGCATGCGGTGAAGGGGGGGCGTAGGGCGTCTTGCGCTTCAACGACGGAGCCGGCCTTGTGCCGGCTTTGTTTTTTTGACGATACGGTAGCGCCGCCGTATCAATCGCCGTCAATCGCGCCGTTCCAGATACGCGCGGAGGTTCAGGAACTTCGACGCGCTGCAGCCAGCTGCGCAGCGGATGGTCGACTATCTGGCGAGCCGGGCCCAGGGTGCCGCGATGTGCGACGGGGCGTGAGCGCCGCCCGGCCGCGCACCGATTTTCGTGTACCAGGCGTGAAGCAGGGGCAGCGCGGACCAATCGAGCGCCTGTCTCATGGCAAAGGCGCTCGTATAGGCGGCGATGTCTGCGAGCGTGAACGTATCGCCGGCGATGTACGCGGTGTCGGTCAAGAAGCGTTCGGCCTGAACGAGCGCGTCGATGGCGCGACCGGCAAGCAGTCGGGCGCCGGGTTGCCGCCTTTGTCACTTCACGCCGCGCGCCTCGGCGGTAACGGGCCGCCGATCAGCGCGATGAATCGCGTGGCCTGCAGGCGGTGAACCGTTTTGAGGGCGGACCTTCAGGCATCTCCGTGAAGTGATATCCCCGGTTGTTCCATGAATTGTCGAATGGCCGTTGCGATCGCAACTGGATCTTCGAGGGGAGAAAGATGCCCTGTACCGGGGAGCACCAGCATTCGGGCTGCCGGGATTCGCGGCAGCAATTCGTTCTGCAGTGTCTCCGGCCGATCGACCTGATCGAGTTCCCCGGCGATGACGACGACGGGTACGTCGATCGACGTGACGTCAGCGGTAATGTCTTCGACCATGCCGCCGAGCGGCCATGCGCGCTTCGCCTGCGGTGCGCCGCGCAGGCTGTCGGCGATAACCTGTTCGCGAAGTTCCGGCGCCAGCCTTTTCGCGGTGAGTACGTTGTCGAGCGCCCAGCCGATCGACTCCCGGGTGTCGTAGATTTGGGCCATCTCGGCACGCTGCTCGCTGGAAAAGTGCATCGGTGACGGCGGCGACGGTGCGACGAGGACGAGGCCCTCGAGTCCCGGCGGCCGGCGCGACGCGAACAGCTGCGCGACCTTTCCGCTCATCGAGTGGCCGACAATCACGTAGCGTTCGAGCTTCAGGGCTTCAATGACGTCCTGCACGTCGTTTGCGAGATCGCCGATCGCATAACCCTGCTCGGGCGCGTCCGAGTTGCCCCAACCGCGGTGGTCCATGCTGACCGTTCGATACCGCCCGCCCAGGTCATGGATCACGCCGTTCCAGGTTCGGCTCGACCCGCCGTAGTAATGCAGAAACAGGAGCGCCGGTTCACCGTTCCCGCGCTCGTCCGTATAAATTCGCGTTCCTCGAGTCTTGACATGCATGTTCATTCTCCAACTATGCAGATTGCTTTAGATGCCTGACGGTTGCCATGCACATCACTGGTGCGAGAAACCGGTGGATGGTCGCTGCGAGGGAGGGGGCTGGCGATAGGTTGCGTCAGCTTTCGAACGGCGCATCATGAATCAGATCGCATACGTCCGGAATGTCGAAACCGTGTACGTGGCGCCGGCCGATATCGGCGATCCCGGTGCCGACGGTCGTATGAGGCTTTTTTCTGGCGACTTCAGCCAGCGCTTCGGTAAACGCTGCTTTAAATCCGACGCGAGGATAGAGCGCGAGCGTGTCGTCGATCAGCGATGGCGTGACTTCGTCGAGAAACAGTCCGAAGACGTCGAGGTGGGCACCCATATAAACGAGCGCGATTTCCGGCTGCTTGCGATCGGCGAGGCCGCCGGCAGAGTGAAGCGCGATCGCATCCCACACGAGTTCCGTTTTCGCTTTCGGGTAGTCGTGGGCAAGCAGGATGCGGCTGGCCGCATCGGCACCGTCCACTTCGAAGCGCTGGTCGGCGGAAAATTCGTTCGTGAGGCCAAGGTCGTGAAGCAGCGACGCGAGATACACCACTTCCCGGTCGTATTTCAAGCCCCGCTTCCTGCCCAGGAATTCGGCGAACCACCAGGTCCGGTGCACGTGATGCATCATGGCCGGGGAATGGACCTGTTCGACGAGGGAAGCGGCCTGGGCGGCAATCTTCGAGTCCGGCGCACTGACTTCGCCGATAACCACGGGTTTAAGCACGGTATATCTCCAGGACATGCAAAGTAGCAGAGTTGCCCAGTCTAGGCGGCGCGACGATGGCACAAATGACAGATACAGGACGATTTCTGCCACAATTGCCTGCCCGAACGCCCTGACACGTGGACCGCGCTCATGAGAAAACCGACGAAACCGGTCGCCCCGCCTGCAGACGCGGGGCAGAAGCGGGTTGTCATATTGGGTTTGCCGCCGGTGGACGCGCTCGACGTGATCGGCCCGGCGGAAGTATTCGCGTGGGCGAATCAGCTTTACGGCGGCGGTACTGCGCCGTACGTGCTCGAACTGGTCTGCTCGGCTGCCGATAACCACTTGGACAGCGAAACGGGCATCGGGCTCAGAGGGCATAGCACGCTCGAGCAGGAGCGTCGTGACAACAGACCCATCGACACCTTGCTCGTGACGACGGGCTCCAGGACGTACGAACAGGTTGATCGGGCCGCGATAGAGTGGCTTCGAACGCGCTCGCCGACAGTGCGTCGCGTGTGCTCCATCTGTGTTGGCGCGTTCGCACTCGCGGCCGCCGGCCTGCTGGACGGACGCCGGGCGACGACGCATTGGGGTGTCGCCCGGCGCCTGGCGGAGCGCTATCCGAAGGTGCAGGTGGACCCGGCGCCCATCTGGGTGAAAGACGGCAACGTGTATACGTCGGCCGGCATCTCGTCGGGAATCGACCTCGCGCTCTCGCTGGTTGGCGAAGATCTGGGAAACGACTTTGCGCTGGAAATCGCGAAGAATCTGGTCCTGTTCTTGCGCCGCCCGGGCGGACAGGCGCAGTTCAGCTTCGCACTTCAGTCGCAGCACGCACACGATTCAAGTCTGAACGCGTTATGCCTTTGGATCGGCGAGCATCTGCATATGGACCTCACCGTCGAGATAATGGCAGCCAGGGCTTCGACCAGCGTCAGAACGTTGATGCGGATGTTTCAGCGGGAATTGCAGACCACGCCCGCGAAATATGTCGAAAACGTCCGGCTGGAGGCGGTTTGTCGTTCGCTTGCGCTGGGCGAGAAATCGATGCCCGACATCTGTCGCCGGAACGGGTACCGTAGCGTCGATGTGTTGAGAAAGGCGTTTACACGCCGCTTCGCGATGAGCCCCACGGAATACGCGCGCCGCTTCGGCGAGAGCGCCGCACCGAAGCAGCGCGTTTGACGCGCGTCTTACCCGCCCGTCACCGGCGGAAAAAACGCCACCTCGCTATCCTCCCGCACGACGAATCCCCCCGTCACCATCTCGAGATTCACGGCCGCCCGCACGGGCCGGTCCATCCGCAGCGCTTCCGCGCTGCGCGCGTCGCGCGCGGCGAGCGTGCTGCGCAGCGCGTCGATGGTGAGTTCTCGCGCATCGATCTCGACGATTTCCTCGTCGAGATCGAGTTGTTCGCGAATGCTTGCAAAGTATTTGATCGTCAGTTTCATGGCGAGGTCGTGAGCAGGATCGGCGGAATCGGTAAACGCGAAGCGGGCGCGGTCAGCCCCAGCGCCGCATCGCCTGCTCGTCGTGCGACTTCGCCTCGACCCAGCCGGATGCGCCGTCGTGCCGGATCTCCTTCTTCCAGAACGGCGCGTGGGTCTTCAGGAAGTCCATCAGGAATTCGCACGCATCGAACGCGGACGCGCGATGCGCGGCGGCCACCACGACCAGCACGACCGCCTGGCCGAGCGGAATGCGCCCGACGCGGTGCACGATCTTGACCGCTTCGAGCCGCCAGCGCGCGCTGGCTTCCTCGACGATGCTCCACAGTGCCTGTTCGGTCATCGTCGGATAGTGCTCGACTTCCAGCGCGACGACGTCGTCGACATCGCCTTCCTTGCGCACGACACCGAGGAAATTCACGACCGCGCCGACATTCGGATTGCGAACGATCGGCGCAAGCTCGGCGCCCGCGTCGATCGGCGCGTACTGCACGCGCACTTCGAAACCGGCGGCAATCGCCGGCGGCGGCTCGGTGTGCGGGTCGGCCGCGTCGGCGGGATGCGGGTGGCTGCCGGCGCGCAACGGATCGTCCGGCAGCCCGGCGCGGGATTCGGTGAAGCTCGTCATGACGGTTCTCCTGTGGCGGTGCGTCGTGCGGCGCGCGGCGGCCCGTCAGCCGCCGACGAGCGACATGCGCACGGTCGGATAGGTCTTGCCCGGCGCGCGGGCCGGCCGTGCGGCCCGGCGCTCGGAATAGCGGTCGTCGCGCTGCGTCCAGCGATCGCGCACGGCGGCGGCGAGCGTGTCGACCGGCGCCGCATCGTCGAGCCACGGCCGCAGGTCGGTGCCTTGCGTCGCGAACAGGCACGTATAGAGTTTCCCGTCGGCCGACACGCGGGCGCGCGAGCAGGTGCCGCAGAACGGATGCGACACACTTGCGATGAAGCCGACCTCGCCCGCGCCGTCGATGTGGCGGCAACGGATCGCGGTCGCGTCGTGCGCCGGTTCGCCGACGAGCACGAGCGGATAGTGTCCGTCGATCAGCGCGCGCATCCGTGCGGCCGGCACGACCTTGTCGCCGGACCAGAAGCTCGCGCCGCCGACGTCCATGTATTCGATGAAGCGCACGGCCACGCCGGTATGCCGGAAGTGCCGCACGAGCGGCAGGATCTGGTCGTCGTTCGCGCCGCGTTCGATCACCGCGTTGACCTTGACCGGCGCGAGCCCGGCCGCCTGCGCGGCTTCGATGCCGGCCAGTACGCGCGACACGGGCACGTCGGTGTCGCTCATTCGGCGGAACACTGCGTCGTCGAGCGCATCGAGGCTCACGGTCACACGCGACAGGCCCGCGTCGCGCAGCGTGCGCGCCTTTGCGGCGAGCAGCGAACCGTTGGTCGTCAGCGCGATTTCGATGGGCTTGCCGTCGACGGTCGTCAGTGCGGCGAGCCGCTCGATCAGCGCTTCGAGGTTGCGGCGCAGCAGTGGCTCGCCGCCCGTGATGCGGATTTTTTCGACACCGAGCGACGTGAATGCGCGCGCGATCTTTTCCAGCTGCGCGAACGACAGCCGCTCGGACGACGGCATGAATGCATAGTCGGCGCCGAAGCTTTCGCGCGGCATGCAGTAGCCGCAGCGGAAATTGCACTGGTCGATCACGGACAGGCGCAGGTCGCGCAGCGGGCGGCCGAGCGTGTCGGACGTGCGGGGGAAGGCGCCGGGCGATGCGTCGCCGGATGAAGCGGCGGCGGCCGGTGTGGCGGAAGCGAGGGCGTTCACGATCGGTTCGTCGGCCTGCATGAGGTGAGCGGAGGGGCGTCGCCGATCGGCCGCGTGTGGGCCGACGTGTCGGCGCACGGGTCGTGACGAGCCTCATCGTGAGCATAGTCCGCCGGACTTTTCCGGCAGGGACACAATCGCCCCCGAATTGCAGGAATACAGTTCGCCGTGCGGGATGCGCGGCGAATGTGTTGCATCAGGCGGCTATGCGGCGTCGCGCTCATGCGAGCCAGTGCGCGAATTCGTAATACGGTACCGCGTCGCCGCGCGCGATGCGCCGCCCGGCCGGCAGCCGCGCGAGCCCGCTCGCCTGCACGAGCGACTGCAGCGTGCCGGCGCCTTGCTGCCGCAGCGTATCGAGTACGGGCGTGCCGCCGGGGCCGACGGCGCAGCGCACGCGCACGAAGCGCTCGCGCTGCGCATCCGGTTCGAAGTCGATGTCGATCGGCAGCGACGGCACGATCGGCAGGCGCGCGTCGCGCCCCTGCAGGCAGCGGATCAGCGGCGCGACGAACAGCGCGAACGCCGTCATCGCGGCGCCCGGGTTGCCGGGCAGCAGCACCACGGGCCGCGCGTCGAGCCGCGCGAGCGCGACCGGCTTGCCGGGCTTCATGCGCACGCCGGTGACGATGAACGATGCGCCGAGCGCGGCCAGGGCGGGGCGCAGCAGATCCTTGTCGCCGACCGACGCGCCGCCGACGCAGATCACCAGGTCGCAGCACGCGTGCAGGTCGAGCAGCGCACGATCGACGGCGGGCGCGGTGTCGGCCGCATGCCGGCGCATCGCGACGCTGGCTCCGGTTCCCGATACCAGCGCGGCGAGCATCGGCGCATTGCTGTTGTAGATCTGCTGCGGTGCGCGCGGCTGGCCGCACGCGACGAGTTCGTCGCCGGTCGTCAGGATGCCGACGCGCAGCGCCGCGCGCACATCGATGCGCACGAAACCTTGTGCGGCGGCCACGCCGACATGCATCGCGCCCATCCGCACGCCGACCGGCACGAGCAGGTCGCCGGCGCGCACTTCCTCGCCCCGGCGGCGGATATGTGAGCCGCTGCGCTGCGGCGCGTCGAACGCGACCCAGCCGTCCTGTTCGCGTGCGTGCTCCTGCATCACGACGGTGTCCGCGCCGGGCGGAATCAGGCTACCGGTGAAGAGGCGCGCGGCCGTGCGCGGGGCCAGCGGCGCCGGCGTATCGCCCGCATAGCAGCGCTGCGCGACGCGCAGCGGCTCGCCGTGCGCGAGGTCCGCGTGACGCACGGCGTAGCCGTCCATCGCGCTCTGGTCGGCCGGCGGCTGGTCGAGCACGGCGGTCAGCGGCGCGGCCAGCACGTGGCCGGCTGCTTCCGCGACCGGCATGGAGGCAGTTGCTTCAAGCGGCGCGAACGCGCCGGCGAAATGCTGCTGCGCGGTATCGAAATCGATCAGTGGTTTCATGAAGGGAAGGCCGGATGCGCTTGCGCAAGCGCCGGTGGGTCGGGATGAACGGCGTCGGGCGATACGTATTCGACGAAGCCGTCGTTGCGGCAGAAGCCGAGCAGCCGCACGCCGGCTTCACGGGCGACGTCGATCGCAAGCGACGTCGGCGCCGAAATCGTCGCGATCATCGGGATGCCGACCCGCGCGGCCTTGCGCACCAGTTCGTAGCTCGCGCGGCTCGACAGGAACACGAAGCCCGCGCGCAGGTCGGCGCGGCGGCGCGCGAGTGCGCCGATCAGCTTGTCGAGCGCGTTGTGGCGGCCGACGTCCTCGAACACGTCGAGCACGGTGCCGTCGCGGTCGCACCATGCGGCCGCGTGGATGCCGCCCGTCTCGCGCATCAGCGTCTGGCGGGCGGGCAACGCGCGCGCGGCGCGTGCAATCGCGTCGGCGTCGATACCGGCAGCCGCGCCGGCGGCATCGATGCGCGGCGGGTGCAGGTCGAGCTGCGCGATGCTTTCGATTCCGCATACGCCGCAACCCGTGCGGCCGGCCAGCGCGCGGCGGTGCGCCTTCAGCGCCATGAACGCCTGCTGCGACACGGTGAGCCGCACTTCGGCGCTGCCGCGCCGGCATTCGCTTTCGATGTCGAACACGTCCGACGCACGCTCGACGATACCTTCGCTCAGCGCGAAGCCGAGGCCGAACATGTCGAGGTCGATCGGTGTCGCCATCATGACCGTGTGCGAGATGCCGTTGAACACGAGTGCAACCGGCGTTTCGTCGACGACGCGATCGACGCTGTCGCGCGCTTCGCCGGCACGATGACGCGTCACATGACACGCGGTGCTGCCGGTCGGATCGTCGCGGCGGGTGCAGGACTCCATGCGGTTTTCTCCAGGCGGGGCGGCCGGTGGGTCGGCCGGGTTCGGCGCGTACGCCGAACGACGGGAATGGATGCTGCCGGGCGGGCCGTCGCCGCGGACAGGCGTTGGATGACATGTTAAGGGCGGTGGACAGCGCGCCGGATGCACAGCGCCGCAACGCAGAAAGCAGTACAGCTGGCCATCCCCGGAGCACGAAATGTGTTTTCCGTACACACATCTTCGGCGACGCAACGAGCACAGTTTCAGTACACGCTGCGGCGATTGCGAGTATCGTCTGAAACGCGATATCGTCATTCACGCTTCGACGCCGTGCGAGTGACCGTTTGTGTTCGCATGTGCCGTCGCCAAGCCGTCGCGCGATTTCCTGCTTCGGGCGGACGTCCTCACAACCACGAGCAAATTACGGTCATGGAAATCTTCGATGCGTTCCATCTCGCACGATTGCAATTCGCGTTCACGGTGTCGTTCCACATCGTGTTTCCCGCGATCAGCATCGGCATGGCGAGCTTCTTGGCGGTGCTGGAATGGCGTTATCTCGTCACTGGCGACGCCGCCTACAAATCCATGTTCCAGTTCTGGTCGAAGATCTTCGCGATCGGCTTCGGGATGGGCGTGGTCTCCGGCGTCGTGATGGCGTACGAGTTCGGCACGAACTGGGCGGGCTTCTCGCGCGTCGCGGGCAACATCACGGGGCCGCTGCTCACGTATGAAGTGCTGACGGCGTTCTTCCTCGAAGCCGGCTTTCTCGGCGTGATGCTGTTCGGCTGGCAACGCGTGAGCCCGCGCGCGCACTTCTTCGCGACGCTGATGGTCGCGGTCGGCACGCTGATCTCGACGTTCTGGATCCTCGCGTCGAACAGCTTCATGCAGACGCCGCAGGGCTACAAGATCGAGAACGGTCTCGTCGTGCCGGTCGACTGGTTCAAGATCATCTTCAACCCGTCGTTCCCGTACCGTCTCGTGCACATGACGATCGCGGCGTTCATCGTCGCGGGCTTCATCGTCGCCGCGTGCGGCGCGTGGCACCTGCTGAAGGGGCGTCGCGACGAGCCGGTGAAGCGCAGCTTCTCGATGGCGCTGTGGATGCTGCTGGTGCTTGCGCCGATCCAGATCGTCGTCGGCGATGCGCACGGGCTGAACACGCGCGAATACCAGCCGGCGAAGATCGCGGCGATCGAGGGGCTGTGGGAAACCGAGAAGGGCGGCACTGCGCTGAACCTCTTCGGGCTGCCCGACATGCAGGCCGAAACCACGCGCTATGCGATCCAGGTGCCGCACCTCGGCAGCCTGATCCTCACGCACAGCTGGGATGGCGAGATTCGCGGGCTGAAGGAATTCGCGCCGCAGGACCGCCCGTATTCGCCGATCATCTTCTGGACGTTCCGGATCATGGCGGGCCTCGGGATGCTGATGCTGCTGACCGCGCTGCTCGGGCTGCTGTTGAGAAAGGGCGGGCGCCTGTATGAAACCCGCTGGTTCCAGTGGTTCGTGGTGGGCATGGGGCCATCGGGCATCGTCGCGCTGCTGGCCGGCTGGATCACGACCGAGGTCGGGCGGCAGCCGTGGACCGTGTACGGCGTGCTGCGCACCATCGATTCGGTCGCGCCGCTCAGCGCGCAGCAGGTCGGCGTGTCGCTGCTGATCTTCGTGGTCGTGTACTTCCTGGTATTCGGAACGGGCATCTATTACATGATGAAACTGATGAAGCGCGGGCCGGCTGCACAGGCCGGATACATCGAGCTCCACCGGCATCCGGGGCTGCGCAAGAGCGCGCTGTCCACGCCGCTGAACGTCACCGAAGCGGAGTAAGTCATGCAAATCGATCTTCCTGTCGTGTGGGCCGCGATCATCGGCCTCGGCGTGTTCATCTACGTGATGCTGGACGGCTTCGATCTCGGTATCGGCCTGCTGTTTCCGTTCTTCGATGCGAAGGCCGAGCGCCAGGTGATGCTCGACACCGTCGCGCCGGTGTGGGACGGCAACGAGACGTTCCTCGTGCTCGGCGGCGCGGGCCTCTATGGCGCGTTCCCGGTCGTGTATTCGACGCTGCTGCCCGCGAATTACCTGCCGCTGGTGCTGATGCTGGTCGGACTGATCTTTCGTGGTGCGGCGTTCGAACTGCGCGCGAAGGCGACCCGCACGCAACACATGTGGGATCTCGCGTTCATTGGCGGCTCCGCGCTCGCGGCGTTCTGCCAGGGGATCGTGCTCGGTTCGCTGCTGCAGGGCATCCGGATCGAGAACGGCCGGTTCGCGGGCGGGCCGTTCGACTGGCTGTCGCCGTTCAGCCTGCTCTGCGGGATCGGCGTGCTCGTCACGTATGCGACGCTCGGCTGCGGCTGGCTGATCCTGAAGGTCGACGGCGAACTGCAGCGCAAGATGCGGCTGCTGATGAAGCCGCTCACGGGCGTGCTGCTCGGCGTGATGGCCGTGGTGAGCCTGTGGACCGTGATCGGGCTGCCGGCCGTCGCGCACCGCTGGTTCGGCAGCGGCAATCTCGGCTGGTTCGTGCCGGTGCCGATTCTCGTCGTCGCTTGCGTGTGGGGCATCTTCCACACGGTGAAGCGCCAGCACGAGGCCACGCCGTTCCTGCTGACGCTCGCGCTCGTGTTCCTCGGCTACACGGGGCTCGTGATCAGCATCTGGCCCAACATCGTGCCGCCGTCGCTGACGATCTGGGACGCGTCGTCGAGCCATTCGAGCCAGCTGTTCGCGCTTGTCGGCACCGTGATCGTGCTGCCGATCATCCTCGTGTACAACGCGATGCAGTACCGCGTGTTTCGCGGCAAGGTGCGCGAGGGCGACATCGGCTATCACTGAGCGGCGCGCGATGTGACGGGGCGCGGCGCGCGCGGGCGTATCATCACGCGCAGCGCTGTGCCCGGCACGGTACTTACCCGAAAGCGGCCCGCCACGCGCGGGCCGTTGCGCATCGGGCGCGATGCGAGCCGCATAGCGTATTTCTTCGGCAGTCGAGAAAACATCATGATCGTCAGACCACAACAAAACTGGCTCAGGATGCTGTTCGTGTGGAACGGCTCCGTGCTGCAATCGATCATTCCGCAACTCGTGTTCATGGCGATCGTCAGCACGCTGGCGGTCTTCACGAACGGGCGCATCTTCGGCGAGAAGATTCCGCTCAACACCGCGCCGTTCACGCTGTTCGGGCTCGCGCTCGCGATCTTCCTCGGGTTTCGCAACAACGCGAGCTTCGAGCGCTTCAAGGAAGCGCGGCATCTGTGGGGCAACCTGCTGATCGCGTCGCGCACGCTGACGTCGCAGATCCGGCGCTATCTGCCCGACAGCATCGGCGACGCGGAACGCAACCGGCTCGCCGATCTGCTGATCGCGGTCACCTATGCGCTGAAGCATCAGTTGCGTCATACCGATCCGACCGAAGACCTGCAGCGGATCCTTGGCACGGCGCACGCCGACGTGCTTGCGCGCAAGTGCTACAAGCCGGTCGCGATCCTCGACGAACTGCGCGGCGAGATCGTCCGCGTACTGGGCCGTGCACCCGGCAGCGACGTGACCTGCTGGATGCTCGACGCGCAGCTCGACGAGCTGGGCAAGTCGGTCGGCGGCTGCGAGCGGATCCTGACCACGCCGATTCCGTTCTCGTACAGCGTGCTGCTGCACCGTACCGTGTACGCGTATTGCGTGCTGCTGCCGTTCGGTCTCGTCGATTCGACGGAGTTCTTCACGCCGCTGATCTGCGTGTTCATCTCGTACACGCTGATCGCGCTCGAAGCGATCGCAAGCGAGGTGGCGGAACCGTTCGGTCTCGCGCCGAATGCGCTGGCGCTCGATGCGATGACGCGGACGATCGAGCGGTCGGTGCTCGAACTGCGTGATCGCGCGATGCCGGAGGAGTTCGTGCCGGCGTCGACGTACCAGATCACGTAAGCGGGCGCAAAGCGGGCCGCCAGCGGTTCCTGCACGATCACAGCTACGCGGTGATCGCCGACGACTTCGACGGCTATCTGCGCAAGCCGATAGACGGCGGATATGCGTTTGTCATCGATTTCGACGAAGAATAGCGAAGGGCGATCATTTCAGGAGAACGCGCGATGCGAATCTACGTGACGAGTATTTTTGTCGACGACCAGGACAAGGCGTTGACGTTTTATACCGACAAGCTCGGGTTCAAGCTGAAGAACAACATCCCGGTGGGCGAGTTCCGCTGGTTGACCGTGGTGTCGCAGGACCAGCCGGACGGCACCGAACTGCTGCTCGAACCGAGCAACCATCGTGCGGTGGGGCCTTACAAACAGGCGCTGTACGAGGACGGCATTCCGGCGGCATCGTTCCAGGTCGATGATCTCGACGGCGAGTTCGCGCGGCTCACGGCGCACGGCGTGCGGTTTACGCTGGAGCCGATGGACGCAGGGCCCGTGCGCGTCGCGATCATCGACGATACGTGCGGGAATCTGATTCAGCTGATGCAGATGAAGTGACGCGTCGCGCGGGCCGATCAGGCCACGGCGACCTGTGAATGTGACTGAAAGGATGATTCGAATCGACCGTTGTTCGATCAGGCGCTTGGCAGGCTGAGAAAACCTGAATCGACTGAATTACTTGGATTTGAGCCAGCGCTGGTCGGTGAGTTGGCCACCGCCTATATTGCGAGAACGGCCAACCCACGCTCGCAATACTATGCGGGGTCGTCCGCTGCCGACGCGAGCCGCGCGAGACTGTCGCGCACGGCGGTCGCATCGTAGCGTGCGCCCGCGCCACCGAGCGCGACGGTCGCCTTCTGCGCGAGCGGCAGCAGCATCGCGAGTGCCGCCGCCATCGCCGGCGCGGCGGCGAGCCGCGATTTCGGGCCCGACACCGTCAGCGCGCCGACGCATTCGCCGGCCGCGCCGAACACGGGCGCGGACGCCGACGCCGTCTCGGGGTCGCGCTCGCCGTACGACGCGGCCCACAGGTGTTCGCGCACGTCGTTCCAGCGTGCGTCATGCGTGTCGGTGAAGGCCAGCAGCACCTTCCCGGACGCGCCCTGGCGAACCGGAAATTCCTCGCCGACGCGAATCGACACGCGCACCGCGCGCGCGGGCTCGACCCGGTAGAGCACCGAGCGCATGTCGCCCTGGCGCACGTAGAACGACGCCGTTTCCCCGAGTTCGCGGCTCAGCGTCTCGAGCAGCGGCTCGACCACCGGGCCGACCCGGAACGAGCGCTGGTACAGCGCGGCGAGCCGCAGCGGCTCGTGCCCGATCGCGTACTGGCCGTCGTCGAGCTTGCGCACGAAGCCGCCATGTTCGAGCGCGGCGAGCAGGCGCAGGATCGTGCTCTTGTACAGCCCGGTGCGGCGCGACAGCTCGGCGAGCGACAGCCGGTCGTCGGTCGGTCCGAATGCACGGAGGATCGCGAACGCACGATCGAGAACGGCGACGCCGCTGGAGGCTTCGGCCGACGAATCGGGCTCTTCGCCGGCGTGATCTGCTTGAGTCGTAGGCACTGCGTGCTTCCTTCGGATGATGTTCTGCCGACTATATCGTTCCGTCTGGCAGAACTCAAGTTCCATAAAATCGCAATTTCACGGGTATACCCCGCTTACAGCCCATTCGATGCGCATCTAAAGTTCTGTCAAACAGAACGATGTTCTTTCAGATAGAACTATGAGGTGTCGAATGAGCGTTTCCGAATATCCGAAGGTGCTGGTGAGCGAGGTCGGGCCGCGCGACGGCCTGCAGAGCATCAGGACCGTGATGCCGACGGCTGGCAAGCTGCGCTGGATCACCGCGCTGGCCGCGGCCGGCCTGCGCGAGATCGAGGTGGGGTCGTTCGTGCCGGCCAGGCTGTTGCCGCAGATGGCCGACGTGCGCGAAGTCGTTGTGCACGCGCTGGCGATTCCGGGGCTGCACGTCGCCGCGCTCGCGCCGAACCTGCGCGGTGCCGAACACGCATTCGACGCGGGTGTGCACAAGCTGACGCTGCCGGTATCGGTGACGGAAGCGCATTCGCTGGCGAACATCCGCAAGACGCCCGCGCAGATGATCGACGAAGTGCGCGCGATCGTCGCGCTGCGCGATGCGCGGTTTCCGTCGGTGCAGATCGAAGCGGGCGTGTCGGTCGCGTTCGGCTGCACGATCGCGGGCGCCGTCAGCGACGACGAGACGATCGCGATGGCCGTCGCGATGGCCGAATGCGGTGTCGACGAGATCGGCCTGTCCGATACGAGCGGCTATGCGAACCCGGCGCAGGTGCGCCGGTTGTTCGCCAGCTTGCGGCGCGAAGTCGGCGACAAGGCCGGCGGCGCGCATTTCCACAACACGCGCGGGCAGGGGCTCGCGAACGTCGTCGCGGCGCTCGACGCGGGCGTGACGACGATCGACGCGAGCCAGGGCGGCCTCGGCGGTTGTCCGTATGCGCCGGGCGCGACCGGCAACATCGTCACCGAGGATCTCGTGTTTCTGCTCGAGTCGATGGGGTGCGACACGGGTGTCGACGTCGACGCGCTGCTCGCTGCGCGCGCGATCCTGCATGCGGCGCTGCCGTCCGAGGCGCTATACGGCCACGTGCCCGACGCCGGGTTGCCGAAGGGCTTCCGCTATGCGGACGGCCGCGCACCGACCGCGGCCCAACCGGAAGGTTGCCTGACGGGAGTCGCGCAATGAACGATCGCCAACCGGCTTCGGCGCTGCCGTACGAAGGCGTGCGCGTGATCGAGATGACGCACATGGTGATGGGTCCGACCTGTGGAATGCTGCTCGCGGATCTCGGCGCGGAAGTCATCAAGATCGAGCCGCTCGCGGGCGACAGCACGCGTGCGCTGCGCGGCTCCGGCGCGGGCTTCTTCGGGATGTTCAATCGCAACAAGAAGAGCCTCGCGGTCGACGTGAAGGATCCGCGCGGGCTGGAGATCGTGCTGCGCCTCATCGCGACGGCGGATGTCTTCAGCGAGAATTTCAAGAGCGGCACGATGGACCGGCTCGGCCTCGGCTATCCCGCGCTGTCGACGCTCAATCCGCGCCTCGTCTACGTATCGCACAAGGGCTTCCTGCCGGGGCCCTACGAGCATCGCACGGCGCTCGACGAAGTCGTGCAGATGATGGGCGGCCTCGCATACATGACAGGCCCCGACGGGCGGCCGCTGCGCGCGGGCTCGAGCGTAAACGACATCATGGGCGGCATGTTCGGCGCGATCGGCGCGATGGCCGCGCTCGCGCAGCGCGAGCGCACCGGCCGCGGCCAGCAGGTGCAGAGTTCGCTGTTCGAGAACAACGTATTCCTCGTCGCGCAGCACATGATGCAGTTCGCGGTGACGGGGCAGGCCGCGTCGCCGATGCCGAGCCGGATTTCCGCGTGGGCCGTCTACGACGTGTTCTCCGTGAAGGACGGCGAGCAGATCTTTCTCGCGGTCGTGTCAGACACGCAGTGGGCGCTGTTCTGCGATGCATTCGGCCTTGCCGCGCTGAAGGACGATCCGCGGGTCGCGACCAACAACCTGCGCGTGCAGGCGCGCGAGTGGCTGCTGCCCGAGCTGCGCGCGCGGCTCGCACCGCACTCCGCCGCGGAGATCGGCGCGATCTTCGAATCGATCGGCCTGCCGTATGCGCCGATCACGAAGCCGCAGGACCTGTTCGACGATCCGCATCTGCTGGCAACGGGCGGCCTCGAAGCCGTGACGCTGCCGGCCGATGCGAGCAGCGCCGGGCGGCCGGTCGACACGCGCACCGCGCTGCTGCCGCTGACGCTCGCGGGCGAGCGCCTGCGGCTGCGCGCGGCGCCGCCCGCACTCGGCCAGGACACGCGCGCGCTGCTCGGCGAGCTCGGCTATACGCCGGACGACGCGCGTGCGCTGATCGACGCCGGCGTCGTCGCGGGGCAGCACGGCGCGGACGGCGCAGCGCAGGGCGACGGGCCGGGCGGCGCACCTTCGCCGAACGAAGTGGCGAGCGCGTAGCGCGGCCGCGATCCATCGAACGAACAAAGGCGCCCCGGCCGCGCAACGCGCGGGCGCGGGCCGCCACATCCACGGAGACAATCATGACAACCGCTTCCCCGGCGTTCGCCGCCGACCGCGAGTCCGACGCGGCGATCGAGCAACGGGCCGTGCGCAAGGCAGCATGGCGCTTCATTCCGCTGCTCGCGCTGGCCTACTTCTTCAACTATCTCGACCGCACGAGCGTCGGGTTCGCGGCGCTCACGATGAACCGCGATCTCGGGCTGAGCGCGACGCAGTTCGGCTGGGGCGCGGGGATCAT
Source organism: Burkholderia pyrrocinia (assembly GCF_003330765.1). Lineage (NCBI taxonomy): Bacteria > Pseudomonadati > Pseudomonadota > Betaproteobacteria > Burkholderiales > Burkholderiaceae > Burkholderia > Burkholderia pyrrocinia. The sequence goes on along the minus strand of NZ_CP024904.1, from coordinate 488,452 downwards.
GTTCGCCGGCTACTGCGTGTTCGAGGTGCCGAGCAATCTCGCGCTGTACCGCTTCGGCGCGCGCCGCTGGCTCGCGCGCATCATGATCACGTGGGGGCTGATGGCGGCGGCGACCGCGCTCGCGACCGGGCCGACGAGCTTCTACGCGATCCGGCTGCTGCTGGGCATCGGCGAGGCCGGATTCTTTCCGGGCGTGATCTTCTTCCTCGCCGTGTGGTTTCCGCCGAGCTACCGCACGCGCGTGCTGGCGTGGTTCACCGTGTCGACGCCGCTGTCGTCGCTGATCGGCGGCCCGCTGTCGACATGGCTGCTGCAGCTCGACGGTGCGCTCGGGCTCGCGGGCTGGAAGTGGATGTTCATCGTTGAAGGGCTGCCGGCGTGCGCGCTCGGTTTCTTCGTGCTGAAGCTGCTGTCCGATTCACCGGCGGATGCCGCGTGGCTGTCGGGCGACGAACGCGCCGCGCTGCAGCGCGCGTTCGAGCGCGAAGGCGCGGCCGCCGGCCGGAAGAAGCGCTTCGGCGTCGCGTTGCGCGACGTGCGCGTGTACGTGCTCGCGCTGATCTCGTTCGGCTTCACGATGGGCTCGTACGGGATCGGCATCTGGCTGCCGCAGATGCTGAAAGCGCACGGGATGTCGACGATGCAGACGGGCTGGCTGTCCGCGGTGCCGTACTTCTTCGCCACGATCGCGCTGCTGTGGTGGGCGAAGCGTGTGGATCGCCGCGGCGGCCCGGTCGCGAACCTTGCAATCGGACTGTTCATCGGCGCGGTGGCGCTCGGCGTGTCGACGCATTTCCTGACGCTCGGGCCCGCACTGGTCGGCATCACGTTCGCACTGATCGGCACGATAGCCGGACGCACGATCTTCTATACGCTGCCGTCGCGTTTCCTGTCCGGCCAGGCAGCGGCCGGCGGACTGGCGCTGATCAACTCGATCGGTGCGCTCGGCGGGTTTGCCGGCCCCTATCTCGTCGGCTACCTGAAGGACAGCTTCGGCACCTTCACGGCCGGCATGCTCGGCCTCGCGATCGTGCTGGCGATCACGACGCTGCTCACGCTGTCGCTGTACGCATTCGACCGGAGCGAATGACATGGACACGACCGTTTCGATCAAACGACGCCGGCTGCTCGGCGCGGCCGCCGCGTCAATCGCGCTGCCCGCGTTCGCCGATACGCAAGCGCCGGCCCAGAAAGGAGCTACCCGCATGATGACGCAAAGCAACTATCTCGCGGTGCGCAACGACTGGCTTGCCTCTGGGCTCGAACCCGCACTCGAACCGGATCTGCCAATCGTCGATTCACACCATCATTTCTATGAGCGGCCGGGCTGGATCTATATGCTCGACGACTATCTGCAGGATGCGCGGTCCGGCCACAACATCCAGGCGTCCGTATACATGCAGGCGCAGACGCGTTACCGCGATGCCGGCCCGGCCGAACTGAAACCGGCTGGCGAGACGGCCTATGTCGCCGATGTGACCGAGCCGCTCCAGCACGGGCGTCCGGCCGTCGCGAAAGGCATCGTCGGCCACGCGGACCTGCGGCTCGGCGAACGCGTGCGCGATGTGCTGGAAGCGCATCTCGAGGCGGGACGCGGGCGGTTTCGCGGCGTGCGGCACCTGAGCACGTGGGATGCCGATCCGACGCTCGCCAACCCGTTGTCGGCGGTGCCGCGCGGGCTGCTGCTCGATGCAGCGTACCGGGCGGGCGTCGCGCAGCTCGCGCCGCTCGGGCTGTCGTATGACGCGTGGCTGTTCTTTCCTCAATTGCCGGAGCTGTTCGATCTCGCGAAGGCGAACCCCGACACGCGGATAGTCGTCAATCACTGCGGCGGCGTCGTGCGGATCGCGAGCTATGCGGACAAGCGGCCGGAGGTCTTCGAGCGCTGGCGGGCGTCGATGCGCGAACTGGCGCAGCTGCCGAACGTATTCGTGAAGGTCGGCGGCCTCGGGATGCGCATCAACGGGTTCGATTTCGAGAAAGGCGAGCGGCCGCCATCGTCCGAACAGCTCGCCGATGCATGGAAGCCGTGGATGCTCACCTGCATCGAGGCGTTCGGCGCCGAGCGCTGCATGTTCGAGAGCAATTTCCCGGTCGACAAGGGTTCGTATCCGTACGGGAGCGGCTGGAATGCGTTCAAGCGGCTGACCGCGCATGCGAGCCCGGATGAGCGCGACGCGCTGTTCCGGGGTACGGTCACGCGCGCGTACCGGCTCGCCTGACGCGTCCCACGCACGTCGCCTCGCGCTAGTCCGTCCCGACCTGCGCCGTGAGCCCGGCGAGCGCCATGCGCCAGCCGCCCTCGTTGTCGGCGGCCGACACGGCGTCGACGTGTGTCGACGCCTCGTCCGATACTTGCGCCGATTACGAGGTCTGGTTGATCGCCACGCGCGCGTACTGTTAGTGAAAGCGAGGCTACGCCAGGCTCGTGTGAATGGAGAAACGAAGGGGAGGGTGAAGATCGGCGGGGCATGTGTTTTAACACGTGGCGGAAGCGTCGCGTTACAGATGGACGCGTTGATTCAGAACATGCATGCATCGATCATGCTGAAATGGCCGCATAGCGGCCGCTGGCCGACGAACTGATCTGTTCATCGTGCTTGTCGCTTGTGTCGCGTCACCCGATGCTATTGCTCGATATGCCTTAGCGAGGGCATTGTGAGTTTGCTGTCGACGTCGCTCGGTCTTCGTGATGATGGCTCGATGTCTGCGGCCCATGGAAAGCCGTTTGTCTATGGCGTAGCCGCGACGGCAACTTTCTTGGAAACGGCGTACACACGGTCCGTACATCTGTCATCCCGAAGGCGCCTCTACGTGCAAACGTGTACGGAAGCCCCGTCAAAAATAGCTCGGATATTCCGACGGTTTGATGGGCGCGATAATGGCGTTTGAAATTCAATCCATCGCATTCTGCGATCAACGTCATTGGCATGTCGCGGACGGACTCGAAAATCCATTCGTGTTTTTTGAAAGCAAACCGGCACGGCTCGTGGTCAGTGTGGTTTGACTGCACCAAGCACTGCTTGAGTAATCGTTTGACCATGACGAAAAGCGATGATTGTATTGCCGTCCGCGGCCAGGATTGGGGCGCGCCTCGGCTTTGCGGGACTTCTCGTGTCGATCGTCAAATCAACTGACTTGGCCGAGCCGGGAATCGCTGGCCGCAGTAATGGAGCAACGGTCACTGGCAGTTACATCGAGACTGGATTGGAAAAGGTACGGAAATGGAAGCAAGGAAACGTGTACTCGTCGTCAGTTTTGATGGTCTTCGCCCTGATCTGATTTCTCGCCACCTGACGCCGAATTTGCACCGCATGCAGCGAATGGGCATCACGTTATCGAGCCACCGTACGGTCTACCCGAGCGAGACACGTACCGGCTTCCCAAGCTTCGTCACCGGCGCGACGACCGGAGCACACGGAATGGTAGGTAACGCGTATCTCGACCGTTCCGTTATCCCGCAGCGATATATCAATACAGCGGACGCCATACTGGTCCGGCAACTGGACGTGCAGAGCCGCGGCCGCCTGATGTCCGTGCGGACGCTTGGCGAGATATTGGCCGCTGGCGGTCGCAGCCTTGCCGTGCTTTCCACCAACTATGCGGGCACGACCCGCCTGTTTCACCACAAGGCGGAAGACTTCGGCGATATTCGCCTGTCAGGTTATTTCCGCGAGGCGTGCACGCCAGCTGACGTACTGGAAGCTGTTGAGACGCGAGTCGGGCCGCTGACGGCGATACCACCCGAATATGAACCCGACAGGGCCGGACAGCGCTGGATCACGTCGGCGTTTCTCGACGTGGTCTGGCCCGACCACCGGCCCGATGTGACGATACTTTCCTATGGCGAGCCGGATAACGCATCCCACTATCACGGCACGGCGGCCGCCGCGACACAGGACATCATCGCCTATTGCGACTACGAGTTTGGCCGTGTCCTCGACTGGTGGGAATCTGAAGGCCGCGCCGCCGGTGTCGAGCTTCTGGCCATCTCCGACCATGGCCATATCACTGGCCATACCCGTGTTTCCGTGATTGATAGTCTGCGAGACGCGGGTTTCAAGCCCGGCGCCGCGCCAGCGCCCGATGTCGATGTCGTGGTCGTGCCGGGACAGGTCGGGGCGCTGTATCTTGCCGACCCGAGCGACAGACAGGTTTCTCGCGTCGTGGCCGCGATTACTGGCGAACCGTGGTGCGGCCCTGTCTTCACGCGCGGGAAGGATGACACGTTTGGGGTCGCGCCCGGCAGCCTCGGCCGGCATCTCGTCTTCGCCGATCATGCGCGTGCGCCCGATGTGTCGTTTTCCTTCCGTGCCAATGACGATGTCGATGCTTTCGGCCTCGTCGGCGGCGCGTTCTTTGCCGGCAACGGAGCCCCGGGACGCGGCGTTCATGGTGGCCTGCATCGAAACGAAATGGCTGCTGTCGGCGTGGTCGCCGGGGCAGCGTTTGCAGCGCATGGAACGGTATCGACGTTGCCTTCGGGCATCTGTGATTTCGCGCCGACCGTTCTGCATTTGCTCGGGATTGCGCCACCCACCGGTATGACCGGACGTGTGCTTCATGAGGTTCTGGCGCACCAGAACATGCCGGCCCCAGATGTCCGCCATGAAGTAATCGAGACACGGCTTGGCAATTACAGGCAGCGTCTGCACCGCGTTCATGTCGGAAGTACGGCGTATGTCGACAGCGGCACTGCGGAAGGGCTGAGCGGCTGACCCGGACGGCGGAGCACGCGCCGGCGATTGGCGCATCACAATGGTGTTGACGTATTTGCCCACCGGCTCGGAAAACGGTTGAACGTGATCCGTTGGGTCGACCCCATAAATCAATTCAAATTAAACAGTAATCCTAACTACGCATGGAGAATGCATGAGGACAATTGCGGTTTCAACCATGTCGGCCGGCATCGCACTGATCGCTACTCAGGCGCAGGCGCAGTCGACGGTGACGCTTTATGGCGTCATCGACACCAGCGTGATGTATATCCATAACAGCGGAGGGCGCCCGACGCAGCTCTCGTTGGTCAGCGGCGCGGAATCCGGATCTCGATTCGGCCTGAGGGGCGCCGAGGATCTCGGCGGCGGCCTGAAAGCCATCTTCCGGCTCGAGAACGGCTTCAATGCGGCGAATGGCAAACTGGGGCAGGGCGGGCGCATGTTCGGCCGGCAGGCTTATGTCGGATTGGCGGGCGACAACTGGGGCACCGTGACGCTGGGTCGTCAGCTGGATCCGCTGGTCGATCTTGTGCAGCCCGTTCAAGGGAACAAGTGGCTTGGCGGCTTTTTCAGCACCCCTGGGGACATCGATAACGCCGATAACAACGCGCGATTCAACAATTCTGTGAAGTGGGCGAGCCCGAACTGGTCGGGGCTGCAGCTCGTCGCCATGTACTCGTTCGGCGGTATTGCAGGCTCGGTAGGTTCAGGTCAGACATATAGCGGCGCGGCCTCGTATAGCAGCGGCGCGCTGTCGCTGGCTGCCGGCTACCTGCATATCGACAACGGCAACGCGGTGCTGTCTTCGCGCGGCACGACATCCTCCGATTCACTGTTCAATAGTTCGGTGAACAACGCATACGCGTCGTCGCGGTCGATCGATATCACGCGCGCGGGCGGCAGCTACGTGCTTGGGAGCATCACGTTGGGGGGCTACTACAGCTTTTCGCAATACAATCCGGACGCGAGTTCGGCGTTCGGAAAGTCCGAGAAATACCACAACGGCGAAGTGTATGCGCTGTGGCAGGCGACACCTGCATTGCAGACGCAGATCGGGTACGACTACCTGAAGTCGTATGGCGATTCGTCGGCCCGGCAGAACCAGTTTTCCGTCGGCGTGGACTATCTCCTGAGCAAGCGCACGGACGTCTACGGCGTCGCGGCCTATGCGCACGCGAGCGGACAAAACGGCAAGGGCGCGGCTCAGGCCGTGATCGGTTCGAACAATGTCGATTCGGGTTCGAGCAAGCAGGCGCTGGTGGTAGTCGGCCTGCGTCACCGGTTCTGACGGCCAATCGCGATGAAGGGAAGGACGATTCGTCGTTGCACGGATCGGTCTTCCCCTTTCGCACCTCGCTCCCGCGGTTGCCTGCGGATTTGCTCGAAGCGCTTCGGATGATGGCTTACGGCTGGGCAGGTGCCCCGACGCGTTTGCACAGCTGGGTCATCCAGCGGCAGAAGGCATGGGCGAGATCCGGATTGCGGCTGCGGTCGGTTGCGTAAGCACGATAGCGCATGCCGCTCGGCGTACGCGTGCCGGGTACGATTCCCAGCAATCCCTGGCGAATCAGGTCGGCGACGACAATCTCCGGCGCGACCAGCAGGCAGCGGCCGGTGGTGACTGCCGGCAATGCCAGATAGTGGTGGTCGTAGCGGGCCCCCGACAGGATGTCGGCGGGCTTCAGTTCCATGGCCTTGAGCCAGGTCGGCATGATGTCGGGGCGCGACGTGACGGCGAGTACCGGCATGGCGCTGACCGCGTCGAGGCCGCGGCCCGCGATGTTCTGCGGGGCGCCGACGCAGACGAGCTGCTCGTCGTGAATGTCCCAGCGGTCCGACGGCTCGGCCAGCACCAGATCACGCGTCAGCAGGACGTCGAAACCGTCGGTAGACGACGGCATCGACAGCGACGTCGTGATGTCGACGAGCGTGCCGCCCATTTCGCGTGAGAAGTCCTGCAGATTGGGGACGAGCAGTGTATAGGCGAACGTGGACAACGAGGTGCGCACAACGAGCCGATTGGTTTCGCTGAGATCACGCCGCCGCATGCGTTGGGCGGTGAACAGGATGGTTTCCAGCGGCTCACCTACCGCGTCGGCGAACAGGCGGCCGAATTCGGTCAGTTCGCTGTAGCGACCGCGCCGCTCGATCAGCTTGGACCCTAGATAGGCCTCCAGTACCGCGAGGTGACGGCTGACCGAGCTTTGCGTGATGCCGAGGCTCTTCGCGGCACGCGTGACGCTGCGTTCGCGGGCAATTTGCACGAATGCCCGTACCGCGTTGAGCGACAGATCTTCTTCGTCCGACACACCTGTTCCCTGCAAAAAATGACCGGAGTAAAACCAGTTTGAATCAGCAGGCGATCACCGCCCTGGGCCGTCACGTTATCGTATTTATCGATAGGCGTCATGCACGGTTCAGTGAATGTCTGTCATGACGGTGATCGGCTGCGAATCCCACGTGACATTGGAGAAAGCGGGGCATTACCTCCCGTCTCCGGTCATCGCAACGCCGCGCACGCATGGGCGATTCGATGCGTCGCATCATGCAGTTCCTTGTCCGAGGCGGCGTAGGACACGCGGAAATGACCGGGGAGCTCAAATGCGGTACCCGGTACAACTGCGACACCCGCATTACGCAGCAGGTACATCGCGAAATCCGCATCGGTCTCGATCCGCGCGCCCTCCGGCGTGCGGCGGCCGAGCAGGCCGTGACAGCCGGGAAACGCGTAAAAGGCGCCTGGCGGCACGTCGCATGTCAGTCCATCGACTGCACGCAGCGCCGCCACCATGCGGTCGCGGCGCTGTCGGAATGTGTCGACGAAGTCGCGCAGGAAATCCGTCGGACCGTCAAGTGCCGCGATGGAAGCGGCCTGGCTGATCGAGCTCGTGTGCGACGTCGACTGCGACTGCACGAGATTCATTGCCTTGATCAGTGCAAGCGGCCCTGCGCCGAAGCCGACCCGCCAGCCGGTCATTGCGTAGGCCTTGGATACGCCGTTGATGGTCAGCGTGCGGGCGGCCAGTTCGGGCACCACGGCTGCCGGTGTCGAGAACGGGGTGTCGTCGTAGCGGATTTTCTCGTAGATGTCGTCCGCCATCACCCAGACGTGGGGATGGCGCAGCAACACTTCGCCCAGCGCGACGAGTTCGTCGTGGCCATATACCGCCCCGCTCGGATTGGAGGGCGAATTCAGCATCAGCCATTTCGTGCGTGGCGTGATGGCGGATTCGAGGCGCGCAGGCGTCAGCTTGAACCCGCTGTCGGCGCCACAGCGAACGATGACGGGCCGCCCGCCCGCGAGCCTGACCATTTCGGGATAGGACACCCATGCAGGCGTCGGGATCACTACTTCATCGCCGGCGCCGACGGTGGCCTGCAAGGCGTTGTAGAGCAGTTGCTTGGCCCCGCAACCGATCTGGACCTGGTCCGGATCGAAGCTCAGGCTATTGTCGCGCTGAAATTTACGCACAACGGCTTCGCGCAGGGCCTGCGTGCCGGCGACGTCGGTATAGCGGGACTGGTTGAGGTCGATGGCGGATTTGGCCGCTTCACGTATGTGCTGCGGCGTCGGGAAATCGGGCTCGCCCTGGCTGAGCGCGATGACATCCCGGCCTTCGCGCCGGAGCTGACGGGCGAGGCGCGTCATCGCGCCTGTCGCGGAGGGCTTGGCGTTCAGGACACGTTGTGCCAGGAACGTTGATTCGGTGGTGATTGAAGGAGTCATTGGATGATGCGTGTTCCTGAAGTTCGACGGTGGAAAATCAGCGTGAAGCCAAGCGCATCCTCGGCCCGGGATGCCTGCGTGGTCATTCGGTGGTGTCGAGTCGATCGCGAAGCCAGTCTCCGACGATCGATATGGCGAGTGCCGTCAGCGAAATCACCAGGGAAGGCGACAACAAGATCCACGGCGCGCGCGTGAGGTAGTCCCGGCCGTAGCCAATCATCGCGCCAAGTGACGTCATCGGCGGTTGCACGCCGAGGCCGAGAAAGCTCAGGCCGCTTTCCACAAGCATGATTTCGGGAAACGCCAGGGTCATCGAAACGATGAGCGTCGACGCGATATTGGGCAGGATGTGACGGACGTAGATCCGCAGCGGATGGGCCCCGAGCTGCCGTACCGCGGCGGCATAGCCTTCGCCCTGGGCACGCAAGGCCAGGCCACGCGCGATACGGGCATAGCGCTCCCATCCGTAGAGCGAAAGCAGCATAACGAAGATGGTGAGCGAATTGCCAACGAACGCGAGAACGGCAAGCGCGAGGATAAGAAACGGCATCGACGCCTGGAAATCGACAAGGATCAGCACGAGGCTCTCGACCGGGCCGCGAAAGTGGGCGGCAACGAAGCCCATGATTGTTCCAATGGCTGCGCCGATGATGGTGGCGCCGAAGGCAATCATGATGCTCATTCGAATCGACAGCAGTAGCCGGGAAAGCATGTCGCGCCCGAGTTCGTCGGTGCCGAGCCAGTGCGTCGCGGTTCCGCCAAAGCCAATCGGCGGCGCAAGACGGTTGCGCAGATCGATGGCCGAAAAGTCGAAAGGCATCAATTTGTCGGCCAGAACGGCGAGGATGATCATCGCAGCGATCCACAGGATCGCGAGGCCGACTGACGCCGGAACGCGCTGCATTGACCGCGCCTTGCCGGCGGTATCGGTGCTGTTCTTCACGGAAGCCATCGATGTCACAGGTTACCTTCCTTCGCCATTCTCGGATCGAGCAATCCATAGGCGATGTCAACGAAAATGTTGGAGACGACCATGGTTACGGTCACCAGAAACAGCAGGCACTGGACCACGGAAACATCGCGCGCCACGACGGATACCACCAGGAGCTGCCCGATGCCGGGCCACGAGAAGACGCTCTCGACAATGACTGCGCCGGAGATCAGGCCACCAATCATGAAGCCGACAATCGTAATCGTCGGAATGGCGGCATTCGGCACGGCGTGGTGGTGCACGACCCTTCGCCATGGCATGCCCTTGGCGCTCGCGGTGCGGATGTAGGGTTGGCCAAGAACTTCGAGCATCGCGCTACGAACGAAGCGCGCCAGGATCGCCGAGCCGTTGATGCCGAGTGTGACCACCGGTAAAACAGCGCTCGACCAGCCGTGTGCGCCCCCCGACGGCAGCCATTTCAGCCAGACGGATATCACGAGCACGAGAACCAGCCCCAGCACATACGACGGGACGGTGAAGCCGGCGACGGCACCGATCATCACGATCCGGTCGATGGCGCTGCCGCGATGGAGTGCGGCGTAGATGCCGGCGGGAATGCCGATGGCCAGGTTGATGACCAGCGCAGGCACCGTGATCGCCAGCGTGACGGGAATGCGTTCCGTCACGACGGTGAGCGCGGCTCGCCCGTCGCGCATCGATTGCCCGAGATCGCCGGTCAATATCGCATGCAGGTAGTAGACAAATTGAACCCACAACGGCTGGTCCAGCCCCCAGGATGCCCGGAAGGCGGCGAGCGCCTGCGGCGACGCCTCGTTGCCGAGAATTTCCAGCGCGGGATCGCCGGTGAGACGCAGGATGAAAAAAGCAAAAGTCACCACGAGCAGCGCCGTCAGGAGCGCGCGTGCCGTGCGAGTCAGAATGTAGCGGGTCATCGGCGCGGCTCCACTGCCGTGATCGAGGTGGGGACGAGATGGCAGGCCACGCGTCGCGAGGCGTCCGGCGCGAACGGTGCGAGCACGGGTACGGTTTGCCGACACGTGTCGCGTGCCATCGGGCAGCGCGGATGGAAGGCGCAGCCGTCGGGGCGGTCCGCCGGGTTCGGCGGTTCGCCCTGCAGGATGATGCGATCCTTCTTCAAGCCTTCGTGCGTCGGCGCCGCCGAAACCAGCGCCTGCGTATACGGATGCTGTGGATCTTCAAGCACCGCATCGGTCGGCCCCTCCTCGACAATGGTGCCGAGGTACATGACGGCAATCCGGTCGCTGATCTGGCGAACCGCGCGCAAGTCGTGGCTGATGAACAGGATTGCGGTTCCGCGTGACTGCCTGAGATCTGCGAGCAGATTCAGGATTTGGGCCTGAATCGACACGTCGAGCGCGGAGATCGGTTCGTCGCAGACGATGAGATCCGGATCGGTCGCGAGGGCTCGGGCCAGGACGACCCGTTGGCGTTGGCCACCGGAAAGGCTGGCGGGCAGGCGTTCCGCATGATCCGGACGCAAGCCGACCGCGTCCAGCAGGGCGGCCACGCGATCGCGCACGTCAGAAAGGCCGTGAATGATCATCGGTTCCTCGATCTGACGGCGCACGACCAGGCGCCGGTCGAGCGCGGCGAGCGGATCCTGGAAGACCATCTGCATCCGGGCTCGTTGACTGCGCCACGCAGCGCTGCCGGCCGCAGGAAGGAATGTGCCGTCGAATTTCACGGTTCCTGCATCGACCTTCTCGAGTCCCAGCAACAACCGGCCCGTCGTGGACTTGCCCGAACCGGATTCCCCGACCAGGCCGACGGCTTCATGCCTGCCGATGGCGAGCGATACACCGTTGACTGCCTGAACGACACGTCCGTGTCGAAACATGCCGCGCGATGAAACGTAACGCTTGACGAGGCCCTCGGCCTCCATCAGGAGCGGGGTGTTCACTATGCAATCCTCAACTCTTTGATCGGTACAAAACGGTGACACGCGAGCTGGTGCGATCCACCCGTGCCGCAAAGTGCCGGAACCGCCTTGTCGCACGCTTCCGCCCGCTCCGGGCAGCGCGGTGCGAACGCGCAGCCTGCGCCAGCTTCGCCCGGTTTGGGGACAGTGCCGGGGATTGCATTCAGCCTCGCACGCGGCCCGGACAGAGACGGGGCCGCACCCAGCAATCCCTTCGTATAGGGATGACGCGGCGCGTGGAAAAGTGCGTCGATGGCGCCTTGCTCGACTACGCGGCCGGCATACATGACGTAGGCGCGCTCGCACAGCTCCGCGACGACGCCGAGGTCGTGGGAGATCAGCACCAGCGCCATGCCCGTGTCCTGCTGCACTTCGCGCAACAGGCTCAGGATCTGGGCCTGGACCGTGACGTCGAGCGCTGTCGTCGGCTCGTCGGCGACCAGTACGTCGGGTCGCCCGGCCAACGCAATCGCGATCATCACGCGCTGGTTCTGTCCTCCGGAGAGTTCATGGGGGTACGCGTCGAGCCGCGTCGCGGCATCCGGAATGCCGACCTGGTCGAACAAGCGCCGGGCTTCCACGCGTGCCGCGGTACGCGTCATGCCGCGATGCAGCCGAAGGGTTTCCATGACCTGCGCGCCAACCCGGTGCACGGGATTCAGGGCGCTTGACGGGTCCTGGAACACCATGGCGATCCGGCTTCCTCTGATTGCTTCGAGTCGTTCGGCGGACGCTCCCAGGATGTCGTCTCCCGACAGGCGGACGCGTCCGGAAACCTTTGCCTTGCCGGGCAACAGGCCGAGCGTCGCCAGCCATGTGACCGACTTGCCGCTGCCGCTCTCGCCAATCAATCCAACGGCCTCACCCGACTCCAGCGACAGGTTGATTCCGTGGAGGGCGGGGAGGTTGTCGAAGGACACGGAAAGGTCCTCGATCTCCACGATGGGCATCATGCGTTTGACTCCATGTATGCGAGGTTTTTTCGCCGGACTGACGTCGGCCACGCAAGCGGGCTGCCGGTATCCGCTCGGCGCCGTCTTGCGTGGCGTTCGTGCACCGGTCAAGCAGTCCAACCGGGCCCGAAGTTCATGTCGAGCGTCTGGCCGGTGCGCCAGTTGATGTCCTTGCGCTTGCCATAAAACTGCCCGGAGGCATGCAGGATGATCGCCGGCATGTCGTTGTCGAGGATATCCAGCATGTTGGCGACGGCTTGCCGCCTCTGCGTTTTGTCGGGCGTGCTCTGGGCCTGTCGGCCGAGATCCATATAGGCCTTGTTCGACCACTCGTGCAGGGTAGTCAACTCGCCTTGTGGGCCGAACACGCGCCACGGGCAACCCATGTGATCCTGCAGAGTGGCCGTGGTCGAGTTGTCGTAGATCGCGTTGATCGGTGCTTTCTGGATCTGCGAGAAATTCTCCATCATGTGAATTTCCACATTCAGGCCGACGCTTTTCCACATCGCGATCATGGCCTGCGCACCTGACACCTGATTCGGGTAGTAGTCGTTCAGCAGGCGGTACGAGATCGGCGTGCCGGTGTACTTGGCTTCCGCCAACAATTTCTTCGCGGCGGCCGGATCGTATTTGACCGCCGGGTGCTCCGCGACGAAGTAGTCGCCGAACGACGCAAACTGCCAGCCGCGCGGCACGGACAGCCGCCCCTCCCACAGCGAATCGATGAGCAGTTTGCGGTCGATCGCGAGGCTCATCGCGCGACGAATGCGGGCATCCCGAAGGACGGGCCCTGTCGTGTCGATGGCCAGCGACCGAATATTCTGGACAGCGCCCCCGGCAATCTCCGTGGCTGAATTGCCGCGTACCGTCGAGAACTGGTCGGGCGCCACATCCGTAATGATGTCCACGTCGCCCGCCAATAGTGCATTCACGCGGCTCGACGCTTCGGGGATGATCATGAAATCGATCGTCTTGAACGGCGGCCGGCCCGCCCAGTGATCGTCGAAGGCCTTCAACTTGACCGCTACGTCCGTTCGCTTTGACACGATCGCATAGGCGCCAGTACCAACCGGCGCCTCGAGCCACTTTGCCCACGAGCCGGCTGCGTTGAAGGCGCGCTTGCTGACGATCTCGGAGGACCATCCTGCGAGTCGTTGTTCAAGCAGCAAATCCGGCCCGGACGTTCGCACCACGACCGTGTGATCGTCGATGATGTCAACACCTGCGATCGGCTGCAGCGTCTGCATGGCGACCGTCTGCCCGGCGCGCTTGGGCCCAAGTAGACGCTCGGGACTCAGACTGAAGGCGACGTCGGCCGCGGTCATCTCGCCGCCGTCGTGAAAGCGCACGCCCTTGCGCAGATTCACGCGCAGCGCGTCGGGACCGACGCGTTGCCAACTCGTGGCGAGCGCCGGCTTCAGCCGCATCTTGTTCGCATGGTCGAAGGCAATCAGCGTATCGAACATGGATGTCGACACGCGTCGTGTTGCCGTGTCGTTCAGCATCACCGGATCGATCTGGACCGGATATCGCGACATGCCCACTCGCAGCTGGCGGCGCGTATCGGTCGCCGCGCCGGCAAGGGCGGGGGCGAGTGCCGCCGCGCCGACGGCGATGCCGGTCTTGAGGAATGCTCGTCTGTTCGACATGATCTTTCCCTTGATTTGTTCGTCAGAAGAAATGCGTTTTTTCGATGGATCGGTTACTCAATCGGGCCGGATTATAGGAATCCGATGGCGACACTCCGATGAAATCCATCGAATAAATCGATTGTTGAGATGCGTTTGCCGATGGATCGAAACGGCGCGAGGGCGTCCATGCAGGGGACGGCTGCGTGACCAATCGGCGAACCGAATCGCTCGGTCCGCTGATCTTTCGGGAGGGATAGAGGGGGAGTCGTGCCGCGCGTTTGCCCGACGGTCGGGAAACGAATCGGGTCAGATGTGTCGGTTGATGCAATGGGTCAACTGACAGCCGTGCATGTCGTGCGTGTTGCGATTGCGACTGGGTGCGTGCGCGTTCGCGAGTAGGGCGCATATCGAATCGATATGCGCCGGTGCATTGCCGTCAGCGCAGGAAGCGAGATTCCTGCGCGTGGATGGCGTCCATACCCTGCAGGCGGAAAATCTCGTCGACCGCGATGATGTCCTGATGGACATGCTGTACACCGCCATCCGCAACGATGCGGCGGAACGTCTGTTGCATGGCGGTTGCCGCAGCCCGGATGCCGTAGTTCCCGTAGATGACCATTCGGACGTTGCCGAGTGCCTTGATACGTTGGGCGTCGAGTTCCGGGTAGGCATTCGGTACGAGAACGAGCGGGACATCGCCATTCCACGCGCGCGCGAAGTGCTCGATTTCCGCAGGATCTTTCTGTTTCGAATGAACGAGGATCATGTCCGCACCGGCGCGTTCATACGCTCGGGCGCGCTTCAATGCCTCCGCTTCGCCAAGGCCCGCGATCAGTGCCTCTGTTCGGGCGATGACCAGGAAGTCCGGATCGCCGCGTGTCGCGACGGCGGCCTGGATCTTGCCTTCGAATTCCTCCGTGCGCAGCAATTCCTGGCGGCCACCGGTGGCGAGGCTCGTGACCTTCGGAAACGTCTTGTCCTCGATTACGACCGCGGCTGCGCCAGCGCGTTCGTACTCTGCAATGGCGTGAATGACGTTGATGGCGTTGCCGTAGCCGGTATCGATATCCGCGACGATCGGCAACGACGAGCGCGCGGCAATCGCGCGCAACATGTCGAGATGCTGCGTCATCGAAATCAAGCTCATGTCCGGCAAACCGAACAGCGCGGAAAGCTCGAAGCCGGACGCCCACAGTCCGTCGAATCCGGCTTCCTCGGCCAGGATGGCGGAAAGCGGACTGTGTGTGGCCATGATGTGGGCCAGGCCGGATTCGGCCACGCGGTCACGAAGTTGTTTTGCTTTGCTCATAAGGACGTTATTGGAAAGGAATGGGGGGGCGGCATCGCCGTATCCAGTGCGCGCAATCTGCTGTTGCGAACGATGCGGACGATGCGAACCTCAACACTAGTTCACGTGCGGACTGGCCGCCACCGAATGCATCGCATGAGTCGAGCGTGCTGATCGCAATTCGCGATGGAGGCGGCCTCGCTGGTCATTGGTCTGATTCCATATGCGGGAAAACAATTCCGCATCTGAGAGATCGTTGGCGCTCGGAAAGCGGTCCTCTTATAGTCGTTCGTCACCGAGAAGCAGCATGTGTCGGACAAATGGAAGGGGGCCAGCGCAGCATTATCGGAATTTCATCGACAACCGGTTCGATTCGTCGAGTGGCGTAATGACATTGAAGTCTTTAATTCCGCAATGGAAAGTGTCGTGGCTACTGTCGGCAGCGCGACACCGGGGGCACGAACGTCGCCTTTGTTTGTGCGGTGGCCGCACAGACGCGATGGCGGAAACTTCTGGTCGCTGAGTCCGGTTGTACAGCTCGATATGCTTGCCGATGGAGCGCCGGGCATGGCTGACCGACTCGTATGCTTTCAGGTAGACCTCTTCGTACTTGACGCTGCGCCACACCCGTTCGACGAATACGTTGTCGCGCCAGCTTCCCTTGCCGTCCATCGACAGCCGGATACCTCGGCCCAGCACGGCATCGATGAACGTGTTCGCCGTGAACTGGCTACCCCGATCGGTGTTCACAATGTCGGGCAGCCCGTAGCGGGCGGACGCCTCTTCCAGCGCCTCGACGGCATGCACGGCTTCCAGCGTGATGACGACCCGGTGCGCGAGGGTTTTGCGGCTTGCCCAGTCCACCACCGCTGTCAGATACACGAAGCCGCGCGCCATCGGATCGTACGTCGTGTCGAGTGCTCACGCCTGGATGACCCGCTCGATCTCGCGATGCAGACCAGCCGGACCTGCTGCGAAACCGACAGCACATGCGTACGGTCGGTTATCGCTTTGCGCTCAGCAATCCCGCCTTGGGGAGCGCGCCTTCTAAAAAATCGTTCTCCAGGGTCAACTGGCTGATCTTGACATGCAGCGCCTTCAGGTCCACCGGCGGCTCGCTTGACGGCGTGCCAGCCGTACTGAATACGTCTGCCGCGCGTTCCTGCAACTGCCGCTTCCATTCAGTGATCTGGCTCGGATGCACAGTTCGGATGCACATCGAACTGCGGCGCCAGTTCGGCCAGCGTCCGCTCGCCTTTGACTGCTGCCAGCGCCACCTTCGCTTTGAACGCCGCTGAGTGCGTCCGTCGGGTTCTCTTCGTCATTTTTTGGGTTCCTTTGCAGGCATTGTCGCTGGCTCAGGCCCGGGTCGACCCGCTTATCTGGCGGTCCGAATTCACTCGGCCACCTCTGTTCGAGTATCCGCGGCAATCATATGAATATTGGTTGTCCATCGTCCGTGAAATTAATGTGAACACGCTCCAGGTGCGTGTGACATTTGTTCAGTTTCCCTGTTGTCGCGGATTTCATAATCCATCCCAAAGCAAGATTGTCTGGAAATCTCAATCGGTCAAGCCGACTTTATGAGATCGGTCGTTCTTGTTCTTCTTCATAAGTTTAATTGATTTTTTACATTAATTAACAAATTGCGCCGGGCGCTGATTTAAGCGGGGAAGTTAAATGAATAAGTGCTACAAAACCATTTGGAACGAAGCGCTTGGCGCTTGGGTCGCAGCCTCGGAAAATGATGCGGCGAGAGGAAAGCCGAGTAAAAGTAAAGTTGCCGCTGCGGTTGCTTTGGGCGCATTGGTTTTCTTTGGCGGAGGCGCTTTCATGTCGGAGGCGCAGGCGGCAGTGCAGCCCGGGATCGCCGTAAACAATGGGACCACATGTGAAAATTATACTAATACCGGGGGCCTGAATTACTGCAGTGGACCTATTGGCACACCTATAGTCGGCTCCTACGGCAATTCCGGCACTTTTGTCTCTATGGATTCTGGCGGAACGATGGTCGAAGTCAGTGCGGACACCGGTCTCATATATTTCCGGCCTGGCGGTTCGACTTCGGGTAACTCGAGCGGCAATGTTTTGACCATGGCGAACGTCGCGGGCGGTGTTCTGCTTAACGGGGTGGCAGCTGGCGCGATAAGCGCGACGAGTACTAACGCCGTGAACGGCTCTCAACTCTATACTCTGTCGACGTCGGCCTCGACGGGCATCAGCACGGCGCAGAGTGGTGTGACGTCACTGTCCACGGGTCTGAGCACGACCAATAGTTCGGTAACCTCGCTGTCGACATCGGCTTCGACGGGCATCAGCACGGCGCAAAGTGGTGTGACGTCGTTGTCCACGGGGCTGAGCTCGACCAATAGCTCGGTGTCGTCGCTGTCGACGTCGGCTTCGACGGGCATCAGCACGGCGCAAAGTGGTGTGACGTCGTTGTCCACGGGGCTGAGCTCGACCAATAGCTCGGTGTCGTCGCTGTCGACGTCGGCTTCGACGGGCATCAGCACGGCGCAGAGTGGTGTGACGTCACTGTCCACGGGGCTGAGCTCGACCAATAGCTCGGTGTCGTCGCTGTCGACGTCGGCTTCGACGGGCATCAGCACGGCGCAAAGTGGCGTGACGTCGCTGTCCACGGGTCTGAGCACGACCAATAGTTCGGTAACCTCGCTGTCGACATCGGCTTCGACGGGCATCAGCACGGCGCAAAGTGGTGTGACGTCGCTGTCGACGGGCCTGAGCTCGACCAATAGTTCGGTAACCTCGCTGTCGACGTCGGCTTCGACCGGCATCAGTACGGCGCAAAGTGGCGTGACGTCGCTGTCCACGGGCCTGAGCACGACCAATAGCTCGGTGTCGTCGTTGTCGACGTCGGCTTCGACGGGCATCAGCACGGCACAAAGCGGTGTGACGTCGCTGTCCACGGGCCTGAGTTCGACCAATAGTTCGGTAACGTCGCTGTCGACGTCGGCCTCGACGGGCATCAGCACGGCGCAAAGTGGTGTGACGTCGTTGTCCACGGGCCTGAGTTCGACCAATAGTTCGGTAACGTCGCTGTCGACGTCGGCCTCGACGGGCATCAGCACGGCGCAAAGTGGTGTGACGTCGTTGTCCACTGGCCTGAGTTCGACCAATAGCTCGGTAACGTCGTTGTCGACGTCGGCCTCGACCGGGATCAGCACGGCGCAAAGCGGTGTGACGTCGTTGTCCACGGGTCTGAGCTCGACCAACAGCAATGTCGATTCGCTGTCGACTTCGACGGCATCGAGCGTTGGTTCGCTGTCGACGGGTTTGAGCACGACCAACAGCAACGTGAACTCGCTGTCGACCTCGACGGCGTCCAGCGTCGGTTCGCTGTCGACGGGTCTGAGCACGACGAACAGCAATGTCGATTCGCTGTCGACGTCCACGTCGACGGGTCTTTCGTCGGCGACGAGCTCGATCACGTCGCTGTCGACTTCGACGGCATCCAGCGTCGGTTCGTTGTCGACGGGTCTGAGCACGACGAATAGCAACGTGGACTCGCTGTCGACTTCGACGGCATCGAGCGTTGGTTCGCTGTCGACGGGCCTGAGCACGACGAACAGCAACGTGAACTCGCTGTCGACCTCGACGGCATCGAGCGTTGGTTCGCTGTCGACGGGTTTGAGCACGACCAACAGCAACGTGAACTCGCTGTCGACTTCGACGGCATCCAGCGTTGGTTCGCTGTCGACGGGTTTGAGCACGACCAACAGCAACGTGAGCTCGCTGTCGACTTCGACGGCATCCAGCGTTGGCTCGCTGTCGACGGGCGTCGGTTCGTTGTCGACGGGTCTGAGCACGACGAATAGCAACGTGAGCTCGCTGTCGACCTCGACGGCGTCCAGCGTTGGTTCGCTTTCGACGGGTCTGAGCACGACCAACAGCAATGTCGATTCGCTGTCGACGTCCACGTCGACGGGTCTTTCGTCGGCGACGAGTTCGATCACGTCGCTGTCGACTTCGACGGCATCCAGCGTCGGTTCGCTGTCGACGGGGCTGAGCACGACGAATAGCAACGTGAGCTCGCTGTCGACCTCGACGGCGTCCAGCGTTGGTTCGCTTTCGACGGGTCTGAGTACGACCAACAGCAATGTCGATTCGCTGTCGACGTCCACGTCGACGGGTCTTTCGTCGGCGACGAGTTCGATCACGTCGCTGTCGACCTCGACGGCATCGAGCGTCGGTTCGCTGTCGACGGGCCTGAGCACGACGAACAGCAACGTGGGCTCGCTGTCGACGGGTTTGAGCACGACCAACAGCAACGTGAACTCGCTGTCGACTGGTCTGAGCACGACCAACAGCAATGTCGATTCGCTGTCGACGTCCACGTCGACGGGTCTTTCGTCGGCGACGAGCTCGATCACGTCGCTGTCGACTTCGACGGCATCCAGCGTTGGTTCGTTGTCGACGGGTCTGAGCACGACGAATAGCAACGTGAGCTCGCTGTCGACCTCGACGGCATCCAGCGTTGGTTCGCTGTCGACGGGCGTCGGTTCGTTGTCGACGGGTCTGAGCACGACGAATAGCAACGTGGACTCGCTGTCGACTTCGACGGCATCGAGCGTTGGTTCGCTGTCGACGGGCCTGAGCACGACGAACAGCAACGTGAACTCGCTGTCGACTTCGACGGCATCGAGCGTTGGTTCGCTGTCGACGGGCCTGAGCACGACGAACAGCAACGTGAACTCGCTGTCGACCTCGACGGCATCGAGCGTCGGTTCGCTGTCGACGGGCCTGAGCACGACGAACAGCAACGTGGACTCGCTGTCGACCTCGACGGCGTCCAGCGTTGGCTCGCTGTCGACGGGCGTCGGTTCGTTGTCGACGGGTCTGAGCACGACGAATAGCAACGTGAGCTCGCTGTCGACTTCGACGGCATCCAGCGTTGGCTCGCTGTCGACGGGCGTCGGTTCGTTGTCGACGGGTCTGAGCACGACCAACAGCAATGTCGATTCGCTGTCGACGTCCACGTCGACGGGTCTTTCGTCGGCGACGAGTTCGATCACGTCGCTGTCGACTTCGACGGCATCCAGCGTCGGTTCGCTGTCAACCGGGCTGAGCACGACGAATAGCAACGTGGACTCGCTGTCGACCTCGACGGCATCCAGCGTCGGCTCGCTGTCGACTGGTCTTTCGTCGGCGACGAGTTCGATCACGTCGCTGTCGACTTCGACGGCATCGAGCGTTGGTTCGCTGTCGACCGGCCTGAGCACGACGAATAGCAACGTGGAGTCGCTGTCGACCTCGACGGCATCGAGCGTTGGTTCGTTGTCGACGGGTTTGAGCACGACCAACAGCAACGTGAACTCGCTGTCGACTTCGACGGCATCCAGCGTTGGCTCGCTGTCGACCGGCCTGAGCACGACCAACAGCGCGGTGACGTCGCTGTCGACGTCCGCGGCGACGGGTCTGTCATCGGCGACGAGCTCGATCACGTCGCTGTCGACCTCGACGGCATCCAGCGTCGGCTCGCTTTCGACCGGCCTGAGCACGACTACCAACAACCTGAACCAGCTGTCGACGTCCGCGTCGACGGGTATCGCGGGTGCAAATAGCTCGATCACGTCGCTGTCGACTTCGACAGCATCCAGCGTTGGCTCGCTGTCGACCGGCCTAAGCACGACCAACAGCGCGGTGACGTCGCTGTCGACGTCCACGTCCACGGGTCTGTCGTCGGCGACGAGTTCGATCACGTCGCTGTCGACCTCGACGGCATCCACCGTCAGTTCGTTGTCGACGGGGTTGAGCACGACAAGCAGCAATGTCGCGTCTCTTTCGACCGGGCTTTCCACGACCGACGCCAATCTGGCCTCACTCTCGACTGCGGTTGCCCCGCTGACGTCGATCAAGACTCAGACGACGGATGGCAGTACGGCTATCGGTTCGAGCGCCTCTGCAGCCGCCAACTCGACAGCCGTTGGCCAGGGTGCGAATGCGTCGGGTGCGAATTCGACTGCGGTGGGTGAAGGCGCAACGGCCTCGGGACAGAACTCGACTGCAGAAGGTCAAGGAGCGATCGCGTCGGGCAACAACTCCAAGGCCGACGGTCAGGCAGCATCTGCAACGGGCGACAACTCGACGGCATTGGGCCAAGGATCGACCGCTTCCGGAGCCAATACGACTGCGGTGGGCCAAGGCAGCACGGCAACTGCACCGAATTCCGTCGCGATCGGCACCGGGTCGGTGGCCTCGGCGCCGAATACCGTTTCGTTCGGGTCTCCTGGCAATGAACGTCGACTGACGAACGTGGCACCGGGGATCAACGGCACCGATGCCGCCAATATGAATCAGCTTTGGGGCGTCCAGTCGACCGTCAATGAAGTGGCGCGTCGTGCGTACTCGGGCATTGCTGCGGCAACCGCTTTGACCATGATTCCGGAGGTAGATCCCGGGAAGACGATCGCGGTCGGGATCGGCGGCGGCAGCTACCAAGGGTACGCAGCATCCGCAATCGGGGTGTCCGTGCGGTTCAGCGACAGTCTGAAGGCCAAGCTCGGTGTAGGCATCAGCGGCAACGGTAGCACCTACGGCGCCGGCGTCTCGTACCAGTGGTAAGTAGTTGACTCGTCCCCCCGGGCGCAGCGTGGCGGCTGCCGCCCGGGGAGTTTCATTTCGACGGTCGTGTTGAATGAAGTACTGGCTTGCTTGACGATTGGGTGGATGCGGCCCGTTGATACATGACGCCGAAGCGATCCCGCAAGCAGTTTCCCTCCCTACGATACTGCCCGATCCAATTCGCTCACCAGAACCTCACGAGAATTCGTGGGCATTGCGCCGCTCTTGCGACGAGAATTCAATGCAGACAACCTACTGTCCCGATGCTCCCCGGCATCACATCGGCATGAGGCCGACGGTCGGCATCTCGCTGTTTGCGCGGGACGGCCAGGCGATCTGGGAAAACGGCATTCACCAGAACATCGCGTTCCTCGCGATGATGCTCAAGCGCTCGGATCGCGTCGGCCCCGTCTATTTCCTGAACGGCGGCGACGCCAACGCGCTGCCGGCCGGCCTCGAACTCGACGGCCTCGACATCCCGCTCGTGAAACCCGCCGACGTCACGCACGAACTCGACATCGTGATCGAAATGGGCGCGCAACTGCCCGTGGAATGGATGAAGCACATGAAGGCGCTCGGCAAGAAACTCGCCGCGTTCTTCTGCGGGCACGTGTATGCCGGCCTGTGCGAAACCCCGATCTTCGACAAGCCGTCCGGGCACGTCTTCAACGGCGCGCCGTTCGACGAAGTGTGGCTGCTGCCGCAATACGACAAGACCGCGGCGCCGATGCTGCAGACCATCCTGCGCGCGCCGGTGCACCTGATGCCGCACATCTGGTCGCCGTACTTCCTCGATCGCCGCGTCGCGGCGCTCGCGGCCGAAGGCGCAACCTTCGGCTACCAGGGCGGCCAGCGTCCGTGGCGGCTCGCGACGCTCGAGCCGAACATCTCGGTCGTCAAGTCCTGTCACTACCCGATGCTCGCGTGCGACGCGTTCTACCGCGCGCGGCCGGACGCGGTTCAACACATGTTCGTCGTCAACTCGATGCACATGAAGGCGCATCCGACCTTCGTGCACTTCGCGAACAGCCTCGATCTCGTGCGCCAGCACAAGGCGACCTTCGAACCGCGCATCGACCTGCCGGGCTTCATGGCGCGCCACGCGGATGCCGTCGTATCGCACCACTGGGAAAACGGGCAGAACTACCTGTATTACGACGTGCTGCACGGCGGCTATCCGCTGATCCACAACTCGACGCTGCTCGGCGACGCCGGCTATTACTACCCGGACTTCGACTCTGCCGCAGGCGGCCGCGTGCTGCTCGAAGCATGGCTGCATCATGACGAACGCCTCGACGACTACCGTGCGAAGGCCGGCCGGCTGCTGCAGTCGGTGTCGATCGACAACCCCGCGAACCTCGACGCGTTCGTCTCGCGTCTGGTCGCCTGAACCGGAGCATACGCATGTCGGACTCCAATGCCCGTCAAGCACCCGGCGAGGGCAAGCGTCTCGTCGTCGGCGTGTCGCTGTTCGTGCGCGGCGCCGGCCAGTCGCTGTGGGGAAACGGGATCTTCCATAACCGCAAGCCGTTGAAGCAGTCGTGGCTCATCACTCGTGGCATGTCCCTTTCCACCTTTGAGTACCAGGAAACGACATGAGCTACTGCGTAAACGCGCTGGTGCGACATGCTCTTGCACGCGATACGACGCTTCATGCGGATTCAGACATGCGTGTCGCGTGCATGGTGCTGACGGCGATCGCTCGAGACCGAGTGATTCTGTGTGCTCAACCGATTTTCAGCGCGCACGACGGTGAGCAGGTGCTGTATCACGAGTGCCTGGTGCGAGTTCTCGGCGACGATGATCATACGATCGAGTATCCGTCGAAGTTTATTCCCAGCCTGGAGCGCCTTGAACTCATGCGATTCCTGGACCGCTATGTCGTGGGCATGGTCATTGAATTCATGGAGTCGAATCACGATCTTCGCTTGGGCGTCAATATTTCCGCGCAAAGCGCGAATGAGGCATGGTGGTGGGAATCGATTCTTCTGCTGCTTGAGGGCAGGCCTGAAATTGCGTGTCGCCTGGTAGTGGAGATTACCGAAACCACGCAGCTGTCGCCCGTGTCAGGTCGAGAATTTGTCGAGCGACTGCAGCGCATGGGTTGCAGTGTCGCCGTGGACGATTTCGGCGATGGATTCAGCGTCGAGAATGGCGCTCGGATTGCTTCGCCCGACATCATCAAGATTGCCGGCCGAATGCTGCCACCTGCCGCGCAAGACGGAGCGCGTTTCGATCAGTTTGAAAAATTGGTGGCCCGTGCGCTGGACAATGCACCGCACGTGGTGGTGGAGGGCGTAGAAAGCGCCGGCGCATTGCTCACGGCCTCGTTGGCGGGGGCGCATTGGGTGCAGGGCTACCATACCGGCAAGCCACGCCGTTTAGGGAAAATAGGGCGCTCGACCGGCGACTTGGTCGAGCGATCGATGCAGCAATTTGAGCGCATCGCGGATGCGTTGGTAGACCAGTATGTCGACGACAAGACGCGCAGCGACGCAAAGCTCGCTTATGCGACTGGACTTTCAAGCGCAGTGTACGGCAAGCGTTCCGCCATCGCCGCGAGTCTGCGCAGCAGCTTGATTGACGTTATGCGGGCGAGGGCTCGCCAATCGGAAACCACGGTGCAATTGCTTCGGTGTTTTGTCATGCTCGGCCGACTCAATGGGCAAACATTGGCGCGTTCGATCAGACCGGGAGTCGATCCCATGACACCGTAGACGGAAGAGCCGATATTGGAAATTTCAATTACACCAAGCCGCTAAACCTGGAGGAACACATGGCAAGGTCGAACACCCGCCAGGCGCCCAGCGCAGGCAAGCGTCTCGTCGTCGGCGTGTCGCTGTTCGTGCGCGGCGCCGGCCAGTCGCTGTGGGAAAACGGCATCTTCCAGAACTGCCTGCTGCTGATCCTGCTGCTGCGCCAGTCGCCGCTCGTCGCGGAAGCCGTGATGGTGAACGGTGGCGAACAGATCGCCGATCCTCAGATGATGCTCGGCGAATGGGACGTGCCGCTCCTGACGATGGACGAAGCGCTGCAGCGCTGCGACGTGCTGATCGAAATGAGCGCGCAGTTCGGCGCGGACTACCTGCGCGCGTTCCGCGAGCGCGGCGGCAAGGTCGTCACGATGCGGGTCGGCAACGACTACGTGATCGACATCGAACGCGCGATGTTCAACAAGCCGTCGGGCTTCCTGTTCTCGGGCGCGCCGTACGATGCCGTGTGGACGATTCCCGAGTTCGAGCGCTCGTGCCTGCACTATTACCAGACAGGCCTGCGCGCTCCCGTCACGATCGTCCCGCACATCTGGCATCCGATGCTGTTCGACAAGGCGCGCGCGTCGCTCGGCGCCGGTCTGTCGTTCGGCTATCAGCCCGGCAAGCCGCGCTGGCGCGTGACGATGTTCGAGCCGAACATCTGCATGGTGAAGACCAGCATCATCCCGATGCTCGTGGCCGAGGAAGCGTATCGCGCGAAGCCCGATTTCGTCGAGATGGTGCGCGTGTGCAACACGGTGCACCTGAAGGATCACACGACGTTCGTCCACTTCGCGAAGCGCCTCGACATCGTCGGGCACGGCATCACGACGTTCGAAAGCCGTTATGCGGTGTACGAGTTCATGGCCGCTTACGGCGATGCAGTGGTATCGCACACGTGGGAAAACG
This sequence comes from Burkholderia pyrrocinia, assembly GCF_003330765.1. Taxonomy (NCBI): domain Bacteria; kingdom Pseudomonadati; phylum Pseudomonadota; class Betaproteobacteria; order Burkholderiales; family Burkholderiaceae; genus Burkholderia; species Burkholderia pyrrocinia. The sequence goes on along the minus strand of NZ_CP024904.1, from coordinate 463,000 downwards.
CGCAGAACTACCTGTATTACGAGCTGCTGTACGGCGACTATCCGCTGATCCACAATTCGCCGTTCCTCGGCAAGGCCGGGTATTTCTATCCGGACTTCGACTGCCAGGCCGGCGGCCGCGCGCTGCTGCAGGCGTTCGCCGAGCACGATGCGAAGCTCGACGCGTACCGCGAGCAGTCGAAATACGTGCTCGACTCGGTCAGCATCTACAACCCGGACAACGTCGCCGTGTATACGGACGCGATTGCCGCCCTCTATCGCGACGCGTGACGCGCGGTCCGTCTCCGGCGCCGACATGAACGTACTTCCCCCTCCGACCCGCACGAAATGACTGATTGGGTGCGTCGCCGCATCGATCTCGATCGGCGCGCATGTGCAATCCGGCGGCGAATCGGCCGCCGCGCTGCTGCGCGACGCCGACGTCGTATTCAAGCAGTTCGACGCCGACCAGTGCGGTGCGCTTTGGAGCAATGCCGCCACGTTCGTAAAGGCGCGCATCAAGCAGGATCAGTTCGCGGCCGACATGCAGCATGCACGCCGGTCCGTCGGGTCAGCCATCGCGGCCGGGGGATGCAGTCAAATCTTTTCGAGTCGGTATCCGATCGTGTAGACCGATTTCAATGCCACACCGTTCTCTGCGGAAAGAGCAAGTTTGCTACGAACGCGGTAGATGTGCGTGTCGAGCGAGCGCGACAGCATATCTACCGACTTCCCCCAGATCAGCTTGATCAGGTAATCGCGAGGTACGACACGGCCGACACTTCTGAATAGCGCCGATGCGATATCGAACTCCTTCTGGGTCAGGGGAATTTTCTCACCCTTGAAATATATGCATTTGCCCTTGTTGTCCACCATGTAATTCCCGACTACGATCGCGTCCGATTGCTCGTCGCAGTCATAGATCCGCCGTGCAAGCGCGTTGATCCGGGCGATCAGTTCGCTTGAGCCGATGGGCTTTACGACGTAGTCGTCCGCGCCTGCGTTCAGGGCTTCCGCGATATGCTGCTCGAACGGCCGATTGGTCAGGAACAAGACTAGAATCTTGCGGCCAAGATTGGCCCGAATCCAATGTAGTACGTCGAGACCGGATATTACCGGGACGATCCAGTCGAGAATGACGAGATCGAACATCGATTTTTCGAGGAAGCGCACGGCGCGTGCGCCGTCTCCGGCAACGTGCACATCGTGTCCCTGCTGATGCAAGAAATGACCAACGAATTCAGTGTGGGCGACATCGTCGTCGAGTATAAGGATCTTCATTATGCGGACTGTTGATCGCGTGGAAGATCACCCGCATCCGTTCCTGTAAAAAATCGCATTGATCGATTGCTGGCCGGTTCGCTGCAGAAAATGACGTTCCTCGGGGGCTGTCTGGAGGTAACAGTTCGCCACATCCGGTTGAGTGCTTTCGGGGGGAGGGGGCTGACGCGTAGCAGAATGCGTTAATGGATTATTTTTCGTCAGCAGATGCGTCAATCAGAAAATCCTTCCAGTCGCGACCTTTAAGCCATAGTGGCGCTCTGCCGACCCCGGACCACGTGCGCCCCGTTTTGGGATCGAAATATTTTGCCTTTCGTTTTCTCGGTTTTTTGTCAATGCCAGGAAATATATCGTCCGGCTTGAGTTCGAATGACTTAACGCATGCTCTGATCTCGGCGATGACGCAATCTACTATCCGACGCCTTTCCTGAAGCAGCTCATCCTCGAGTCTCGCCTTTTTTTTCAGATATGAATGATAAGACTCCATGGAGTTGTGCCGCTTGAAAATATGAATTGGAGAAAGGTTGTCTACGATATCAAATGTGATGCAATCTATTGTGAACAAATGTCACATATCCTGATTAAGACGCGCGGCGACCGAATTTCATCATATCGAATAAGCAGCAACGGTCACATTGTCCGCATCGTCGTCGCCCCGGATGCGGATCGAAATGATCGGCATGGGCACCTCAACACGCCTTCTCGGTGGCAGCGCTGACGGCTTGCAGCGGCGGGCTCATAAGGAGCGTGATCGCTCTTGCGAACTGCGGCGCGTTCACTCCGTAAAGTGTGGTGTTGTCAACACTGTGTCATCTGAAGCCGCCGCGTCGCAGGCGATCGTGATTGGGGAAGCTGACCGACAATGCCGAGGCTGGTCGTCATCTTCCGAATCACATCCCGAACTGGCCGTACTCCGGCAGCCGCGCGGAGTAACGACCTGCACTCATTGGCGCTCGAGTGCGAGCTTGACGCCGAGCGCCAACAGGACGACGCCGCTGGTCCGGTGTATCCGGGTCAGGATGCGCGGGTTGCGTCGAATCGATGCAGACAACAGGCCGGCAAACAGCGCGACCGGTCCCTTGACCAGAAACGTCAGGCCGGCAAACGTCACGCCCAGTACGAACAGCGACAGCATCGGCCGCGGCGCATCTGCAGGGACGAATTGCGGCAGAAAGGCGAGGTAGAAGAGCACGATCTTCGGATTCGATACATTGGACAGCGCGCCCTGCGTGAAGGTACGTAGCGCCGATACCGGTGCACCGTGGCTGCCAGACAGCGTCAACTCGCCCGACGAGCGCAGCAGCACCACGCCGAGGTACAGCAGGTACAGCGCGCCGGCCAGCTTCAGCAACGTAAACAGCCATTCGGAAGCCTGAAGAAGTGCTCCCACGCCGAGCGTCGCCAGCATCGTGTGCACAATCAGCCCAACGCTGACGCCTGCTGCGGTGACGATACCCGCCCGGGTTCCGCCTGACAGTGTCCGGGACATCACCAGAACCATATCCTGGCCGGGGGTAAGAATGATCAGAAGGGAGGTAGCGATGAACGGCAGCCACGAGAGGTGCAACATGGGATATCTCCTGAAGAAGATGGCCTGACGAAGACCGCGCTGCGTGTTGCAGGCGGGGCGGTCAGTCGATTATCGCGGTCTTCTCGTAGAGATTGGATGCATGATTTACTATAACAATTGTCAATTTTGGAGTATTTGTCCACTGATGTGATGTTCGATGGGTAATTGATCCAGTGAGGTGTAGTGCGACGATCAAGAGGCGTATGGGGCGGGGCTGCGCGGCAAGGTATTCGCGCTTGGGCAAGCTGCTGCGACGAAGTGGCCGCGGCGAGTCCAGTTGTCCATCGAGCAACGCGCTATTTAAGCCTTCTCACGCGGAGCGATGCAGGGCGGTGGTGGAACGCAATTCCACGTTCGTCATCGCTTCCCGAAATTTGATTGCCGACATCTCGCAACGACCTGAACGGCTATGGTCCGCGATCGACAGGACGGTACTGGCTACTACGAGGCCCTCAGAGGAAGGCCTGCGAAAGAGACTCCGACTAAAACGGAGCACCTTCGTCAATCGGCAGCGGTCGTGATCCGTCTCGGTCCACGCTAAAAGCGTTGGATCTCAGAAAAATGGGGCGCGCGAAACCGCACGCCGGCGTCCATTCTCAAGCGTGCTGTCCGAGTCTGCCCCAGGTGGGGCAATGCGTCGTCGCCGGTGTCACGGTGACAGGTATGTAGAACGCATTGTCCGGCCGCGCAGTTCCACGCCTTCGGTTTAGGGGACGGAAGTCCCATCACTGATTCTTGCAATGGGTCGGGCCCAGAACATAGACGGGCGGCGGAATCACCAGGAACGCGTCGCTCTGCGCCGAGGTGAGAACAGCCTGGAAGCTAGCCGGCTGATGGAAGTCTTTATTTGTCAGATTAAATGTGGTTGCAACGCACCGAAACGGTGCTATCGCCCTTTATACGACTGCATTGGAATATTTCGCTACTGATGCTCGAATCTATGGTGATGTCCTCCAACTTGGAAGCGTGCGCTGGCCATATTTGCATCCAATTTCTACCGGGACAGGGGAATAATCTCGTCATCGGTTGGCAAATGAAAATTATTCGATAGATTTAAATAAAGAAAGCCTCCGGAATCGCTTCCACGATTTTCATGTATCTATGCGCGAGTCAAGGATTTGCGGGGTTGCCTGCACTCAAAAATAACTCGATCAAATAGTTGTGATCGTTGATGGTGGCACGAATTTGACTTGGCGAATATCTTGATTCCCTGGGTATGCGCGGATGCCTTTTGAAACTGGTTGATTCCGATGAAGATACTTTTACTTGAAGACGATATTGCCATGTCGGATTTTGTTAGTCTGACATTGGATCGGCATGGGCATAATGTTGAGGTTTGCCGAGACGGGGCGGTTGCGATACGAAAGCTCGAAAAATCGATATTCGATCTGGTTATTCTTGACTGGGTGACACCTCTAATGTCGGGGATGGATGTCTTAAAGTGGATTCGCCGAAATATCGGCGGAGATCTTCCGGTGTTATTCTTGACCAATCGAGTGTTTGAGCAATATGTCGCGGAGGCATTGAATGCGGGCGCCGACGACTACATCCTTAAGCCCATCGGTCCAGAGGTTCTGCTGGCGAGGGTGAAGTCGAACACACGAAGAGCCAAGCTCGATCGAGAAATTCCAGAGTTGATTGAGATCGGCGGTTATATTTTAGACGATAAAATAAAAGGTGCTTATTTAAATGGGGTAAAAATCCCGTTGACCGAAAAAGAGTTCGGGCTTGCTACTATTCTTTTCAAGAATCTCGGCCGTGCCGTTCCGCGCGATCATCTTGTTACGCTCCTCTGGGGGAAGAACGAAGATATGTGCTCGCGGTCGCTGGATACCCATGTCTATCGCCTCAGAAGCAAGCTCGCACTCCGCGCCGAGAATGGCATGGCGCTGAAATCCGTCTATACGATCGGCTATCGACTCGAAAGAATCTAATGGTCTCTGTGGCCTTAGGTGTTTCTCACATGAAAACAAGATTGCGGGTCGATAATCTGATCCGCCTTTGTGGCGGAAGTGGCAACTGCGTACGGCTTATCGCCGTATTTGTCGCAAGATAAATACGGCAACGTCCTGCTCATGCAATCTTGCGATACATGTTGATATATGACCAATATACACCCATGCGCGAAAGGTGGCACGGGGGCCGAAGTGGCGTCGATGAGCCCGTCACCAGACTGGCAGATTCGTCGTGTGTTTGATTTGCCTGAGCGGAATCTCGGTTTCGACGTTCCGTACCCCCTCGATCTTCGTGAGCGTTTCCATCTGGAAGCGCTGGTAATCATCGAGGTCTTTCGCGATGACGCGCAGGAGGTAGTCGTAGCTGCCGGCCATTAAATGGCACTCGAGCACTTCCGGCGCCTTTTCTATTTCCCGCGCGAAGTGCTCTATCGTGGCTTTGTCTTGACGATCCAGCGTAATCCGCACAAAAGTTGCAAACTTCAGATCAATCGCCGCTGGATTGAGTAGTGCGACGTACCCATTAATGACGCCTTGTTCCTCAAGAAGGTGAACACGGCGCAGGCAAGGGGTGGCAGATAGCCCCGCGTGTTGCGCGAGCTCCGCATTCGTCTGATTCGAGTTTCGTTGCAACGCCCGCAGAATACGTTTGTCGATCGCGTCCAGCTTCATTGGCATATATTACTCCGTTACCAATCCAGACTAGATGATAGCTCCATATTTTGGATGTATGTTGGTTAAATCAATGCCGATTTGCCGTTCGATACCTTTATTGTCACCAATGTGTCGCAGTAGTGCCGGGCACTAGCGCTCGGCACTATCCAGAAACGCCAGGCGATTCACCACCCCCCCGTTCGCTCAACCGAAATACGTCAACCCCAACGCTCCCTTCACCTCCGCCAGCGTCGCCCCCGCCACCTCCCTTGCGTGCATCGTGCCGTGCTTCAGGATCGCCATCACCTCGGCCCTGTCCGCCTCGAACTCACGGCGGCGCGCACGGATCGGCTCGATCAGCGCCTGCAGTCGCTCGTTCAACACGCGCTTGACGACGCTGTCGCCGAGCCCGCCGCGGCGATAGTGGGCCTTCAGTTCGTCCACCATCTGCACGTCCGGCTCGAACGCATCGAGGAACGTGAACACCACATTGCCCTCGACCTGCCCGGGATCGCTCACGCGCAGGTGGTTCGGGTCCGTATACATATCCTTCACGGCCTGCGCGATCTCGTCCGGCGTCGCGCCGAGCGTGATCGCGTTGCCGAGCGACTTGCTCATCTTCGCCTTGCCGTCGATGCCCGGCAGCCGCGTGACCGACGACAGCACGGCCTCGCATTCGACCAGCACAGGCTGCTCGACGGTCGTGTTGAAGCGTCGCACGAGCTCGTTGGTCTGCTCGATCATCGGCAACTGGTCGTCGCCGACCGGCACGTGCGTCGCCTTGAACGCGGTGATGTCGGCCGCCTGGCTGACCGGGTAAGTCAGGAAGCCGGCCGGGATGTCGCGCTCGAACCCGCGCAGGCGGATCTCTTCCTTGATGGTCGGATTGCGCTCAAGGCGCGCGACCGTGACGAGGTTGAGCAGGTATTGCGACAGCTCGGCGAGTTCGGGCACCTGCGATTGCACGACGATCGTCGAGAGCGCCGGATCGATGCCGACGGCCAGATAGTCGAGCGCGACTTCGATCACGTTCTCGGTGACGCGCTGGCGCCGGCCCATGTTGTCGGTCAGCGCCTGCGTATCGGCGAGCAGCAGGAACTGCCGAGCTTCGTGCTGCATGCGCACGCGTGCGCTCAGCGAGCCGATGTAATGGCCGAGGTGTAGCGGGGGTCGTGCGGTCGCCGGTGAGGATGGTCGGTCGGTTCGGGTGGGTCATGGTGGTCGTTGGCTCCGGATGATCGAAGCCGCCAGCCATGATGTCAGCGCAGAAACGCAAATGCCGCCATGGCTGGCGGCATCACGTTTGGGACATGCAAAAGGAAACGGGCCGCCTGGGTCAGGCGCGCCACCAGCAAAGCACGTTCGGCGAGGCAGGTCGGGTTTCCATCGCGCGAGTATAGCGCAGCGCGGGGCCGGCCCTGCGCGTCAGCGCACCACCGACTCCATTGCGAGGTACGCGATTTCGGCGGACGGCCACAGCAGGTACAGCAGGCCGGCCATCAGCAGCAGCGCGCCCGCGCGCACCAGCGGCGTCCGGTCTTTCTCGCGCAGGGTGCGGATGGGCTGCTTCAATCTCTTCATGCTTGCAGGCGCGCGATGCGCCACTCCAACGGTTGCTGCAACGGGTCGCGCGGGGCGACGCCGAGGTGTTACGGGGTCAACGGGGGCCGGGCAGGGCGATGACAACGGGGGTGCGCACGACGTCGTGTTTGATCCGGGAGCCGGTACGGTCGCAGGTCCGTCATGCCACGGGCGCGGACGGATCATCCGGAGCCGGTGTCGTCCGGTCGAATCGCCGGACAGCGACTCGATGCCAGTGCGGCAGTCTATACGGTATCAAAAGGGGATCGATCAGATGTGCTGCGCGCGTTCCGTGGAGCCCGGTCGGCACCCATGCTGCGTATCGCATATTGCGACGCGACGCGCATGCTACCAGTTCGGTGGTTCGCAGACCGTCAAGAATTGTTGGGTAATGATTGGATTAAAGGGTGGCCGCAAGAGGTGGCGTTTGCAGTCAAGCGTCGAAAATAGTGAGATATTCAATAAAATCAAATGGTTGAGATTATTTTTTAAGGGGACAGATGGAGGTGGCGCGGCCCCCAAGTGTCCAGCGTGCCTTCCTTCATGCAATCGCTGCGTGATTATTACAATAAGGTTGTTTTTGTGTGAAAGTTGCCTTTAAAATCGACAACCAAACAATTACGCGCGCAGGTGACGTGCAGTCTGAGAGCGTCGTCGCCGAATGCCCACCGATAAGTGAACGTGACCGAAATGCTGCGCGCCTTCGTTAGCGCGCTCGATCAGAACAATCGTGCGATCCGGTTTCATTGGGGCCGTCATCAGGATGCGCTGGCGCATGTCCTTGTCCCGCAGAATGTGGATTTGACGGAAGGTCTGTGTGCCGGCATCGAAGGGCATTTGACCTGTCTGTCTTCACGCCCGGACCTTCCTCTGTCCGCTTTTTTGGGGCTGCCGCTTTCGGTTCAATTGATAACGGACCGAGGTGAGCCGTACCCGATCAACGGGATCATCACCGACGTGCGCGCTGGCCAATCGGACGGCTCTCTCACGTGCGTCCAACTCACGTTGCGAGATGCACTGGGCATCCTCGAGCAGCGTGTCAACAGCAGAACGTTCCGTTCGATGAATGTCCCGGACATTCTGGAAACGCTGTTGCATGAATGGCAGCAACGCAGTTCTGCCTTGGCGCAGGCCTTTGATTTCGAACTCATGCTCGATCGCAGCCAGTATCCGAAGCGCGAGCAGTCGCGCCAGGCGGATGAGTCGGATGCGGCTTTCATCCGCCGACTGTGTCGGCGCGATGGCATTTTCTGGTATGCCCGGGCCGGCAAGCATGACGGCGCGTCGACCGATACGCCAGTTCATACGCTTGTGTTCTGCGATGATCCGGCGAAGTTGCCGCAGGCGGCAGCGGGCCGCGTGTCTTACCACCGCGGTGCGCAGTCCAGGGAGCGCGATTCGGTCACACTCTGGTCCACTGCCCGTGCGCTGACACCAGGAAGTGTGCGACGCTCCAGCTGGGATTACAAGACTGGCAGAATGGCTCAATCAGAGCAGGAGACGATCGTCGATCAGGGCGAGACCGGCAACGATCTCGCGAAGTTGCTGGCCGATTCGGTCATCGATGTCCCGCATGCGGGTGATTCGGACGCCGATCAAGAACGCTTGGCGAAGGCCCGCATTCTGGCGCACGAACGTCGCGCCGAGTGCGTGTATGCGTCGAGCGATGTCCGGGATGTCTCGCCGGGTTTTTGGTTCACGCTGCTCGGGCATCCGGAGGTCGATACCCGGCCTGAGGAGCAGCGGCAATTCGTCGTTACCAGTCTTCACCACCGGGCCACCAACAATTTTTCCAAGGCACTCGATGAGCGGGCACAGGCGTTGTTTGCAGCGAGTCGCTGGAGTTTCGACGCGTTGCCGGTCGAAGAGGGTGTCGGGGTCCGCTACGAGAACACTTTCATTTGCGTACGCCGTGGCGTGCCACTGACACCTGCCTACGATCCGCGCGTCGATTTGCCGCCTGTGCATCCGTTTACCGCAAAGGTGGTTGGCCAGGATGGTGAGGAAGTGCACTGCGACGAATTGGGCCGCATCAAGGTGCAGATTCTTGGTTTGCGCGCCGACGACCATACCCATGCGCAGGGCGCCGGCACCAGCGGAACCGAGCGGGACAGTGCGTGGGTGAGATGGGTCAGCCCCTGGGCCGGCCCGAACTACGGCATGGACATGCTGCCGCGCGCCGGCATGGAGGTGCTGATCGACCATCTGCATGGCGATCCCGACAAGATGGTCGTGACCGGGGTGCTGCACGGCAGTCCCAACATGCCGACGACGTTCAGCCATACGGGCTCGCTTCCGGGCAATCGATATCTTTCCGGCATCAAGACCAAGGAAGTCAAGGCGAATCGCTACAACCAGTTGCGTTTCGACGATACGCCCGGCCAGATCAGCAGTCAGCTTGCCAGCGAGCACACCTATACCCAGCTGAACCTGGGCTACCTGACGGAGCCTCGCGATGACGGCAAAGGGGCCCCTCGCGGTGACGGTCTGGAGGCCAGAACCGACGCCCAGGCCGTCATTCGCGCCGCGAAGGGCGTCTATGTGACCGCGCAGCAGCAGGGACGTGCCGAAGGCAAGATGCTCGAACGCACGGCGTTGCAGACGTTGATCGAGCAATTGCAGGAACTGGTACGGAACCTCGGTGATGCATCCGCTGCGAATGACGCCGACAACACCGACCTCGCACGCATCGAGAAGATCGCATCGCAGATCAAGGGTTGGGATGCCGGAAGCAACGTCAACCAGGGCGGTGGCGGTGGCGGCGCACCGATGGTTACGATCGAGGGGCCGGCCGGCGTGACCGTGGTCAGCCAGGACGCGATGATGCTCGGTGCGCAAACCAACATCGATGCCGTGAGCACCGGCAACACGCAGATCAGCGCGGGACGTCGTCTGCTGATGCGGGTCGGAGACTGGATGAGCGCCTTCGCGGCCAAGGGCATGACACTGGTCACGGCAGACGGCAAGTTCCGGATCGAGGCGCACAAAGAGGATGTCGTCGTGAAGGCCGCCAAACGCATCATTCTGGAGGCAGGCGAAGAAATCGTGTTCCGCTCGCCGAAGGTCAATACCCAGGCGAGCGACGAAGCGTCGATCAACGGCGGTTCGAGCTACAGCCAGTGGAATGGCGGCGGCGTCGTGCACGGCACGAGCGGTGTGTGGCGCGAACATGCGGCGTCGCATAGCCTCGTCGGGCCGGACAACAAGCCGGTGAAAGCGCCTGATCCCGTTACCTTCAAGGAACTGGAGCAACAGGACAGTCTCGCTGTGGTGCTCCGTTCGCATCCGGAGGGTGGCCGACCGCTCGCCTTCGAACCGTACACGCTTTACAAGGGCACCGCCAAGATTGCAGACGGCGTGACGGACGAACATGGTCAGTTGATCATTTCCAATCACCAAAAAGGTACGTCTTCCTATATGGTCAAGCTTCACAACGGGCACGAGATCGACTTGCCCGTGATGGATGGAGGGTTGACCGACGACGATCAATTGGCTGCGCAGGGATGGCGGGCAGTTGACGGTGATCCGGAATCGCGCCAGCGCCACGCACAGGGCTGACGCGCAATCCCCCGGTTCTCGACGAGATACTTGATGTCCGACACCAATACCCAAAACAAATCGAAGGCGCCGGTCGACGTTTGCAAGCGTCAGACGGTCGCCAGTGCGCAGTGGTTTCTGGAGAAGACGGAGAACTACTATGCGCCGCCGTACGAAAAGAACAATCTCGACGTATTCATTTGCGGCGAGGATGCGTTCACACAGATAGCGGCCGATTTGAAGGCGGCCAAGCACAGTGTCGAGATCATTTGTTGGGGCTTCGATCCCGGGATGGAGTTGATCCGGAATGGAAAAGTCTGGCCGCGAGGGGATACCTGGGGCGGGTTGCTGCGCGATGTGGCGGCCGGGAAATTCAACAACGGCAAACCGGTGCAGGTTCGCTTGCTCTCGTGGTATGGCGTGATCGGAAGTTCCCTCTCGAACAACATGCCGGGCCACAGCGGTGGCCGCCTGAACTACGAAGAGAAGATGGCGAGGGCGGTCGGCATGGCGGGCGGCATCTATTTGCCGACGGACAATCCGCCCCAGCCGCAGACTCCCCAGGAGCGGCGCGAGGATTTCAATGCGCGATGGTACGACGATGCGTTTGCCGGCCGGCTGCCCAACCTGTCTCTTCGCACGCGGGACGGCAGCAGTAAGGATGTTCGTGAAAGCCTGGCAAACGAGCCGGGCAAGCGCGATTACGTGGAAGTGCTGGGTCTGGAGAAGTTAGCCACCGACCATCAGAAAACCATCCTGATCGACTACGACCACGAGGGCGGTGCGCACGCGGTCGGCTATGTGATGGGCCTGAACAGCGTGACGGACTATTGGGACACGCAGCAGCACCTCTTCAACGATCCTCGCCGCGGCGAGGCATGGGAGGGGGCCAATGACGCGCAACCAGGCCTGAAGCCGTATCAGGATTATGCGAGTCGGATTCGGGGCGAAGCGTTGGTGGCGGTAAGCAAGAACTTCACCGATGCGTGGAACCGGGCCAAGGGCAAGGGCGCGAACGTGTCGCGAACGCACGATTTCAAAAAAGTGCCCCCGGGCTTGACGCAAAATCTCGGCACCCCGTGCCAGCGGGCGCAAGTCGTCCGTACCCAGCCCGAAGAAAAGGACAAATCCGTCAAGGCCTTGTATGAACAGGCGACGTCCTTCGCGCGCAGTTATATCTACGTCGAGAACCAGTATTTTCAATACACCGAGTGGCCGAAGAAGCTGAAGGAATGGCGAACCGAGTTTCTCTCGTGCAGTCAGGCGGCCGGCAAGAGTCCGGTTGACATACCGAATTTGCACGTGATGGCTGTCATTCCCACGCCTGAGCGGATACAGATGGTGCCGCGCACACACGATACGGTTAAGGTGCTGGGCTATGGCACTTCTATGCCCAATCAGGACAAGGCTGTGGAAGACGAACTCGCGCGCAACCGGAAGCAACAGTCGACCTGGGACGCCTATGTCAAGCGGCAGAAAGCGAGCGGCGCGAGGATCGACCCCGACCTTTATCCTGCACCGCTGTCGCCTGCGGCGCAAAGCGCCAAGGACCTCGGCGACAAGGCATCCTTGGCAAATTCGCTGGATCAAATGGGTATCCGTGCGCTGGTCGGTAGTCTCTGGACTTTTGACCACAATTGGCGCAGTTCCAAGCTGAACATCGAGACGGAAAAGAAGCAGGCTCGCTGGGATGAATATGTGAAGAAGCAGCAAGCCAAAGGCGAACTGCCCGACCCGGATCTGGCGCCGATGCTACCGTTGCCAACGCAATCATTCGCGGCCCGGTACAGGGAGATCTACATCCACAGTAAACTGCTGCTGATCGACGACAGCTTCTTCACGTTGGGCAGCGCCAACCTGAATTTGCGGAGCATGGTGGTTGATGCCGAGATCAACGTGGGAACGGACGACCAGACGAAGAGCGAAGATCTGCGCAAGCGCGTGTGGAAGCTTCACACCGGAAATGCAGCAGATTGCAATCCCTCGTCACTGACTCCGCAGGCCATGTCGAAGGCGTTCCGCAACTGGGTGCAATTGTTGCGGGCCAATGAGATTGCCCGGAAGAAGGGGGACGCGCCAACCGGCTTCCTGCATCCGTTCCATGATGAGCGCGAGACAGGCGTTCGCTTTTCCTGAATAGGTTTCCTATATCGTGCGAAATCAATTGCGTTCGACTTCCGCCAACCGTATCGGCTTTACCCGATTAGTTTCTGCTTTCCTGTTCTTTGCATGTACCGCCTGCTCAATGAACGATTCTCTCCCTCGCAACATGTCGTTGACCGCCTTTAACCCTCACCGCGACGCATTTGAGTGCAAGCACGAGGTTGACGTTGTTCCCCCGCTCGATCCGGAGGCCGATCGATGGAACCAGCAGGCAGTGGCGCTTACCAGCTCGCTGTTGTGGCCGAACCAGCGCGATTACAAGGGCGCTGTCGATTTGTGGACGAAGGCCACCGAACGCAAGCACTGGAAGGCAATGCTGAATCTGGCGAATGCCTACGCCCAGGGGCAGGGCGTGGATCGCGATTCCGAACATGCCGTGAAGATCACCGAACAGGCAATGAAATTGGGTATTCCAGCGGCCTACGATCTGATGGGTACGTATTACATGAACGGCATGGGTGTAACGCAGGATGCGAGCCGGGCCTATGCATTCTGGCAACTCGCCGCGGAAATGGGCAGCCCGAGTGCGATGGCGTATCTGGGTGGCAAGATGGACGCGCTCTATGACGATCCGAAAGCGGGCTTCTGGGGCAACCGCAAGATTGCACTCCAGATGCTTGAATGTGCCGTCGCGCAAGGAAACGGGCGTGCGGCATATGAGTTGGGGACGACGATTGCGGGCGATCGAGCCGAGTTGAGCGAGAACAACGAACGCGCACTCAAAACGTTGCACGCGGGCGTGAAATTCGGCAGTGCCGAGAGTGCCGGATGGTTAAGTGCGTCGTTTGGCAAGGGAGATGCGCTCGTCGGTCATGTCAAGGACGAAGCCCGCGCCGAACGCTACGGAGTTCTTGCCGATCGCCTCGAGCGCGACCCCGACCTGCGTCTGCCGAATCTGGACAAGGTGGTGCCGCTGCCGCCGGTCAAATTGCCCAAGTGGGATGGCAACAAGGAGACGTTGATCGACGCGGCGAAGGCGGTGACGTCCGCGCCGGTGTCGCCGGCCAAACCCGCCGCGCACCCCGTGTCGCTGCGAACCGGCCGCGCGCATGTGCCCGATGGCTACATGCTGCCGGAGAAGCCGCCGGTTGCCGTTCCTCCGCAGGCGGAAACGACCGCCGCCCCTGTCGGCGGCTACTGGATCGCTCAGCTGAAATATCCGACCGCCGAACGTCACTTCGCGTGGAATGCGGCACAGGCGCCGATGCATTACCGGAAGGACGAATTATTCGATCGGAGCCGTCCCGGCTTGATGCCTGAGGACGGTCGCATCTTCTTCCATTATGTCGGCGACGCGATTCCCATGCCCGCGCAACAGGCGGAGTCGCATCCCCGCGTGACGCAGGGCATTGCGCGCGCCGCCGAATTCCCCGACCCTGCCATCCAGTGTCGCGGTACGCGCGCGTGCCCGGTGACGGGCGTCTGGCAGGCCAGCGTGGCGGACGATCATCCTCGGGCGGCCACGTTCAATCAGTGGTATCGCCAGGCCTACGTCATGCAGGGTGACACGTTTCCCGATCCGCGGGCCATGCATCTGGAGGTATCGCCGACGGACGTGACGTGGACGTGGTGGAACGAAGCCAATCACCTCGGGTTTGCGAAGCTGCCTCAGGTCAGCGTCGGCAACGCTTCCGAGAATGCTTGACGGAGAGGGGATGCGTAAGTCGACGATGGCCGCGATGGTGTTTGCCGGAGGTCTGATCCTGGCTGCCTGGGGCGTGATTGCAACCGTGGGGGCCGTGGCCCAGATCAGCGGAGGCAGCTACGGTTCGCACGATGTGAGCGATTTCGCGATCGAGAATTTCCTGTTTCTCGGTCCGCTGATTGCCTTGGGTGGCCTGGTCGCATGGTTCGCCAGCCGGGATTCGGCAACATCTGACGATGATGACGAACAGCCCTCGGGCAAGGACGGGAGCGATCCGTCTGCTCCTGCGCATCGGGATGCAGACTGATGAGCAGTTCCGAAATCATCTACAAGCATGACCAGTGGCGCAAGGGCGCGGGCGGTATGCCCGCGGGGTTGTCCGGCCAGTCGGACAGTTCGGCCTATGCCGGCCTTGATCTGGGTCTCGCGCAATTTGCCGGCAGCAATTTCAGCGGTAGTAGCTTTACCGGAACGTCATTCCGGCAGGCCGGTTGGGCGGGTTGCCGGTTTTCGACCTGTGCGTTTGCCGGCTGCGACTTCACAGGAATTGCAATTTCCGGATGTACGTTCGTCGATTGCAGTTTTGATGAAGCGAATTTTCACGGCAGCACTTTCAATGGCGTGAAGTTTCTGAGATGCAAATGGAACGGCGTTAGGTTCGATGGCAACACGTGGCATTCGGTGCAAGTGCTTGATTGTACCGGCACCACGGTTGAAGCGCACGGGCTCAAAGGGCTGGATGTGGATTTCACGGGCAGCTATTTCGAGCATCTGGCGTTCGAGGACACCGAGATCAACGGCGGGCATTGAATCGAAGTCGTGCCCGTCAACGGGGTTCCTCAACGCGACTGCGGATCGGCCCACAGCGGTTACCGGCCCCGTTTTGTGCCGCTCATGGCGGCGTGGTTCGAACTTGCCGCATGAGATTCGAGCCGCTTTACCGTCAATCGCGACTATCTGCCTGCCCAGAGCGGGCAAAAGTGCGCTCATCCTGCATATGAAGCAGGCCTCAAGCTGACGAGGACCGAGCGCGGCAAACATCCGGCATGAACGTGTTGCGCGATGGCATGCCGTGCAGCAACGGAATATGGCGAATCGGCCATTCCAGCTTCTCCCCACTCAACGCTGAATCGCGCCCCGACTGTCCGCGCCGGACAGAATGGCGCACCGCGCGATCGGAAGGATTGCCGTCAAGTAGCGCGGCGCGAGAGTGTCAGGCAGGCCCCACCCCCGTCACGCCCAGCTTTTTGCTCGTCAACACCAACAAAAATCATCATTTCGCGCGCGCCAGCGTGTCAGCAGAATGTCTCCATTCCAACTCACGCGATCGCCCGCTGATCGCAGCGATGGCCGGAACGCGACGACCGGCCTCGATCGAGCCGCACTTCAGAAGGAGACAGCCGTGGCAGTTGAAACAATCTCAATCGATACGCTCGTCGTCGGCGCCGGGCAGGCCGGCGTGGCCATGAGCGAACACCTGGGCAAGCTCGGCGTGCCGCATCTCGTGCTGGAGCGCAACCGCATCGCCGAACGCTGGCGCACGGGGCGCTGGGATTCGCTGGTCGCGAACGGCCCCGCGTGGCACGACCGCTTCCCGGGGCTCGAATTCGACGGCCTCGATCCCGATGCGTTCGCATCGAAAGACCAGGTCGCGGACTACTTCGAAGCGTATGCGCGCAAATTCAACGCGCCGATCCGCACGGGCGTCGACGTGAAGAAGGTCGTGCGCAACGCGGGCAAGCCGGGCTTCGTCGTCGAGACGTCCGACGGTACGATCGAGGCGAACCGTGTGGTCGTCGCGACGGGGCCGTTCCAGCGCCCGGTCATTCCGCCGATCGCGTCGGACGACGCGCGTCTCGTGCAGATCCATTCCGCCGACTATCGCAACCCGGGCCAGCTTCCGGAAGGCGCGGTGCTGGTGGTTGGCGCGGGGTCGTCGGGCGTGCAGATCGCCGACGAACTGCAGCGCGCGGGCCGGCAGGTCTACCTGTCGGTCGGGCCGCACGATCGCCCGCCGCGCGCGTATCGCGGCCGCGATTTTTGCTGGTGGCTCGGCGTGCTCGGCGAATGGGACAAGGAAGTCGCAACGCCCGGCCGCGAACACGTGACGATCGCGGTGAGCGGCGCGCGCGGCGGCCATACGGTGGATTTCCGCAAGCTCGCGAACCAGGGCGTGATGCTCGTTGGGCTGACGAAGTCGTTCGACGGCGGCGTGGTCGAGTTCGAACGCGATCTCGCGATCAATCTCGCGCGCGGCGACGAGAACTACCTGTCGCTGCTCGACGCGGCCGATGCCTATGCGGCGCGCAACGGCCTCGACTTGCCGGAAGAGCCGGAAGCACGCCGCATCCTGCCGAACCCCGAATGCGTCGCGCAGCCGATCCTTGCGCTCGACCTCGCCGGTGCCGGCATCACGTCGATCGTCTGGGCAACAGGCTATGCGGTCGACTACGGCTGGCTGAACGTCGACGCGTTCGCGGCGAACGGCAAGCCGCAGCACCAGCGCGGTGTGTCGAAGGAGCCCGGCATCTATTTCCTCGGGCTGCCGTGGCTGTCGCGGCGCGGCTCCAGCTTCATCTGGGGCGTCTGGCACGACGCGAAGCACATCGCCGATCACATCGTGACGCAGCGCAAGTACCTCGACTACCACGACGCGTCGCAGCACCGCGCGGCCGCGCAATCGGCGCCGGCCGACACGCGCCCGCTCGCTGAAGCGACGAACTGACCTGAACCCGCCGCGCCGCGTCTGCTTCCGGCGCGGCGGGTGTTTCCACCGACGATCGAAGGACCTCGATGAGCCAACCTACCCATACGCGTATCCGCATGTTCAACACGAAGGATACTTACCCGAACCAGACGCTCGACAACGACCTGTGCCAGGCCGTGCGGGCCGGCAACACCGTGTACGTGCGCGGCCAGGTCGGCACCGATTTCGACGGCAAGCTGATCGGCCTCGGCGATCCGCGCGCGCAGGCCGAGCAGGCGATGAAGAACGTCAAGCAGCTGCTGGAGGAAGCCGGCAGCGACATCACGCACATCGTGAAGACGACGACCTACCTGATCGACCCGCGTTATCGCGAGCCCGTGTACCAGGAAGTCGGCAAGTGGCTGAAGGGCGTCTATCCGATCTCGACGGGGCTCGTCGTGTCGGCGCTCGGCCAGCCGCAGTGGCTGATGGAGATCGACGTGATCGCGGTGATCCCGGACAACTGGCAGCCGAACCGCGCATAGGAGGCGACATGACTTTCTCCATCGTCGGGCGTTGCCCGGAGACGGGCCAGCTCGGGATCGCGATCAGCTCGTCGAGCATCGCGGTGGGCGCGCGCTGCCCGTGGGTGCGCGCGGGCGTCGGCGCAGTCGCGACGCAGAACATCACGCTGCCGGCGCTCGGTCCGCAGATCCTCGACCTGATCGAGCACGAGCAGCTCGCGCCGGCCGCTGCGCTCGACCGCGCGCTGAGCGCGAACGGCTGGAGCCAGTACCGGCAGGTCACGGTGATCGACGGGCAGGGGCAGACGGCGTGCTTCACCGGCAAGGAAGCGCTTGGCACGCACCATGCGGTGAAGGGCGAGCAATGCGTGGCGGCCGGCAACCTGCTGGCCGCACCGGCCGTGATCGATGCGATGGTGCGCGCGTTCGAACAGGCGCCCGGCCTGCTCGCCGATCGCCTGCTGGCCGCGATGCACGCGGCGATGGCGGCCGGCGGCGAGGCGGGGCCGGTCCATTCGGCGGCGCTGAAGGTGGCCGGCGACGTGACCTGGCCGATCGTCGACCTGCGTGTCGACTGGGCCGACGCCGATCCCATCGGGCAGCTCGATGCGCTGTGGCAAGCGTATCGTCCGCAGATGCAGGACTACCAGGCGCGCGCGCTGAACCCGACCACCGCGCCGAGCTACGGAGTGCCGGGCGATGAGTGACACGTCGAGCCGCGCGTTGCTCGAACGGCTGATCGGTTTCGCGACGGTCAGCCGTGATTCGAACCTCGAGATGATCGAATTCATCCGCGACTATCTCGACGGGTTCGGCGTATCGAGCGAACTGTTCTACAACGCGAAACGCACGAAGGCGAGCCTGTTCGCGACGATCGGGCCGCGCGATCGCGGTGGCATCGCGCTGTCGGGCCATACCGACGTGGTGCCGGTCGACGGGCAGGCGTGGACGGTCGAGCCATTCCGGCTGACCGAACGCGATGGTCGTCTGTACGGCCGCGGCACGGCCGACATGAAGGGCTTTATCGCGTCGGTGCTTGCGGCCGTGCCGGTATTTGTCGCGCGGCCGCTGCGCGAGCCCGTGCACCTCGCGTTCTCGTACGACGAGGAGGTCGGCTGTCTTGGTGTGCGGCCGATGCTCGAAGCACTGGCCGCGCGCGAGCATCGCCCGCGCCTGTGCCTGATCGGTGAGCCGACCGAACTGAAGCCGGTGCTCGGTCACAAGGGCAAGCTTGCGATGCGCTGCCACGTGAAGGGCGCCGCGTGTCATTCTGCGTACGCGCCGTACGGGGTGAACGCGATCGACTACGCGGCGAAGCTGATCGGCCGGCTCGGCGAGATCGGCGCGGCGCTTGCGCGGCCGGAGCATCACGACAACCGCTTCGATCCGCCGTTCTCGACCGTGCAGACGGGGCTGATCAAGGGCGGCCGCGCGCAGAACATCGTGCCGGCCGAATGCGAGTTCGATTTCGAGGTGCGCGCGCTGCCGGATTTCGATCCCGACGACGTACCGAAGAAACTGCAGGATTATGCGGAATCCGAACTGTTGCCGAGGATGCGCGCGGTGCAGCCGGATACCGATATCCGCTTGCAGTCGCTGGGCGCGTATCCGGGGCTGGCGACCGCGCCCGACAGCGAAGCCGCGCGCCTGCTGGCGATGCTGACCGGGTCAGACGCATTCGGCACGGTGGCGTTCGGCACGGAGGGCGGGCTGTTCGGCCAGGCCGGCATTCCGACGGTGGTGTGCGGGCCGGGCAGCATGGACCAAGGGCACAAACCCGACGAGTTCGTGACGCTCGATCAGTTGCATGGCTGCGACGCGATGCTGCGACGTTTGGCCGACCATCTGTCCGCGGCCGCCTGACCGGATCGCTGCAAGCTCCAAGCCACGAATCGAATCGAAAAGCACGCGCCCCGTCTGGAGCGCGTGCTTTTTGCTGTTTGGGCGTGACGCCGGCCTCCCGCTATCGCAGCAACGCCGCGTTGATCTCCGCGAGCCGCTCGCGACAAAAATCGACGAACGACTGCGCCTGCTTGGTCAGTTGCCCGCGTTTCAGCCGAGCGCTGACGAGCCCCGACGGACTGACGGTTTCGCTGAGGCCGATCGTCACGACGCGCCGGCCATCATACGTGTATTCGGAATGCGGGCGCGTGACCAGCAACGAGAAGCCGAAGCCCTGGCCGACCATCCCGCGCACCATCTCGATCGACGGCGACGCGAACACGATGTTGGGCGTGAGCCCGAGCTCGTGAAACAGGCTGACGAAGTACGTGCGGCTCGGCTGCACATCGAGCAGGATCATCGGCTCGACGCTGAGATCGCGCAGCGACACCTGCGCCTGACCCGCGAACCGGTGGTCCTCCGGCAGCAGCACGTACGGCTGCTGCGGCGGCATCAGCGGCTCGGTCTCGATCGTGCCGTCGAGATCGTGGTCGTACAGGAACGCGAGATCGAACGAACCAGCCGTCAACCCTTGCACGAGTTCCTGCTGGTCGCCGTCTCGCAGTCGGATGTTGACGCCCGGATAGCGTTCGCGAAAGCCTGCGATCAGTTGCGGCAGATAGAGCGGCGCGACCGTCTCGAAGCAGCCGATGTCGATCTGCCCGGTGACGACGTCGTTGTCGGCGAGCGCATTCTGTTCGAATTCGTGCGCAATGCGCAGCAGTTCCTGCGCCTTCCGGTAGAAGCGCGTGCCGCTCGGCGTCAGCGACACGCCCTGCGCGTGATGACGGATGAACAGCTTCACGCCGAAGCTTTCTTCGAGCCCCTTGATCGCGCTGGAGATCGACGGCTGCGCGATGAAGAGTTGGCGCGACGCCTCGGCCACGCTGCCGGATTCGACCGTCGTCACGAAGTATTTCAGTTGCCGCAAAGTGTAGTGAGCCACACGCACCTCTGATGCCCGGCCCACGGCGAGCGGCCGCGGGCGCAATCTGTCCATGGTTTTGCGTAGCACCTTACCTGAAGAAGCCTGAGGCCGGAATTTCCGCTGCAGAGCTTTTTCGTATGTCCCGAAAATATTTTTAGTATTTCTCCGTCGCGCCAACCGGGGTGCACCATCGCCTCCAACCTGGATCACGACGAAGCCGTGCACGCGCCGGCGGGACATGTCATCCGTCCCCGCATGCCGTGCATTGACCGCTTCGGCCGACACCGCCGCGCGAGCACGCGGCGCGTCGTCGCTCGCGTATCCGGACCCGATTGCAGGCGCGCACACCGTCGCGCGCCGGCTGACACGGCAAGCGCGCATCGCCGCGCAGGACAGGAGACATCGCCATGACAAACGTGGACCGCAACGCGTCCCCGATGATAGAGAAACACACGATCGGCTACGTGCCGCCCGCGGATCGGCACGGCAAGGTGCGCGACCTGTTCACGCTCTGGTTCGGCGGCAATATCGCGCCGCTGCCGATCGTGACCGGCGCGCTCGGCGTGCAGCTCTTCCACCTGAACCTGATGTGGGGGATCGTCGCGATCGTCGTCGGCCAGGCCGTCGGCGGCGTGCTGATGGCGCTGCATTCGGCGCAGGGGCCGCAGATGGGCATCCCGCAGATGATCCAGAGCCGTGCGCAGTTCGGTTCGTGGGGCGCGCTGCTCGTCACGGTGATCGCGGCGGTGATGTACGTCGGCTTCTTCGCGTCGAACATCGTGCTCGCCGGCAAATCGGTGCACGGCATCGCGTCGTCGGTGCCGGTGCCCGTCGGCATCGTGATCGGCGCGGTGGGCTCGGGGCTGATCGGCATCGTCGGCTACCGGTTCATCCACATCCTGAACCGCATCGGCACGTGGGTGCTCGGCATCGGCATTCTCGTCGGCTTCTGGACGATCCTCACGCACGTGACGACCGACGATTTCCTGACGCGCGGCGGCTTCGACTTCGCGGGCTGGCTCGCGACGGTGTCGCTGTCGGCGCTGTGGCAGATCGCGTTCGCACCGTACGTGTCGGACTATTCGCGCTATCTGCCGGAGAATGTCGGTGTCGCGTCGACGTTCTGGGCGACCTATCTCGGTTGCACGATCGGCTCGACGCTCGCGTTCATCTTCGGCGCGGTCGCGGTGCTCGCGGTGCCGGCCGGCGCAGACACGATGGACGCGGTCAAGCAGGCGACCGGCCCGCTCGGCCCGCTGATGCTGGTGCTGTTCCTGCTGAGCGTGATCAGCCACAACGCGCTGAACCTGTACGGCGCGGTGCTCGCGGTGATCACGTCGGTGCAGACGTTCGCCTACCAGTGGATTCCCACCGCGAAGGCGCGCGCGGTGGTGTCGGTCGTGATCTTCGTCGCGTGCTGCTACGCGGCGATCGGCGCGTCGACGAACTTCGTCGGCAACCTCGTCGATCTCGTGCTCGCGCTGCTTGTCGTGCTGGTGCCGTGGACAGCCATCAACCTGATCGATTTCTACGTGATCCACAAGGGCAAGTACGACATCAAGTCGATCTTCATGGTGGATGGCGGAATCTACGGACGCTTCAATCCGCAGGCGCTGCTCGCGTACGCGATCGGCATCCTCGTGCAGATTCCGTTCATGAACACGCCGATGTATGCGGGCCCGATTCCCGCGCATCTCGGCGGCGCGGACCTGTCGTGGGTGGTCGGGCTGGTGCTGACGTCGCCGCTGTACTACTGGCTCGCGACGCGCGACAGCGCGTATCGGCGTCGGCAGACCGGTGCGCATTTGCCGCCGACGGCGGCGCGGTAAGCGGCGCGCTTTTAGAAGTAGCGAAGGAAGGGTGGGGCCACCGCACCGGTTGCGATGCGGTGGCGTGCGGAGGAGATTCGGCAGGTAAAGGGCAGGCTCGCGGCGGGTGACGCGTCGCAAGCCTGCCCGTGCATCAGACGACTGCCGAGCGCGCGACGCGAACCGGCACCGACTTGTACGACGGTGTGCCGCTTTCCTTGTCGATGTAGTCGAGCGGCACGAGCACGTTCGCTTCCGGGTAGTACGCGCCGACCGAACCCGGCGCGATGTCGTACTCGATGGCTGTGATCTTCTCGAGACGCAGCGTCCGGCCCGACGCGGTGATCGTCTCGATGTCGACGAGGTCGCCGTGTTCGAGCCCGTACTTCGCGAGATCCGCCGGGTTCATGAACAGCACGTCGCGCCGCCCGAACACGCCGCGATAGCGGTCGTCGAGCCCGTAGATCGTCGTGTTGTACTGGTCGTGGCTGCGCAGTGTGATCAGCCGCAGCACCTGCTCGCCGCCGAGCACTTCCGCGTCTTCCGCGACGCCCTTGTACACCGAGAACATCGCCTTGCCGGTCGCCGTGGGCCACACGCGCTCGGTGGGCGGCAGCGGCAGGCGGAAGCCGCCCGGCGTGCGGATGCGCGCGTTGAACGCCTCGAAGCCGGACACCGTGCGGTCGATCAGGTCGCGGATGCGGTCGTAGTCGGCGATCAGGTCGAGCCACGCGACCTTGCTGTTCGGCAGCGTCGCATGCGCGATCCCCGCGACGATCGCGGGTTCCGAGCGCAACTGGTCGGACGCCGGCTTGAGCTTGCCGGCCGATGCGTGGACCATCGACATCGAATCCTCGACGGTGATCGACTGCCGGCCGCTCGCCTGCATGTCGAGCTCGGTGCGGCCGAGCACGGGCAGGATGAAGGTTTCCTTCCCGACCAGCAGGTGCGACCGGTTCAGCTTCGTGCCGAGATGCACGCTCAGGTCGAGCTTGGCCATCGCCGGGAACGACAGCTCGGGATCGGGCAGCGCGACCGCGAAGTTGCCGCCGAGGCACAGCAGCGCCTTCGCACTGCCGTCGACCATCGCCTGCATCGCCTGCACGGCGTCGTGTCCGTGATGCGCGGGCGGCGTGAAGCCGCACACGTCCTCGATCTTCTTCAGGAATTCGGCCGACGGTTTTTCGGTGATGCCGACCGTGCGGTTGCCCTGCACGTTTGAATGGCCGCGCAGCGGGCAGACGCCGGCGCCGGGCTTGCCGATGTTGCCGCGCATCAGCAGCAGGTCGGCGATCAGGCGCACGGTTGCCGTGCCCTTGTTGTGCTGCGTGACGCCCATCCCGTACGTGATGATCGTCGCGTTCGACTTCGCATACGCGAGCGCGACCTGTTCGAGCTGCGCCTGGCTGAGGCCGCTCGCGCGCTCGATATCGTCCCACGACGTGGCCTGCAGGTCGGTCGAGAACGCGTCGAAGCCGTCGGTATGCTGTGCGATGAAGTCGCGGTCGAGTACGTCGCCGCGCTCGGCTTCGAGCTGCAGCAGCGCTTTCATGATGCCCTTCAGCGCGGCCGCGTCGCCACCCGCGTCGACCTGGTAGTACGTCGACGCGATCCGCGTCGAGCCGAACGACGCCATCTCGATCATGTCCTGCGGATCCGCGAAGCGTTCGAGCGCGCGCTCGCGCAGCGGATTGAACACGATGATGGGCACGTTGCGCCGCGCGCACTCGTGCAGCGTGCCCATCATCCGCGGGTGGTTGGTGCCGGGGTTGTGGCCGATCGAGATGATCAGCTCGCACTGGTCGAAATCCTCCAGCGACACAGTGCCCTTGCCGATGCCGATCGACTGCGGCAAGCCGACGCTGGTCGGCTCGTGGCACATGTTCGAGCAGTCGGGGAAGTTGTTGGTGCCGAGCTCGCGCGCGAACAGCTGGTACAGGTACGCGGCTTCGTTGGACGCACGGCCCGACGTATAGAACTCGACCTGCTCGGGCGGCAGCGCGCGCAGCACTTCGCCGATGCGCGCGAACGCGTCGTCCCATTCGATTGCCTTGAACGTATCGGTCGCGCGATCGTAGACGAGCGGATGCGTGAGCCGGCCCATGTTCTCCAGTTCGTAGTCCGACATGCGCAGCAGCGACGACACGGTGTTCGCCGTGAAGTACTCGGGCGTCACGCGCTTGGTGGTTGCTTCCCACGTGACGGCCTTCGCGCCGTTCTCGCAGAACTGGAACGTCGACTTGTGTTCCTTGTCGGGCCAGGCGCAGCCCGGGCAGTCGAAGCCGTCGGGCTGGTTGGTCCGCATCAGCACGATCGGCGCCTCGATGGTTTCCATCTGCGTGCGCACCGCGTCGGCTGTCGCGCGAAGCGCGCCCCAACCACCGGCGGGCCCATCGTACTTCCTGATGCCTGGCACTTCGCGTCGATTTGTCATGTGAGTCTCCATGAGCCGGGCCCGTGGCGGGTGGCTCGGGTTGCGCCGTGTCGCGGCGTGGGACGGCTCCGTCGCGTGGACGGAGCCGGTCATGCGTGCCCCGGGGTTGCAGGGCAGGCGGGGTTTCAGGGCGTGTCCTTCTTCGCGCCGGACGACTTCTTGCCGGACGGTTTCGCGGCGGGCGGCGGCACGTCGGCGGGCGTATCGCCGGCCTTCGCGTCGCCAGCTTTCCCGTCGCCGGACGCCTTGGCCGCCTTGCCGTTCACCTTCGCCTTGCCGTCGGCGTCCTTCTTCGCCTCCTTCGCGTCAGGCGCAGCGATCTTGTCGAACTTCACTTCGTCGCTGTCCTTGTCGTAGTCGACCTTGACGCGATCGCCGGACGTCAGCCGGTCGGCGAGGATCTCCTTCGCGAGCTTGGTCTCGATGGTCTGGCGGATCTGGCGCTTCAGCTCGCGCGCGCCGAACTCCGGCTGGTAGCCGGCTTCGGTCAGGTGCTCGACGAGCGCATCGCCCATCACGAGCGCGATGTCCTGCGCAGCGGCGGTACGCACCACGCGGTCGAGCTGGATCTGCACGATCGCGCGGATGTTCTCCTTCGACAGCGCGTGGAAGACGATCACCTCGTCGATCCGGTTCAGGAACTCGGGGCGGAAGTGGCCCTTCAGCACCTGCATCAGTTCGTCGCGGAGCGCCTTGTCGGTCTTGCGCGCGGCTTCCGGCTGCGTCAGGTTGTCCATGATGATCGCGGCGCCGAGGTTGCTCGTCGCGATGATGATCGTGTTGCTGAAGTCGACCACGCGGCCCTTGCCGTCGGTCAGGCGGCCGTCGTCGAACACCTGCAGCAGCACGTTGTACACATCCGGATGCGCCTTTTCTATCTCGTCGAGCAGGATCACGCTGTACGGGCGGCGCCGCACGCGCTCGGTGAGCTGGCCACCTTCGTCGTAGCCGACGTAGCCGGGCGGCGCGCCGATCAGCCGCGCGACCGCGTGCCGTTCCATGTACTCGGACATGTCGATGCGGATGATCGACTGCTCGTCGCCGAACACGGTCTCGGCCAGCGCCTTCGCGAGCTCGGTCTTGCCGACGCCCGTCGGCCCGAGGAACAGGAACGTCGCGATCGGCCGGTGCGTCTGGCCGAGCCCCGCGCGCGACAGCCGCACGGCATCGCTGACGGCCACTACCGCGTCGCTCTGGCCGACCACACGCTCGCGCAACTGCTCTTCCATCTTCAGCAGCTTCTGGCGTTCTTCCTGCGTGAGTTCGGACACCGGGATGCCGGTCAGGCGCGACACGACCTCCGCCACCGCCTCGACCGTCACCTCGAGCGTCTCGGAGCCGGTCTTGCGCTGCCACGCCTCCATCATCTCGTCGACCGTCTTCTGCTTCGCGTTGATCTGCTCCTCGAACTGCTTCGCTTCGTCGAAGCGCTTGCGCGACGTTGCGTAGTCCTGCTCGCGCTTCAGTTGTGCGATCTGCGCTTCGCCTTCCTGGATAGCGACCGGGCGCGACGTCGCGCCGATTCGCACGCGCGCGGCGGCCTGGTCGATCAGGTCGATCGCCTTGTCGGGCAGGAAGCGCGACGTGATGTAGCGGTCGGCGAATTCGGCGGCCGCGACGAACGCGTCGTCGGCGAACGTCACCTGGTGGTGTGCCTCGAGGCTGTCGCGCAGCCCGCGCAGGATCACGATCGTCTGCTCGACGCTAGGCTCCGGCACGAACACCGGCTGGAAGCGCCGTTCTAGCGCCGCGTCCTTCTCGATGTACTTCTGGTATTCGTTGAGCGTCGTCGCGCCGATCAGGCTCAGTTCGCCGCGCGCGAGCGCGGGCTTCAGCACGTTCGCGATATCGAGGCCGCCTTCGCCGCCGCCCTGGCCCGCGCCGACAATCGTGTGCAGCTCGTCGATGAACAGGATCAGTTCGCTCTGCTTCGCAGTCACTTCGTCGATCAGCTGCTTGGCGCGCTCCTCGAATTCGCCGCGATACTTCGCGCCGGCCACCATCGAGTTGATGTTGACTTCGACGAGCCGCTTGCCGCGCAGCACCTCGGGCACGTCGCCGTTGACGATCCGCTGCGCGAGCCCTTCGACGATCGCGGTCTTGCCGACGCCCGGCTCGCCGATCAGCACCGGGTTGTTCTTCTTGCGGCGCGCGAGCACCTCGATCGTGCTCTCGATTTCCTGCGCGCGGCCGAGCACCGGGTCGAGCTTGCCCTGGCGCGCGATCGCGGTGAGGTCGCGGCCGAACTTGTCGAGGTTCGGCGTGCCGGTCGGCGCATCGACGCGGCCGTCCTCCGCGCCCTTGCCGACCACCTTCACGACCTTCTGGCGCAACGCTTCGGGCGTTACGCCGTATTTCTTCAGCAGCGTGCCGGCGATGCTGTCCGTCACCGACGCGAGCCCGATCAGCAGGTGCTCGGGGCCGATATACGAGTGGCCGAGATCGCGCGACGCCTGGAACGCGTATTGCACGGCCTTCTTCACGCGCGGCGAGATCGACAGCTTGTCGAGCGGCGCGTCGGGGGCGGCCGTGCCGGTGTGCGCATGCTCGTCGATGTACGATTTGATGTCCTGCGGCGACAGCTTCAGTTCCTTCAGCAGCGCGGCGCACACGTCGGTGTCCGCGAGCGCGTAGAGCAGGTGTTCGGTGTCGAGCTCGCTGCGGCGCAACTCGTGCGCCTTTTCGGCCGCGCGCTGCAGCAGTTCCAGCGTCTGTTCGCTGAACGCGTCGGTCGGGTCGACCGATTCGCGCGGAATCTCGGCGAGCGGCGATTCGTCGTCGAGCCCGCCGAACAGCGAGGGCGGGCCGCCACCGCCCAGCAGCGAATCGAACGGATTCAGCATGCTCTGGTGCCGCATCAACTGACGGAAGTGGTAGTCGCAGATCGAGATCGTCTTGCGCTCGCCGTCCTGCATCACGGTTGCGCGCGCGACGGCCGGTCGGGCGTGGCAGATATCGCAAAGTGCGGGCATGGTGGTCTGGCTCCTGTCGGTGAAGGTGGGTCGAAGGGTGAAGTCCCGATGCGGTGCGGCGCTCGCGCGTCCCGACTGCGAACACGCGACCGCCATGCGCAGCACGGCGGCGCGCGTGCCGCGCCCACGCAGTCGCGCAGCGCGCGCCGGCGTGGCACACGGTCGCGGTCGGGGCGGGAAGCGCGAGTGCTGCGAGGAGCCCACGGCATCGCTTCGACTGCGTTCAAAATAGCGAATCGGCGAGGGTCATCCAAGACACAGTTCCACACCGGGCCGACTGCGAATTGCACCCTCACATGCGCGTGCGCACGGGGGGCAAGGAGTACAGACGGGCGCGCACGCGGCGGCGCGGGCGTGCGCAGCATGCGTGGCACGCGGTGGCAGGAAGCAGGGAGGCGCGGAACGCGGACGGATCGCGGTGCGACATCGGCGCGCAGGGCGCCGGTTGCCGGCAAACGGACGGCGATGCAGGAGGGCAAACGCGGCAAAAGTGCCGCAGTGTGAGCGCATGCGCCGGTGGCGGGCGCAAGCCGGTCACATCCTGCCGCGCGCGCAGCGTGGCCGATGCGTGCCGTGGGGCCGGCGACGGAGCGGGCGGGTTGCACGGTACGGGCCGGACATGGCGCAACCGTGGTGAACGGGCGTCAACCGTCGAATTTCATCGCGAGCCGCTGCCGGGCGATCTGCTTCACGTCGGTCGAGAGTGTCGCATTCGGCAGACCATTGGCCCAGACGGAGAACGAATCCTCGATCAGGTTGCGCGTGTCGGGCGGCAACTCGGCCAGCAGCAACGACACGACGGTAAACAGCACGGCGGTGTCGCCGGCCTGGCTGCCCGCGTTCGCATCGACCGTCTTCTTCAGGCTGTCGACCGACGCTTGCAGCGCCTGCAGTGCATCATTCGTATCGCTCATGACATTCTCCATGCAAGATGGGTTCGATCGGCGACGAACATGCGGCCGGCGGCGCGGCCGGTCGCGCGCGACGCCCGGCGGGCATCGCGCGCAGGCAACCGGGGTCAGGCCGCCGGATTGGCCTGCGGCGCCACGGCCACCGATGCTTCGCTCGTCAGCATCAGGAACGTGAACGTTTCGCGCAGGTACAGGCGGACGACCTTGTCGGTATGGCTCGTGTAGCCGATCGATACGTCTTCCCCGAGGTGCAGCTCATAATCGCCGCCGCGCGTGGACAGCACGCAGCCGCCGCTGATCGCCGGCGCCCAGATGATCTCGCCGCTGACGATGCGCTTGATGTGGCCGAGGACCGGATAGCCCTGGTCGCGCGCTTCGCTGAGCGCCGTGTACGCGTCCGAGCCGAGCACCACCGAGTACGGGCCGTCCACGCCCGCGAGGCGCAGCGCCTCGAGTGCGTCGCTGATCGCGTCCGGGTACGCGCCGACGTCCGCCGGCAGCGTGAGCTTGCGGTTCGACGTGCCTTCGCGGATGCCGACGATGCCGGCGGCCAGGTAGCCGTCGAAAATCGCGTTGTCTTCGGCGAACGCGAGCCGCTGCGCGGCGTCCTTCGCCGGTTGCCAGTCGGCGTCGCGCGCACCGCGCTCGACGCTGTCGATCGCATCGCGGCTCAGCTCGAACGGCACCGTCAGCTCGACGATCGTGCGGACTTCGCGCAGCCGTGCGCTCACGTGCTCGCGCGGCGCGGCGACCTCCACCAGGTGCCCGGTGCCGACGGCCGACAACTCGGGGCCCTCGGGGCCGTCGACGTCGACGACGCGGCGGCCGGCCACCGATCGTTTGAAGGTGCGCGCCACTTCCTCCTCGATTTGTTCCCAGGCGGACGAGGAGACGGGGGCGAGTTCGCGGTGCAGGTTATTCATAGGCTTGGGTCCCTTTCAGCGATCCGATTTTCAGCGAGCCGTCGCGATGCGGCGCGGACGACGAGGATTCCGGTTGCGCGACGTCGGCGGCCGGCGCCGCGCGATCGGCGAGCGCCTCGAGCAGGTCGGCCGACGGCACGAAGAACAGCGAGCCGGTGACGGCGCGGCTGTAGTCGAGCAGGCGGTCGTAGTTGCCGGGTGGGCGGCCGACGAACATGTTCTCGAGCATCTGCTCGATCGGTGCCGGCGAGCGCGCATAGCCGATGAAATAGGTGCCGAATTCGCCGGCGCCCGGGCGCCCGAACGGCATGTTGTCGCGCAGGATCTTCACTTCCTGGCCGTTCTCGTCGAGCGTGGTCAGCGAGCTGTGCGACGACGACGGCTTCACGTCCGGCGCGAGCTCGATGTCGGACAGCTTGGTGCGGCCGATGATGCGCTCCTGCGTCTCGACCGCGAGCGCGTTCCAGCCGGCCATGTCGTGCAGGTACTTCTGCACGATCACGTAGCTGCCGCCCGTGAATGCCGCGTCTTCGTCGCCGATCACAGTGAAGTCGACCGCGTCGCGGCCTTCCGGGTTCTCGGTGCCGTCGACGAAGCCGATCATCGCGCGCTGGTCGAAATTGCGGAAGCCGTGCACCTCGTCGACCACCGTGACGGCTTCGCCGAGCGCGCCGAGCAGTTGCGTCGCGAGTTCGAAGCACAGGTCCATCGCGTCGGCGCGGATGTGCAGCAGGATGT
Organism: Burkholderia pyrrocinia; assembly: GCF_003330765.1. Classification (NCBI taxonomy): domain Bacteria; kingdom Pseudomonadati; phylum Pseudomonadota; class Betaproteobacteria; order Burkholderiales; family Burkholderiaceae; genus Burkholderia; species Burkholderia pyrrocinia. The sequence goes on along the minus strand of NZ_CP024904.1, from coordinate 432,771 downwards.
CGCCCGGCGTCGCGACCGCGACGCGCTGCCCGGCGCCGAATTCGCGGAACGGATGCAGCGACGCGGGGCGCGGGTCGCCGAACAGCGCATTCCATGCGTCGGCGCCGAAGCCGCACACGCACGTCAGGTTGCCGCCCGGCACGCGCTTGCCGACCGAGCGCACGAGCGCGGCGATGTCGCCGCACCATGCACGGATCGTGTCGGCATGATCGGCACCGGGATTGATCGTCGCCACGAGGAAGATCGCGCTGCGCGTGATCGTGCTGTGAACGGCCTGGGAGAGCGGGGGAGGTGTCTGCATCGCGGCCTGCCGGTCAGTCATGTCGAGGCGGACGGGCCGCGGCTGCCGCGGCGCGCGAAGGCGAACGGTTGAACTGTGTCATGCGACTGTTCTCTTTGTGACATGCGGATGAAGGACGTTGCGCGGGCATCGCGCAACGGGCCGCAGCGGCGGCGGCCGGCCGCCCGGCGCGTGACCTGCCCGCACCGCGTAACGTCGTCGAGCATGCAATCTAGCAGCTTCGGCAGGTCTTTGGAACACGTATCGTCAATCTGTCATTCGAATGCGTCAAACAGGGCCGGATTTTGCGTCGGACCCGCGCAGCTGTACTCCTGGCGCCTGCGGCGCTGTGCTCTTGAGCGTGCGTGCCGCGTGCAGTAGATTAGGTCCCGCTGCGCCCGCGGACGAGGAGCGACATCATGAACCTGCTGGAAGCGATGCGTGTTTTTGTTGCGGTGGTCGAGCATGGCGGCCTGTCCGGCGCCGCGTCCGAATTGAAGCTCGACGAGGCGCAGGTGAGCGACCGGATCGATTGCCTCGAACGTTACCTCGGCTGTCGGCTGCTGCAGTGCCGCGTGCACGACGTCGCTTGCACGGACGCGGGCGTCGCGTTCCATGTGTGCTGCCGCCGGACGCTGTCCGCGGTCGAGCAGGCGATTGACTCGGCCGGTGCGCAAGCGCCGGATGCACACGACACCGCGCATTGCACCGATTTTCCGCCGCCCGGCGCCGCACGCGCATCATCACAGCGACTGTCACCTTGAATACGTCTACCGTTTCCTGTTCGCCCGCCGAGCGCATCCGTCGTCGCTTCGGTCATTTCCTTCACGCGGCCGAACTGGCCGGGCTGATCGTGATCGGGCTCGCGACCGCGTTCGCGATGATGCAGGAAGCGTGGAAGGTCGTGCTGGCGGGCGAGGTATCGCTGACGGACCTGCTGCTGATGTTCCTCTATCTGGAAGTGCTCGCGATGGACGTGCGCTATCTGCGGCTCGGCCGGCTGCCCGTGCGGTTTCCGCTGTTCATTGCGATGACGTCGCTCGCGCGCGACCTGATCCTGCGTGGCGCGACCGACAGCCCCGAGCGGATGCTGATGACGATGTTCGGGATCGTGCTGCTCGCGGTGGGCGTGCTGATCCTGAGTTTCGGCCAGCATCGCTTTCCGGCCGACGTCGACGATGTCGAGGACGATGTGCATGCGCGCAGATGACAGGCGAGCGGCATGCCGCGGTGCTATGCAATGTCTTTACAGGAGGGTGTCGGATGAGCACGCATTCCGTCGAAGCGGAGCAGGCGATCGAATTGCAGCATGCGGCGTCGGACGCGTACCGGCAGGCGCGCGACGCGCGTGACGCCGATACGGCACGCGCACGGGTGCCGTCCGTCGTCGCGATGCAGCAGGCGGCCGCGCACGCGTATGGGGATGCGGCCCGCGCACGTGCGGCGGCCACCGGCCTCTGAATCGAACACCGGGTTGCCGGCGCGCCGTGCGTGCCCGGTCCGAATCTGCTGCGCAGGACCGTCGCGCCGTACGGCGTGCGGCGGCCGCGCAGCCCATCTTCACGGGAGAGGTGTCGAATGACCAAGCAACTGATCGTCGCCGTGTTCGGCAGCGTCGAAACGGCCCGCCAGGCCGCGAACGATTTCGAGGCGCTATCGGAGAAGAATGAAGGATTCCACATCGAGAACGGCGTCGTCGTCGAAAAGGACGCGGCCGGCAAGCTCGCGGTGCTCGACGCCGAATCGCGGCCGTTCAAGGGTGGCCTGATCGGTGCGATCGCGGGCGGCCTGCTCGGGGTACTCGCCGGGCCGCTCGGCGTGGTCACCGGCATGGCGGCCGGCGCGGGCGCCGGCATCCTCGCGGAAGCGGCCGGCAACGCGCTGCTCGATGGCACCTTCGTCGAGACGGTGGCGGCGCGGCTCGTGCCCGGCAGCGTCGCGATCATTCTCGAGGCGAAGGAAGCCACGCCGTTCTCGGTCGACAACGTCGTGACGGGATTCGGCGGCAAGGTCTTCCGCCAGGCGCTCGACTGAGCGCGCCATTTTCGAACCGCTTCTCGGGAGAACAGCATGCGCATCGATCAATCGTACCGGCGCTTCGACATTGCGGCGACGCTGTCGCCGCTGCCCGGCAACCGCGCGCTCGCGACCGTCGACGTGACGACCGACGATCCGGCCCGCATCGCCGATCTCGGCACCGGCTATTTCCTGCAGATCAGGAAGTGGGTCGAGTCGAACGACATCGAGCTGCTGACGGTGGTGTTCGACGAGTGCAAGGTGGCGATCGACCACTATGCGGACAACGTCGACGACGCTTGAGTTCGCGCAGGCCCGCGCATCGCCGGGCCGACCACGCATCGCGTCGGCGCCGGCTGACGTCAATCAGAAATACAAAACGCCGGGCGACGATGCAGCACCGCGCGATCGCGTGGTGCCATGCCGTGGCATTTCAATCTGTTCACCACGTCGACCGAATTTGACGTTTGATCGTCAAACTGTCACTTACATTCGTCGAATTGAAGCAGTAGGATGCCGATCCTTGTCTTGATGGAATCCGCATTGCTATCCGCCTTCAATTTCGGTAACGGACGAGGCTCGAACCGGGACGCCCGCGGCCGGCCACGGCTATCCGGCTTCGTGCATCGGCGCGGCCGGAACGCCCATGCATTGCAGGTCGGTTCACCGCCGGCGGGGCGAGGCGGATGAAGCTCTACGAGAAATTTGCAAACGACATAGAGCGACTCATCCGGCAACGCGTGTATCGACACGGCGATCGTGTGCCGTCGGTGCGGCAGGCAAGCCAGCAGCACCGGATCAGCATCACGACCGTGCTGCATGCGTACCTGCTGCTCGAAAGCCGCGGGCTGCTGGAAAGCCGGCCGCAGTCGGGCTATTTCGTGAACCTGCGTCGCGACGACAGTCATGCGCCCGTGCGCGAGCTGCGGCCGTCGAAGCCGATCGCGATCTCGTCGTCGGTCGACGTGAGCCGGCTCGTGCTGTCGACGCTGCGCTCGATCGGCACGGACGACGCGGTGCCGCTCGGCTCGCCATATCCGGACCCGAGCCTGTTTCCGTTCGAGAAGCTGAACCGCTACGCATATGCGGCCGGCCGCGACAAGTCGCTGTGGGGCGTGACGGACGGGCTGCCGCCCGGCCATCCGCGGCTGATCCGGCAGATTGCGCGCCGCTACCTGGAAAACGGGATGTCGGTGGACCCGAACGAGATCATCGTGACGGTCGGCGCGACGGAGGCGATCAACCTGTGTTTGCAGGCGGTCGCGAAGCCGGGTGACACGATCGCGGTGGAATCGCCGACGTTCTACGCGATGCTGCATGCGATCGAGCGGATGGGGATGAAGGCGATCGAGGTCGCGACGCATCCGGAATACGGGATCGACATTGCGGCACTGGCCGCGATCGCGAAGTCGCAGCCGATCGCCGCGTGCATGGTGATGCCGAACTTCCAGAACCCGCTCGGCTTCCAGATGCCCGACGAGCGCAAGCGCGAACTGGTGGCGTTCGCAACGAAGGCCGACCTGCCGATCATCGAGAACGGCGTGTACAACGAACTGTACTTCGGCAACATGCATCCGAGCACGCTGAAGTCGTTCGACCGCGATGACATCGTTCTGCATTGCTCGTCGTTCTCGAAGAGCCTGACGGCCGCGTACCGGATCGGCTGGGCATTGCCGGGCCGCTATCGCGAACAGGTCGAGAAGCTGAAATTCCTGAACACGCTCGCGACGCCGTCGCTGCCGCAGCTTGCGATCGCGGAGTTTCTCGAACGGGACGGCTACGAGCATCACCTGCGGCGGATTCGCAAGGCGTATGCACAGCAGGCGAACCTGATGCGCACGATGGTGTCGCGGTTCTTTCCGGAAGGGACGCGCATTTCGACCCCGGCGGGCGGGTACGTGCTGTGGATCGAGCTGCCGGCACAGGTCGATGCGATGCGGTTGTACCAGCTCGCGCTGGAGCAGGGGATCACGATCGGGCCCGGCTACATGTTCTCGATCGCGGACAGCTACCGGAACTTCATCCGCCTGAACTACAGCAGCCCGTGGTCGCCGGAGATCGAGCGCGCGGTCGTCACCGTCGGCAAGCTCGCCGCGTCCTGCCTCGGTTGACCACGCGGCCAGGGCGCGCCGTCGCGCGTCGCATCAGGTCAGCCGGTACGATTGCGCGCCCGTTCCCGCGAGTGTGCCGCCGTCGACGATCAGGTATTCATTGCGGATCGGCTTCCCGTCGAACCAGCACTGCAGGATCTCCAGCGTGCCGGCCGCATAGCGCGCCTGCGCGGACAGCGACGTGCCGGAGATATGCGGCGTCATCCCGTTGAACGGCATCGCCCGCCATGGATGATCGGCCGGCGCCGGCTGCGGAAACCACACGTCGCCGCCATAGCCGGCGAGATGCCCGGACGTGACGGCGCGCACGACCGCGTCTCGGTCGACCAGCTTCGCGCGCGCGGTGTTGATCAGGTACGCGCCGCGCTTCATCCGCGCGATCATCGCCGCGTCGAACAGATGCTCGGTCGACGGGTACAACGGGATCTGCAGGTTGACGATATCGACGGCGCCGGCGAGCGATGCGGCATCGGCGTGATACGTGAGCCCGAGTTCCTGCTCGATCGCGGCGTCGAGCCGGCGCCGCTGCGTGTAGTGCAGATGCAGATCGAACGGCTTCAGCCGGCGCAGCACCGCGAGACCGATGCGCCCCGCGCCGACCGTGCCGAAATGCATCCCTTCGATGTCGTAGCTGCGCGATACGCAATCGGCGATGTTCCAGCCGCCTTGCTGCGCGACCGCATGCGACGGCAGGTAGTTGCGCACCAGCGCGAGCGTCGTCATCACCACGTGTTCGGCCACGCTGATGCTGTTCGAGCCGGTGACTTCGGCGACGGTGATGTGCGCGCGCGCCGCGGCATCGAGATCGACGTGATCCGAGCCGATGCCGGCCGTCAGCGCGAGCTTCAGCTTCGGCGCACGGGCGATCCGTTCAGCCGTCAGGTACGCAGGCCAGAACGGCTGCGAAATCACCACGTCCGCGTCGGGCAGCCGGCGCTCGAATTCGGAGTCGGGGCCGTCCTTGTCGCTTGTCACGATCAGCGTGTGACCGTGCGCTTCCATGTACTCGCGCAATCCGAGCGCGCCGGATACCGAGCCGACGAGTTCGCCGGGCCTGAAGCCGAGCGGGCCGGCCGGCGTCGGCGCGGTTTGTCCGTCCGCGTACTGCGTGATGACCGGAATCGCGTCGCGCACGTAGCGCGGCGGATAACCGTCGACGGGATCGGGGTAGAGCACGCACAGGACGGTGGCCATCGGGTAGCGCTCCTGGTGACGGAATGACGGCGGGCGTGGCACGCGGATTGCGCGGGCCGTGCGGAAACCTTCGCGGATGGCAGCGGTGTGCTGCGCCGCAACGTTGATGACGTTCTACGCCGGTCATGGACCGCGTACAAGCTACAGTCGGTGTTTGCGTGCGCTGCGGGGTCGTCTGTACCTGTTCTTTTCATGAAGGACGCCGATAATGGGATCGTTACCCGACTCTCAGGGAGCGACGTCATGTCCGGAAGCGATTCCTCGTCTTCACGCCCCGATCTCGCGCAGGGCATCGCGCTCGACGATCTCGCCGACGGCGCGATGATCGAGGGCCATGTCGGCGACGCAGCGGTGCTGCTCATCCGCCGCGCCGACGAACTGTTTGCCGTGGGCGCACAATGCCCGCACTACGGTGCGCCGCTGGCCGACGGCCTGCTGGTCGGCGACACGATCCGCTGCCCGTGGCACCACGCGGCGTTCTGCCTGCGCACGGGCGGATTGCTGCGCGCGCCGGCGCTCGACGGGCTGCCGTGCTGGCGCGTCGAACGCCGCGCCGGCCGCGCCGTCGTGCTCGATGCGCAGCCGGCCGCGCCGCCTGTGCTGAATGCGGCCGGGTTGCCCGCATCGGTGGTGATCGTCGGCGGCGGCGCCGCTGCGATCGCGGCCGCCGTGACGCTGCGGCAGGAAGGCTATCCGCATCCCGTCACGCTGCTGAGCGCCGATCGCGATCCGCCGTACGACCGGCCGAACCTGTCGAAGGACTATCTCGCGGGCACGGCCGAGGCCGACTGGCTGCCGCTGCGCGCGCCGTCGTTCTATACCGACCATCGCATCGACGTGCGGTGCGACACGCGTGTCGCACGGATCGATCCCGCGCAGCATGCGGTCGAACTGGCCGACGGCAGCCGCGTCGGGTACGGTGCGCTGCTGCTTGCAACGGGCGCCGAGCCGAACCGGCTGACCGTGCCCGGTGCGGATCTGCCGCACGTATGCGTGCTTCGCTCGCGCGCCGATTGCGATGCGCTGATCGGCAAGCTGAAAACCGCGCGCCGCTGCGTCGTGGTCGGCACGAGCTTCATCGGGCTCGAAGCGGCGGCTGCGTTGCGCACGCGCGGGCTCGACGTGCATGTCGTTGCACCCGAAGCGCGTCCGATGGCGCGTGTGCTCGGCGATGCGCTCGGCGACACGATCAAGGCGCTGCATGAGTCGCACGGCGTCGTGTTCCATCTCGGTGCGACGCCCGCGCAGATCGCGCCGGACAGCGTGACGCTATCGACCGGCGACGTATTGCCGGCCGACCTCGTGGTGGTCGGCATCGGCGTTCATCCGAACGTGGCGCTCGCGCAGGACGCGGGGCTGGCCGTCGAGCGCGGCGTGACCGTCGACCGCTTTCTGCAGACGAGTGCGCCCGGCATCTACGCGGCCGGCGACATCGCGCGCTGGCCCGATCCGCTGACGGGCGAGCGCATTCGCGTCGAGCACTGGGTCGTCGCCGAGCGGCAGGGCATCGTCGCGGCGCGCAACATGCTCGGGCAGCAGCGGCCGTTCGACGCAGTGCCGTTCTTCTGGAGCCAGCATTACGACATGACGATCAACTATGTCGGGCATGCGGAGCAATGGGACCGCGTCGAGATCGACGGCGACCTCGGCGCGCACGATTGTTCGATCGCGTACTGGCGCGGCGACGTACGGCTCGCGGTCGCGACGGTCGGTCGCGATCTCGACAGCCTGAAGGCGGAAGCGGCATTGGAGCGGCAGATTGCAGCCGCGTGACAGCGGCCTGACCACACGATGCGACCCTGGAGGCGAAATGAATTCCGACGTCCGCGCACGTTTCGAAACCGAGTTCGCGCCGCACATTGCGGCGCGCGTGCTCGGCTTGTACCGGCCTGGCGAAGTGAAGGTCGACGTCGTGCCGCACGACGGGCAAGGCAGCCCGACCTGCGTCGAAGTGATCGGCCTCACGTCGACGCCCGGGCTGTCGAACCGGCTGAACGTGCGGCTCGCGTGGCGCGACGACGCGATCGACGCGCTGCTGGCCGAGCCCGACCGCAGCCGCTTCGATCGCTATCTCGCGGCGCTGCCGGTCACGATCGAACGATGGCAGATGGAATTGCCGGTCGACTTCAGCACACGGACCCAGCGCGACCGCGAGATCCTGATCGGCGACCTGGATTTCGACGCGTGATCGCATCGTGCGATGCACGCGAGCTGTGCGGACGACTGACTGACTACCGGTGCGATGCCCGCCGATGAACCGATCGCCGTTACCGGTCATGCGTCTTGATCATCACGCGCCCCTGGTCGATGCCGCCGCGCAGCGCTTCATCGCACGTGAGCCATTCGGGCGTGACGAGCTCGGGCGCCGGCAGGTCGACCGGCGCGCCGTCGCGGAAGATCCGCACCTGCGCGACCCACGCGCCGTTCGGGTTGCGCGTCGCTTCGACGCGAATCTCGTGATCCATGAAGGTATCGGTGGCTTGCATCGGTCGGGGCCCTCCGTCGTGCATGAACGCGGTGCGTCGATCGTATCAGCATGGCGCGCGCCGCGCACCGGAAACGAATCGATATTTTCCTTCGATTTGCCGAGCAATACGGGAGCGGACCTGTGGCCTTCGACCTGACGTTTTCCATCAAGGTGTTCGCGGCGCTGTTCGCGATCATGAACCCGATCGCGAACATCCCGGTGTTCCTGTCGCTGACGGAAGGCGCGGCGGACGGCGTGCGCCGCAAGGTCGCGCTGACGGCCGCGATCGGCGTGACGACCGGCTGCATCGTGTCGGCCGTCGCGGGCGGCACGATCCTGCACGTGTTCGGCCTGACGATCGACGATTTCCGCCTCGCGGGCGGGCTGCTGGTGCTGCTGATCGCGCTATCGATGCTGCACGGCGCGCCGAGCCGCCAGCATTCGCCGGGCGATGACGAAGGCGCCGATCCGGCGGCGGCCGAGAGCATCGCGATCTATCCGCTGACGATTCCGCTGCTCGTGGGCCCCGGCACGATCGCGACGATGATCGTGCTCGGGCACAGCGCGTTCTCGAGCGGGCAGGAACTTGCGTTCGCACTCGGGCTCGCCGCGTTTCTCGTGCTGCTGGCCGTCGCGTTGCTGTCGGCGCCGCTGATCGGCCATTACCTGTCGCCGCGCGTGACGGCTGTCACGCAGCGCCTGATGGGGATGATTCTCGCTGCGATCGCGATGCAGATGATCGTCGCGAGCCTGAAGGCTGCGTTTGCACCGCTGCATTGAGCGTGGCGCCCGGCCCGACGCAACCCGGCATCGGCGACATGCGCATCGATACGTGCCGGACCCGGAAGGTGGACCGCGGCGCATTCGACGTACGCGAACCGGGCTGGGTGAAGTTGAAGCTCAAGCTCATGACGCATGCACGCATGCACGCGTGCGCTGCGTGCGCGCTCATGCATTGTCCTGCGCGTTGCGTGCGACGCGCTGCAGCAGCGCGTCGAGCACCGCCATCTCGACGGGCTTCACGAGGTGGTCGTCGAAACCCGCCCGCTCGGTGCGCGCGAGGTCGGACGCGCGCGCATGGCCGGACAGCGCGACGCAGGTCGTGTTCGCCAGCGTGTCGAGCGCGCGCAGCGCGTGCAGCAGCGTGAAGCCGTCGATGTCGGGCATCGACAGGTCGACGAACATCAACTGAGGAGCGTAGTCGACGGCGAGCGCCAGCGCGTCGTCGCCGTTATACGCGACTCTCGGCGCGTGTCCCTTCACCTGCAGCAGCACGGCAAGCGTGTCGGCCGAGTCGCGGTTGTCGTCGACCACGACGATGCGCAGCGGTGCGGTGGCCGGCCGCACGGGTGCCGCCGGCGCGGGCGTATCGGCGGGCGCGAAGCGTTCCATGCGCTCGATCGGCAGCCGCACGGTAATCGTCGCGCCGTGGCCCGGCCCGTCGCTTTCCGCGGAAATCCGCCCGCCATGCAGTTCGACGAACGATCGGCAGATCGCCAGCCCGAGTCCGAAACCGTCCGACGGGCGCCGGCCCGGCATGCCTTCCTGTTCGAACAGGTCGAAGATCGTTTCGAGCGCGCCTGCCGCGATGCCGACGCCGTGATCGGCAACCTGGATCGCGATGACAGGCCCGTCGACGCGCGCGCCCACGTCGATGCGTCCGCCGCGCGGCGAGAATTTCGACGCGTTGTCGAGCAGGTTGTGCAGCACCTGGACGAGCCGCGCGTCATCGCCGTGCAGCACCACGGATTCGGCCGGCAGATCGACGTGGATGTGCTGCCCGCGCACGGCCAGTTTCGACTGGATGCTCTCGACGCCGCGGCACACGATGTCACGCACGGTGAAGGCGTGGTCGTCGAGTTCGACCTTGCCGGCCGTGATGCGCCCGACGTCGAGCAGATCGTCGACAAGCCGCGTCAGTTGCCCGATCTGGCGATCCACGGCGTCGCGGCACTGCGCGAGCGCGGGCGCGGGATCGGGCAGGCTCTGCAGCACGCCGACCGAATGGCGCAGCGGTGCGAGATGGTTGCGCAGTTCGTGCGCGAGCATCGCGATGAACACGCTGAGCCGGTGCGTCGACGCTTCGAGTTCCTCGAGTCGCTTGCGCTCCGTCATGTCGCGCGTGATCTTGATGAAGCCGCGGAGCTGATGGGTAGAGTCGCGCACGGCCGTGATCGTCACGCTCGCCCAGAACAGCGAGCCGTCGTTGCGTACGCGCCAGCCCTCGTCCTCGAAGCGGCCATGCGCGGCTGCCTCGTCGAGCCCGTGCGACGGGCGGCCGGCCGCGATCGCGTCGGGCGGATAGAAGCGCGAGAAGTGGCGGCCGATGATCTCGGCGGCGCGGTAGCCCTTGATGCGTTCCGCGCCCGCATTCCAGGTCGCGACGTTGCCATCCGGGTCGAGCATGAAGACCGCGTAGTCCGTGATCGACTCGACCACGGTCTGGAAACGGAACTCGGCGAAACGGTGCAGCAGGTCGCGCGCATCGGGTAACCCGGGCGGCAACTGATGCGAGTGAGGCACGGTGTCGTCTGTCGTCATCGGAGCGAAAGGTCGAATGCAGGCGGGCAATCGCGGCCCGCCCGCGGCGATATGGCGATACGAACCGGATTGGCACCCCGAAAGCGTAAAGGGGCTCGATTCGGCTGATCAATGGACGACGCGCATCATCCGTGCCGCGCGGCATGCGCGCCGAAAAATGGTCGCCGACGTACCGGCGGGTGCCCGGTGCGGCATGCCGCTTGCCCGGCCATGCGACCCGCATGCCGTGCCGCGACCGCCCGGCCGCGTGCGGCGACGCGTCAGGCAAGGAGATCGACATGAACAGCACACTGGACCCCGACAACGAACCGGCCGGCCCGGACGACGACAACGCGCGGCGCGGCCGCGACGGCCGCGCGCTGGGGCCGAGCGATTCGTCAGACAGCGGCAGCGACATGGCCGGCGCGCGGCGTCATCCGTTCGACGTCGATTCGCCGCTCGACGATCATGCGCTCGAGCGCGGCGATGCGTCGCTCGACAGCGATACCGATCGCGCGGGCACCGGCGAACGCGCGTCGGCGGACGGAGACTCGACGCTGGAGGACGGCGCGGACATCGGGCCGGACCGTACCGGGTGGCTGAACGAGCTTGGCCGCACCGGCGAACCGGAGGACCCGGATGAACCGGATTCCGGCGGTGCGTAGTGCCGCCGTGCGCAAAAACTGCAATCGCGTTGCAGATAGGGGCGCCCGGCCAGGGGCGCCCTGGCCGGCGACGGATCATCGTCGCGCCGCGCATCTGTCGTGCGCCGGCAACGGCCGCGGCACGCGATTTGCACTGACCGAACCAGGCCGCGGAGCGGCATGGGGCCGTTCGCGGCGCAGGCGCGATCAAGGAGAGACACGATGCAACGACGATATCCCGGACGACAGGGCGAGCGCGGCGGCCCGCCCGACTGGCAGGAACGTGGCGAACGCGCGTACCGGGGCGCCGGCAAGCACGGCATTCCCGATGACGCGGCATCTCGTCAGGACGACGACGATGCGTCCGCATACCGCCGTTTCGCGAACGAAGACGTCGGCCCGGAAGACTGGGGCAGCGAGTGGAGCGAACGCTCGGCGCGGCCGGCGGCCGAACAGCGCAGCCGCGGTTACGGCGCGGATTGGCACGGTGAGCCGGGTGCGTCGCGCCACGTGGCTTGGGAGACCGAGCGCGGCCCCGGCCGCCACGGAGAAAGCCGTGCGCAGTACAGCGGCGACCGTCCGGAGTTTCGTGGCCATCACCGGCCGGGCTGGTACGGCGGCGAGCGCGACGACGATCCGCGCTACGGTGGCGGTGCACGGGACGTGTCGCGCTTCGGCGGCGACGCGGAGCGCGAGGCATTGCGCCATCGTCGCGGGCCGAAAGGCTATACGCGTTCGGACGAACGTATCCGCGAGGATGTCTGCGAGCGGCTCGCGCATGCGCTCGACATCGATGTGAGCGACGTCGAGGTCCAGGTACACGACGGCCGCGTCGAACTCGACGGCACCGTGCCCGCGCGCTGGATGAAGCACGACATCGAGGATATCGCCGACAACTGCATGTGCGTGCGCGACGTCGAGAACCGCGTGCGCGTGCGTCGCGACGGCGAGCACGATACGGGCATGGTGCTGCATCCCGACCAACGGACCGTCACGCCGACGGAGCCGGTCGCGCGCGATCCCGAGCCGGGCAGCACCGCCGACCGCGACCGCGAACCGCGTCACTGACCGCTCATGCGCGAGGCAGCCCGGCCGCGATCGCGCGCCGCGCGGCATGCGAGTGCGTCGGCATCGGGCGGTGCGTGCGCGACCGGGACAACGCACTGCACGACGTCGCGTCGCAAGTGACGCCGCGCGGCGTCACTCAGTGATGCGGCAGGTTCGGCGCGGCGGCGTTGGCGGCGCTCGTCGCGTTCGGGGGCGGCGCGCCGTCCGCGCTGGCCGCGTCGCGCTCGTGCTCGGGCAGCAACGCGAGACGGTTGTATAGCGTCTTCAGGCTGATGCCGAGCGCCTTCGCGGTGCGCGGCTTGTCGCCCTTGAAATGCTGCAGCGACGCGAAGATGAAGCGCTGCTGCGTGTGCGCGAGCGTCGTGCCGATATGCAGCGTCATCGCGTTGTGGCGCACTTCCTCGCGCGGCGGCTGGCGGCGCGGCAACTGCAGCTCGATCTGCTCGTCCGCGAGGATGAACGCGCGCTCGAGCGCATTGCGTAGTTCGCGCACGTTGCCGGGCCACGTGTACGCGTGCAGCGCCTTCATGGCCTGCATCGACAGCCGCTTGCGCGTGCGGTGCCGCGCATTCAACCGCTCGACGATCTGCAGCGCGATGTCGCCGACGTCGTCCCCGCGCTTCCTGAGCGCGGGAACGTGCAGCGCGACCGTCGCGATCCGGAAGAACAGGTCTTCGCGCAGGCGCCCGCTGCGCACGGCCTCGACAGGATCGTGATGCGTGGCCGCGACGATCCGTATGTCGAGCGGAATCGATTCGTGGCCGCCGACCCGCACGATCGTGTTCGATTCGAGCGTGCGCAGCAGCTTGACCTGCAACTCGGCCGGCATCTCGGCGATCTCGTCGAGAAACAGCGTGCCGCCGCACGCGGCCTCGAACAGGCCCACATGCTGGGCAATCGCGCCGGTGAAGCTGCCTTTCTCGTGACCGAACAGATGCGATTCCGCGATGTCGTGCGGGATCGCGCCGCAGTTGACGGGGACGAACGGCCCGCGCCGCCGCGGGCTCATGTCGTGCAACAGCCGCGCGACGATGTCCTTGCCGGCGCCGCTCTCGCCGACGATCAGCACGCCGACGCCGGTCGCGGCCACGCGCGACACCTGCAGCAACAGGGTCTGGATCGAACGCGAGCGGCCGGACAGCCGCATGCCGTCATCGACGGATTTCGACATGGCGTGACTTCGGATGGGGAAGATCTGACCGAACGCGTCCGGATCGGATGAAAAAATGACGTGGCACGCGCCCTATTTCATGAACCGAGCTTACTGCTTATGCCGGCGGCGGGACATTGAATCTCGCAATGCGGGCTGCGTGAACGGATAGATTTATTCGATGACGGGCGAATGCGCAACGCGCTTCTTCTATACTTCTAAGCATTCGTACGTCATGGCAGGACAGCTTGTCTGCTCGTTAGTGTGCAGCGCGGAATGTGTACTGTCGTGTGCCTGTCGCGGGATTGCGCTGCACGCCCGTCGCGGTTCCGGCCAGCGCCAGCGCTTAAGCCGGGGCCGCATCACAAGGAGCCTCGATGCCTTATGTCCTGATCGTCGAAGACGATGCCGATACGCGCACGATGCTCGCGACGCTTGCGCGCACGCAGCAGCTTGCGTGCGATACGGCCGCGACGCTCGAGGAAGCGCGCACGCTCGTCTCGACGCATACGCCGGACCTCGTGCTGTGCGATCTCGTGCTGCCGGACGGTAACGGCATGGACCTGTTCGACGCGCTGCCGAAGCGCTCGCATTGCGAAATGGTATTGACCACCGGCCACGCGAGCCTCGAAACCGCAATCGACGCGTTGCGGCGCGGCGCGACCGACTATCTGGTGAAGCCGCTCAACATGCAGCGGCTCAACAGCATCTTCGCGCGCGTGCCGCGCACGACCGCGCTGCACGAGGAAATCGCCGAGCTGCGCTCGGAACTGAAGCGTCTCGGCCGCTTCGGCCGCATGCTCGGCAGCTCGCCTGCGATGCAGGCCGTCTACGACGCGATCGGCCGTGTCGCGCGCACCGAGGCGTCGGTGCTGCTGACGGGCGAATCGGGCACCGGCAAGGAACTGGCCGCGCAGACGGTGCACGACCTGAGCCTGCGCCGCCGCGCCCCGTTTCTCGCGGTGAACTGCGGCGCGATCGCGGCGAACCTGGTCGAGAGCGAGATGTTCGGCCACGACCGCGGCAGCTTCACCGGCGCGGAGCGCCAGCACAAGGGCTTCTTCGAACGCGCGGACGGCGGCACGCTGTTTCTCGACGAGATCACCGAGATGCCGCTCGAATCGCAGGTCAAGCTGCTGCGCGTGCTCGAGACGGGGCGCCTCACGCGGCTCGGCTCGACGCGCGAGATCGACGTCGACGTGCGCATCGTCGCCGCGACGAACCGCGACCCGGAAGCCGCGATGGCGGACGGCAAGCTGCGGCCCGACCTGTTCCACCGGATCAACGTGTTTCCGATTCCGCTGCCGTCGCTGCGCGAGCGCGGCGACGACATCCCGATGCTCGCCGATGCATTCCTGCAGGGGTTCAACGAAGAGAGCGGCCGGAACCTGCGCTTCGCGCCGGCCGCGCGCGAGGCGCTGAAAACCTATGCGTGGCCCGGCAACGTGCGCGAGCTGCGCAACTTCGTGCAGCGCGCGGGCATCTTCAGCGATGCGGACGTGATCGACACGCTGCCGCCGCCGATCCTGGACGAGCTGTCGAACATGGTCGACTCGCACGAGGATCGTGTGACCGTACCGTTCGGCACGCCGCTCGAGGAGGTCGACCGCAAGCTGATCCTCGGTACGATCGCGCAGTGCGGCGGCGTGAAGGCGCAGGCGGCCGAGGTGCTCGACGTCAGCTTGAAGACGATCTACAACCGGCTCGCGCAACTGGAAGACGAAGCAGAAAAGCCGGATTCCTGATGCCGCCGCGATCGCGCTCATGCACCCGTTCCCGCTTGGTGCCGCGCATCGTCGTCACGCGCGGCGGCGCGGCCGGCGGGAGCATGCCTGATGATTGATTTCTCGCGGACACACGCCGGGAATTACGCGACGGCCGTGATGCTGGTCGCGATCGCGACCGTGCTGCAGGCGCTGGCGATCCGCTTCGGTGGCGTGAACCTGCCGTTCGTCCTGTACTACCCGCTGCTCGCAGGCACCGCATGGGCCACCTCGTTCCTGTTCGGGATGGTCGCGACCGTCGTCAGCGGCATGCTGGCGTGGACGCTGTTCCTGTCCGATCCGGCCGCCTACACGGAGCCGCTGCCCGAACGGCTCGTCCGGCTTGGCACGCTCGTCCTGGTCGGCGCGCTCGTGTGCGCGATCGCGTCGATGCTGCGACACGCGCGAGTCACGAACGACGACGCGCGCCGGCGAGAGGCGGCCGCGCATCGGCGGCTCGAGGCCGTGTTGCAGGCGCTGCCGCATGGTGTGATCGCAACCGACACGAACGGACGGCTCACGTACATGAACGCGGCCGCGGCCGCGCTCGTTGGCTGCAGGCCGGGCGATGCGACAGGCCGTGCCGCGCGCGACGTGCTGCGGGTGTTCGACCGCGACGGCCGCCGTGTGCAGGCGACGCCGCTCGATCGGGCGCTCGGCGGTGCCGGCACAGTGTCCGATCGGCACTGGCTGCATGCGGACGGCGGCGAGCCGGTGCCGATCGTCGAGGTCGCGTCGCCGATCGGCGATGCCGACGGCAATGTCGCGGGGGCCGTGCTGCTGCTGCGCGATGCGGGCCCGGATCGCGCGCGCGCCGACGCGTTGCGGCTGCAGCGCGCGGTCGTCGACGCGTCGCCGGACGCGATCGTCGGCATCGACGCCGACGGCCGAATCGTCAGTTGGAACCCGGCCGCGCAGCGCATGTTCGGCTATGACGAAAGCGATGCGCGCGGGCGTGCGTTCGAAACACTGATTGCGATGCGCTGGCTGAAACGCAGGCCGTTCTTCGAAGCGTTTGACGACATGCGCGAAGCGGTCGGGCCGATCGACCTGCTGTGCGTGCGACGCGATGGCCGGCGCTTTCGTGCGACGGTCGCGGCGTGTCCGGTGCACGGCGATGCGCGCGCTTGTGTCGCGCTGTCGCTGACGCTGCGCGAAGCCGGCGCACAGCGCCGCCGCGACCTGCGCGCGCAGCGTTCGCTGCAAGGGGCGCGCAATGCGCGCGACCGGGCCGCTACGTCGAATCGCCTGAAGGACGAACTGCTCGCGACGGTGTCGCACGAACTGCGTACGCCGCTGAACGTGATCTACGGCTGGATCGAGGTGCTGCGCAATTCGGGCGACAACACGCTGCAGCAGCAGGCGATCGACGCGATCGACCGCAGCGCGCGCTCGCTCACGCGGATGGTCGGCGACATCCTCGACGCATCGTCGCTCGCGACCGGCAAGCTGCAGCTCGACGCGATGCCGGTGGATGTCGTGCGGCTGTTCTCCGATTCGGTCGGCGCGTTCCAGACAGCGGCGTCGTCGGCCGGCATCACGCTCGAGTTCGACTGCGCCGTGGCCACCTGCATCGTGTCGGGCGATGCCGAGCGGCTAAGGCAGATGCTGTCGAACCTCGTGTCGAACGCGCTCAAGTTCACGCCGGGCGGCGGCGCCGTGACGGTTGCGCTCGCGCGCGACAACGCGCGCGTAGTGCTGACCGTATCCGACACGGGGCAGGGTGTCGCGGCGGAGTTCGTGCCGTTCGTGTTCGACATGTTCCGCCGCGCGGACGATTCGCCCGCATCGTCGCGGCGCGGGCTCGGACTCGGCCTGTCGATCGTGCGGCATATCGTCGAACTGCACGGCGGCAGCGTCGCCGTCGAGAGCGCGGGCCGTAATCGCGGCGCGACCTTTACGGTGACGCTGCCGACCGGCTGGCAGCCGATGGGCGTGATGGCCTGGGGGGGCGCGCAGGTGGCCGGCCATCGCGAGCCGCTCATGCTGGATACGCAGCGCATCCTGATCGTCGACGACGATGCGACGACGCGCGCGAGCCTGACCGCCGCGCTGACCACCTTCGGCGCGGCCGTCTCGATCGCGTCGTCGGGCAGGGAGGCGCTCGCGGTGGTCGCCGACATGCGGCCGACCGTCGTGCTGTCCGATCTCGCGATGCCGGACGGCGACGGCTTCTGGCTGCTGGACGCGCTGCGGCACGGTGCGATGAACGGCGGCAGCGGTTCGCCCGCCGTGCGTGTGCTGGCCGTAACCGCGCACGCGGGCCTTGCCGACGAGCGCCGCGCGCTCGAAGCCGGGTTCGACGGCTACCTGTGCAAGCCCGTCGACGTGCGCGAACTGGCGCACAAGATCGCGCACGTGACGAAGCGCGACGGCTGAGGCTGCGCATGCCGTCGTGCGCCGTCATGCCCGGGGATTCCGCGCGCATGTCCTTGCCCGCGCCGATGCGTATTCACTGATCGATGCGATTTCCTGCATGGTGTCCGCTGTCGGGGCCACGCCGATGCGCGCCCGTTTCCCGTCGTCCGGCAATCGTCATGCCCGGCAACCGTGCGCCGAAAAAATTACAACGCGTTGGATGAAAGGACTTCCGGTCGGCGTCAGTCAGGCGCATACGGCACCGGCGCCGCGGCACGCGCCTTGCGCGGTGCCCGGTGCCCGCCGGCAATGCCGGCCCTGACGAAAGGAGGTCACGTTGAAGGTATTCCCACTGCTGGCCCGCTCCCCGCGATTTCGTCGTCAACCCGCGAAGCGCATCGGCATGGCCGTCGCGATCGCGGCGGCCGCTGCCTGCGCGGCAGTCGCGCCGAACGTGCTCGCCGCCGGCGACGATAGCGCCGCTTCGTCGTCCGAGTCGTCGTCACATTCGACGACCGGCACGAAGATCCGCGACGTGACGATCACGACCAAGGCGAAGGCCGAACTCGTCGGCACGAACGGCCTTTCATCAGGCGACATCCACGTCAAGACGCGGCGCGGCACGGTGACGCTCACCGGCAGCGTGCCCGACGAGCAGCAACGCACGCAGGCTGTCGGCGTCGTGAAGCAGATCGACGGCGTGCGGAACGTGCACGACCAGTTGACCATCCGGCCCAAGTGACGGCGGCGCCGTAAAAGGAGTCCATGGATGAACTGCATGCTCAAACCGGTCGGCGAACAGACGATCGTGATCACCGGCGCGACCAGCGGCATCGGCCTTGTCACCGCGCGCAAGGCGGCACGGCGCGGCGCGAAGCTCGTGCTGTTCGCGCGCAACGAGGATGCGCTGAACACGCTGTGCGAGGAAATCCGCCAGCACGGCGGCCTCGCGGTGCCGGTTGCCGGCGACGTCGGCAACCTCGAGGACCTGCAGCGCGCGGCCGCGAAGGCGGTCGACACGTACGGCGGCATCGACACGTGGATCAACAACGCGGGCGTGTCGATCTTCGGTGCAGCGGCCGCGGTGCCGCTCGAGGACCAGCGCCGGCTGTTCGACACCAATTACTGGGGCGTCGTGCACGGCTCGCTGGTCGCGGCCGATCATTTCCGTCGCAAGAGCGATTTCCATGGCGGCGCGATCATCAACATGGGCAGCGAGGCCTCCGACGCGCCCGTGCCGCTGCAAAGCGCGTACGTGGCGTCGAAGCACGCGGTGAAGGGTTTCACCGATTCGCTGCGGCTCGAGATGGAATCGGATCGCCTGCCGGTGTCCGTCACGCTGATCAAGCCGGCCGCGATCGATACGATGTTCGTGATGCACGCGAAGAATTACATGGACGTCGAGGCGAAGCTGCCGCCGCCGATCTACGACCCCGGCCTCGTGGCCGACGCGATCCTGTTCGCGGCCGCGCATGTGCGCCGCACGCTGTTCGTCGGCGGCGCCGCGAAATTCGCATCGGCGAGCGCGTACCACGCGCCGCGCCTGTTCGATCGCGTCGCGGCCACGCTGTTCTCGCGTGCCCAGCGCACGGTGCGGCCCGCGCGGCCGCGCGACGACAACGCGCTGTACGAGTCGCGCCATGCGCTGCATGAGCGCGAAGGCATGGAAGGGTACGTGCTGCGCGGCTGCGCATACAACGCGGTGGTGCAGCGACCGAAGCTCGCGAGCGCGGTCGTGCTCGGCGCGGCGGCGCTCGTGGTGGCCGCGCTGGCGCGTTCGCGGCGCGCTTCCACGTGAGTCCGGTACGTTTTCCGAAGGAGGTTTCGATGACATCCCGATTGCACACGGGCCACGAGCTCAGTCACTCGCGCGCGCACGAAGGCGAGCGCATACAGCAGGATCACGACAAGGGCGGCCACCAGACTGGGCACGGCAAGGCGCCGAGCCCGGTCGACGTGCAGAAGGCGCTGAAGGGGATGGACTATCCGGCGAGCAAGGCGGAGGTCGTCCAGTGCGCGGAGCGCTCGCATGCGGGCCGTGACGTGATCGACATGCTTACGCGCATTCCTGATCGCGAGTACGGCACGCCGGCATCCGTAGCGAAGGAACTGGGGCGGCTGATGTAAGCGCCGCCCCGCGCGCCGTGCGCCACCGCGCGCGGCGCACTATCGTCACGAGGAGCACGAGCATGGCGATGATCGTCGCAGGCCGCTTCACGACGTTCGATGAAGCGGAAGGTGGGGCGCGCCACCTTTACGAGCGCGCGTTCGGGTCGGACGACGTGTCGATCTTCTTTCTGAACCCGGGCGGCCAGCATGCGCGCTTTCCGATCGGCGGCGACGTGTATGCCGATACGGCGGCGAAGCCCGGCGGCCGCGGCGCCATGGTCGGCACGCTCTGCGGGTTGCTGATCGGCATCGTCGTGGGGCTGGTCGCCTATGCGCTCGGCGTGCGCTACTGGTTCGTGCCGGCCGCCGGCGCGCTGGCCGGCGCCTATCTCGGCGCGTTGGTCGGCGCGCTCGGCCGGATGCGCGGCGAGCCGGCCGAAGGCAAGGGCACGCTCGCGCACAGCGAAACAGGTGTGATCCTCGCGGCGCGCGTGACGACCGACACAGCGAACACCGCGGAGGAGGTGCTGCGCGCGAACGGCGCTGCATCGATCGAGCGCGTCGAAGGCGACTGGCAGGACGGCCAATGGCGCGACTTCGATCCGGTGCGCCGGCCCGACGAGGCCGCGTCGGGCGGTCGGACGAACTGATCGACTGCTACGTGCTGCCCGCGTCGGACGGCGCGAGCGACATGACGGCGCGGACGCCGCCTCTACGCAATTGCAAGGAGAAATTGTATGAAACAACCCAACTGGACGATCGCGGCACTCGCCGCGTGTGTACTCGCCGTCCCGGGGTTGGCCCGCGCACAGATGCCGAGCGAGCCACCCGCGTCGCATTCGCATCCGCCGGGCGACCTGATCAATCCGGCGTCCGGCGCGGGCGACGCGCGAATCGCGAAGGCGCCGCAAGGCGGTGACGCGGAATTCATCGACAAGGCCGCGATGGCCGGCAAGGCCGAAGTGCAGGCGAGCCAGCTCGCGCTGAAGCAGGCGCAGTCGCCAGAGGTGCGCGCGTTTGCGCAGCGCATGGTGGCCGATCACGGCAAGGCGAACGCGCGGCTCAACGAAATCGCCGCGCGCAAGGGCATGAAGCCGCAGGCCGAACAGATCGCGGACCCCGACGTCGAGGCGCTGCGCGGCAAGAGCGGTCGCGACTTCGATGTCGCGTATGTCGCGGCGGTCGGCCCCGACGCGCACCGCAAGGCCGTCGCGTTGTTCGAAAGCGAGGCGCGCGACGGCAAGGACGCCGACCTGCGTGCGTTCGCGAATGCCACGCTGCCGACGCTCAGGCATCACCTGAGCATGGCGCAGGCGCTCGAACGCAAGGTGGGCGCGCGGTAACGCGTGCCCGATTCAAGCCCGGGCCGCGCGTGCGGCCTGCTTCGTGAAGAAGATCGAATCGGCGGCCGACGCGGCCCGTGCCGAACGCTCGCGCGCCAAGATGATGTGACGGGTCGAGCCGCCGGTACCACGGCTTCGCGGCGCCCGCCGCCGGCCGTGCGTCTTCGACCAGCCCGTTCATCCGGCGTCTCCATGGGCATCGCGACTGCCGCCGTGGTCCATGTCGTGTGCGAGGCGCGATGCGGTGCGCAACGCGGTGCCGCCGAGTGCGACGATCACGCGTGGCCGCACCGCGTCGAGTTCGCGCTCGAGCCAGTAGCGGCATGCGGCCACTTCGCGTTGCGCAGGCGTCTTGTGCAGCCGCCGCTTGCCGCGCGGTTCCCATTTGAAATGCTTGACCGCGTTCGTCAGGTAGACATGCGTGCGCTCGATCCCGGCTTCGTCGAGCGCACGGTCGAGCATGCGGCCGTCAGTCGTCGCTGCGCTGCGCAGCGCGCTTGGCCGACCGGCCTGCCGCGATGGCCAGCCCGCCGGCGAGCACGAGCAGCGCCGCGCTCGTCGCGAACGTCGCCCGGTAGCCGTGCAGGTCGAACAGCAGCCCGCCTCCCGTCGCCCCGAGCGCGATCGCCAACTGCACGACCGCCACCATGAGCCCGCCGCCGGCCTCCGCATCGTGCGGCAGCGTGCGGGCGAGCCACGTCCACCAGCCGACGGGCGCCGCCGTGCCGAGCAGGCCCCACAGACCGAGCAGGCAGGCGGTTGCCGCGGTCGATTCGCCGAAGAACGTGAGCGCCACGGCAATCGCGGCCATCAGCGCCGGCGTGACGACGAGCGTCCGGTAGAGCCCGTTCTTCAGGAAACCGCCGATCAGGACCGTTCCCGCGACGCCCGCCACGCCGATGACGAGCAGCATCAGCGACAGCGTGGCGGTGCCCACGTGCGTGACGGTTTCGAGGAACGGGCGCAGGTAGGTAAACAGGGCGAACTGCCCCATGAAGAAGAGGCCGACTGCCGCCATGCCGAGCGCGACCGGCGGCCGGGCCAGCAGCCGCGCGACGTTGCCGGGCCTGCCGCGCTGCGCGGATTGCATCGACGGCAGGCTGACCAGCTTCCAGCCGAACGCGATCGCGGCGACCGGCACGACGCAGAAGAACGCCCATCGCCAACCGACGATTCCGCCGAGAAAGCTGCCGAGCGGGGCCGCCACGACGGTCGCCAGCGCATTGCCGCCATTCACGATCGCCAACGCTCGCGGGACGTGCCGGTCCGGCACGAGGCGCATCGCGGTCGCGGCCGACATCGACCAGAAGCCACCGATCGCCACGCCGATCAGCGCGCGGCCGACGATGAACGCCGCATAGTTCGGCGCGAACGCGACGACCGTTCCGGATACGATCATCAGCAGCGTCAGCGACAGCAGCATCCGTTTGCGATCGCGCTGTCCGGCGATCGACGCGATGAACAGGCTCGTCCCCAGCGCGAATGCGCCCGATACGGCGATGCCCTGGCCGGCCTGGCCTTCGCTGACGTGCAGGTCGCGCGCGATCGGCGTGAGCAGGCTGACCGGCATGAATTCGGAAGCGACCAGCGCGAACGCGCCGAGCGACATCGCGAGGACGGCGCCCCACGCTGCGGTGCTGTCGGGTGTCGCGCCGCGATCTGAAGAGGGAGTGGAAACGGATTGCATGATGGAAATTGGTTCAGGCCAGATTGCGTCGGAAGAACGCGGTCAGCGTGTCGAACGGAATCAGGTTCACGCGATCTTCGGTACGGACACCTTGTCGCTTTTGTAAAAATTATCGGCGCTGCCTGAAACGGGTTGAGCCATGACTGAACGCGAACAGATGAACAGGGCGACGAGCTTGTTCATTCGGGCCTGTCTTGCACCGGTTGCGCACTCAGTCGCAACCGGCGGCCATGCCGCGACCGGCCAGACGCGTGCGGGGGGCGTCGTTGCGTGCAGCCAGTATGTTGGCCGACGCGGCCTGCGCATCGTCGACCCACGTGCGGGGATTCGCGTGCGCGGGGTTGAAGCCGGCCGCCGCGTAGCGAATCATGTCCTCGCGAACCTGCTCGCGCGTCAGGCCCGGCGCGGATTGCGCGTGTGCGAGCAGAGGACTGGAAGCGACAAGCGCGGCGATGACGGGCAAAAGGCGGGTATTCACGATGTTCGACTCCGGAAAATAGGGGACGGCGCCGTCGGGCGGTGCAGCGACGCGGCGGACCCGACGGCTTCGCAGTCTATCGATGCATGCGCGATCGATTAAGTAGCGTGACCCGCTTGGACTTATTAGCCACGCCGATGAATCGGCTCGCGGCGCCCTGGGCAGTGCTAGGATTGGCGTCCGTTTCGACAGGAGCCTTCCGACATGGCGCGCGAAAATCTCAACGACCTGCTCGTCTTTCTCGCGGTGGCTCGCGACCGGAGCTTCACGCGCGCGGCGGCGCGGCTCGGCGTGTCGCAGTCGACGCTCAGCCAGACCGTTCGCGATCTCGAAGCGCGGCTTGGCGTGCGGCTGCTGACGCGCACGACGCGCAGCGTGTCGACGACCGAGGCGGGCGAAGCGCTGTTCGAGGCGGTCGCACCGCGCATCGACGAGATCGAGGCGAAGCTCGCCGCGCTCTCCGATTTCAGGGACAAGCCGGCCGGCGTCGTGCGCATCACGGCCACCGAGCATCCGATCGACACGGTCATCTGGCCGAAACTCAGGAAAGTCCTGCCCGACTACCCGGACATCCGCATCGAGCTGTCGGTCGACTACGGGCTGTCGAACATCGTCGAGGAACGCTATGACATCGGCGTGCGGTACGGCGACCAGGTGGCGAAGGACATGATCGCGGTGCGCATCAGCCCGGACATCCGGATGGCGATGGTCGCGGCGCCGTCCTATCTCGACGGCCGAAAGCCGCCAAAAACACCGCAGGACCTGCTCGATCACGACTGCGTCACGTTGCGGCTCGCGACTGCGAAGGGCATCTACGCGTGGGAACTGAGGAAGGGCAAGAACGAGATTCAGGCGCGCGTGAACGGCCGGATTACCTGCAATACGCAGCCGCACATGGTGCAGGCGGCCCTTGACGGATTCGGCATCGCGTTCGTCGCCGAGGACGTCGTGCGCGATCACCTCCGCAGCGGAGACCTGCAAATCGTGATGCCGGACTGGTGTCCGGTCTTTCCCGGCTTCCACGCGTACTATCCGAGCCGTCGCCAGGCATCGCGCGCGTTTTCCATCGTGATCGACGCGTTGCGGCACCGGTCGTAACGCGTCGTGCGGCCGGCCGCGATCGCGGCCCGTGCGCCGCACGCCCGGTGCGCATGAAAAATGCCCCGCGCGTGCGGGGCATGTCGAGCGATGCGCCGGCGAACCGGCACCGCATCATCGCGCTCAGTGATGGTCGCCGCGCGTGCGCGGATCGTTCAACTCTTCGGTCGGGTCGGTCAGCCCGAGCTCGTCGCCGGCACTCCAGTACGGCACGCTGCCGTAGAACGCGTGCAGCGGCTCGGCCCATTGCGGATCGGCCATTGCCGGCCAATGGTCCTTGTTGAAGCCGGGCGCGTTGCGGATCCGTTCGGACGACACCGACAGCAGGAAGCACTTGCGCTCGGTGTCGAGCGTCAGCGCGCTCCACGGGATCGCGAGCAGCTTGTCGCCGATGCCGAGCAGGCCGCCGCTCGACAGCACTGCGTACGCGACGCGGCCCGAGCGCACGTCGAGCATGATTTCCTTGATCTTGCCGACATCGTCGCCATCGGTCGTATAGACCTTGTCGCCTTCCAGCGTGTTGGCGGCCATCACGTCGGGGCCGGGGCCGGCCGCCGTCGCGGCGCCCTTGCCGATGATGCGGGTCTGTCCTTGATCGGAAGTCTGCATGGTTTCCTCCAGGCTGTGTGAGCGCGGCCGTGCCCGTGCGGGCCGCGGGTCGCGCGGGTGGTCGGGGCGGGGCGAAGCGGCGATCTGCCCCGTCACGTCCGCTTCGGTTGCGACACACCTTCGAGCGTGTTCGCGACGTCGTCGCGCGCCGGGCCCGCTGTGCGCGTCGCGATGTCCGCGAGCGACAGCATGCCGACCAGCCGCTTGTCGTGATCGACGACGGGCAGGCGGCGCAACTGTGCGTCGGCCATGTAGTGCTGGATCTCGTCCAGTGAATCGTCGTCGAAACACCATTCGATCGGGCCTGACGCGACTTCCTGGATCCGTGTTTCCGGCGGCTTGCCGGCCGAGATCGCGCGCACGGCGAGATCGCGGTCCGTCACCATCCCGACCAGCCGGTTGTTGTCGCACACGGGCAGCGCGCCGATGTCGTAGCGCTCCATCAGTTGCGCCGCATGACGGATCGAATCGGTCGGCGCGATGCGCACGACGTCCTGCGACATGATTTCGTTGACGCGATGCATGAAGTCCTCCTTGCGGATTGGGGGCGATTCCTCAGCAAACCGCATGCCGTCCGGCATGCACGGCCGGTCATTCGCCGCCGCGTTCGCGCTTGTCCTGCCACGGTCCTTCGTCATGCGTGCCGGGTGGCGTGTCCGGCTCGATGCGCGTGACGCCGCCGGTCGCAGGCGGGTCGCTGGCCGGAAACGTGTCCTCGAGTTGCTGGTCGATATGGCGTTCCGAATGACGCGTGTGGGTGCGATCCTGGTGCTTCAGCGGCGGCGACGGGTCGGTCCCCCGCTCGCGCGCCGGCGCATGATGGCCGGACCGGGTCGAATCCTTCATGGCGAGGCTCCGTGTCGTTGGCGATGACGCGCATTTCTCCGCAACGGCCGTTCCCGAATCGCGGCGCGGCACGCGACTTGCCATGTCGACGGCGACGACGATGAAGGTGACGACCACGCGCGGCGCAATCGGTGCCTGCCGTGCACACATTGAGCGGGAGCCACGACAATGATTCCGAAACGACGACCAGGCGTGCGCTATGAAGTCAACGTATGCGGCGGCGAATTCAATTCGGTGAAGAGTCATTTCAGCGAATGGAAGCAGGAACCGCTGATCTACCGGCCCGAGCGCCGGATGTTCGAAGGCAAGGCCGACGTGCGGCCGCTCGGCGACGAGACATTCGGCTCGACCGAGCCGGCGCGGTTCGCGCTGCAGTGCGCATGCGAGCCGGCCGATTCGTATGCGCTCGCGGCGCGCGTGCAGGACGACGGCCGCGAGCTGTGGCTCGTGATGGCCGCGTACGACGCGTAGCGGCATGCTTGCAAGATTTGCAGCGAACGGTGTAGCGAAGACACGGCGCATTGCGCGTGGCTGCGCTCCGGCGTATCGGCGGCATGGATGGATGCGTGCGGGCGCCGCGAACGGACGGCACGCAGATTGCGGACCATCCGCCAGGACAACGCACCGCCGGCGGGCGAGGCGACGCCGGCGCGAAAGGAGGGCATGCGATGAGCATTCGTGTGAAACCCGGCATGCTGCGCGACATCGCCGAGACGCTCGGCCGCCATTTCGAGGCGCGCGCGATGCCGTTCCATGTCGAGGAGCAACCGGCCGGCGCATTGCATATCGGCTTTCGCGCCGACGGTCATCCGGTGTCGCTGACCGTGACCTTCGACATCGATGCATTCACCGCGCTCGAACAGGCCGACATCGGGCGGCAACGCGGCACGCTCACGCGCGTCGCGGCCGAATTCGACGCGATGATGGCGCGCCGCGCATCCACCGCGTATGCGGGGGATTTCCATTTCAACCGGCTTTGAGCCGTCGATCCGAGGGAGGAATCCGATGAGCACGATTCAGACGATACGCGTGGGCGCATGCGTGATTGCCGCCGCGTGCGCGCTGGTCGCGTGCACGCAAACCACCACTTACGGCACGCGGGCCGCGCCGCCCGCGCCGCCCGACGGCCACGCTGCGCCGCCGACCGCGACGATGCCGGACGCGAACACGCGTTACGAGACGCGTCCGTCGCCGGGCAACATGATGCCGCAGGGGGCGGGCGGCGGCGAACCGGCCGACGTGCCGCCACCGGGCCCGAACGGCGTGCAGGGCGCCCCGCCGCTGCCGGGCACGCCGCCGCCGATGCAGTACTGAACCGACGCCGCGTGGCTGCTGCACCATCTGCCGGCGCTGACCACGGCGTTTCTTGATCGCTCGGCGGTCGATCGCGTCGATGCGAAGCGGGGACGGTGCAGGCGGGCGGGTGCGTTTTCTGACGCGCGAAATGCATGCCCAAAACTTGCCGCCGGCTTGTAAAAAAGCGGCTCCGGCGGGCTGTGCGACGGGGTACGAATCCGCGAAAACCGTGACGAGCCGCCCCTGGCCGGGCTGGCACGAAAGCTGCATGAATCCTGTAGACGAAATACCGCGAACCGAAACGTCAGGAGGGCTTTCGATGACCGTCTCGCTTGCGCTGCAGATGCGACAGCATCTGGCACTTACGCCGAGGCTTCAGCAGTCGCTGCGGCTGCTGCAGTTGTCCTCGCTCGAATTTCAACAGGAATTGCGGCAGGCGCTCGACCAGAATCCGTTTCTCGAAGACGGCCAGGGCGACGAGGAAACCGCCGCCGATGCGCCCGGGCAGACGGCCGAAGCGGCCGCGCCCGAAGCGGCGCCCGAACCGGACGACGTGCGCCCGCCTGACGGCGAGGTGCCGTTGACGGCCGCGCCCGCGCCGCGTAGCACGGGCCGCCAGGGCGACGATGCGGACGGCCTGTCGCCCGGCGAATGGATGGCGGCCGAGCCGTCGCTGAACCAGCAACTGCACGATGCGTTGCGGCTCTACCCGCTGAACAAACGCGACCGCGAAGCCGCGCGCCTCGTGATCGACGCGCTCGATGACGACGGCTACCTGCGCCAGGAACTGCCCGAACTGCTGGTCGCGGCCGATCCGGCGCTGCTGCTGTCGGAGCAGGATCTCGCGATCGCGCTGCGGCTCGTGCAGATGCTCGACCGTCCGGGCATCGCCGCGCGCTCGCTGTCCGAATGCCTGGTGCTGCAGCTCGACGCGATTCCGGCCGGCACGCCGGCGCTCGCGGAAGCGAAAGCGATTGCGCGCGAGCATCTCGAACGGCTCGCGCGCCGCGAGACGGCCGAGATCCAGCGGCGCATCGGCTGCAACCAGCAGGCGATGCATGCGGCTTGCGCGCTGGTGCGCGGGCTCGACCCGCGGCCCGGCAATCACTACGGCAGCACGCGCGGCGACTACGTGGTGCCCGACTTGATCGTGCGCCAGGTGCGCGACGAATGGATCGTGACGATCAACCCGGCCGTGCTGCCGCGCGCGCGCCTGCACGAGCGCTATGCGACGCTGTTCGCGCAGTCGAGCGGCGAGCGCGATTCGCCGCTCGGCCAGCAACTGCAGGAAGCGCGCTGGCTGATCCGCAACGTGCAGAAGCGCTTCGACACGATCCAGCGCGTCGGCGAATGCATCGTCGCGCGGCAGCGCGATTTCTTCCGCTACGGCGAGATCGCGATGAAGCCGCTGGTGCTGCGCGACATCGCGGAAGAACTCGACCTGCACGAATCGACCGTGTCGCGAGCAACGGGCAACAAGTACATGGCCACGCCGCATGGCACATTCGAATTCAAGCACTTCTTCCCGCGCAAGCTCGAGGCGGCCGGCAAGGGCGTGTGCTCGGCAGCGTCCGCGAAGGTGCTGATCCGCGACATGATCGCGGCCGAGCGGCACACCGAACCGCTGTCCGACGTCGCGCTCGCGCACAACCTCGAGGGCCGCGGCATCCTGCTTGCGCGCCGCACGGTGACGAAGTATCGCCAGGCAATGAAGATTCCGCCGGCCGACCTGCGGCGGCGCGATGCCGCGTGACGGGTCGGGCGGCCCAAACCGCGCGCGTGCCGCCTGTCGCGTCGACATCCCGACCTATCGCGCGTGTCAACGAGAGGAGCGCAACCATGCCAGCAAAATCCCAGGCCCAGCAGCGTGCCGCCGGGGCGGCGCTGTCGGCCAAGCGCGGCGACACGAAAATGAAGGATCTCAAGTCGCCGGCGAAGTCGATGGCCAGGTCGATGAGCGAGAAGGAGCTGGAAAAAATGGCTTCCACGCCGGTACACGGCAAACCCAGGCACAAGCACGATGCGTGAACGACGACGACGGCGTGCTGTGACGAGTGCTGTCATCCAGGAGGTATCCATGCTGCGATATGCCATCATCTTTTTCATCATCGCGATCGTCGCGGCCGTGTTCGGCTTCGGCGGCATCGCGGCCGGTGCTGCCGAGATCGCGAAGATTCTGTTCTACATCTTCGTCGTGATCTTCCTGGTGACGCTGCTGCTGGGGGTCGTGCGACGATGAGTAGCGCGCCCGACCGGTCGCAGCGCGTCGCGGAACTCGAGCACGCGCTCGCGATCGGCTTCCCGTCGCAATCGACCGTCGTCGTGCATGCGGACGACGCGTCCGGGCGGCTGACGATCCAGGTGTCGTGGGTGCGCGAGCCGGTCGACGAAAGCGCGCGCGAATGGCGCTGCGCGGTCGACCTGCGGTTCGATCCGGACGTGATCACGCGCTACGCGTCGCTCGACGCGGCCGACCGGCTGCGCGTGCGCACGCATCTGTGCGACAGTGCGCGACGCGCGGTGGATGAGCGCAAGCCGCGCGTCGAGGACACCGCGATCGAATGCAATGTGGCGCTCGACGTGACGCGCGCCGAATTCGACGCGGCACTGCGCGCGCCCTGACGCCGGAGCCGACACCCGCGGGGCACGGTCGCGATCGCTGCGCGGGCCTGTCCTGCCGCCCGCGCGCGCCGCGGCGCGGCTGCGCGCGCGTCGGCCGCTCACCGAACTGCATGAGGACCTTTCGATGACGCATCCCCCACCCGCTGGCAAGATACCGCCGCCCGCGCGGCCATACGGTAGCGCGAAGTCGCACCAGTTCGACGCGGTGCCGCGCGCATTCCCGGGCGATATCGGCCGGCACCGCGTGTGGGCGCGCGACGCGCAGGCGGCCGAGCCGCCGGCATAGCGCCCCGCGATCATGGACGCCGTCGTCGCGCTATTCGGACAGGGGCGGATGCTCGGCCCCGGCCAGATGGCGCTGCGCGCGATCGTGATATTCGTGGTCGCGCTCGTGCTGATCCGCATCGCCGGGCGCCGCGCGTTCGGCCAGCGTTCGCCGTTCGACTACGTGGTCGGGATCCTGCTCGGCGCGATCCTGAGTCGTGCGGTGGTCGGTGCGTCGCCGTTCGTGGCAACCGTCGCGGCCTCGTTCGCGATCGCGCTGCTGCATCGCGCGATCGGCTGGGCATGCGTGCGCTCGCGCCGGCTCGAGCGGCTGCTGGTGGGTGCCGAGCGCGAGCTGTATCGCAACGGCCGCTTCGACGACGCGCAGATGCGCGCCGCGTTGATCACGCCGACCGACATACGCGAAAGCGTGCGGCAGACGATCGGCGCGACCGATCTGGCCGACGTCGACGCGGCGATCCTGGAGCGCAACGGGCGCGTGAGCATCGTGCGCCGTAGCCGCTGCCGCAGGCCATAGCGTTGGCCACGGACGAGGCCAACGACGCCGCAAGGAGGACACGCATGGCACGCATGATCTGGAAAGGCGCGATCAGCTTCGGGCTCGTTCACGTGCCGGTGCAGCTGTTCCCGGCGACGCGCACCGTGAAGCCGTCGTTCCGGCTGCTCGACAAGCGTTCGATGGACCCGGTCGGCTATCGGCAGATCAACAAGCGCACCGGCAAGGAGGTCGCGCGCGAGGACATCGTGCGCGGCTACGAGTACGAGAAGGAGCGCTACGTCGTGCTGACCGATGACGAGATCCGCGCGGCGAACCCCGAATCGACGCAGAGCGTCGACATCGTCACGTTCGTCGACGAGGACGCCGTATCGTTCCTGTATCTCGACACGCCGTACTACCTGGTGCCCGACCGCAAGGGCGAGAAAGTCTATGCGCTGCTGCGCGACGCGTTGAAGGACAGCGGCAAGGTCGGTATCGCGCATGTCGTGATGCACGATCGGCAGCATCTCGGTGCACTGATCCCGGTCGGGCCGCTGCTCGCGCTCGATACGCTGCGCTGGCAGGAGGAACTGCGCCCGCTCGACGAGCTTTCGGTGCCGGCTGCCGACGCGAAGCGCGCGGGCGTCAGCGCGCGCGAGCTCGCGATGGCGAAGAAGCTGATCGACGACATGTCGGGCACCTGGACGCCGGACGAATACCGCGACACGTTCCGCGACGACATCCTCGAGCTGGTCGAGCGCAAGGTGCGCGCGGGCAGCGTCGAGGCGATCGAGGACCGGCCGGCGAAAACGGGGCGCGCGGCGTCCAACGTCGTCGACCTGACCGAGCTGTTGAAGCGCAGCCTGAAGGGCGGCGGCGCGCGTGCAGCCGGCGGCGCAGGCGACGAGGATGCCGCACCGTCCACGTCGCGAGCCGGCGGCGGGCGGCGCAAGCCGGCCGCGAAGGCACGCGTCACGCACGCCGCCGCGAAAGCCACCGCGAAAGCCACCGCGAAACGCACGGCCGCGAAGCGGGGTGCCACAGGCGCGCCTGCGGCGAAGAAAACCTCCGCGCGCCGGAAACACGCCGCATGACGCCGCACGACACGAGGTGACGCGATGCCCGGCAAGCTCGATCCCTATCGCCGCAAACGCCGTTTCGACGCAACGCCGGAGCCCGAAGGCGCGCACGGGGGGCGTCGCGCGAACGGCGATGCCGAATCGAAGAAGGTGCAACCGTCCGCACGCACGACCCGTCCGTTGCGGTTCGTGATCCAGGAACATCACGCGAGGCGGCTCCATTACGACTTCCGTCTCGAACTCGACGGCACGCTCAAATCGTGGGCCGTGCCGAAGGGGCCGAGCGTCGATCCGGCGGTGAAGCGTCTGGCCGTGCATGTCGAGGATCATCCGCTCGAATACGCGTCGTTCGAAGGCGAGATCCCGGCCGGGCATTACGGCGCGGGCTCGGTCGTCGTGTGGGACGAAGGCACGTGGACGCCCGACGGCGGCATCGCGCACGCGCGCGACGGTTATCGCGCGGGCAAGCTGACGTTCCGGCTCGACGGCGAAAAGCTGCACGGCGGCTGGGCGCTCGTGCGCAGCGGTCGGCAGCAGGGGCGCCAGCAGCAGTGGCTGCTGATCAAGGAACGCGACGATGACGCGCGCGACGCGGATGAATTCGACGTCGTCGCGCAGCGGCCGGGCAGCGTGCATGGCAGCGGAGCGGGGGCCGCCGATGCGCCGCCACGCTCGCGCGCGTCGCGCAGCGGCCGCGCCGCTTCGCCCGACGCGCGCGGCCCACGCGGTATGCGGCGCGACGGCAACGATCGAAGGCCGGCGGTCGAACCGGCGCGCGTCGAAGGCGCCGTCCGCGCACCGCTGCCCGAGCGCGTCGCGCCGCAACTCGCGACGCTGGTCGACGGGCCGCCCGCGCACGGCGACTGGCGCTACGAAGTGAAGTTCGACGGCTACCGGATTCTTGCGCGCGTCTCGGGCCGTGGTGCGCGGCGGCACGTCGCGCTGATGACGCGCGAGGGCCGCGACTGGACCGCGAAATTGCGCGCGCAGTGCGACGCGCTCGCCGCGCTCGATCTCGGCAATGCGTGGTTCGACGGCGAGGCCGTCGTGCTCGGCGAAACCGGCCTGCCCGATTTCCAGGCATTGCAGAACGCGCTCGGCGCGGGACGCTCGGACGCGGTGACGCTGTTCGTGTTCGACTTGCCCTATCTCGACGGCTATGACCTGCGCGATGCGCCGCTCACCGCGCGCCGCACGCTGCTCGAGCCGCTGCTGGCCGGCAGCGATCCCGCGCGACTGCGCTACTCGCCCGATCTCGGCGGCGATGTCGCGTCGCTGATCGCGAGCGCGTGCGACACGGGACTCGAAGGGCTGGTCGGCAAGCGTGCGGATTCGCGCTATCGCGCGGGCCGCTCGTCCGCATGGATCAAGCTGAAATGCCGGCGGCGGCAGGAGTTCGTGATCGGCGGCTACACGGAACCGTCGGGCAGCCGGCACGGCTTCGGCGCGCTGCTGCTCGGCGTGTATGAGCCGGCGCCGGACGGCAGGAGGCGGCGCGGCAAGCCGCCGCTGCACTATGTCGGCCGCGTCGGCACCGGGTTCGATGCACGGATGCTCGACCGGCTCGCCGCCACCTTGCGCAAGCATGAACGCGACACGACGCCGTTCGACCCACCGCCGCGCGAACGGTCGCGCACGCACGTGCACTGGATCGAGCCGACGCTCGTTGCCGAATGCGAATTCGCGGAATGGACGGGCGACGGCATCGTGCGGCAGGCGGCGTTCATCGCGCTGCGCGACGACAAGCCGGCGTCGCGGATCGTCCGCGAGATGCCGCGCCGCACCGAAACGGAGACGACGATGGGAGAACGCCACGCCGCGCACGACCAACCTGAACGCGCACCTCGCACGGATACGGCGAACGGACCCAGGCGGCGCGTGCGATCGCCGGCCGCCTCCGGCAGCGCGCGCGGCGAATCCGGCGCCGACCAGGTCGGCCGCGTGCGCATCACGCATCCCGATCGCGTGCTCGATCCGCCGCACGGCACGCGCAAGATCGATCTCGCGCACTACTGGCAATGGGTCGCGCCGTGGCTGCTGCCGGACCTGAAGGGCCGGCCCGTCTCGCTCGTACGCGCGCCGGGCGACATCGCGGGCGAGCTGTTCTTCCAGAGGCATGCGGAGCGCCGCGAGATCCCGTTCGTCACGCAGCACGAAGGGCTCGATCCCGGCCACGGGCCGCTGCTGTCGATCGACAGCGTCGATGCGCTGCTCGGCGCCGCGCAGATGGGCACGATCGAGCTGCACACGTGGAACGCGCATGCATCGAACATCGAGCGGCCGGACCGTATCGTGTTCGACCTCGATCCCGATCCGGCGCTGCCGTGGCGCGCGATGATCGACGCCGCGCAGCTCGTGCGCGGGCTGCTCGACGAGCTCGGCCTCGCGTCGTTCTGCAAGACGAGCGGCGGCAAGGGGCTGCACGTCGTCGTGCCGATCACGCGGCACGCGGGATGGGACGACGTGAAGGAATTCTCGCGCGCGATCGCGCAGCATGTCGCCGGTGCGCTGCCCGATCGCTTCACCGCGACGATGGGGCCGCGCCACCGGCGCGGCAAGATCTTCGTCGACTATCTGCGCAACGGCCGCGGCGCGAGCACGATCGCCGCGTATTCGGTGCGCGCGCGGCCCGGCATGGGCGTGTCGGTGCCGCTCGGCTGGGACGAGGTACCCGATACGACGGGTGGTGCGCAATGGACGATCGATACGCTCCGCGCGCGTCTCGACACGCTGAAACACGATCCGTGGGAAGGCTATGCCGACACGCGCCAGCGGATCACTGCGTCAATGCGCGCTCGGCTCGGTGACGCGTCGTGAGCGCGTCAGCGCCGATGCTGCTGCAGCCGGTGATACCAGTTCATCAGCGGCGTTGCGGAGATTCCGTGCACGATCACCGACGCCGACACGATGGCCAGCACGGGCGCCGCGAGCGGGCGTATCGTGCCGGACGGCCCGAGCTCCAGCGCGAACAGCAGGTAGTAGAACGAGCCGATCCCGCGTATCCCGAACCACGCCATCAGTCGCCGCTGCGCAAGCGTCGCGCGCGAACCGGCAAGCGTGGCCAGCACCGCGAACGGCCGCACGACGACGAACAGCACGGCGGCCAGCGCGGCCGTGCCCCACGTGATCAGCGGCCCCGGCAGCGTCGCGAGCACGCTGCCGATCATCGTCATCACGACGGCTTCCGCGATCCGTTCGAGTTCGATCGTGAAGCCGAGCACCGATTCGGCCATGTACGCGTGCGCTTTATCCGGATGCTTCTCGGTCGCGACCACGTCCGCCGAATCGATCTGGCCGATCACTTCGCGCGGCGTGCGGTCGCCGCTTGCGCGATGCTCGACGCGGCGCATCGCGACGCCGGCCGCGAACGCCGCGATGAACCCGAACGTATGCGCGAACTGCGCGGCGCCGAACGACAGCACGATCAGCGCGAGCGCGAAGAAGCCTTCGAGGCCGAGCGCCTGCGCGTGACGCGTGCGCAGCCAGCCGATCGTCTTCGTCGTCACCCAGCCGAGGCCGCCGCCGATCGCGGCCGCGCCCGCGATGCCCCACA
Source organism: Burkholderia pyrrocinia (assembly GCF_003330765.1). Taxonomy (NCBI): domain Bacteria; kingdom Pseudomonadati; phylum Pseudomonadota; class Betaproteobacteria; order Burkholderiales; family Burkholderiaceae; genus Burkholderia; species Burkholderia pyrrocinia. The sequence goes on along the minus strand of NZ_CP024904.1, from coordinate 397,717 downwards.
GCGCGGCGAGCGCGAACGCGCCCGACAGCGGCGGCAGCCCGTGCGTCGCGTCGTGCGCGCCGCACAGCGCGAGCCCGGCCAGGGCGAACGGCAGCGCGATCCCGTCATTCAGGCCGCCTTCGCCCGACAGCGCGAAGCGCACGAGATCACGATCGCCCGGGTCGTGCACCTGCACGTCGTGCGCGAGCACGGGGTCGGTCGGCGCGAGGATCGCCGCGAGCAGCAGCGCGGGGCCCAGGTCGAGCCCGAGCGCGAGCACCGCGCATGCGGCGAGCAGCGGCACGGTGATGCTCATCGCGAGCAGCCCGAGGCGGCACGGCACGAGCCACAGTTTGTCGGACAGCGGCACGCGCAGCCGCAGCCCGATCGCGAACAGCGATACGAGCAGCGCAACTTCGACGATCTCGCGCAGCAGCCGCGCATCGCGCGCGAGGTCGAGATTCAGCAGCCCGGCGCCGGTCGGGCCGAGTGCGACGCCCAGCGCGAGATAGATCATCGCGGCGCTGCACGGCAGGTGGCGCAGCGCGGACGTCGCGATGCCCATGGCCAGCAGCACCGCGCCGATGATCAGGTACCACAGCGTTTCGTGCATGCGTGTAGCCGGGGCAGGTCGATACGGCGGTCGCGCGCGCCGTCAGGGCTTGCGGCCGAATGCCTCGCGCAGCTTGCGCTTCGCGCGTTCCAGCGTCGCGCGGCGCGTTTTCGGCAGGTTGCGGCCCGCGCGGTTCACGTAGAAGTTCAGCATCGACATCGCCGACTGGAACGGCGATGCCTTGCGGCGGCGGCTGTGCTCGGCCGAACGCTTCAGCGACGCGGCGATCGCGCCCGGATCGTCGGACTTGAAGATGTCGGGCTCGATGTCGAGCGCGTCGCTCTTTTGCGTGACTTCGCCGGACCAGCGCTTGCGGTGTTGCGGATCGGTATTGCGGGCGCGACCCGGGTGTCGCGTCAGGCGCTTGCCGTGCGCGTGGGAAGCGGAAGCTGAAGACATTGGATGGGCTCCGTATGGGGTCAGAGGGACGTAGTACGGATGTTGGCGACGCAAATCGCGTGCCGTGCGGCGCGCATCGCATGCGCGGCGAACCCGTGCCGCCGGCGGCATGGGTCTTGCTGACAAAGACAAGCTGGACATGCCATCCCGCCACCACGCAGGAGGACATCATGCAATCGAATTCCCGGATCTGGCTGGGGAACGATGAGACCGACGGCGAGGCGATCGACGCCGACGATCTCGATACGACGGTTCAGGTCGACGTCGCAACGGGCAGGATCATGTTTCATGCGGCGTGGGCGCTGGCGGCCGAGCCGCCGCCCGAGACCGCGCGGCATTCGGTCGTGCTCGTGCTCGACTGCGACACGATGGAGCGTTATGCGGATCTCGACGAAAGCACGCGGAGGCGCGTGCATGCGCTCCTGCACGACACCGTGCAGGACATGCTCGACCGTGTCCCCGACGTCGACGAGAACGTGACGCTGACGGTCGAGTTGACCGACGCGATGCTCGACACGGCGCGTCACCTGCAGTAACCGTATCGGCGCGGGCGCGCGCGGCTGTCGTCCGGTCGCGGGTCGAACCCCGGCCGATGCGTTGACGCGCGCAATCCGGGGCACGGCCGGCACGCGGATTGCTGCACGACCGGCACGGCACGACGCGTGCCGCCATTCCGACGGAGGCGCTCATGAGCGGCAGGCTGGACCATTGCAAGGTGGCAATCCTCGCGGTCGACGGCTTCGAGGAAGCCGAACTCGTCGAATCGCAGCGTGCGCTGGCGGCCGAAGGTGCACAGGTCGACGTGATTTCGCAGAAGCGCGGCGAGATCCAGGGATTCAGGCACGTCGACAAGGGCGAGCGCGTGAAGGTCGACCGCACGTTCGACGATGCGCGCGAGGGCGATTACGATGCGGTCGTGCTGCCCGGCGGCGTCGTGAACGGCGACGCGATCCGGATGATCCCCGCGGCGCGCGAGTTCGTGACGGCGGCCGTCGGCGCCGGCAAGCCGATCGCCGCGATCTGCCACGGCGGCTGGCTGCTTGTGTCAGCCGGGCTCGTGGACGGGCGCACGATGACGAGCTGGCCGAGCCTGCAGGACGATATCCGTCATGCGGGCGGCAAGTGGGTCGACGAGGAGGTCGTGCGCGACGGCAACCTGATCACGAGCCGCAAGCCCGACGACCTGCCCGCGTTCAACGGCGCGCTGGTCGATCGTCTCGCGGCGCGGGGCGCATAAACCGATGCCGGCCGATTCCACCCGCCGCGTCACGCTGGCCGACGTGCCGCCCGAGTTCGACGGCGCGGCGCTGCAACTGCGCTTCACTGTCGACGTCGACGGCCAACCGGAAACCTGGGCGATCACGGCCGAGGCGCTCGAGGATCATTTCGGCGCGCCTTCCGCGCTGGAAGCCGACCTGCGCGAGGCGTTCGAACGCGGCCGTGCGCGTATCGAAACCGCGTGCGCGGAAGCGCTGGCCGACGGCACTGGCGGCCTGGTGCTGCATAGCGGCTATTTCCGCGCGCCGACGGGCACCGCGAGGGCCGGCCTGTCTCGCCCGCGGCAGTCCTGACCCGTTGGCTGTTTCCTCGCACGTTTGCTCTGGCTGGCGTCCGCCATTACATGCGGTTGAAAACTTTGCACCGACCGCCGGACGCTTCGCAGTGCCACATCGCGCCGCGCGCGGGCGGCGTGGACGGTCGTCGCATCGTGCGCATTGGCATGGTCCCTGCGTGCATTTTCCCGACGCCGGCGCGCAATGTGCGCCGCATGCCGATGCGACGCCGTTGTCGCATCGCGCGCAGCCTTCAACGGGGAAACGAGCATGCTGACTGCCCACGAATTTTCCGCGCTGTTCCTGGTGCATCGCGCACCGGAACAGATCCAGACCGACCGCGAGGATGTCGTCGCGCTGGTCGAACAGCACCTGATCGTGATGCAGCACGACGACGCGTCGGGCGAGCACCGGCCCGCGCTGACGGCCGACGGCCTGTCGGTCCTGCAGTGCGTGCAGCGCAATGACGCGGGCGAGCCCGACGTCACCGACACATGACGGACTGACGCAGGCGCGGCGTTCACCGTGCGATCGCGACGGGCGCGTTGACCGGCACGACGGGCGTGTGGCCGTCGAACGGCGGCGCGTACAGGAAGCGGTCGATCACGCCGGCCTCGAACAGCAGGCAGTACGTCGAGCCGCCGAACTGGAAGTAGCCGATCTCGTCGCCCTTGTCGACGCGCTGGCCCGGCACGGCCTCGATCACGCACGACGACACGTCGCCCATTCCGATGAATACGGCCGCCACGGTGCCGACGCCCGGATCGTCGCTCGCGATCGCGACGATCGCGCGTGCGGCGACAGCCGTCATGTAGCCCTGCGAGTCGTTGAGCCCGGCCGGGTCCGGGCCTTCCGCTTCGGCGACCGAGTAGTAGGTGCCGTCGATCCGGTAGGCATGCGTGACGAGGCCGCGCACCGGTGCATGCCAGCGATGGTAGTTGTATGCGCTGAGATAGGCCTGGTAGAGATCGCCGCCGACGAAGCGTTCGGCGAGCGGCAGCCACGCGGGCGCGAAGATGTCGCGCAGCGAATAGGGTTGCGCCTTGATCCAGAACGTGTCGCGCATTTTCACGTTCGACTCGGTGTGATACGGCGCGGCCTCGCACGCGCTGACGATCACGTGCGGATCGTCGGGTGCGGCGACAGGCCGTGCGCCATCGCGAAAGCGCCGCGTAAAGAAGTCGTTCCACGAATCGAAGCCTCCGTGCGGCTGGTCGTCGCGATACCGGAACTGCGACAGGCCGATGCGCTGGCGCGCTTCGTCGCAGAACCAGCCGTCGGGTGCCGACGTGTCGAGATGCGCACGCGAATGCGGGCCGCCGAGGAAATCGCACCACACGTTCAGCACGCGTTTCAGTTGCGCGTTTACGGCTGCGTCGCGAAACACCGCGTGGCCCGACGGCATGCACATCGGCCAGTCGAGGAACGCGTTCAGCGGGCACACGATCAGGCTCGATTCGCTGAACGGCGGCGTGTAGCTCATCAGGTGGTCGATCACGGTCATCAGCTCGGCGATCGATGCGTAGCCGAGCCGGCGGCCGGCTTCGACGGCCTCGTCGATCGCGCGGGTCAGAGCCATGCGCAGCACGGGATCGTCGTCGAACAACCGCGCGAGATCCTGTACGGCCGGCGTGCGCAGATGCTCGCCGGCATTTGCGCGGGCGTCGGCCGCGATCTTTTCGCGGAACGCGGCCATGTGCGCTTCCTCGCGGGCCAACCATTCGCCGAGCCGATGGCGCGTGGCGGGCGGCGTGTTGCAGTCTGTCGGCATCGTCATCTCCGGGAATGGATACGGGGTAAGTACGCATAGCAACATGCTTGCCTGGCGGCGGCATCGAAATTGCTGCGATCGTTCGACCGGTTTTTATGACACGGGAGAAGCAAGATGAACGCGGTTTCGAATGCGCGACAGACGAAGAAGGATCCGGGATCGGCCGACGAGCGTCGCGGCGGCGGGCAGCATACGCCGACGCCGACGCATACGCGGGCGGCCAAGGCAACGTCGCGCGAGACGCGGCGGCGGCAGGAACGCGGCGCGAGCGGGCCAGTGACCACGAGCGGCGGCGACGCGGCGGGCAAGCCGCTTTGGGAGGACGACGGCGGCGCGTTGCCGCCGGAAGAGTGGTCGTAAGATGCAAGCGGTATCGGGGCCTGCACAAAATCGATTACGGACGGCAGTTTCGGTCGGAAATCGATTACGGGCGTCCAAAATCGATTATCTGCGGCGTGATTTGCGCAAAATCGATTCCGGTACGGCACGTGCTACCCACGTCCAAGCGGGTTTCAATCGCCGGCATGCGCCGCAACGAGCACCGCAACCGGCATCGCAGCCAGACAGCGATCGAGCCTGAGCAAGCCGCCCGCCGCGTCGATTTCGTCCTGCGCATTCAGCCAGTCCGACCACGGCCCGTCGGCTCCGCGCGGCAGCACGACCGCCGTATCGCCCCATAGCGTGGGCTCGACACGCGGCAACCCGGGCGCTTCGCCGAGCAGCCGGCACGCGAGCCGCGTCGTCACGATCACCACGGTGGCCGCATCGTCGCACCGCGCGAACGCAACCGCATGACGCCCGAGCTTGCCGCGCACGCGCAACGGGACATACGCCCCATCAGCAAACGTCGCCGGCCACCGCGCGCGCAGCGCCAGCATCCGCTCGACCAGCGCCCGTTTCACGCGCGCATCGGGCCATGCGGGCAGGTACGACGCGACCGGCCCGTCGACCCGTTCGGCCGCGAGCGTCGCGAACGGCACGTCGCGCCGATTGTCCGGATCGACGAGCGAGTGGTCCCATAGCTCGGTACCTTGATAGAGATCGGGCACGCCGGGCGACGCCATCCGCAGCACGGCCTGCGTGAGGCTGTTGACGACGCCGGCCGGCGCGATCCGCGCGACGAACGCATGCAGCCGGTGCACGAAATCGCCGGCGCCGCGCGGCGTCAGGATTGCGCGAACGAACGCTTCGCAACCGCGCTCGTAGTCCGCATCGGGCGCGAGCCAGTCCGTATGCTGCTTCGCTTCGCGCAGTGCCTTCGTCTGCCACCGCACCACGCGGTCGGCGAGCGCCGCGAGAGCCGTTGCATCGTCGGGTGCGAGTTCCGGCGGCCAGCAGCCGACGAGCGTCTGATACAGCGTCGCCTCGGCGGCCGGCCCCGGCGCCCACGCAAGGTCGCGCTGCGCGCCGCCGCGATGCGACAGGTTGAGCGCGGACCAGTCGAGCGACACCGCGCGCCACGCGTCGGGCATCTCGCTGAGCACGGCCTGTCGCGCACGCGCATCCTCGCCGCGCTTGTGGTCGTGCGTGGCTGTTGCGACGAGCGTATGCGGCATGGTGCGCGCGCGGCGCCGGTTGCGCGCATGGAATGCGCCGCGCGACAGGCTGAAGTCGTCCGCGTCGGCGCCGACCTCGTTGCGCGACAGCAGCCGGCCGTAGCGATAGTTGGCCGTATCCTCGACGCCCTTCGCGGCCAGCGGCGCGGTGAGCTGCGCAAATGCGACGCGCGCTGCCTGCAGCGCGGTGGCGTCCGCACGCGGCACGTGCACGACCGGCAACCCGAGCCACGCGGCGACGCGGTCGAGCGCGTAACGGTCGGCCGGATCGACGGCCGCGCATGCGCGTTCATAGGCATGCGCGAGCACCCGGCGGTCGGCGTTCGACGGCTCGTCGTCCCGCGCCGGATACATCCGGTACACGGGCAGCCGCACCGCGAGTTCGCGCAGCACGCGCTGAATCGCGATCAGGCTGACGTCGCGCGTCGCGGGCGAGGCGCGCGCAATGCCGTGCAACGCACGCGCGACGCGCGCATGCTCGACGGCGAGCTGACGCATCAGCACGCGCCGCTTGCCGTCGAGCGCCTCCTGCGCGAACGTGCGCGACGAACCTGAAATAGCCGCCCAGTGCGCGGCCAGCGGCGCGGCGCCGGCCGGATCGTGCAGCAGCGCGCCGACGTCGTTCATGAAGTCGTAGCCGGTCGTGCCATCGACGGCCCAGTCGGCGCACAGCGTCTCGCTGCGCGCGAGGATCTTCTCGACCACGACATACGGCCGCGCGTCGCGCTGCGCGGCGAGTCGCGCATGCAGCCGGCGGCAGTACGCGCGCGGATCGGCGAGGCCGTCGACGTGATCGACACGCACGCCGTCGACGAGCCCGGCCGCATGCAGGCGCAACGGCAGCGCATGGACGGCGTCGAACACTGCATCGTCGTCGACGCGCATGGCCGCGAGCGTCGCGATGTCGAAGAAGCGCCGCCAGTTCAGTTCGTCGGCGGCCGTGCGCCACCACGCGAGCCGGTAGTGCTGGCGTTCGAGCAACCGGTGCAGGCACGCGCGCGAGCGCGCACGGCGCGGATCGGCGCCGCGCAGCACCGCGTCGAGCGCATGCGGGCCGTGCGCGGCCGCGTAATCGCGCAACGCCGCGTGCGCGGCGGCCAGCCGCGCGCTGTCGCGTGCCGGCGCGGCGTCGAAGCGTTCGGCGAGCGCGTTCAGGTCCGCGCGGTTCGCGACGCGCAGGATGTCCGCATAGGTGGCGGCGGCGACCGGCAGCCTTCTGCCCGGGCACGCAACGAAGAAGCGCCCGGTGGCCGGATCGGCGCCGAGCGCGATGTCGCCGGCCGCGAGCGCGTCGCCGTACGGTGCGCCGAGGCAGGGCAGCAGTACCTTGCCGTCGAGCGTCGCGTCGGGCGGATGCCAGTCGATGTCGAAGTAGCTTGCGTACGGGCTCGCGGGCCCCCATTCGAGCACGTCGTTCCACCAGCCGTTCGACGATCCGCCGACGCCCATGTGGTTCGGCACGATGTCGACGATCAGGCCGAGGCCGCGTGCGCGCAGCGCGTCGACGAGCCGGACGAAGCCGGCCTCGCCGCCGAGTTCGGCACTGAGCGCGCCGTAGTCGACGGTGTCGTAGCCGTGCAGCGAACCGGGTTCGGCCGTCGAGACCGGTGACAGGTACAGGTGGCTCACGCCGAGCCGCGCGAAGTAGTCGACATGTGCGGCTGCGTCGTCGAACGTGAAGCCCGCATGCAACTGCAGCCGCAGCGTCGCGCGCGGTGTCATGGGCCGCGCTCGCGCGAACGGCGTGCGTGCACGATGGCCGCGATGCGTTCGCGCACGTCGGCGTCGAATAGCGCGTCGATCGCGCGCGGCAGGCGCTGCCGCCAGTTCGGATGGCCGCACGGCGGCCCCGGCAGGTTCGGCTGCGCGTCCAGCGCGAGCAGATCCTCGAGCGGCAGGATCGCGAGCGGCGACGGGCTGCGCGCGACGTACGCGAGTATGGCGCCAACGGGCGGCGCGCTGGCCGGCGGGACAGCACGGTCGGCGGGCGCACAGCCCGCGTGCTGCAACGCGCGCCACAGCGCCGCGCGTTCGGTTGCGCGTTCCGCCTGGGCGGCGATCAGGTCGGAATGGGACGCAGGCGGGGGCATGGCGGGCGCGGTGCTGCCTGCTTCCGTGCGGGGCACGGCGTCGTGCCCGAGCGCTGCGTGTTGCACGATTTCGTTCGAGTCATGCGCACTCGCATCGCTCGGCGCGGTGCCGGCCACATCGTGCGCGCCCGCTGCGTTGCGCTGTTTCGCGGCGTCGGCCGCCACCCGCCGCCACCCCAGATCGACCCCACGCCACCAGCCGGCCACGGTCGGCAAATCATGCGTCGACGTCATTGCGATCGCATCGCGATCCCACGCCGACGGCGGCCGGAACGCGCCGCTCGCGTCGCGCTCGAACCACAGCACGCGCGTTCCCGCGATGCCCTGCGCGCCGAGCCGCTCGCGAAAACCGGCCGGCACCGTGCCGAGATCCTCGCCAATCGCGATTGCGCGATGGCGGGCCGCTTCGAGCGCGACGAGCCGCACGAGGTCGTCGACCGGATAGCGCAGGTACGCGCCGTCGCGCGGCGTGCCGCCGTCCGGCACGATCCATATCCGCGCGAAGCCGAGCACGTGATCGATGCGGATGCCGCCCGCATGCGCGAACGCGGCGCGCAACAACTCGACGAACGGCGCGAAACCGTCCGCACGCAGCGCGGCGGGCGTCCACGTCGTCACGCCCCACGCCTGGCCGGCCGCATTGAACAGGTCGGGCGGCGCGCCGAGCGACACGCCGCGCAGCAGCGTCGGGCCGTGCGCCCACGCGTCGCTGCCGGCCCGATCGGAGCCGACCGCGAGATCGGCGATCAGCCCGGTCGCCATGCCGGCGCCGCGCGCCACGTGCTGGGCGTCGCCGAGCGCGCGCGCCGCGCACCATTGCAGGAATGCATGGAACGCGATCGTGTCGGCATGCGCGTGCGCGAAGGCGTCGACCTCGGCCGAGGCCGGCATGCGCCACGGCGCCGGCCAATGCCGCCAGTCCGCACCGATCCCGTGTTCGATGCAGAACGCCTGCAGCGCATCGAAGCGCGCATGTGCGTCGAGCGCCGCGCCGCCCGTCGCGCGAAACCGCTGGAACGCGTCGCGCGATGGATCGTCGCCGGCGCGCCATGCATCGAAGTGCGCGCGCAGGCGGCGCAGCTTCATCGGCAGTACGCGCGGCCAGTCGATCAGCGGCATGTCGATCGCATTGGCCGCGTCGGGCACGTGACGCGCGGCTTCGGCGCCCGGCACCGCGTCGCAGTCGAGATACGCGACGTTGTGCCAGCGCCGCGACGACGGCGAATACGGGCTGTCATGTGTGGGTAGCGCCGGATAGCCGGCGTGCGTCGGGCTGATCGCCACCGCTTGCGCGCCGTGCCGCGCCGCGTGCGCGGCCAGCCGCGCGAGCGCGGTGTAGTCGCCCGCACCGTCGTCGCCGGTGCGGCGCAGGCTGTAGAGTTGGGCTGCGATGCCCCAGCGGCTGTCGGCGCCTGCTGCGCGCGCATCGAACGGGCGGGCGCGCGGCGGTGCGATCGCGAGCCCGATGCGCTGATCTTCGATGTCGAGCACGTGATAGCCGGGCATCGCGAGTGGCGGCAGCGTGCCGTGCGCGTCTACGCGTCCGTCGACATGCCCGCCGGTCTCGAGCGCGATCCGGAAGCGCGCGCCAGGCGGCGCGATCGTCGCCGGCAGCATCAGCGGCAGGCCCGCGTCGCCGGTGACGATGCGCGGCGCCTCCGCGTTCGCATCGGCGAGCGCCGCCGCGCTGTCGACCCGCTGGATCGCCGTGCCGCACGGCCAGCCGAGCGCATCGACCAGCGCGACGAGCGCTTCGTCGTCCACCCGCCGCGCGACGCCGCCCGCGTCGGTCCAGTCGGTGTCCAGTCCGGCCGCACGGGCGAGTTCCGCGATCGAGACGTCGGTCGTCATGATCGCCTCCGCCCGTTCGCGCGGTGATTGAGCGCATCGTGATTGACTGCGCCGTCGCGCCACGCGATGCAGGTCCGTGGCGGCAGCCGCTGGTCGGGCAGCCGGTCGCGCGCGCGCGGCGGCGTCTCGAACACGATCTTGCCGACCGGCAGCGCGGGCAGCGCCGCGTCGTGCGAACCGAGGTTCAGCGCGATCGTCAGCGTGCTGCCGTCGCCGAGACGCCAGCGCGCGACGAGCGCCGGCGGATTGCCGTCGCCCGCGAGCAGGTCGACGCCGAGCGCGCGCGCGCCGGCCAGGTGCGGCGTCACGAGTGCTGCGCGAACCGTCAGCGCGCTGCGATAGAAGCGTCGCCATGCGGCGGCGTCGGGCCAGGTGTCGTCGGCCGGGTGGCTCGCCGACGAGCGGACGAACGTCGCGATGTCGTTCGGATCGGGAATCGCGGCGCGATGCACGGCGTCGGCGAACGCGGGAAACGCCGCGAATTCGCGGCGCCGGCCTTCGCGCACGGCGTCGGCGAGCGCGCCGCGATAGTCGGTGAAGAACTGGAACGGCTGCGTGCTGCCGTCTTCCTCGCCCATGAACAGCAGCGGGATCGGCGGCGCGAGCAGCATCAGCGCGGTGGCTGCGCGCACCGCATCGTCGTTCGCGAGCGCGCGCAGCCGTTCGCCGAACGCGCGGTTGCCGATCTGGTCGTGGTTCTGCAGGAACGTGACGAACGCGGTCGGCGGCAGGTGCGCACTCGGCTCGCCGCGCGCGGCGCCGTCGTGCAGCGGCGACGGTTCGCCCTGGTACGCGAAGCCTTCGCCGAGCGTGCGCGCGAAATGGCGCAGCGGCGCATCGGCGTAAGCGCGGTAGTAGCCGGCGCGCTCGCCGGTCAGCAGCACGTGCGCGCTGTTGTGGAAGTCGTCGTTCCACTGTGCGTCGAAGCCGCCGGGCCCGAGCAGGCTCGCCGTATTGCGCTCGTTCTCGAGCACCAGGTGCACGTGGCGCGCGTCGCCCGCATACGCGCGCACGCGGCGCGCGAGTTCGCGCAGCCACGCGTCGTTGTCGATCGCGTGCGCGGCGTCGATGCGCAACCCGTCGAAACGGTATTCGTCGAGCCAGTACAACGCGTTCCCGATGAAAAATGCACTCGTCTGCGCGCGCGAAAAGTCGATCGCGGGCCCCCACGCGGTCTGCCGGTCCGCGCGGAAGAACGCGGGCGCGTAGCGCGGCAGCAGGTTGCCTTCGGGGCCGAAGTGGTTGTAGACGACGTCGAGGAACACCTGCAGCCCGAGCCCGTGCGCGGCATCGACCAGCGCCTTCAGTTCCTCGGGCCGTCCGTACGACGCGTCGGGCGCGAACGGCAGCACGCCGTCGTAGCCCCAGTTGCGCGCGCCGGGGAACGCATTGACGGGCATCAGCTCGATCGCGGTCACGCCGAGCGCGGCGATGGCCGGCAGGCGCCGCGCGACGCTCGCGTAGCCGCCGCACGCGCCGACGTGCAACTCGTACAGCACCGTCTCGTGCCACGGGCGGCCGCGCCACGCGTCGTGGCACCAGCGATACGCGGCCGGATCGACGACCTGGCTCGGGCCGTGCACGCTGGCAGGCTGGAAGCGCGACGCGGGATCGGGCACCGCGAGCTCGCCGTCGAGCCGGTAGCGATACAGCGTGCCGGGGCCGCACGGCGCGACCGCCTCGAACCAGCCGTCGCCGACGGGTGTCATCGCGAACGTGTGGTCGCGCTGGTCGTGCAGCTCGACGGCGGCCGTGCGGCTCGCGGGCGCCCACAACCGGAAGCGCGTGTGATCGGCATCGATGCAGGTCGCGCCGAACGACGATTCGAACGCGTGCGTGCCGGGTGGACGGGCGGAACCTGACGTCATGGCGATCCTCACGAAGGCGGGCCGGGCGGCGTCACGGGCGCGACCGCGATCGCGGCCGCGTGCGCGGCGACCTCGAGACCGTCGGCCGGCCACGCGCGCGGGCCGGCGTCCGGCGTGGCCGAGTCGACCAGCACGCGATAATCGAGCACGGGCGCGGGCGGCGCGAAAGTGATCGTCTCGGACGACGCGTTCAGTATCACGAGCAGCGCCTCGGTGCGGCCGGTGCGGCCCGTGCCGACACGCCGCATCGTCAGCGCGCGGCGCTCGCGGTCCTGCCACGCGGGCACGGTCAGCGCATCGCCGCGCTCGTCGAACCAGCCGATCTCGGCCATTCCCGGCGCGCCGTCGCGATCGCCCGACGGATAGCGCGGCGCCGACATCACCGGATACATGCGCCGCAGCGCGGCGAGCCGCGACACGAAGCGCATCAGCGTCACGGCTTCGTCGCTGCGCGCCAGATCCCAGTCGAGCCACGACATTTCGTTATCCTGGCAGTACGCGTTGTTGTTGCCGTGCTGCGTGCGGCCGAATTCGTCGCCGGCGACGAGCATCGGCGTGCCGAGCGCGGTGAACAGCGTCGCGAGCATCGAGCGCGCGACGCGCGCGCGCACGGCGCGGATCGCCGGATCGTCGGTCGGCCCTTCGACGCCCCAGTTCGCGCTGCAGTTGCCGCCGTGACCGTCGTGGTTGTCCTCGCCGTTCGCGTCGTTGTGTTTCGCCGCATACGACACGAGATCGGCGAGCGTGAAGCCGTCGTGCGCGGTGACGAAATTGACCGATGCCCACGTATGGCGCCGCTGGTGGTTGAACAGGTCCGCCGACCCCGCGAGCCGCGCGGCGAGCTCGGGCCGCTGGCCGGCGTCGCCGCGCCAGAAACACCGCACGGTGTCGCGAAAGCGGTCGTTCCATTCGGCGAAGCCGGGCGGGTGACGGCCGAGCTGGTAGCCGCCGGGGCCGAGATCCCACGGCTCGGTGATCAGCTTGCGTTGCGAGAGCAGCGGGTCCTGCCGCAACGCGTCGAAAAAACCCGCGCCGGGATCGAAGCCGTGCTCCTCGCGGCCGAGCGTCACGCCGAGATCGAAGCGGAAGCCGTCGACGTTGAATGCGCTGGCCCAGTAGCGCAGCGAATCCATCACCATCTGCACGACGCGCGGGTGCGACAGGTTCAGCGTGTTGCCGCAGCCCGTCTCGTCGACATGCAGGCGGTGGTCGCCCGGCACGAGGCGGTAGTAGCTCGCGTTGTCGAGGCCACGCCACGACAGCGTCGGGCCGAGCTGGTTGCCCTCGCAGGTATGGTTGTAGACGACGTCGAGCACGACCTCGATGCCGGCCGCATGAAGCTGGCGGATCGCGATGCGCATCTCGTCGAGCCGCCGCGTCGCGAGATACGCGGGCTCCGGCGCGAAGAACGCGGCCGTGTCGTAGCCCCAGTAGTTGCGCAGCCCGCGGTTCACCAGCGCGCGCTGCTGCAGGAACGCGTGGACGGGCAGCAGCTCGACCGTCGTCACGCCGATCGACAGCAGATGATCGATGAACGCCGGATGCGCGAACGCCGAGAAGGTGCCGCGTTCGGGCGGGCGCAACCCGGCGCGCCGCATCGACGCGCCGCGCACGTGGGTCTCGTAGATCACCGTGTTGCGCCACGACACGCGCGGGCGCCGGTCGTTACCCCAGTCGAACGCCTCGTCGACCACCACGCACTTCGGCATCGCGGGCGCCGAGTCGCGGCGGTCCATCGACAGGTCCGCGCGGTTCGAATGGACGCGATAGCCGAACAGCGCGTCCGACCAGCGGAAGTGGCCGACGAGCTTGCGCGCGTACGGGTCGAGCAGCAGCTTGGTCGGATTGAAGCGATGGCCGTTCTGCGGCTGGTACGGGCCGTCCGCGCGAAACCCGTACACGGTGCCCGGATGCGCGTTGGGCAGGTAGCCGTGCCACACCTCGTCGGTGCACTCGGGCAGGTCGAGGCGCGCGAGTTCCTTGCGGCCGGTCGGATCGAACACGCAGAGCTGGATGCGCTGCGCGTGCGCGGAAAACACCGCGAAGTTGGTCCCGAGACCGTCCCAGGTCGCGCCGAGCGGATAGCTGCGGCCGGATTCGAGACGGGCAGGCAGGGCGGTCGGCATGGGGGCGAATCTCCGTGTCGAAGGCGCGGGAAATCAGGCGGGGCTCAGCCACAGCGTGGCGAGCGGCGGCAGGCGCAGCGTGGCCGACCACGCCTCGCCGTGCGCGGGGACGGCCTCGGCTTGCACAGTACCGTCGTTGCCGGCGTTGGTGCCGCCGTACGATGCGGCATCGGTGTTCATCAATTCGCGCCACGGTCCGGGCGCGGGCAGGCCGACGCGGTAGCCGGTGCGCGGCACCGGCGTGAAGTTGCAGACGGCGACCACCATGTGCCCGGCCTCGTCGCGGCGCGCGAACGCGAACACGCTGTTGTCGCGATCGTCACCGATCAGCCAGGCGAAGCCGGCCGCGTGGCAGTCGAGCGCATGCAGCGCCGGTTCGGCCGCATACGCGCGGTTCAGGTCGCGCACGAGCCGTTGCACGCCGCGATGCGCGGGCGCGTCGAGCAGGTCCCAGTGCGGCGTCGCGTCGTGCGCGAACTCGGCCCATTGCGCGAATTCGTTGCCCATGAACAGCAGCTTCTTGCCGGGGTGCGCCCACATGAAGCCGAAATACGCGCGCAGCGTCGCGAGCTTCTGCCATGCGTCGCCCGGCATTTTCGTGACGAGCGAGCCCTTGCCGTGCACGACCTCGTCGTGCGACAGCGGCAGCACGAAGCGCTCGGAGAACGCATAGATGAGCCCGAACGTCATCCGGTCGTGGTGATAGCGGCGGTGCACGGGGTCCTCGCGCAGATACGCGAGCGTGTCGTGCATCCATCCCATGTTCCACTTGAAGTCGAAGCCGAGCCCGCCGTCGCCGGTCGGCGCGGTGACGCCCGGCCACGCGGTCGATTCCTCGGCGACGGTGACGACGCCGGCCGGTGCGGCCGCACCGTGCATCGTATCGTTCAGCAGGCGCAGGAACGCGACCGATTCGAGGTTCTCGCGGCCGCCGTGCACGTTCGGCACCCATTCGCCTTCCTTGCGCGAATAGTCGCGGTACAGCATCGACGCGACCGCATCGACGCGGATGCCGTCGACGTGATACCGGCGCGCCCACGCGAGCGCCGACGCGACGAGGAACGCGCCGACTTCGGTGCGCCCGACGTTGAACACGCACGTGTGCCAGTCGGGATGCAAGCCTTCTCGCGGATCGGCGTGCTCGTACAGCGCGCTGCCGTCGAACTGCGCGAGGCCGTGCGGGTCGTCCGGGAAGTGCGCGGGCACCCAGTCGACGATCACGCCGATGCCGGCCGCATGCGCGCGGTCGACGAACCGCGCGAAGCCGTCGACCGGCCCGAAGCGCGCCGACGGCGCGAACTGCGCGAGCGGCTGGTAGCCCCACGAGCCGCCGAACGGGTATTCGGCGATCGGCATGAACTCGACGTGCGTGAAGCCCATCCCCTGCACGTACGGAATCAGCCGCTCGGCAAGCTCGTCCCACGTCGCGCTGCGGTCCATCTCCTCGGGCACGCGCTGCCACGATTCCGCATGCACCTCGTAGATCGACCACGGCACGCGGTAGCGGTCAGTGTGCGGCCGCGCGTGCATCCAGCCGTGGTCGTGCCATGCGAACGCGTCGAGCGCCGCGACGTCGGCGACGACGGACGCCGTGTGCGGCGGCGCTTCGGTCGCGCGTGCACACGGATCGGCCTTGTTCGGCAGCACGCGCCCGTCGGGCGCGCGCAGCTCGTACTTGTAGTGCTCGCCCGCGCCGATGCCCGGCACGAACAGCTCCCACACGCCCGACGGCCGCCGCAGCCGCATCGGATGACGGCGCCCGTCCCACGCGTTGAAATTGCCGACCACCGACACGCGCTGCGCGTTCGGCGCCCATACCGCGAAACGCACGCCGTCGATATCGTCGATGCGCGCGGGCGTCGCGCCGAGGCAGTCGAGCACGGCAGCCGGGTCGCCGGCCGAGAAACGCGCGAGCGCCGCGTCGTCGAGCAGCGTGCCGAACGCATACGCGTCGTCGGTCACCTGCCGCGCGTCAGGCCAGTCGATCGCGAGCCGGTAACGGGAAACATCGCCGTTGCGTGCGATCGTTCCCGCGAAGCAGCCGGCGCGATCGACGCACGCGAGCGCGCCGAGTTCGTCGCCGTCCGGCGACAGCGCGCGCACGCGTTCGGCGCCGGGCAGCAGCGCGCGCACGACGATCCGGTCGGCTTGCCCGTGCGGGCCGAGGCATGCGAACGGATCGGGATGGCGGCCGGCGAGCAGCGCATCGATATCGGCGCGTTCGAACAGCGTATCGGTCATCGCGTGCCTCCGTCGTCGGGTGTGCTGCCGTCGTCGAGCAGGCGTTCGACGAGCGCCGCGAGCCCGCCGACCGGCACGCTCAGCCAGTCGGGCCGGTTCGCGGCTTCGTAGCACAGCTCGTACGACGCCTTGTCGATCAGGAACAGCGCGAGCAGGCGATCGGCGTAGCGCGGGTCGACGAAGCGCGCGGGCGCCAGCTCGGCGGCCGCGCGATAGCATTCGACGAAGCGATCGGCGGCGGCCTGCCCGAAGCGGTCGAACAGCGCGCGCTTGCGGCCGGCCGCCTGCGGCGGCGCCTTCTCGATCGCGAATTGCGCGATCGCGCTCACGTACGACAGCGAGCGCAGGAGACCGGCGACGTCGCGCAGCGGATGCGATTTCGCGCGGCGCCGGTCGAGCGGGCGCGCCGGTTCGCCCTCGAAGTCGATCAGCAGCGCATCGCCCTGCACGTCGAGCACCTGGCCGAGATGGAAATCGCCGTGAATCCGCGTGCATTGCGCATCGAGCGTGCGCGGCACGAGTTCGCCGAGCGCGCGCACGGCCGCGTCGCGGGACGCGAGCAGGACGTCGGCGGAAGCGCGCATCACGGGATCGAGCGCATCGAGCCGCGTGCGCAGCACGTCGAGCGCTTGCTCGAACGACGCGATCGCGTCCGCGCACCAGCCGTCGACATGGTCGGGCGTCGCGCGTTCTGGCGCGAACGCGGGATCGTCGGACGGCTGCGCGAGCGCGACGTGCAGCTGGCCGAGCCGCGTGCCGACGATGCCCGCGAATGACGCATAACCGAGCAGCGCCTCGGGTTCTTCGTCCTCTTCGGCCGCTTCTTCTTCGTCGGCGGCCGGCAGCGCGAGCTCGTCGATCGCGCGCCGCAGGAAGTCGAACGAACGCGTCCACGCGTCGCCCTGGTTGTCGACATAGCGCTGCAGGATCGCGACCGTGTGCGGCGTGCCGTCCGGATCGACGTGCACGACTTCGCCCGCGAGCGTCGCGGTGTTCGCATAGCCGATCCGCGTCAGGTATCGGCTCATTTCCGCTTCGGGGTGCACGCCGTGCGCGACCTTGCGCACCAGCTTCAGCACGATCGCGTCGCCGATCACGAGCGAGCTGTTGCTCTGCTCGGCCGCGAGCCAGCGCACTTCGGCGTCGTCGCCGGGATCGAGCGCGGCGAGCGCGTCTTCCGGCAGGAATTCGAGCCGTCCGCCGTCTGTGGTCGGCACCGTCGCGCCGTCGCGCAGCTTGCGCAGCATCCCGCGTGCGAATGACGGCAGCGCGAACGCGTCGGTCAGGTAGCCGACCGTGTGGCCGCGCCGTACGCGCGCCAGCGCGAGCTGCGCGAACAGCGGCTGCGAGGTCTCGCCGCCCCACGCGGCCGCAAGCGGCACGACGTAGCGTTCGACGTCGCCATGCCGGCCGGAGGTGACCCATGCCTCCGCGTACTGGAACGGCTCGCCCGGCACCGGCGTGACGACGTTCAGCCGCGCGTCGCCGATCGTGCGATCCTTCGACGCGAACCAGCGCCGCCGCGCGAGCCACGACGGCAGTGCATCGTGCGCGAGCGTGTGCAGTTGCGCGACGTCCGGCCGCGCCTCGTCGCGCCGCATCACGAGCGTCACGTATTCGGGCAGCGGCTCTGCATGCGGCTGCCGCCACGACGGTTCGCGCCCGTGCTCGGCGAGCACGAACCACAGGAACCCGTACGGCGGAAAGGTGAGGAGATACGGGAGCTGGCCGATCGGCGGAAACGGCGAATCCGACGTCATCTCGATCGGCACGCGGCCCGCGAATTCGGACAGGTCGAGCTCGACCGCCTGCGACGCGCGCGACAGGTTCGCGACGCACAGCACCGGATCGTCGCCGTCGAGCTCGCGCAGGTACGCGAGCACCTTGCGGTTCTCCGGGCGCAGGAAGCGGATCGTGCCGCGCCCGAACGCCTGCGACGCGCGGCGCGTCGACAGGATGCGGCGCGTCCAGTTCAGCAGCGAATGCGGGTCGCGCGTCTGCGCCTCGACGTTGACCGCGTCATAGCCGTACAGCGAACCCATGATGGGCGGCAGCACCAGCAGTTCGGGGTCGGCGCGCGAGAAGCCGCCGTTGCGGTCCGACGACCACTGCATCGGCGTGCGCACGCCGTCGCGGTCGCCGAGGTGGATGTTGTCGCCCATCCCGAGCTCGTCGCCGTAGTAGATGACGGGCGTGCCGGGCATCGACAGCAGCAGCGAATTGATCAGTTCGATGCGTCGCCGGTCGCGTTCCATCAGCGGCGCGAGCCGGCGCCGGATGCCGAGGTTCAGCCGCGCGCGCCGGTCGCTCGCATAGGTCTGCCACAGCAGGTCGCGCTCCGAATCGGTCACCATCTCGAGCGTCAGTTCGTCGTGGTTGCGCAGGAACACGGCCCACTGGTTGCTCGGCGCGAGCGCAGGCGTCTGCCGCATGATGTCGACGATCGGGAAGCGGTCCTCGCTCGCGATCGACATGTAGATGCGCGGCATCAGCGGGAAGTGGAACGCCATGTGGCATTCGTCCTCGTCGCCGAAATATTCCTGCACGTCTTCCGGCCACTGGTTCGCTTCCGCGAGCAGCATCCGGTTCGGATACTCGGCGTCGATGGTCGCGCGGATCCGCTTCAGGATCGCGTGCGTTTCCGGCAGGTTCTCGTTGTTCGTACCTTCGCGTGCGACGAGATAGGGCACCGCGTCGAGCCGCAGCCCGTCGATGCCGAGGTCGAGCCAGAAGCGCATCACCTGCATGACCTCGCGCACGACGGCCGGGTTGTCGAAATTCAGGTCGGGTTGGTGCGAATAGAAGCGGTGCCAGTAGTACTGGCCGGCGACCGGATCGTGCGTCCAGTTCGACGTTTCCGTATCGAGGAAGATGATCCGCGTGCCCGCGTATTTCGTGTCGGTGTCGGACCACATGTAGTAGTCGCGGTGCATCGAGCCCGGCTTCGCGCGGCGCGCGCGCTGGAACCACGGATGCTGGTCCGACGTGTGGTTGATCACGAGCTCGGTGATCACGCGGATGCCGCGCGCATGCGCTTCGCGGATGAAGCGCCGCACGTCGGCGAGCGTGCCGTAGTCGGGATGCACGTCGCGGTAATCGGCGATGTCGTAGCCGTCGTCGCGGCGCGGCGACGGGTAGAACGGCAGCAGCCAGACCGTGTCGACGCCGAGTTCGGCGATGTAGTCGAGCTTCGCGATCAGGCCCGGGAAATCGCCGATGCCGTCGTTGTTCGAGTCGTAGAACGACTTCACGTGCACCTGGTAGATGATCGCGTCCTTGTACCACAGCGGGTCGTCCGCGCAGAGCGCGGGTGCGCGGCGGCGCGCACGGCGCCGGCGCGGCGTGCCGGCCGGCGCGAGCGACGGGAACTGCGCGCGGCGCACGTCGTCGAGGGAATCTTCTCGTTTCATCATGCGTGGGCTCCCGAAGGGGATCGGGCGTGGTCCGACATCGGCGCCGCCGCCCGCGCGGCGCCCGGAGACGGCGCGAGCCGCCAGATTGCGTACGGCCGCACATGTGGATCGAGCGACACGTACTGGCGATGCCCGCGCCACGTTTCCGCTTGCGCGGCGTCCTGTTCGAGCGCATCGAGCGGTTCGCCGTCGACGAGCCCGAAGCCGCGCCACAGCGCTGAATCGAGCGTGAAGTTCGCGGCCTGCGGATGCCACGGGTCGATGCTGATCGCGACGACGATCACGCTGTCGAACGCAGGTGTGGCCTTGACGAACACCAGCACCATGTCGTTGTCCGCGTCGGCGAACGTGATGCCGAGGTGCGTCTGCAGCGCCGGGTGCTCGCGCCGTGCGCGGTTCAGCCGCGCGACTTCTGTACCGATGTGCGCGGCGAGGCTCCAGTCGCGCGCGCGCAGTTCGTACTTCTCCGCGTTCGCGTATTCCTCGCTGTTCGGCAGGGGCGCCGATTCGCCGAGCTCGAAGCCCGAGTACATGCCCCATGAACCGGCCAGCGTCGCCGCGAGCGCCGCGCGGATCACGAACTGCGTGCGCGGCGCGTTCTGCAGGTGGCGCGGGTTGATATCGGGCGTGTTGACGAAGAAGTTCGGCCGGAAGAATTCGCGCGCGGGGCCGGTCGCAAGCTCGGTCAGGTAATCGATGAATTCGCGCTTCGACTCGCGCCACGTGAAGTACGTGTACGACTGCGAGAAACCGATTTTCGCGAGCCGGTACATCATGCCCGGCCGCGTAAACGCTTCGGACAGGAACACGACGTCCGGATGCCGGCCGCGCACGTCGTCGATCATCCATGCCCAGAACGGCAGCGGCTTCGTGTGCGGGTTGTCGACGCGGAAGATCCGCACGCCCGCGTCGACCCAGAACAGCACGGCGTCACGCAACGCGAGCCACACGCCGGGCAGTGCATCCGGCGCGTAGAAATCGGGGTTCACGATGTCCTGGTAGCGCTTCGGCGGATTCTCCGCAAAGCGCAGCGAACCGTCGGGCCGCCACGCGAACCAGCCCGGATGCGCGGCGAGCCACGGGTGGTCGGGCGAGCACTGGATCGCGAAATCCAGCGCGATCTCGAGCCCGTGCGCGCGCGCGGCATCGACCAGCGTGCGGAACGACGCGAGCGTGCCGAGCTGCGGATGCACGGCCGTGTGTCCGCCGTCGGGCGAGCCGATCGCGTACGGGCTGCCGACATCGTCGGGGCCGGCTGTCAGGCTGTTGTTGCGGCCCTTGCGCGCGGCCATGCCGATCGGGTGGATCGGCGGGAAATACAGCACGTCGAAACCCATGTCGCGGATGCGCGGCAGTTGCGCGATCACGTCGTCGAACGTGCCGTGCCGATGCGGATCGTTGCTCGCCGAGCGCGGGAACATCTCGTACCAGCTCGAGAAGCGCGCCGCGCGGCGCTCGACGTCGACCGGGTAGGTGGTTTCGTCGTGCGTGACGAACGGGCGGTAGCGCAGCGCCGCGAACGCATCGGCGAGCGGCGCCGCGCCGAGCAGCGCGAGGCGGGCGTCGGCCGGCGCGTCCTTGAACTCGGCGACGAGGCGTTCCATCTGCGCGACCGCGCGTGCATCGGCCGGCTCGGCGAGCTTGAGCGCGGTCGCGAGCAGCAGCTGCGCTTCGCGCAGTTCGAGTGTCACGTCCTGGCCGGCCGCGTGTTTCTTCGCGACGTCGTCGACCAGCGACGCCCAGTCGTCGCGCCACGCGATCACGCGAAAGGCGTGGCGGCCGAGCTGATCGAGCGTGACGCACGCGTGCCAGCGGTCGTTCGGTTCGGCTTCGAACGGCACTTCGCGCCAGCCGTCTTCGCCGTCCGCGCGCCACTGCAGCGCGGCCGCCAGATGCGCGTGCCCGTCCGAGAAGATCGATGCGCGTACAACGAGCGGTTCGCCGATCACGCGCTTGACCGCGAAGCGGCCGCCATCGACCGACGGCTCGACGCGCTCGATCGCGATCCGGTCGGCCACGAGTGCATCGGACAGCGCCGTGCGCTCGCGCGCATCGTCGGGAAGCGTCGTGACGGGCGGCGCCTGCCACGCATGCAGCATCGCGTACGCGCCGGGCCCGAGCGTGAAGGGTTCGAGCGCGGCCGGCGGGTGGGTTTGCGCGCCATGCTGCGTGACGACGCGTGTGAATCCGCCCGGTACGCCGGGCAGGATCGTCGCGGGATCGACCGTCACCGCCGCGTCTAGATCGGGATTCAACGCGATCAGCAGTGCCGCTTCGTCGTGTTCGAGCGACGGCCCGGTGCCGCGCAGCAGCACCGTTGCGGGTGCGCCGGGCGCGCTCAGTTGCGCGATTTCGCCGCGCGCGGCTGCTACGGGCGTCGCGCGGCGCCATGCGTTCGCATCGGCGATCGTGCCGGACAGGTCGAAGCGCGCGCGCTCGAATGCGGCGCGATAGCGCCCGGCGTCCGCGTCGCGCGCCATCAGCGGCAGCGCGACGCCGTGCTCGAAGCCCATCGGCACGAGCCAGCCGGTGCCGACGGCCGCGGCCGTCCACAGCGCGCGGCGGTACGCGCGTGCGACGGTATCGTCCGGCGCGTCGGGCCAGTCGTCGGCGAGGCGCGGGCCGTCGAGCGCGTCGGGAAACGCGATCGGCGAGCCGATGCGCCGCAGCAGCCGGTGTTCGTCGGCGAACCACGGTGCGCGCAGGTCCCACCAGCGCACCGATGAAAACACTGCGTCGAACCCGGCCGCTTCGAGCTGCGCGAGCGCGTCGCGCGCATGGCCGGGCACGGCGGCCAGCACCGCGACATCCGGGCGCGCGCGGCGCAGCGCCGCGCGCCAGCCGGGCCACCAGTCGGCCGGCAGATGATGCGGCGCGTCGATCAGGAAGCCGGCCGCGCCCGCATCCGCGAAGGTGGCGAGGTGCGCGCACCACCACGCCGACAGCGCGTCGCGTGCCGCCTCGTCGCCAAGGTTCGCGTGCGCGACGTCCAGTGCGTGTGCGGTGCCGCGCGGATCGATCAGCGCGTCGTCGTGCGTACGCTCGACGTACCAGTCCGGATGCTCGGCGCGCAGCGGGTTCTCGCGCGCGATGCGATCCGGCACGACTTCGAGCAGCAGGCGCAGCCCGTGGCCGTGCGCGAGCTGCGCGAGCCGCGAGAACGTCTCGAGCGCGCTCGCGCGTGTCGCGAACGGTTGGGCCGGCCGGCGAAAATCGGCCACGTGGCGCGGAAAGCCGGCGACGCCCGCGGCCCAGAATGCACCGACGAGCACGTGATCGAAGCCCATTCCCGCGATTCGCGCGAACGTCTGCGGCCACGCGTCGAGCGGCCCGACGAGGCGGGCGTCGCAGAAATAGATGTGCGGAGCGAAGGTCGGCGTGGAGTCCATGGCGCGGGGCGGGCGGTGGCGATCGGTGACGGCGCTTCGCCGCAACGCGCGTGCCTGCGGCGCGGTTTCCCGTGCGACGGGGCTTGGGCGGGATGCCGGTGGTCGGGGACTGTCGTTTTTACACGATCGGGGTTCCGCGCGCTCATTGCGGGTCGAGGTCCCGATCGCCGTCGATGCGCTGCAACAGTGCATCGCAACGTGCGCGCAGCGCGTGCAGTTCCGGCGAATCCGCGTCGAGCCGCACGCGTTCGCCGTTGTCGGGATCGCCGTTCGCGACCGCGATGTCGTAGATTCCTTGCGCGATCGTCGCGGACGCGTTCGCGATCCTGATCCGGGCGAGCCAGCTGCGTTCGGCGTGATGGCACGCGAGCCACGCGCGCTGCGCGCCGACGAGCTGACCGGTCGTGAGCCATGCGCCGGACCGCATGCGCGTGGCCAGTTGGCTCGTCACGAGATAGGAGAGCAGGTCGGTCGTCTGGTTCACACGAAACTCCTTGGCGAAGTGTCGGGATGGTCGATCCGCAGGCTGGCGGATCGCTGCGCATTCCGGTTCGCCGGTTCGCGGGGGCGAAACAGGGACGGCATCGGTGCCCGGTTCGCCGTCCGATTGCCGGGTGAGGAAGCGCCCCATGTGCACACGGCGCGTGCCGGTAGCGGTTCGACGCGCAATCAGGGAGGACGCAAGCCGCGTGCCGGCCGGCACCGGGCACGGCGCGTGCGCGCAGCGCCGACGGGGCGCGCGGCGGCTTTGCAGCGCGCATTTTTTGCATCGCTTTTTGCATCGTCATCGCAGACAAGCACTGGAGGCCACCGTGCAGCATCAACAGGACGCACAGATTCGCGACCCGTATCGCGGCCACGAGATCCGCGTGTGGGCGCGGCGCAACGACAGCGGCGCGTGGCGCGACGAGGTGCAGGTGTATGTCGGCGGCGAGCGCATCGAACTGGTCGTGCCGGCGGCCGACGGCCCCGACTGGATGACCGAGAACGAAGCGTTGCTCGCGGGCGTCGAGCGCGGTCGCTACCTGATTGACAAGCGCATTGATGATGATTGACCGGCATCGAGCCAGAATCCTCACGCTTCATCGTATCTGGCGCTTGAATTGACGACTTTGTCGACAGTCTCACCAAAATAATGTCGTCAATTCGCGTCAGAGACTTCGCATAGGAGATCGATGCGCTAATCAACGAGATCCTTTCCCCGCCGTCCCGATCGGTGCCACCCGACCCGCAAGAGACGGTCGGATGCAATGTGCGACGGGCAGCTTTCACGTCGACATCAGACAGTCGATCCTGACGCGCGGACTCACCGCTGTCGGCCTTTCCGGACGCCTGCGGATCGCGGGCAAAGGTCGCTCACCGCCGCGGCTGTCCGCGCCGCAGGATCCCTCTCGACCCGGCCTGTAGCCCTTTCAATCGAGTCTGTTCGGCGTCCCGCTGTGAGAGCGTCGTCAGTCAATGTCAGTCCGGCAAGCCTTCCACTTCAACCCGATCATCGCGCTGACGCATGAGCCAATAGACCCCGCCCAGAGCCAGAAGGGCAGCGGCCAAGGCTCCAATCCGTTCCGGATCGGTGTTCGGATCAAGAATAATGAATTTGCGCGCAATCGCGAGCAAAGCGATCAGCACGACCGTTTTCACCTGCACGATATGGTCACGTCGAAGCATCACGCGGATGATGGAGTGCTTGAATTCCATCGCAATCAGCAACGTCATGATCATGCCAAAGACCGTCTGGAACACGGCATGATCCAGCGGGTTCAGCGCTTCCCGAACGAGCAATACGCCTACCGCACGGATGAGTTGCCACAGTGATATGGCGATGATGACGGAAATGACGGTGCTCAGGATGTGCGCGACAGCCTGTTCGAAACGCTCGTAAAAGCCAAGGACGCGCGGCTCCCACCGGAGTGCGTCCATCAGTCTGTTGGCCACATTCCTTATGTCATTCATTGTGTCCCTCCAGATTGTTCGTGGTTTCTGCTATCGCCGCGTTGTTTCCAGCTACCCCTGGTTGCTCGCAGGCTTCCTTGTTCGTTGGTGCGTGCTTGCGAGCTTCTTCCGAGCGTGTAGTATGCTCGCCGTTAGCGGTGTCGATCCCGCAGTGTCGCCGGGCGGCGTAGCGAATGAATACCACGCCGCCCGGGGCACGCTACCGTTCGATCCTACGTGCAGAAGGTTTTTAGTTGATCTCGATCTTCCTGACTGCGGAGCGAGCGGAAGCCGTCTTCGGCAATCGAAGCGTCAAGACGCCCTTATCAAACTTCGCGTCCACCTTGTCGACATCGACCCCATCGGGCAGCGGAATCGTGCGCGTGAATGAGCCGTGCGACCGTTCCAGCCGATAGCAGCCGTTTTCCTCGCTCCTCGTGTCCTGCTTCTTGTCGCCACGCAGGACCAGGACGCCGTCTTCGATGGACGTCTGCAAATCCTCGCGATCCATTCCCGGCAGCTCGGCGGTGATGCGCAGCGCGTCGCCGTCGTCGACGACATCGATGCGCGGCTGGAAGCGCGACGAGCTGAAGTCGCCGAACCATCGGTCAAGACCGCCGAAGCCTGCGAACGGATCGCGCAGCAATTCACCCATCGCGTGCCACGGGTCCGACGAGAGGAGCCGCGACACATCGGGCCACTCGGCCGGCCAGTGCTTCGACGTTGGCGCGTTGGATGACGATTGCTCGCCAACCTTTTCGGTTTGCGTTTTGCGCAGGAATTTGAACGGGTTCCATTTACTCAGCTCAGTGTTCATTTCATCCTCCTACGAATTGCATGATGATTTGCATGAAGTATGCGTGGGAAGGTCCGACGTCGCTCCAACGTGCTACGAGGCCAAACCCAACGCTTGCACCGGTTCATCGAATACACCACGATTGATCAGCCGCACGGCGTATTGCATGGCTTCGCGCTCGGCTTCCTGCCGACTGCGCCATAGTTCACCGTAACGCGGCAGGTGCCAGTCCGCCAGCACCTCGCCGTTCAGGCAGATCTGCACCACCGCCACATAGCCATCAGGAGCGGATGCCGGCGTCTGAATGTATCGAACCGGCACTGCACGGATGTTGATCTGGTGCCCTTTCCAGGGCTCCCGTGTGACGTTTTCCATAACGAACTCCCACAAGCGCGCTGGTGGCGCCGCGTCGGCGTCACCCGCTTTCCTGATTGTCGTAATGGCGTGCTCCGGGTTATCCGGCCTTGACCTCGATGCGACGAGGGCGCGCTTCCTCGCGACGGGGAATGTGCAGTGTCAGCACGCCGTCCTGCAGGTGCGCCTCGATCTTTGTCGTGTCGAAATCCGAACCCAGTGTAAAGGCACGGAAGTAGCCAGGCGCCTGGATTTCGGCATGCCGCAGCCGCAAGCCGTCGGGTGTCGGCACGCTGGCCTCCGCCTCGATAACGAGGTTGCCATCCTGCACCTTCACATCTAGCCGGTCCTTCGAGACGCCGGGCAGATCGGCCACAACCGTGATGCCCGTTTGGTCCTCGAAGACATCGACGGCCGGCACGATGGTCGCCCGACGTTCCACGGACTTCGCCTGCGTGCTGGGCGTCACGCTGGTTTGCTGATCGCGTTCGATAACTTGAGTGGTATCGCTCATGGCTCTCTCCTCAAATCATTGGACCGTAATCGACCGGGGCTTGGACGACTCCTGCTTGTTGACCGTCACGCACAGACAGCCATCCACATAACGCGCCTGCACCTTGTCGGGGTTGGCGTTCTGCGGGAGTTCGATGACCCGCCTGAAGGTGCCGGAAAAGCGCTCCTGGGCGTGGACCTTGCGGTCGCTATCGCCATCGGGCGTTGATGGCTTGCGCTCGCCGCTGATTGTCAACAGGCCCTTGTCGATCGAAACGTCGAGTTCAGCCGGCCTCATCCCGGGCGCGAAAGCGACGATCTCGATGGTGTCGTCGGTGACGCCGATGTTGACTTGCGGGAAAGCGCCGCGCCTGCCGGAGCGGATGCTGGATGGGAAGCCCCTGGACAGTTCGTCGATCTGCCGCTGCAAGCGGTAGAACTCGCTGAAGAGGTCGTCCCCGAAGTAGAGATCACTCATGGTCATATCCTCCTTCAAGATGCTGAAAAGAGGCGAACGGGCACACGCGCTCCAGTTCGCCTGCCAGGCCTCTGGCAAACAAATCGAAACACGCAGCGCGATAACGCGACTGCCTGAGCGACACCCAGAATAGGAACGCCCAAGCGAAATTTCAAGAGGGGTGCGTTGGATGGCCGCAGGGTCATGTCGCGCGGGCCTTGAAATCCCCTTTGCCGCCCTTATTCTCGACGCGCATTGCGTTTTTTTATAAGGAGACGGGTATGGATTTCGACGTGGAATGGCTGACACTGGGCAAACACAGGGTGAGACTTCGCTCGACAAGAGGTTTTCCGACAGAGACGTTGCGCACGGTCGCCAACGTAGCGCGTCTTGCAATCGAAAACAACATGAGCGCTCGTGCGCGGCTCGTGGAAGTCGTGTTCCGGGATCAGGACAAGGCTTATGACATCTTTGTCGGCACCACCGTGGCGGAAGACCGCCTGTGCGCCGCACAATTAGAGGTGGCGCTGGCTACCGTGCTCGGCTTGCTGCCCGAGCAGCTGACGCTGACGGTGAACACGGTTGCGCAGGCCGAGGTCGACCTGAGTTTTGGCGTCTATGAACGCCTGCTCGCACAAAAGCTCGGCTCGGTGCCGCCGATTCAGTGAGTGAAACTCGCAGCGTCCCGACAGCCTTCGCACCCTTGCAACCCTCTGGCGCATCTCCTTGAAATTTCGCGCGGACGTTCCTATTCTGGGTGTCGCTCAAGCAGTCGCGTTATCGCGCTGCGTGTTTCGATTTGTTTGCCAGAGGCCTGGCAGGCGAACTGGAGTGCGTGTGCCCGTTCGCCTCTTTCCACCATCGTGAAGGAGGATACGACCATGAGTGGTCTCTCTACTTCGGGAACGACCTCTTCAGCGAGTTCTACCGCTTACAGCGGCAGATCGACGAACTGTTCGGGGGCTTCCCATCCAGCATCCGTTCCGTCAGGCGCGGCGCTTTCCCGCAAGTCAACATCGGCGTCACCGACATGCGCGGCAGATATGCGCTTTCGGTTCGATCCGGTTCTTGAGCCGGGACATCGCTGAAGGCCGCCGAATAACAACCAGAAAAAGCCAGCAACCACGGCAATTTACTGGGAAACATGAATGGTTTTTCAATAAGTACTGCTTGTGGTCAGTGGCTCGGAGGTAAATAGCCGGTTCGTAGGAGGAGCGCGCACGCGGGCGGCGAACGTACCCGCGATTTTCCGTGCAATCCAGATGTTCAGACGTAGGGGGGAATGCCATGGAAGTACAAAGCAACAAGCGTATGGTTGTCGCCGCAGCCGTTGTAGCAGCCTTCGTGTCCGGCGTTGCCGGCAGCGCGTTTGCGACGCAGGCCACTGGGGCGGTCGGCGGCACCGGCATTGACGGCAGCTGTGCCGGCGGCTTGCCGCAGATCCAGCATCAGGGCGACCTATCCTACGTGTCGGGCGGCGTCGGCCAGGACGAATCGAAGGCGCTGGAGCGAGAGCAAACCCGTTGGCCGCTGTCGATGCAGTTCTTCGGACAGGGATCTGACTTTCTCGCTGATGTCGACGTCCGATCGTCGACGCGCACAACAACGAGGTGCTGCAGGCCGATTCGCTCGGCCCGTTCATGCTGGTCAAGCTGCGTCCCGGCCGCTATACGGTGCACGCGACCTACAAGAATCGCGATCAGACGAAGACCGTCAATGTTGCCAGCAAGCGCAGTACGCAGGCGGCATTCTACTGGAACGTACGAATAGTACACTGCAAGCCCGTCCTGGCAGGTCAGGCTGCGCCGATAGTGAATTGCCACGGGCCTCGCCCCGTGGTTTTTGTTTTTGTGCGGCTGCATGCCGCTTTGCCACTTGTCGCCAAGTGGGCACGGAGGAGCGAGCGGTAAGTCCATCCAGCTGAGGCCTTTTATCCTCGATGGCCGTCTCATGTCGGCGCGGAAGCGGCCGCGCCCGCGCGCACCGTCTGGGCGGCCGAAGCTGGCCGTGAGCCGCCCGACGGGAGCCAAGGCGTCATGCCCGGCGGAGCGAAGATCCAGTCGGCCAAGCCGAGACACGCTGATTTCACGAGGTCGAAACCCATGCGCTGTAAGGCCCGCCGTCCTCGGTGAGTCTGGCGAGCGCGAATTGACGCATTTGCTATCGCAGCGGTGACAGTTTTAATGCGGTCTACGACGAAAGCGGCGCGTGGTGTGACGAGGTGCAGGTGTATGTCGACGACGCGCGCATCGAGTTGGTCGTGTCGACGGCCGACGGCCCCGACTGGCTGACCGAGAACGAAGCGTTGCTCGCGGGCGTCGATCGCGGCCACAACATGCAGCCCCGCATGAGGCGCGATGCGATCGACATCAATCCAGCGAAGGTGTTTTCGGCGATCCGGGCGATTCAGGGTCGCGCGGCAATTTCGTCGAGATGCCACAGCAGATCCGCCGGATCGTCATACACGCGCAGCGCGCCCGCGCGTTCCAGTTCGTCGCTGCCGTACCCGCCCGACAGCAGCCCGACGCCGAGTGCGCGACAGCGGCTGGCGGCGAGCATGTCCCAGATGCTGTCGCCGACCACGACGGTGTGTTCGATCGGCACGTTCAGCTGCGCGGCCGCGGTCAGGAACAGGTCGGGGTCCGGCTTCGCGTACTTGACCTGGTCGCGCGTGACGACGACGTTCCTGGCCGGATCGACGCCGAGCGCCTCGAGATTGATGGCGGCCGTTTCCATCCGCCCGCTGGTGGCGATCGCCCAGCGAATGCCCGCCGCCGACAGCGCGGCCAGCAATTCGCGCGCGCCCGGCAGCGGCCGCACCTGCGCGCGCAGCCGCTGGTATGCGGCCGCATGCAGCCGGGCGAGCCGTTCGACGCGCTCGGCGTCGATGTCGCCCGCCGTCTCGCGCAGCAGCTGATTCAGGAACAGGCCGCCGCTCATGCCGATCTTGCGGTGGATGCGCCACACCGACAGTTCGATGCCCTCGGCATCGAGCGCTTCCTTCCACGCGAGCACGTGCTGATAGACGCTGTCGACGAGCGTGCCGTCGAGATCGAACAGAAACGACGTTTCAATGCGCATGTGAATCTCCCAGCCCGATAACGTTCGGGCGAATCGTCCGCGAAAATCCTGTCGACCCATTATCGGCGCGCGGCCGTGTCATCGCCATGTCCTGCCGCCGCGACGTGTCGATCGCCGCTGTTACAATCGCGGCGATGCGCCGGGCCGGGCTTGCCGCGCCGTGCGCGCCCCCAACCCTTGTCGATCTCAAGTATGGCAACACCGGACGCCGTCAGTTCCGAGCATGCGTGGTGGGGCGTATTGGCCCTGGCACTCACTGCCTTCATCTTCAATACCACCGAGTTCGTGCCCGTCGCGCTGCTCAGCGCGATCGGCGACAGTCTTCACATGCAGCCGACCGACGTCGGCCTGATGCTGACGATCTACGCGTGGGCCGTCGCCGTCGTGTCCCTGCCGCTGACGCTGGCCACGCGTCATGTCGAGCGTCGCAAGCTGCTGACCTGGGCGCTGCTGGGGTTTATCGGCAGCCACGTCGTCACCGGCGTCGCGTGGAATTTCGCGGTGCTGATGGTCGGCCGGCTGGGCATCGCGTGCGCCCATGCCGTGTTCTGGTCGATTTCCGTCCCGCTGGCCGTGCGGCTCGCGCCGGGCGACCGGAAAAGCCGCGCGCTCAGCCTGCTGGCGATGGGCACGTCGATCGCGATGGTCGCCGGCATTCCGCTCGGGCGCGTGATCGGCGAGGCGTTCGGCTGGCGCGTTACGTTCCTGATCATCGCGGGCGCGGCGGGCATTGCGCTGCTGTTGCTGCGCGCGACGTTGCCGGCACTCCCGAGCCAGGGCGCCGGCTCCCTGAGCAGCATCGGCGTGTTCCTGCGCAAGCCGGCACTGGTGGCGCTGTACGCGATCACCGTGCTGGTCGTGTCCGCGCATTTCACGTCGTATACCTACATCGAGCCCTTCGTCCAGAGCGTCAACCATGCCAGCAGCAGCCGGATCACGTATGTGCTGATCCTGTTCGGCATCGCCGGCATGCCGGCCGCACTCTGCTTCAATCGCGTCTATCCGCACCGGCCGGACGATTTCCTGCTGGCGTCGATCGTCGCATTGTCGGGCTGCCTGCTGATCCTGTTTCCGAGCGCGCTGAACATTGTCACGCTGTCCGTTCATACGCTCGTCTGGGGCGGGGCGATCGTCTGTTTCGGCCTGGCGATGCAGGCGTGGGTGCTGAAACTGGCGCCGGAGGCGACCGACCTGGCGGTGTCGATCTACTCGGGCCTGTACAACATCGGCATCGGCGCCGGCGCGCTCCTCGGCAACCATATCGCGAGCGACTTCGGGCTGCCCTGGGTCGGCACGTTCGGCGGCGTGGTCGGCGTGTGCTCGGCCGGGTTCGCGTGGCTCGCGTTGCGCCTTCATGCGAAACGGGCGGTGGCGTAGGCGCCATCGCCACACGTCGCGTCAATGCGGCCCGTCGTTCGTGATTCCCGCTGCATCGAGCTGCCTGAGTTTCGCGTACAGCGTGGTGCGCGAGATGCCCAGTTGCCGCGCGGCGGCCGACACATTGCCGTCGTGCTCGTCGACCGCACGGCGGATCGCGTCGAGCGACTGTTCGTGCAGGCTTGCCTGCGGGCCGGCGGCCGGCGCCGTGCCGCACACGTCGGCGGCGTCTTCCAGCGTATCGGATTGCCGCAGCATCGTCGCCCGATCGAGCGGCGCGCGCACGGCCCGTACCCAGACGTGACTGCCGTCGTCGCGCGCGATCCGCTGCGGCGTACGCGCCGGTGTCAGCAAACGACGCTGCTGCGCGGGTGTCGCGCCGGGAAAGAGTTGCCGGAGATCGCGCAGTTCGATCGACCCGGCAGGCGCGAGGTCGAGCATCTGCCGCGCGAGCCGGCTCGCCGCGCGCACGCGGCCCGCCTCGTCGAGTGCGACGACGCCCGCGAGCGGTGTGCCGAGCCAGCGCGGATCGTACTGCACCTGCAGCAGGTGGCAGTCGCGCAGCATCGCATACAGCCGCTGCTCGGCGGACAGCGCCGCGTGCCGGAACTGCTCGCGCAGCTGTACGACATTGCGCCGGCCGACGCCGGTGATGTCCAGCGCGCCAATCACTTCACCATCGAAACCGACCAGCGGCACCGCGAGGCAGAACACGCGCGAAAATTCGTCGAGATAGTGCTGGGCGCCCGCGACGACCGTCTCGGTGCCGTCGTGAATCACGCAGCTTGGCGCGGTCGTGCCGATGTTCGGTTCGACGATCCGGCGCCCGGCGATGATCGGTGTCAGCAGCGCGTCGTCGCAATGCGGGCTGCGTCGCGCATGGACGATCGTGCCGCGCGGATTGACGCAGAAGATCGTCCACTCGCTGCCGCCGAACGCGGCCCATAGCTGCTCGATTTCCTGCGCGACGCAGCGGTACAGCCGCCGGTCCGCGCGCGATTCGTCGAGCTCGCGCTGCATTTCATAGCGGGCGGCTTGCCACGGCCGGAGCCCGGCGTCGCGCGAACGCAGCCACGAGCGCGCGACGCTGGCCGGCAACGCCGTTTCCGGCAGCGGCTCGCCCGCCGCGAAGCGGACGCGGAGCCGGTCGAGGTCGACCGCCCGCGAGGGGGATTCGGGTAGCGTCTTCACGCTGCGCTCCATTTAGGGTCGAATGTCCAGGCCGGGCGTGCGGGCCCGGCGTGTCGCGCGAATGCGTAATATAGCCCGGCGCCCGAAGCGGGGTATTTTCCCGAAAAAAGCGCCGCCACGTGCCGCCGAGCGGCCCCGGCAGCCGGCAGCGCCCCCGCGCTCAATGCGGCAAACGCAGGATCGGCTTGAGCGTGATGCCGTTGCTGCTGTCTTCCGCTGCCTGATTGATCTGTTCGAGCGGATAGAACTTCACCAGCCGGTCGAACGGAAACCGCCCTTGCAGATAGAGCTGGACGAGCTGCGGAATGAACGTCTGCGGCACGCTGTCGCCTTCGACGATGCCGCGGATCGAGCGGCCACCGAGCAGCAGGTTGTTGACGTCGAATTCCGCCTTCGTACCGAGCTTCGGTGCGCCGACCACGCCCATCGTGCCGCGCGAGCCGAGCGCTTCGATTCCTTGCGACAGCACGGCGGGCAGCCCGGTCGATTCGAGCGCGAAGTCGACGCCGCCGCCGGTGATCGCCCGGATCGCGTCGACGACGTCGACTTCCTTGCTGTTGATCGTGTGCGTCGCGCCGAGCTCCATGGCCAGCGCGAGCCGCGACGGCACGATGTCGACGGCGATGATGGTCGTCGCGCCGGCGACGCGCGCTGCCATCACGGCGCTCATGCCGACCGCGCCCGCGCCGAAACTCGCGAAGCTGCTGCCCGGGCGCACCGCGAGCGAATGGATGACCGCGCCGGCGCCGGTCTGGATCCCGCAGCCGAGCGGCCCGAGCAGTTCGAGCGGCGCTTCCGGCGGCACCTTGATCGCGTTGTTCTCGCGCGCGAGCGCGTAGCTGGCGAACGACGACTGCGCGAAGAAATGATCGTGCAGCGGCTGCCCGTGCTCGTCGCGGATCGCGGTCTGTCCGTCGGCGTCGGCGCCGCCGAAATTCAGCCCGAAGAAGTGCCGGCAATACGCGCCGTGGCCGCCGACGCAGGACGGGCAGTGGCCGCACGCGCCGTAGGTGAGCACGACGTGATCGCCCGCGGCGAGCGTCGTCACGTTCGGGCCGACTGCCTCGACCACGCCGGCGCCCTCGTGACCGAGCACGGCCGGCAGCGGCACCGGGTAATACTGGTCGCGCACGATCAGGTCGGTGTGGCACAGGCCCGTCGCGACGACGCGCACCCGCACCTCGTCGCCGCGCGGCGCGCGCAGGCGGGCGGATTCGATCGAGAAGGGCGCGCCGGCAGCGCGCGCGACCGCCGCGGTGACGACGCGTGAATCGTTTTCCGTGTACATGTTCGGTTTCCTTGTCAAATCGGATACAGCGGCGCTTCACCCTTGATCGTCAGCCACTGCCACTGCGTGAACTCCTCCCAGTTCGCGGCGCCGCCGATGCTCGAGCCGTTGCCCGATGCGCCGACGCCGCCGAACGGGTTGATCACTTCGTCGTTGACCGTCTGGTCGTTGATGTGCAGCAGCCCGGTGTTCAGGCGCTCGCCGATCCTGAGCGCCCGGCCGACGTCGGCGGACAGGATCGCCATCGACAGCCCGTATTCGCTCCGGTTTGCGAGCGCGATGGCGTCCTCGTCCGTATCGAACGGCACGACGACCGCGACCGGACCGAAAATCTCCTCGTCGAACGCCGGATTGCCCGGCGCGACGCCGCTCAGCACGGTCGGCTCGAAGAACAGGTCGCGATGGCCGCCGCCCGTCTCGACGCACGCGCCCGCGCGACGGGCCGCGTCCACCAGGCTCGCCGCATGGTCGCGTTGCGCGGCATTGATCAGCGGGCCGAGGCCGACGTCCGCGGTCGCGGGATCGCCGACGCGCAGGCTTCGGGCCTTCTCGACGAGCTTCGCGACGAAGCGGTCGTGAATGCCGCGCTGCACGAGCACGCGGCCGGTCGCCATGCAGATCTGGCCTTGATGCAGATACGCACCCCATGCGGTATTGGCGACGGCGCGGTCGAGGTCGGCGTCGTCGAGCACGATCAGCGAGTTCTTGCCGCCGAGCTCGAGCGACACCTTCTTCAGGTAGCGGCCGGCCGCCTCGCCGACCTTGCGCCCCGCCGCGGTGGAGCCGGTGAACTGGATCATCGCGATGTTCGGATCGGCAACCAGCGCGGCGCCGGCCGCGCCGTCGCCGGGCAGCACGTGCAGCACGCCTTCCGGCAGGCCGGCGAGCTCGAACACGCGGCCAATCGTGACGCCGCCGCACACGGCGGTACGCGGATCGGGCTTCAGCACGACCGCGTTGCCCAGCGCGAGCGCCGGCGCGACCGCGCGTATCGCGAGGTACAGCGGGAAATTGAACGGCGAGATCACGCCAACGACGCCGCGCGGACGCCGCCGCGCGAGCGACAGCCGGCCGGCCGCCGACGGCAGTACTTCGCCGGCCGCGCGCGACGGCAACCCCGCCGCCTCGTGCAGCGCCTTGATCGTGACGGTCGTTTCGAACGACGCCTTCGCGCGCGTCGATCCGCTTTCGCGCACGAGCCAGTCGACGATCGAATCGAAGTGCATTTCCGCGACGGCCGCCGCGCGGCGCAGGACGGCCGCGCGCTCGTCGTACGGCAGGCCGCACCAAGCGGGCTGCGCGCGATGCGCGGCGGCGGCCGCGTCGGCCACCGCCGTACCGTCCGCGAGGCCGATGCGGCCGAGCGTGTTGCCGGTCGCGGGTTCGATCACGTCAGCCGCGTGCGGGCTGGCGTGCCAGCGCCCGTTGAAAGTCTTGCCGTGCCAGACGTCGGCGTCGAACAGTGCCGTATTGCTGCTGCTATCCATTTACGCTCCTGAGGAAATTCCGACTCGCCGGATCGGGCATTGGATGGCCCCGACCGGCATGCGCGCGAGGGTAGGCGGCCGGGAGGAAGCGGAGCTATCCGGGTTTCTTCCCACCCGCCGCGCCCGCGCCGGTCGGTGGGTGCACGCGTTGACGTGTGCGGAAACTGGACACTCCGATACCGCCAGGCGAAGGGCGTGTCGTTTCCGCACGCCCGAAAACCGAAGGCCAACCGCGCCGTCGTTCCCTCAGGAAAACCCTGATCCCCTCCCGGCGGGCCGCGGGTTTCAGCCGTATTCCCCGGCCCGGACAGCAGCCGCGTCACGCGCTCGCGCAAGCAGTGGCCCGAGCGCGCATGACCCTGTTCCATCAAGCCTTCCGGCCCATATATCTAGCCAAATAAGGTATGACGCATCGCAATATTTCGCGTATCCAGTCGAATCTCGATACCTGACAGGTATCGAAAAACACGCCCAAAAGTATTGGACGCTCCATTTGCGCGGCGCGTATAAATCCGTCCCATGAACTCCCCACACGCAGCGTGCCCCATGTCCTCCGTCACCATCGAACGCATCGAAACCCGCCTCGTCGACCTGCCGACGATCCGTCCGCACAAGCTGTCGGTCGCCACGATGCACGGCCAGACGCTGATGCTCGTGAAGGTGTTCTGCAGCGACGGCGTGACTGGTATCGGCGAAGGCACCACGATTGCCGGCATGGCATACGGTCCCGAAAGCCCCGAGGCGATGAAGCTCGCGATCGACACGTACCTCGCGCCTGCGATCGTCGGCCAGGACGCGACGCGCATCCAGACGCTGATGGCGTTCCTCGGCAAGCTCGCGAAGGTCAACCACTTCGCGAAGAGCGCGCTCGAAACCGCGCTGCTCGATGCGCACGGCAAGCGGCTCGGCGTGCCGGTCAGCGAACTGCTCGGCGGCCGCCGGCGCGACCGCCTGCCGGTTGCGTGGACGCTGGCTTCGGGCGATACGGCAAGCGACATCGCCGAAGCCGAGCGGATGCTCGACCTGCGCCGCCACAACGTGTTCAAGCTGAAGATCGGTGCGAAGGCGCTCGACGCGGATATCCGCCACGTGGCCGAGATCAAGAAGGCCGTCGGTGATCGCGCGTCGGTGCGCGTCGACGTCAACATGGCATGGAGCGAAACGCAGGCCGTGCGCGCGCTTCCGGCGTTGGCCGATGCCGGCTGCGAACTGGTCGAGCAACCGGTCGCGTCCGCCGCGGCGCTTGCGCGCCTGATGCGCCGCTTCCCGGTCGCGCTGATGGCCGATGAAATCCTGCAAGGCCCCGACAGCGCATTCGACATCGCGAAGCATCACGGCGCGGACGTGTTCGCGATCAAGATTGAACAGAGCGGCGGGCTGTTCGCCGCGCAGCGCGTGGCCGCGATCGCGGACGCGGCGGGCATCGAGCTGTACGGCGGCACGATGCTCGAAGGCGCGTTCAGCACGGTCGCGTCGGCCCATCTGTTCGCGAGCTTCGCGAACCTGCAGTGGGGCACCGAACTGTTCGGGCCGCTGCTGATCACCGAAGAGATCCTGACGCAGCCGCTGGATTACAGCGATTTCGAACTGACCGTGCCGGGCGGCCCCGGTCTCGGCATCGAACTCGACGAGGACAAGGTCAGGCGCTTCACCCGCGACGGGCTGACGAAAGTCGCGCGGTAACCCGAGTCAGGCAAGGCCGTCATTCCCCCAAATACACGTGGAGACACCATCATGAGCGTCAAAGTTTTCGATACCAACGAAGTGCAGGATCTGCTGAAGGCCGCGTCGAACGCCGGCGGGAACGGCGGCAACGCGCGGACCCGGCAGATCGTCCAGCGGCTGCTGGGCGACCTGTTCAAGGCGATCGACGATCTCGACATCACGCCCGATGAGGTGTGGGCCGGCGTCAACTACCTGAACAAGCTCGGCCAGGACGGCGAAGCGGCGCTGCTCGCGGCCGGCCTCGGCCTCGAGAAGTATCTCGACATCCGGATGGACGCCGAGGACAAGGCGGTCGGCCTCGACGGCGGCACGCCGCGCACGATCGAAGGGCCGCTGTATGTGGCGGGCGCACCGGTGCGCGACGGCGTGTCGAAGATCGACCTCGACGCCGACGAAGGCGCGGGCCCGCTCGTGATCCACGGTACGGTGACCGGTCTCGACGGCAAGCCGGTAGCCGGCGCGCTGGTCGAATGCTGGCACGCGAACTCGAAAGGCTTCTATTCGCATTTCGACCCGACCGGCGCGCAGACCGATTTCAACCTGCGCGGCGCGGTGAAGACGGGCGCGGACGGCAAGTACGAATTCCACACGCTGATGCCGGTCGGCTATGGCTGCCCGCCGCAGGGCGCGACCCAGCAGTTGCTGGACGGCCTCGGCCGCCACGGCAACCGCCCGGCGCACGTGCACTTCTTCGTCGACAGCAACGATCACCGCAAGCTGACGACGCAGTTCAACATCGACGGCGATCCGCTGATCTGGGATGACTTCGCGTATGCGACGCGCGAGGAGCTGATTCCGCCCGTCGTCGACAAGACCGGCGGCACGGCGCTCGGCATGAAGACCGATGCGTACCAGGACATCGAGTTCAACTTCGTGCTGACGCCGCTGGTACAGGGCAAGGACAACCAGATCGTCCACCGCCTGCGCGCTGACGCGACGGCGTAACCGCCCGACGGCGCGGCGCGGATGCGCCGCCGCCGGGTCCCCGCGAGATTCAATCGATACCGATGCGAGCGTGCCTTGCAGGACCCGGCACGCGCATGGGAGGAGCCAACATGTCTGCCACGATCGACCAAGCCAACGAACTGGATCACCTGCTCGCCACTGCCGTGCAGGATGACAAAGAGGCCGGCGTATTCCGCTGCCGCCGCGACATCTTCACCAACGCGGAGCTGTACGAGCTCGAGATGAAGCACATCTTCGAGAGCAACTGGGTGTATCTGGCGCACGAAAGCCAGATTCCAGCCAACAACGATTACTACACGACGTGGATCGGCCGTCAGCCGATCGTGATCACGCGCGACAAGACCGGCGAGCTGCACGCGGTCATCAATGCGTGCGCACACAAGGGTGCGATGCTGTGCCGCCGCAAGCACGGCAACAAGGGCAGCTTCACGTGCCCGTTCCACGGCTGGACCTTCTCGAACACCGGCAAGCTGCTGAAGGTGAAGGACGAGAAGACGACCGAGTATCCGGTGCAGTTCAACACGCACGGGTCGCACGACCTGAAGAAGGTCGCGCGCTTCCAGAACTATCGCGGCTTCCTGTTCGGCAGCCTCAGCGCCGACGTGCTGCCGCTCGAGGACTACCTCGGCGAAGCGCGCGTGATCATCGACCAGATCGTCGACCAGGCGCCGAACGGGCTCGAAGTGCTGCGCGGCAGCTCGTCCTACATCTACGAAGGCAACTGGAAGATGCAGATGGAGAACGGTTGCGACGGCTACCACGTCAGCACCGTGCACTGGAACTACGCGGCGACGATGGGCCGCCGCAAGGAAGACGGCACCAAGGCCGTCGACGCGAACAGCTGGAGCAAGTCGGTCGCGGGCGTGTACGGCTTCGACAACGGCCACATCCTGCTGTGGACGCAGACGATGAACCCGGAAGTGCGGCCCGTGTATCAGCATCGCGACGAGATCAAGGCGCGCGTCGGCGAAGTTCAGGCCGATTTCATCGTGAACCAGACGCGCAACCTGTGCGTGTACCCGAACGTGTTCCTGATGGATCAGTTCAGTACGCAGATTCGCGTGGTGCGGCCGCTCGGCGTCGACAAGACCGAAGTCACGATCTTCTGCTTCGCGCCGAAGGGCGAGAGCGAAGCCGACCGTACGACCCGCATCCGCCAGTACGAGGATTTCTTCAACGTGACGGGCATGGGCACCGCCGACGATCTCGAGGAGTTTCGCGCGTGCCAGGCCGGCTATGCGGGCATCACGGCGATGTGGAACGACCTGTCGCGCGGTGCGCCGCTGTGGGTCGACGGCCCCGACGAGAACGCGAAGAAGATGGGGCTGAACCCGCGCATCTCGGGCGAGCGCAGCGAGGACGAAGGGCTGTTCGTGTGCCAGCACGAACACTGGGTGCATGTGATGCGCGATGCGCTGAAAAAGGAACGCGGGGAGGTGGCGGCATGAACATCGATTACCGGACTGTCTGCGCGACGCTGTATCGCGAAGCGCGCCTGCTCGACGATCGCCAGTGGGACGAGTGGCTGACCTGCTACACGGAAGACGTCACGTACTGGATGCCCGCGTGGGACGACGACGATCGGCCGACCGACGACCACCAGAGTCAGATCTCGCTGATGTATTACGCGGATCGCGGCGGCCTCGAGGATCGCGTGTTCCGGATCAAGACCGAGCGCAGCGGCGCGTCGACGCCCGAGCCGCGCACCAGCCACAACGTGACGAACGTCGAGGTGCTGGCCGAACGCGAGTACGAAGTCGACGTGCGCTACAACTTTCACACGCTGAACCATCGCTACCGCGTGACCGATCACTTCTTCGGCACGATGTTCGTCACGTTGCGCCAGGCGGGCGACGCGCTGCTGATTTCGCACAAGAAGATCGAGCTGAAGAACGACTATATCCGGCAGGTGCTCGACGTCTACCACGTCTGACGCCGTTGCTTTGTCATGAAATGAAGTGGAGGTGATGCCATGTCCAGTTACAAGATTGCACTGAATTTCGAGGACGGGGTGACCCGCTTCATCGACTGCAAGGCCGGCGAGAAGGTGCTCGACGCCGCCTTCCGCGCGAAGATCAACCTGCCGATGGACTGTTCCGACGGCGTGTGCGGCACCTGCAAGTGCCGCGCCGAAAGCGGCAGCTACGACCTTGGCGACGACTACATCGACGATGCGCTGACCGAAGACGAGAAGGACGGCGGCCTCGTGCTGACGTGCCAGATGGTGCCGCAAAGCGATTGCGTGATCGCGGTGCCGACGTCGTCGGTCGCGTGCAAGACCGGGCAAAGCGGCTTTGCCGCGACCGTGACGAAGGTCGAGCAGCACAACGATGCGGCCGTCGTGCTCGAACTCGATGTCGGCACCGCCGCGCCGGTGTTCCTGCCGGGCCAGTACGTGAACATCGACGTGCCCGCGAGCGGCCAGCACCGTTCCTATTCGTTCTCGTCGGCGCCGGCCGACGCGAAGGTTAGTTTCCTGATCAAGAAGATTCCCGGCGGCGTGATGAGCACGTGGCTCGAATCCGCGCAGCCGGGCGACACGCTGGAACTGCACGGGCCGCTCGGCAGCTTCTACCTGCGCGACGTGCAGCGGCCGCTGCTGTTCCTCGCCGGCGGCACGGGTCTCGCGCCGTTCCTGTCGATGCTCGAAGTGCTGGTGCGCACCGGTTCGCAGCAGAAGGTGCACCTGATCTACGGCGTGACGCGCGATCTCGACCTCGTGCTGGTCGACGCGATCGAGGCGCTGGCGGCGAAGCTGCCGAACTTCAGTTTTGCGACCGTCATCGCGGACGCCGAGTCGAGCCATCCGCGCAAGGGCTGGGTCACGCAGCACATTCCGGCCGACGCGCTGAACGATGGCGACGTCGACGTGTATCTGTGCGGGCCGCCGCCGATGGTCGATGCGGTGCGCAAGTACTTCGACGACGAAGGCGTGAAGCCCAACAGCTTCCACTACGAGAAGTTCACCCCCAACGTCACGGCAAAGGCGGCCTGATCATGCAACGCTTCTCTGGCAAGGTCGTCGTCGTCACCGGCGCGGCGCAGGGCATCGGCCGCGGCGTCGCGCTGCGCGTGGCGGCCGAAGGCGGCAGGGTGCTGTTCGTCGATCGCGCGGATTTCGTCGCCGAGGTGGCGGCCGAAGCGCCGCAGGGCGAGACGGCCGGATTCGTCGCCGATCTCGAAACGTACGAAGGCGCGCACGCGGCGATCGCCTGCGCGGTGCAGACGTTCGGCGGCATCGACATCCTGATCAACGGCGTCGGCGGCGCGATTCGCATGCGTCCGTTCGCCGAGTTCGAGCCGGCGCAGATCGACGCGGAAATACGCCGTTCGCTGATGCCGACGCTCTATACCTGCCACGCGGTGCTGCCGCACCTGCTCGCGCGCGGCGGCGGCACGATCGTCAACATCTCGTCGAACGCGACGCGCGGTATTCGCCGCGTGCCGTATTCGGCGGCGAAAGGCGGCGTCAATGCACTGACGGCGGCGCTCGCGATGGAATACGCGGAGCACAACATCCGGGTCGTCGCGACCGCGCCGGGCGGCACCAGTGCGCCGCCGCGCCGCGTGCCGCGCAATGCGGCCGGCGACAGCGAGCAGGAACAGGCGTGGATGGCCGAAGCCGTGCGGCAAGTGAACGATTCGACGTTCTTCAAGCGCTACGGCAGCCTCGACGAGCAGATCGCGCCGATCCTGTTCCTCGCGTCCGACGAGGCGAGCTACATCACCGGCACGGTGCTGCCGGTCGCGGGCGGCGATACGGGTTGAGCGGCGTGCCGTGAAGCCGCTTGCACGTGTTCATCGACAACCAACCGGCCGGCGGAAAGACGCCGGCCACGGAGACATCCATGCGTGATCGCAAAGCCTTCGTTCCGGCGGGAATGGAAGCGGTGTACGAGAAAATCGGCTACGCGCCCGGCCTGAAAGTCGGCGATACGCTTTACGTATCCGGCCAGATCGGCCGCGACGCGGCGATGCAGCTGGTCGAAGGCCGCGAAGCACAGATGGTGCAGGCGTTCGAGAATCTGAAGCTCGTGCTGGAGGCCGCCGGCGCATCGTTCAACGACGTGGTCGACCTGACGACGTTCCATACCGACATGCGCGACCTGCCGTTGTTCATGCAGGTGCGCGACCGCTACCTCGATGCGCATCCGAAGCCGGCATGGACGGCGGTCGGCGCGCACATGCTGGGCGGGTCGCCCGGTTATATCGTCGAGATCAAGGCGGTGGCCGTGCTGCCGGCGTGATCGCGGCGGCCACGCGCCGGCTCAGCCCGGCGCGGCCGGATCGTCGCGTTCCGCCGCCGGCAAATACGCCATGCCTTGCTCGTCGTACAGGTCGTAGATGAGCCGCAGCATGCGTTCGATGTCGTCGGATGCGTCGAGCATGCGCATGCTCATGATGATCGGCGACACGAGCCGCGTGTCGTCCAGCTCCTGGTATGACACGTCGTCGCGTTTGAGCCCGTACACGCTCTTCGGCACAATCGACACGCCTTCGCCCGCCGCGACGAGCCCGAGCGCGATCTGCAGTTCCCGCGTCTCCAGCACGCGCGCCGGCTTGAGCGCGCGATCGTGGAACGCGGCGAGCACCTGGTCCGCATAACTCGGGCGCGGCGCCTTCGGAAACACGATCAGCGTTTCGTTGAGCAGGTCGTGCAGCGACAGCGCCGCGTTCGTTTCGCACAGCCGATGGCCGAGCGGCAGCGCCGCGATCATCGGTTCCTCGCGCAGCACGACGCGGCGCACGCTCGGGTCGTTGAGGCGGATGCGCCCGAATCCCACGTCGATGCGGCCTTCCTTGAGCGCCTTGATTTGATCCATCGTCGACATCTCGTGCAGGCTCAGTTCGACCTCGGCATGCAGCTGTCGATAGCGGCGAATGACTTTCGGCAGCATCCCGTACAGCGTCGAGCCGACGAAGCCGACCGACAGGCTGCGTTCGATCTTGCCGACGCGGCGCGTCATCGATTCGAGCTCGGCCGTTTGCTCGAGCAACTGCACTGCGTGCTGGTGGAAGAAGCGGCCGGTCTCGGTGAGTTTCAGCGGGCGCGATTCGCGCTCGAACAGCAACGCGCCGAGTTGCTGTTCGAGTTGCTGGATCTGCCGGCTCAACGGCGGCTGCGCGATGTGCAGCCTTTGTGCGGCCCGCGTGAAGCTGCGTTCTTCGGCGACAGCAACGAAATAGCGCAGATGGCGTAGCTCCATGTTCCTTGCCGTCGAGTGGAGAGAGGGGATGAAGCCGCGGGGCCGTGAATTGGCTTTCCACATTCTACGGCAGCTTCAACGCGGGTGTGGCCGGCTTTAGCAGGTAAATTAGTTCGGTTTGCAGATGGATTCATTCGATGCGACAACCGTATCTGCACCAAATAAGGGCGAGCAACCCTTGCATACCTCTCAGATATAAACCGATACCCATTCGGTGTTGGACTGGCCAATTTGTGGTCGCTACTATCGCCGCAAACAGGTTGCAAACCCGAACGGAACCATGCAACAAGGAGACGCCCCCCGATTACATTCCCTATCGGCCGGAAGCCAGCGGCGAGTCGAACCACAGCGTGTCGACGCTCGACGTGCATGGCGTGCTTGATCCGGTCCATTCGCATTTTTCAGAGAAGAACCCGCGTTTCAACCCGGCGGATACCGACGGGGGCTTTACCGAGTCAGCGGGGAAAAAGTTCAACGATTCCGGATTATTGATCAGTCATCCGTAGGAATCGGACTTACCCATATCAAGGTTTGGAGACAGCATGAGATTTCAGCATCTCGCAGGCGGAGCTTTGCTCGGATTTGCGACGGCCGGTTTTGCACAAAGCAGCGTGACGTTGTATGGCGTCGTGGATACGGGCGTCGAATACGTGTCGCACGCCAATGCCCAAGGGAAGGGCATCGTGCGCATGCCTTCGATCACCGGCGAGTTGCCGTCGCGCTGGGGGCTGCGCGGGTCGGAGGATCTCGGCGGCGGCTACAAGGCCGTCTTCGCGCTCGAAAGCGGCTTCAACGTCGGCAACGGCACGATGGGGCAAGGCAGCCGGCTGTTCGGCCGGCAAAGCTGGGTGGGGATCGAAAGCCCATACGGCACGCTGTCGTTCGGCCGTCAGTACACGATGACGTATTACGCGGTGCTCGATTCCGACCTGCTCGGCCCGAACATCTACGGCTTGCCGTCCCTCGACGCGTACATCCCGAACGGCCGCGCCGACAATGCCGTTGCGTGGCGCGGCAAGTTCGGCGGCTTGACGGCAGGCGCGATGTATTCGTTCGGTCGCGATTCGGCCGGTACCGGAAACTCGCCGGGTCAAGGCACGTGCGCGGGCCCGACGCCCGGCGACATGACCGTGTGCCGGCTGTGGTCCGCGATGCTGAAATACGATTCGACGTCGTTCGGCGCGGCCGCGTCGTATGAAGAACAGCGCGGCGGCGGCGCGACGGCCGCCGCGAACTTCTTCGACGGCGTCAAGCCGATGCCGCTGACGTCGAACGGCGACAAGGACGATCGCGCGCAGCTCAACGGTTACGTCAACGCGTTCGGCGTGAAGGTCGGCGGCGGGTGGATCGGCCGCTGGGTCGACACCGGTTCGTCGGGCGGCCCGAACGTGCACTCGAACCTGTTCTATCTCACCGCCAACTACTACGTGACGCCGGCTTTCCTGGTCGACGGCGGCGTCTATCACGTCAACGTGTCGGGCCAGGATGCGCGCGCGACGCTCGGCGCGTTGCGCGGCACCTACTTCCTGTCGAAGCAGACGGCCGTCTATCTGCAGGGCGCGTATCTCGCCAACAGCGCGCACGCGGCATTCACGATCAGTGCCGGCGGTGGCGGCACGACGCCCGCGCCGGGGCAAAACCAGGTGGGGGTGATGGCCGGTATCCGGCACATGTTCTGAGCGGCTCGCTTTGAACGACCACGGAGCGAATCGGTGCGCGCC
Organism: Burkholderia pyrrocinia; assembly: GCF_003330765.1. Taxonomy (NCBI): domain Bacteria; kingdom Pseudomonadati; phylum Pseudomonadota; class Betaproteobacteria; order Burkholderiales; family Burkholderiaceae; genus Burkholderia; species Burkholderia pyrrocinia. The sequence goes on along the minus strand of NZ_CP024904.1, from coordinate 352,794 downwards.
GGTTCGCTTTCAATCATGCAAATAACTCGAAAGAACACGGAGGGACGGTATGGAGTCGACGATCAGCGGCAAGAGCAGTCGCAGGGCACGGCGTTTGGGGGTGGTGGCTGTTGCGTCCGCAATAGGAACCATGGCGTTGTCCGGCTGTAACGATCACGACGTTGAAACGTCCGGAAGCGGCACGACATCCGTCGCGCTGGAATGCAACGACACGATGAAAGCGCGATTCGCGCCGGACGCGAACACCACCGTGATTGCCGTGAAGTCGTTCAAGGCCGGCGACCCGCTCGTGCTTGCTGCGTCGGCCGCCACGTCCGCGACACCGGTGGCCGGCAGCGATCTGTGCCTCGTCAAGCTGAACGTCGGCCCGGGCAACGCGGGCCCGGCGGGCGCACCGTCGACGTCGGCGGGCATCGGCATGGAAATCTGGCTGCCGACGCCGGCGAACTGGAATCACCGGATCCACAACCTCGGCGGCGGCGGGTGGCAAGGCGGCGCCTATGACGACCCGACGCAGATCGCCAGCGCCGGCGGCGTGCCGGGCGCGGCGACGATCGCGGCCGCCGAGGGCGCGGTGGTCGGCACGACGGATACCGGGCATGCCATCCCGAACGGTTCGTTTGCGATGAATCCGGATGGAACGATCAACACGACGCTGTGGGGCGACTTCGCGCAGCGCAGCCTGCACGAACTGGCGTTGAAGACGAAGGCGCTGGTCGCGGCCTACTACGCGACGCCGCAGAAGTATGCGTACTGGGACGGCTGTTCGACGGGCGGCCGGCAGGGCTACAACGAGGTGCAGAACAACCCGTCCGACTACGACGGCTATCTGAACGGCGCGCCTGCGTTCAACTGGTCGAAGTTCATTACGGGCGAGCTCTATCCGCAGGTCGTCGCGCAAAACGATCTGGGCGGCATGACGTTGACCGACGCGCAGCAGACGCTGCTGTCGGGGGCGGCTGTCAGTGCGTGCGATTCGGTTGGCGGCCAGCATCTCGGTTATCCGATGGACCCGGCCCAGTGTCGCTACGATCCGACGCAGGACGCGAACGTGCTGTGCGCCGGCGTGAAGATCGGCGCCGTCACCGGAACGAACGTGACGGCCGCGTGCGTGACGGCCGCGCAAGCGACCGCGATGAACAAGACCTGGTATGGAATGACGCGCGACGGTTCGGTGCCGAGCCCGGCTGCCGACATCGGCACGGCAACGTCGCTGGCCAGCAATCAGCTGTGGTTCGGCCTGATGCGCGGAACCCTCACCGGGGCGCTGGCCGGATCGTCGCCGTTCAGCATCTCGACCGACCTGGTTGCGCTGGAACTGCAGGATCCGACGATTGCAGGCGCGAACTTCACGAACGCGACCGGAAACGGCGCGAACAAGTGGAAGAACCTGAACTATGCGGGCCTCGCGAACGCATACGATCAGGGCATCGCGCTGCAGACGTCGTTCGGCAACATCAATACCGACAATCCGGACCTGTCGGGGCTCGTGAAGGCCGGTGCGAAGGTGCTGCACTATCACGGCCTCGCCGACCCGCTGATCACGCCGTCGGGCAGCATCAACTATTACGAACGCGTGGCGAGCCGGATGGGCGGGATCCCGGCCGTGCAGCAGTTCGACCGGTTGTTCCTGGTTCCGGGCATGGGGCACTGCAGCGGCTACGGCGGCGTCACCGGTACGGCCGGCCCCACGCAGACGGCGAATACGGTGCCGCTGCCGCATGCCGACCGCCAGGACCTGTATGCGAAGCTGGTCGACTGGGTCGAGCACGGGAACGCACCGACCAGCATCAAGCTGGCGTCGGCGGACGGCAGCGCCAGCCAGCCCGTTTGCATGTATCCGGCGAAGGCCACGTACAACGGTTCGGGTTCGATCAAGGACGCGGCGAACTATTCGTGCAAGTAAGGGCGGGCGACCGGATGCGCGCGGCGGAGCAGGCCGCGCGCATTTTTGGGTGTGGCTGACGACGCGGTGGCTGTGCCGTTGAAATCTACTTCGTGTCCTGCAATCCCTGCATGCTCAGCGGTGCCGTCAGGTCGACAAAGGATCCGGCGACCAACTGGTTCCCGCGCCACAAGACTGGCGCGGCCATGAAGCACGACCGCAAGGCGGGTCCCGTCGGGGTGAGGTCGAAAACCGCGTCGCCGCAAGGCAGGCCGTCGATGATCGTGCCGGCGCTGACCTCGGCCCTGGCCCGGTCGCAACAGTTCTCGGGGATGAAAATCAGGCCGTCGATCGGAACGTTGCCGAGCAGGACAGGGTGCGGGCTATGGATGGACTGCAGCGCGCGCTTTGCACCCCAGCCGAAAAAGCCGCCGGCTCCGTCGTAGACGGCGTGACTTCCGGGCGGGAAGGTCGCCCCGAGCACCACCAGCGGTTGGGTCGTGACCTCGTCCCGGCCGCTGTATCCGTCCAGCGCGTATTCCTTGAGGAGTTCGCCGCCGAGCAGCAACGCGGGCAGGAAGAAAAACAGTACGGTGCAGGCGAGCCGCTTCAATATCGGCATTCGGCGACGGAGCAGCACGAAGACCACCAGGGTCAGCACGACCCAGAACACCGACGCAACCGTCAACGCAGCCATCGCGATGCCGCCCAGTTCACCGGCTTCGGCACGGCTTACCGACGGAAACAGCGCAAACGGCAGCGCCGGCATGGCAAACTTACCCAAGCGGGATCGGAGGTGTCGGAGTCGCATCGGTTGTGTTTTCAATGAATGGTGAATGTTATTCGAGGCCGGGAAGGACGACTTTCATGCATGCGTGCGCGATGGACTTGAGCCGAACGCTCGTCATCGGCAATTCGGGTTCCGGGAAGAGCTGGCTGGCCGAACGTATCGCTGGGCACATCGGCGCCCCCTGCGTCGATCTCGATCAGATCCATTGGCTTCCTGGCGGTTACAACGCTGCCCGCGAGCGGGCGGACGCGATTCGGCTGGTTCGACAGGCCGCGGGCGCCGATCGCTGGATCATCGAAGGCATTTACGGCTGGCTCGTCGACGAAGTCAAGCGGGATGCGAGCGCGCTGATCTGGCTGTGCATCGACGAAGCCGAATGCGTGGCCAATATTCGGCGGCGCGGCATTCGTCGCGGCGGCTCCGCCGATGCTTTCGCCGCGTTGCAGGATTGGGCCGCGACCTACCGGTCGCGAAGCGGGTCAAGCTCGCATGCCGCCCACGAGGCCCTGTTCGATCAGTTCGCTGGCGACAAGACCATGCTTCGGTCGCGCGACGCCGTCACGCAGTTCGCCAGCCGGTTGCCGTTCTGAGAAAAGCGGGCTTGACGACATTCCGGCTGTCGCGAGCGTGCCGCGCAGCGCAGTTCGGCGAGTCGCGCACGGGCTGCCGGGATGTCGAATACGCGTGCGATTGCGGTCGGCGCGTCGACCTGCCCGATCGGGACTCGCTTCCGCCAGGGAAGCCGGCGCACCGCGTTGATGCAGGACGTCCCCCGCGCTACTTGCGAATCGCTTCCCGCAACCGCCTGACCTCCTGCTCCGACACTGGCGCGGCACGATTCCCCCACGCGCCGCGCACATAGCTGACCACCGCCGCGATCTCGCTGCTCGTCAGCACGCCGCGCATCGCCGGCATGCGCCGCAGCGGCCCGGGGCTACCGCCGGGCGCCTTCGACGACGATGCGGATTGTGCTCGTCGGATCGGCCGCCAGCACGGCCGGGTTCCCGGCGAGCGGCGGCCCGTGATCGCGTACGCCCGCACCGTCGGCGCCGTGGCAGCGCGCGCAGAACGCGGCGTACACACCGGCCCCGGGCGCCTGCTGGCCGCCTTCCGGACGCGGGCCGGCGGCCGTCAGCCGCGCGGTGCCGACACCCAGCGGATTCGTCGCGGCGGTCGGACGCGCCGGCAGCGATTTCAGGTAGGTGGCGATCGCGTAACGATCGGCGTCGGTGAGCAGCGCGGTACTCTCGCCGACCACGGGTGCCATCGCGCCGAACACCGCGCCGCGCGCCGCATGGCCGCTGCTCAGGAAGGCGGCGATGTCATCGGCCGACCAGCGGCCGAGGCCGTCCGTGTCCGCGCCGGTCAGGTTCGGCGCGAACCAGTGATCGTTGATGCCGCCGGTCAGGAACGCCGTGCTGTGCTCGTCGTAGCCGCGCTCGTTGAAACCCGGGCCGCGCGGCGTATGGCATGCGCCGCAGTGGCCGAGCCCCTGCACCAGATACGCGCCGCGATTCCATTCCGGCGATCGCGACGGCGACGGCACGAACCGGTCGTGGTTGGCGAACGCGAAACCCCACAGTGCGAGCGCCCAGCGCTGGTCGAACGGAAACGGCAGGCGCGTGACACGCACCACGTTCGCGGACGGCGCGACGCCGCGCATGAAATACGCATACAGCGCTCGCACGTCGTCGGCGCTCAGCCGTGCGAACGATGGGTAGGGCATGGCCGGATACAGCCGGCTGCCGTCCGCGCGCACGCCGCGGCGCAGCGCATCGTCGAATTGCCGCAGCGTGTCATGGCCGATGCCGTGCGCCGGGTCCGGCGTGATGTTCGGCGCGTAGATCGGCCCGAACGGCGAATTCACCGGTTGGCCGCCCGCGTACGGCGTGTGGTCGGCCGCGTCGTGGCAGGCCGCGCAGTCGCCGGCGAGCGCGAGATAGCGGCCGCGCGCGATCGTCGCGGCGTCGGTGTCCGCGGCGGCGGCCGCGATAGTCGGGCGGCGGGCTGCCGACGCCGAAGCAGTCGCCGGCGGCGCGGCGGAAGCGGCGGAGGACGCAGCGGCGGCACGCGGTTGCGAAAGCCGCGGGTCCTCGCTCGCACGCGCCGACATCGATGCGCCGGCCGCCGCAGCCGATTCACGAATCCGCACGTAATGCCAGTCGGACGCGGGCTCTGCCGCCGGCACCGAAGCCGACGATGCCGTTTCGGTCGCATCGTCGGCCATGCCGCTCTCGTCGGCCCGGCCGCAGCCGGCGAGCGCGATGCAAGCGGCCAGCACGACACCGGCGCGGCGGCGCCGAACGTGCAACGACGATGCGAACGCGATCAGCGCCATGGACTGCAAGGCCCCACGAAAGCCGTGACGATCCCGGTGAACACGAGACCGGTCACGAACCCGAGCGCGGCGAGCATGCCGCAGCGCGCAAGAAAACGCGTGCTGTCGTCGTGCGTCGCGGCGGGCGCGTCGGCATCGCGCCGGTGCCGCCATGCGCGCGCGAGCCAGGTCGCACACGCCGCGGCCAGCGCGAACGCGCACGCGGCGATCAGCGCGAGCCAGACGCCTACGTGCGCCCAGCGCGGCACGGCCTGCGCGACGCCGAGCGGGTAGCACGCGGTCGACGCGAGCGTTTCGGACACGAGCATCTGCGCGAACCATAGCGCGGGTGCGCCGACGAGGCCGGCCGCGATCGCCAGCAGCGGCGTCCACGCGCGTCGCGCGCCGTTCATCCCGCGCTCCCGAGCCAGTACGGCGACACGTACAGCGCGGTGAAGATGAACAGCCACACGATGTCGACGAAATGCCAGTAGAGCCCGCCGACCGTCAGCGCGACGCGCCGCTCGCGGCCGAAGAAGCCGGCGGCCGTCCACCCGGCGAGCAGCGCGAGGATCGCGAGACCGGCGACGACGTGCGCGAGGTGGAACCCGGTGATCGTGAAGTACAGGCTGCCGTACAGATGCGCGGTTGGCCCGTACGGATGGTCGCGCCATTCGTGCAGCTGGACGAGTGCGAACACGGTGCCGAGCACCAGTGCGACGACGAGCGCCGCCACCGCGCGCCGCCGCCGGCCGGCCCGCACCGCGCGCTCGGCGAGCCACACGAACACGCTGCTCGACAGCAGCACGACCGTGTTGCCGGCCGCGAACCCGATCTTCGGCATCCCTTCGGGCGGCCACGGCGCGGCCGATTGCGACTGCAGGTAGAAATAGCAGAACAGCAGGTAGCCGAACAGCCCGGCCTCGGTCACGACGAGCGTCACGACGCCCCACCAGCCGCCCGCGCGCTCGCCGCAACTGCCGACCGGCAGCGGTTCGACGCATGCGGTCGGCGCGCCGCGCGGCACCGTGGCCGACGACGGCGCGTCGGGATGAGGCCCGGCCGCCGCCGCCGGTGCCTGCGTGAGGTCGCGAGCCGGCAATCGCCTGCGCTGCCCGAGCGTGCGACGCGGCCACAGCCACGCGCTGGTGGCGATCGCGCAGCCGGCCACGGCCACGCAGACGAGCGCGGGCGAGCGCACCAGCATCGCCGCGAACACGCCGGTCGCGAGCAGCGCGAGCACGAACGGCACGCAGGTGTCGTCGGGCATCTTCAGGATCGCGTTCGGCATGGCCGCAAGCGGCGTGACGGCGAGCGCCTCGCGGCCGTCCGCGAGCCGGTAGCCGACATGCACGCTGGTGCGCCGCGCATCGTCACGCGTTTCCCACAGCGGATGCCGCGACGCGACGAGCGGCAGTACCGCGAAGTTGTACACGGGCGTCGGCGACGCGACCGACCATTCGAGGCCGGCCGCGCCCCACGGATTCTCGCCGGCGCGCGCGCCGTGCCGGGCGCTCACCAGCGCGTTGACGATGAACATCACGATGCCCAGCCCGAACACGAACGAGCCGATCGTCGTCAGCAGGTTCGACGTGTCCCAGCCCATCCCCGCCGGATACGTGTAGATGCGGCGCGGCATCCCGAGCAGCCCCGAGATGTGCATCGGGAAGAAGCCGAGGTTGAAGCCGACCAGCACGACCCAGAACGTCACGTGGCCGAACCGTTCGTTCATCATTCGCCCGGTGAACTTCGGGAACCAGTACGCGATCCCGCCAAGCACCGGGAACACGTTGATGCCGAGCAGCACGTAATGCAGGTGCGCGACGACGAAATACGTATCGGTGAGCTGCCAGTCGAGCGGCACGGCGGCCGTCATCACGCCCGATACGCCGCCGATCACGAACATCAGCACGAAGCCCGCGAAATACAGGAACGGCGTGCGGAACACGGGGCGGCCGGTCCAGATCGTCGCGATCCATGCAAACACCGCGACCGCGCTCGGGATCGAGATCAGCATGCTCGCCGCGCCGAAGAACGCGAGCGCGAGCGGCGCAATGCCCGTCGCGAACATGTGGTGGACCCACACCTCGAAGCCGATCAGCATCGTCGCGACGGTCGATACCGCGACGGCCTCGTACGCGACGAGCGGCCGCCGGCAGAAGGTCGGCAGCGCGTCCGACACGATGCCCATCGCGGGCAGCACGACCACGTAGACCCACGGGTGCGCGAACATCCAGAACAGGTGCTGCCACAGCAGCGGCCGGCCGCCGTGCGCGACGTCGAAGAAATGCGTGCCCGCATTGCGGTCGAGCCACAGCAGCAGGAATGCGAGGCTCACCGACGGCACCGCGACGAGGTTCGCGACCGACGCCGTCAGCGTGCCCCACACGATGATCGGCAGCCGGTCGATCGACATGCCGTGCGCGCGCATCCGCAGCAGCGTGACGACGAAGTTCGCGGCGCCGCCGGTCGTCGAGATGCCGAGCAGGATCATCCCGAGCGCATAGATGTCGATGTTCGCGCCGGCGCTGTAGTCGAGCGACGTGAGCGGCACGTAGTTGAACCAGCCGCCGTCCGGCACCGCACCGAGCGGAAAGCTCGCGTACAGGAACAGCCCGGCGAACAGGAACGCCCAGTACGAAAACGCGTTCAGCCGCGGGAACGCCATGTCGCGCGAGCCGAGCATCAGCGGCCACAGGTAGTTCGCGAAGCCGGACAGCACGGGCAGCGCGTACAGGAAGATCATCGTGACGCCGTGCATCGTGAATAGCGAGTCGTATTGAGCAGGCGTGAGCAGCGTCGCGTTTGGCCGCGCGAGCTGGATGCGCATCACGAGCGCCTCGACGCCGCCGAGCAGCAGGAACACGAACGCCGTGACGATGTAGCGCAGCCCGATGCGCTTGTGGTCGACGGTGCCGAGCCAGCCGCGCCAGCCGGGCGCCGATTCCCACAGCCCGGCGAGCGCGCGCTCGTGCGCGGAGCCCGGCGGCGCTTCGCCGAGGTCGGGCACGCGGCTGAGCGGGACGGGCGTGTCGCGGGCAACGTCCATCGGCGTCCTCCGTTCAGTGCAGCGTCGCGAGATACGCGGCGAGATCGTCGGCGTCGCGCGGTGCGAGCGCGATCGACGGCATCAGCGTCTGCGGCTTGATCTGCTGTGCATGCGCGATCCAGCGGCGCAGGTTGTCAGGCGTGTTGTCGAGCGTGCCGGCCGCGAGCAGCCGGCGCGTGCCGACGTGCGTGAGATCGGGGCCCGCGTCGCCGGTCGCGTCGGTGCCGCGCACCGCGTGACAACCCGCGCAGCGCGCGGCGAACACGCGCTGGCCGCGCCGTTCGGTGCCGGTGGCGGCAGCCGGCGCCGGCTGCCGCTGCGCGGCGAGCCATGCACGGAACGCGTCGGGCGGCTCGGCCACGACCTCGAATGCCATGTGCGCGTGTTGCGCGCCGCAGTATTGCGAGCACTGCCCGCGATAGACGCCCGGCCGGTCGGCCTGCAACCATTGCCGGTTGGTCTGGCCGGGAATCGTCTGCGTCTTGCCGGCGAGCTGCGGCACCCAGAACGCGTGGATCACGTCGGCGCTCTTCAGCTCGATCGCGACGGGCTCGCCCACCGGGATATGCAGCTCGTTTGCGGTGACGAACGTGGCGCCGCCCGCGCTGTCCGCGTTGTCCGGATAGCGGGCGGCCCACCACCAGTCGTATGCGGTCACGACGATCGTCAGCGCGGGCGGTCGCGGCGGCGATGCGACCGCGCCGAGCACGCGCAGCATGTAGACGAGCACGCCGAACAGCAGCACGATCGATATCGCGCTGCCGACGGCCACGAACATCAGGCCGTCGCGCTGACCGCCGGCGGGCGGGCGGCGGCGAAACAGCGCGACCAGCAGCAGCACGGCGATCGCGATGCAGACGAACGCGCACAGCGCGAGCAGCGCCCAGCCGAGCACGAACACGGGCTGCGCGGCCGGCCCGGCTGCGTGCACGACATACGCGAGCGGCAGCGGCTCGCCGGCCGCACGCGCGGCGGCCGGCGCGACGGCGCAGGCCGGCACGGCGATGCACGCGGCATGGCGCGCTTTCATGGGCGGCGGGACGGGCAACGCGACTCCTTGCCGAGTTCGACGACATGAGGACAGCAAGTCGCGCTGGAGCAATTCCCGTGCGCACCCGGTGCGGAAGCATGCGACCAGCGCGTTGCGTGCACAACGTTCCGCGTGTTACAGCCCGTTGTAAATCTGGCGCCCGAGCGCGGCTGGCGCACCGATCGCAAGGGCGGTGCGCGATACGGCACGCCGCTTGCTACGCAGATCGCGTTCCGGTGTGGCTGTCGCGAAGCGGCGGCGGCATGCCAGCCACCCTAAAAAGGGAGGGTCCGAACGTGAAAACCGTCGCGATCACGGGCGCGAGCGCCGGCGTCGGCCGCGCGACCGCCCACGCCTTCGCGCGGCGCGGTGCGAACGTCGCGCTGCTGGCGCGCGATCCGCGCCCCGTGGCGCCCGTCTACGCGCCGGAGGTGGCGGCCGATGCAATCGTGCACACCGCACGTCGTCCGTGCCGCGAGCGCTGCGTCGGCTGGTCGTCGCTCACGGCGATCGTCGCGAACGGTATTACGCCCGGCTGTTTCGACCGCGATCTCGCGCATACGGCCGTGCGCGGCCAGCAACGTTCCGAGCCGGCCGTCGCCGTGCTCGCGGCAGGTCTCGCCGCCGCGCGCAAGTGGAACCGGTGAGCGCGATGCGGATCGAGGACTACGCGCTCATCGGCGACGGCCGCAGCGCCGCGCTCGTCGCGCGCGACGGCAGCATCGACTGGCTGTGCTGGCCGGACTTCGATTCGCCGCCGTGTTTCGCCGCACTCGTCGGCACGCCGGAGAACGGCCGGTTCCGGCTGTCGCCGCGGGATCGGTCGGCCCGTGCGACGCGCCGCTATCTGCCCGGCACCGCGATTCTCGAAACGACGTTCGACACTGCGTCGGGCTGCATCGTCGTGATCGACTGGATGAGCTGGGCCGCGCCCGATCCTTGCCTGATCCGCAGCGTGCGCGGCGAACGCGGGACGGTCGAACTCGACATCGATCTCGGCGTGCGCTTCGACTATGGTCGCGCGCTGCCGTGGTGCCGCCGCTTCGGCCGGCGCTGGCGGATGATGACGGGCGGCGACGCGATGTGGCTCGACACCGACGCGCGGCTCGACGTGCAGAGCGACCGGCTCGTCGGCACGCAGCGCGTCGCGGCGGGCGAGCGCGTCGACTTCTGCATCGGTTACGCGCGCTCGTACGATCGGCCGCCGCCGGTGCCCGATGCGTACGCGTCGCTGCGCGACACGCACGCGTTCTGGCGCGCGTGGTCCGACTGCAATGCGGCGGAGGGGCCGTATCGCGACGCAATCGAGCGCGCGCTGATCACGGTGAAGCTGCTGTCGAGCGTGCGCACGGGCGGCATCGTCGCGGCGCCGACGAGTTCGCTGCCCGAGTGCCTCGGCGGCGCGCGCAACTGGGATTACCGATTCTGCTGGCTGCGCGACGCGAGCTTCACGCTGCGTGCGCTCGTGCGCTGCGGCTACCGTGACGAGGCCGCACGCTGGCGTGACTGGCTCGTGCGCGCGATCGCCGATCATCCGTCGCAACTGCAGGTGCTGTATGCGGCCGACGGCGGGCGCCGCGCGGACGAATGGGAGGCCGCTCATCTGGCCGGCTACGAAGGCGCGCGGCCGGTGCGCTTCGGCAACGCGGCGGCCGAGCAGCAGCAGCTCGACGTTTACGGCGAGGTGCTCGCAGCGCTGTACCAGGCGCGCCGGCACGGGCTGCCGCCCGACGACGACGCATGGATGCTCGAGCGGCGGCTGATCGAGCATCTCGCGACGATCTGGCGCGAACCGGACGAGGGGATCTGGGAAGTGCGCAGCGGCCGGCACCTGTTCACGTCGTCGAAGGTGATGGTGTGGGCCGCCGTCGAAAGCGCGTACCGTTCCGCGCGCGCGTTCGACCACCGCGCGCCGCTCGGTGTGTGGCGGCGTTGGGCCGATACCGTCCGTGAAGACGTGCTTGCGCGCGGCTACCACGCGCAGCTCGGCCGCTTCGTCGACCGTTTCGACGGCGACGGGCTCGACATCAGCCTGCTGTTGATTCCGCTCACGGGGATGCTCGACGCGTCCGACCCGCGCGTGGTCGCGACGGTCGCCGCGATCGAACGCGAACTGGTCGACGACGGCTTGCCGTTCCGCTATCGCCCGCCGCGTTTCGCGGACGGTTGCGAAGGCGACGAAGGCGCATTTCTCGCGGCCGGCTTCTGGCTCGCGCAGGTCTACCGGATGCAGGGGCGCGACGACGACGCGCGTGCGCTGTTCGAGCGGTTGCTCGGCTTGCGCAACGACGTCGGGCTGCTGTCGGAGGAATACGACGTGAAGGCGCGGCGCATGTGCGGGAATTTCCCGTTCACGCTCGCGCAGGTCGGACTCGTGAATACGGCGCTCGCGCTGCAGGGCGACGTCGACATCGGTTAGGGCGCCGCGCCGTTCCGCACGCTTTCCTTACGATTCGCCGTTGCCGTCCTTCCCGCCCTTGCCGCTGCGTTCGCCGTTGCCCGACCGCACGGCCGCCAGCTGGCGCTGCGGATCAACGCGGAAGGCAAGCGCGTGACCGCAAGATGCTCCGAATGCGATGGAGGCCATGAACGAGGCTACCGGGCATGCGAGATGCTCGTCCGCTCGACGACGCCCGCATACGGGACCGAACGCCGTGCCGCCGTTCGCGGCCGGCCCCGCGCGTGCGCCGAGATCCACCATCACTCGGGAGGCACCATGCGTGAATCGAACGATCCATCCTGCGACCGGCCCGGCGCGGGCGACCGGGCCTCGGCCGATCCCCGCGCGGTCACGGTACGGCATCCCGTCACGCGCCTTTTCGAGCGCTTCGCGTCTCATGTGACCGTATGGGCCGGTTCGCCGGTCGCGTTCGGCAGCGCGGTTGCCGTCACGGTGCTGTGGCTCGCCACCGGGCCGGTCTTCCACTATTCGGATGCGTGGCAACTCGTCATCAATACCGGGACGACGATCATCACGTTCCTGATGGTGTTCCTGTTGCAGCGCAACCAGAACCGCGACAGCGTCGCGATGCACCTGAAGCTCGACGAGCTCGTTGCCGTCACGCATGCAGCCAGCGACCGGCTGATCGGGATCGAGGACGCATCGGAGGACGAGTTGCGCGCCATGGCGCGGACCTACCTCGAAATGGCGAAGCGGGTGGCCGCGCAGGAGAGCGAACCGGGCGCCGATCACGAACGCGATTCGGCTGACGATCCGCCCGAATCGCGACGGACATGACGGTAGAACGGGCGCGCAGCACGGCTGCGGAACGATCAGCACGGGAACTGCGGACGATTTTTCAACCGCTTGTCATTTCTGTCGAGGCGTCGCAGAGTGGACGGCATCCGCGCGACGAACGCGGGTTGCGAGCCGGTTGCAGCCGGCTCGATGAACGACGAACGACACGAATTCGGCGCACGCAGGGCTGCCGGAGCGACGGCTGCCTGGCGCCCCATCCGGAGCACAGCAGATGACCGAACGCCAGCCCCCCGACATCACGCCTCCGCAGTCGGAGCCCAGTGCGCACGACGCGCTCGAACACCTGCTCGGCAGCCTGCACCGGCATGGCTTCCTGCATTTCGCGAACGAGGTCGTCAGCGCGAATGCGCGGCTGGCCGACACGTTCGTCGACACGCTCGACAAGCCGGGCATGCAGAGCGGCATGCAGAATCTCGCGGTGCTGCTGATGGCGCTGTCGCGCATTCCGCCCGAGCAGTTCGGCAAGGCCGTGTTCGCGGCCGCCGACGCGCTGCATCATGTCGGCGCATGGCAGCCGTCGCAGCATGAACACGTCGCGCCCGGCGTGCGCGGCGCGTACCGGCTGCTGCACGATGAAGCGCTGTGGGATGCGCTGACGCCGTTGCTCGAAGGATTGAAGGTGTTCGCGCAAGGGCTCGCGCGCGATGCGCAGTTGCCTGTTACCTCGCCCGGCGAGAAGACGACGGGTACATGACCCGATGCACCGGCCGGCGCGAGGCCTTGACGCGTCGCGCGATGCCGCACGTCGGCACACATGCTGCGTCATTCCCACGCGTGCTTGCTGAACTGATAGCCCTTGGAGCGGATGGTCTTGATCCGCTTCGGTTCGGTCGCGTCGTCACACAGTTTGCGACGCAGCTTCGAGATGCGGCCATCGATCGAGCGATCGAGGCCGTCGAACGCGATGCCGCGCAACAGCAACGTCAGGTCTTCCCGGCTGACCACTTCGCCGGCGCGGCAGGCAAGGGCCCACAGCAGGTCGAGTGTGGGCTCGCGCCTTCGGCCGAAACGGTTCGGCGCGATATCTGGCGCGGAGCTGGCGAGGGTGCGTGATCAGGCAACCGCGACCATGACCGGGTGGAGACCCGTCACGGCACGTGGGCGGTCGCGACGCCGGAAGGCTGGCGTTCGGTGAAGCCGGGCGACTGGATCCTGCTCGATGAACGCGGTAACTGCTGGCCGATGGACACCAGCCTCTTCAAGCATTTCTACGAACCGGTAGCGGAGTGACTCGGCTACCGGAGGCCGGGACGCCCGCGTCTACCGGCTCTTGCGCGAAAACATCAACGAATCGGCGTCGTTGAAGCGGATGCGCGTCGGCTCGCCGTAACCGGCTTTCTCAGCTACACGGATCGACGTAACGTTGGTCGGTGCGATCAAGCACACGCTGCGCTCGAACCGTTGCTGCGCATCGAGCCACGCGAGCGCGGCTGCGAGCGCCTCGGTCGCGTAGCCTTTGCCGTGCGCCCAGGTCGCGAGCGCCCAGCCGGCTTCTGGCACGCCGCGAACCGACGGCTCGATGTTCCGGTGGAAATCCGCGAAACCGAGATCGCCGACATAGCGGCCCGACGCCTTCTCGCGAATCGCCCAGTATCCGTAGCCGAGCAGCGGCCACAGCCCGCGATACGCGAGCATGCGCATCCACGAGTCGCGCGGCGCAGACGGCTCGCCGTTGAAGATGTGCGCGACGACGTCCGGCTCGGCCCACATCGCGGCGAGCGCGTCGAAGTCGCCGAGCGGATGGCCTTCGAGGACGAGTCGCGGCGTGTCGAGAACGGGCGGGGAGGAGACGGGCGGCATCGTGGTTTCCGGAAGGGGGTGAACGCTGAGCCGCCAGCGATCTGATGGCCGGCAAGGCAGAGCGCTGAAATGATATCAAACCCCCTTGCCGCGGTGAGCGCGCGCAACGCCGATGGTTCGCGCGGCATGTCCTCCAGACTGGCCGCGTGGACTGCCGCGCCGACATGCGGGCCGCCACCTGTCGCCGCTGACCATCGTCGGCATCATGCAGCCGATGCTTCCCGATGAAACGGATAGTCCGTATACCCGCGCGCATCGCCGCCATAGAATGTCGCGCGATCGTAGCGCGTCAGCGGCGCGCCGGTCCTGAGCCGTTCCGGCAGATCGGGGTTCGAGACGAACATGCGGCCGAACGCGACGAGGTCGGCGTGACCGTCCGCGAGGATCTGTTCCGCGTTGTCGCGCGTGAAGCCGCCTGCCGCGACGATCGTGCCGTGGAACGCCTGGCGCAGATCCTTCGCCGACACGTCGTGTTCGCTCGCGGCCGCGTTTTCCTCGTTGCCGCGAATCCGCGGCTCGATCACGTGCAGATACGCGAGGCCGTAGTCGTTCAGGCGCAGCGCGACATAACCGAAGGTCGCGTGCGGATCGCTGTCGGATACCGTGCCGTACGAGCCGCTCGGCGACAGCCGTACCGCGACGCGGCCGGCGCCCCAGACGGACACCGCCGCATCGACGACTTCGAACAGGAATCGCGCGCGATTCTCGATCGGGCCGCCATAGGCATCGGTGCGGTCGTTCGCACCGTCGAGCAGGAACTGGTCGAGCAGGTAGCCGTTCGCCGCGTGCAGTTCGACCCCGTCGAAACCGGCGGCCTTCGCGCGTTGCGCGCCGGCGCGAAATTGCTCGACGATGCCCGGGATCTCGTGCAGCGCGAGCGGACGAGGCTCGACGAGCTCGGCTTCGGCGATCGCACCGTGCGCGTCGCGGATCGCCGCATGCTCGAGCGAGCGCCGCGCGGACGGCGCGATGGGCGTCACGCCGCCGGTGTTGGCCGGATGGGCCTGACGGCCCGCATGCCAGAGCTGCAGGAAGATGCGCGCGCCTTTCGCATGCACGGCGTCGACGACACGCTTCCAGCCCGCGACCTGGGCGTCGGTATAGATCCCCGGTGCGTCTACGTATGCGATCGCGAGCGGCGAGATCGCGGTGGCGTCCGTGATCAGCAGGCCGCCATCGGTCGCGCGCTGCGTGTAGTACTCGACCATCAGGTCGCCCGGCACGTTGCCCGGTCCGCTGCGCATCCGGGTCACCGGCGCATGCACGACACGGTGGTTGAGTGTGACGGGACCGAGCTTCAGCGGATTGAACAGCTTGTTCATCGTGTTCTCCTTGGAACGGGTGTTGGACGACTCGATGGTCGTCCCGAACGCCGTTCGTCAGAAGACCGGTCGGGGCGATAAAACCCATTCCCCCGCGGAATAACCCGCGCGCTGCCGCCGCCCGCAACGCGGCCGGACGCGATTACTCGGGCTTCCCGCGCGATAATCGGGCTTTCACGCAGCGCGCGTCGTGCGCGCGCCGCATTCCCGATCTGCCTCCACCACTCGACATGACGCTCGAATTCGACTGGCTCAGCCGCTTCATGGCGCTCGTCACGGTCACGGGGAAGCTCGAAATCCGCTGCGCGTTCGGCGCGCCGTGGGCGATCACGTACGAGCGGTCGCCGGCGCGCGAGATTCCGTACCACGTCGTGCTGCGCGGCCGCGCGATCCTCGAGAATCCCGACGACGGCACGGTGCGCGAACTCGGCGGCGGCGACCTCGTGCTGTTGCCGCACGGCTCCCCGCACGTGCTGCACGACGGCAGCGGGCTGCCGCCGGTGCCGGCGTTCGCGCGGCCCGGCGGTCACGTCCTGATCGGCGAGAACGCGGGCACGGGCGAGCGGCTGGACATGCTGTGCGGGCGTTTCGTGGTCGCGCCGCCGCACGACCGGTTGATCCGGCGTCATCTGCCGCCGGATCTCGTCGTGCGCGCGGCGGCGGACAGCCGGACGCCCGATGCGCTGGCCGCCACCGCGCGGCTGACCGCCCTCGTGGAACTGATGCGCGCGGAATCGCTCGAGCAGCAGCTCGGCGGTCTCGCGATCCTGAACGCACTGTCGGCAGCGCTGTTTGCGCTCGCGCTGCGCGCGATCAGCGATTCGGGGCAGGCGCCGACCGGCCTGCTGGCACTGGCCGGCCATCCGCGCCTCGCGCCCGCGATCGTCGCGATGCTCGACGATCCGGCGAGGCCGTGGACGCTGCCCGAGCTGGCCGCGCTGTGCAGCATGTCGCGCGCGACCTTCATGCGTCATTTCCAGTCGAAGCTCGGGCACTCGGCCGCCGACCTGCTGATGGACATCCGGATGAGCCTCGCCGCGAATGCGTTGCGCCAGCCATCGGCCAGCGCGGAGGCCGTGTCAGCCGACGTCGGTTACCAGTCGGTGGCCGCCTTTCGCCGCGTCTTCACGCGCTGGGCGGGGATGACGCCCGGCGACTGGCGGCGCCAGTCGCGCGGCGACCGGCGCGGCGCAGCGGCACCGGACGATCGCGTCGCCGGCGACGCGGAGTAGGCAGGAAGCGGGCGGTGCTCGCTGCGTTTGCCGCCGCGGCGCGTGACACCTTCAATGCGCGCGCGGGCCGCGCGCTGAAGAAGCCGGCTCGCGGCGATAGCTGCTATTCCGGCGAACCGCACGGCCGGCGGGCGAGACGGGAGCACCGTACTACAATTTGCGCGGGTGGCTGCCGACACACGCAGCGCGTGCCGAACGGCGATGCCGCACTGAACACGGACACGGAGAAGCAGCGCATGGATCGACTCGCGGCAATGGAAACCTACGTCAGCGTCGTGGAAGCGGGTTCGTTCTCGGCGGCCGCGAAGCGGATGAATCTCGGCCAGCCGGCCATCTCGAAGTCGATCGCGCAGCTCGAGGAGCGGCTCGGCGTGCGCCTGCTGCTGCGCTCGACGCGCGGGTTGACGACGACCGACGCCGGACAGCGTTTCTACGAACACGCGAAGCTGGCGATCCGCGAGGCCGACCAGGCCGAGCACGTGGTGCGCGATGCGTCTGCGAGCCTGTCCGGCAAGCTGCGCGTGAGCGCCGCCGTGAGCTTCACGTGCCTGCATGTGCTGCCGCTGCTCGACACGTTCCTGAGCCGTCATCCCGATCTGGAGATCGACCTCGCGCTCGACGACCGCAACATCGACCTGCTGGAAGAGGGCACCGACGTCGCGCTGCGGATGGGCACGCTGATCGACTCGTCGATGATCGCGCGCCGCATTGCGCGCAGCCCGCGGCTCGTCGTCGGCACGCCGGCGTATTTCGCGCGGGCGGGCATCCCGAAAGCGCCGGCCGATCTCGCCCGTCACCAGGCGATCGTGTATTCGCAGCGTGGCGGCGGCGAAGCCTGGTCGTTCAGCCGTAACGGTGCCGAAGTCGCGGTGGCGGTTTCCGGGCGGCTGCGCGTGAGCGCGGCCGAAGGGATGCGGACCGCCGTGATCGGCGGCATGGGGCTGGCGGTCGCGTCGCGCTGGATGTTCTCGCCCGAGCTCGCGTCCGGCGCCGTGCAGGCCGTGCTGACCGACTGGGAACTGCCGCCGGTCGACCTGTGGGCCGTGTTTCCGGCCGGTCGGCTCGTGACGGCCCGCGCCCGCGCGTTCGTCGAATTCGTCGAACAGGCGCTGGCGGAGGGCGAGCCGGCGCCGGTGCGATGAAGGTGCCCGGGCAGGGGCACCGGTTCCGTCGAACCGCGGCCGCCGCTCAGAACGCTGCCTTGCCGATCGACGCGCCGCCGTCGACGTAGAGCGTTTGCCCCGTCATGAAGCCGGCGTCGTCCGACAGCAGGAACGCGATCGTCGCCGCGATTTCGTCGGGCTTGCCGAAGCGTCCCATCGGGACGGCGGCGAGATAGCGCCGCTCGCCCTCGCTGCCCGGTGCATTGTTGGCGCGGAACAGTTCCGTTTCGGTCGGCCCGGGCGCCACCGCGTTGACCGTGATGCCCGTGCTCGCGAGTTCCAGCGCCCACGATCGCGAAAAGCTCACGAGCGCGGCTTTCGCCGCCGCATACGCGGTTCGCTGCACGATGCCGAGCACGGTCAGGCTGGAAATGTTGACGACGCGGCCCCAGCCGCGCTCGCGCATGCCGGGCAGCAGCGCCTGGACGGTCTGGACGGCCGGATGCAGGTTCAGCGCGAGTACGTCGTCGAGGTCGTCGAGCGTGACGTCGCCGACGGACTGCGGGCGCACGAGGCCGACATTGTTCACGATGCCGTCGATCGTGTGCCGCTGCACGAGCGCTTTCAGCGCGGCATCGGTCGCCCGGCTGTCGGCGAGATCGACGCGAACGAGTTCGCCCGGGAAATCCGCGCCGTCGCGCGCGAGGCCGATGACGCGATGCCCGGTGCGCACGAGCCGTTCGGAAAGCGCGCGTCCGATCCCCTTGGTCGCGCCGGTGACGAGAAAAGTGCGTGCAGTCATGAAGGACTCCAAATTGAACTACAAGGCAGGAGCAGCCGCCGCGCCACGTGCGGTGGCGCGGCGACTCGCGCTCAGGCGTGCACGGCCTTTTCGATGACCGGGAACATGTCCGACGGATCGGGGCGATGCGTGTAGTCGGGATTGACTTCCGAGTACAGCACGACGCCGTCCTGACCGATCACGTAGCGTGCCGGCATCGGCAGCGTCCAGCCAGGATCGTTGTTGAATGCCGGCAGGTCGTTCTTCAGCATCTTGTACAGGTCGACCAGATAGTCGGGCAGGTTGAAGCGCAGGCCGAACGCCGCGCCCGTCTCGCCGTTCACGTCGCCCAGCACGGGGAAGTCGAGATGATTCGTGCGGACGGACTTGCGGCTGTTGACGGCCGTCTGCGGCGAAATCGCGACCACGTGCGCGCCGAGCGCCTGGAGCTGCGGCAACGCTTCGTTCAGCGCCTGCAGTTCGAGGTTGCAATACGGGCACCAGACGCCGCGATAGAACGTGACGACGAGCGGCCCCTTCGCGAGCAGGTCGGCCGAGGACACGTCGTTGCCGTCCTGGTCCTTCAGGCGGAACGTCGGTGCTGGATCGCCGGCCTTGATTGCGCGGGCGGCCTGGCCGCTCGCGATCAGTTCGGCTGTCGCGCGTTCCATGATCGGGTGGATTTCGGGCGGCGCGTTGTACGGCGGCTTGCCGGCCTTGAAGTCGGCCTTGAATGCGTCGAGTTTGTCCTGGAGCGACATGGCGAATCTCCTGTGCGTGGATGGAAGTCGGGTTGCGTGGCGGGCGAGCGATCGGCTCGTCGTGGAACCCATCTTCGGCGAAGCGCTGTCGCGTCGGTAGCGGGCGCCCGCGCATAACTTCCATTCCCGGCGGGAATGGGGCGGCATATCCGGCGCCATCGCAGTCATCGACGCAGCGCGCCCGTCGCGGCAACGGGGCCGGCGACGGGCGCGGTCGAAACGGAGGCGGGAGGCGGGAGGCGGGAGCCGGCATCGGGACCGGATGCCGTCCCGAATGCCGGCGATACCGCGGTGCTTACTTCACGGGCGGGAAATCGACGACCGTGTCGTTGATGCGGTTGAACGTGTTGGTGAAGATCGTCAGCGCGATCGCGAGCGAGATTTCCGCGAGTTGCGCGTCCGTGTAGCCGGCTTCGCGGATCGCCGCGAATTCGTCGTCCGCGATCGTGCCGCTGGTCCGTTGCAGGTTCAGCACGAAGCGGATCAGCGCGTCGCGCTTCGCGTCGCCGGTATTCGGCTGGCTCGAGCGAATCGCGCGCAGCGCGTCGGCCGACAAGCCGGTCATCTTGCCGAGCAGGTTGTGCGCGGCGACGCAGTAGTCACACCCGGTGTCGGCGCTGACGAGCAGCTTGATCGTTTCGAGATCCTGCTTGCTCAACGTGCCGCCGGCGAGCACGCCTTCGGCGTTGAGTACGGCCGCGAGCGCGTTCGGCGCGAGATGGCCGACGGCGGCGAACAGGTTGGGGACGGTGCCGCCGGCGATCTTGCGGACTTGTGCGTACACGTCGGCGGTTGCGCCGGTGGCGGATTCGATGGCGGGAATGGCGATGCGGCTCATGACTGGCTCCTTGATCGGAAAGTTGAGGCCCGTTCGTTCGGGGTGACTCCACTTTAGAAGCGCAGATTGATCCTTGTAAGACGTAAAATCGCCAAATAAATGCTCAAAAGTTTCAATCGAATGCGCGACGGCTCGCGATCGTCGGCATCCGGCACCGGCTCCAAGTCCGGCGGGGCGCAGGCGATCTACTTCCGGCTTTTCAGGAAGGTCCGACCTTCGGTCGTGATCGACGCGCCGGAGCGGCCGTGCACGGGGTGGCTGACGAAGCCTGCGCTGACGAGTTCCCGCGCGATCGACCAGCCGAGTGCCGGCGCATCGCGGCCATAGCGAACGTCGGCGAGGCGTTCGAGCGCCCAGATTGCGGAGGCTGACAGGTTGGGGGTGTTTGACGTGTCGTTGTCGCTCATCGCTTCCTCGGGGAATGGAGATTCGGAGTGGACGGCGCAATGCCGTGAGATTGACGCTGCAAGCGTCAGCCCGCCTGCAGCAAGGGCAACAGCGCGTGAAGCGCCGCTTCCTCGTCGGGGCCGGTGGCCAGCACCTGGGCCGCCGTGCCGCCGTGCACCTGCAGCGACGCGATTGCGCCGCCGTCCTTCGCGTTGCCGCTGTGCCCGTTCGCAATCAGCAGGATGTCGCTTTCGAAGCGGCATGCCGCGTCGACGGTCGCGTCGCGTGCGGCGCCGCCGCGATTGCGGTTCCACGCGGGGCCGATTTGAACGTACACAACGGTTGCCACGATGTTGGAAGGCCTCTGGGCGGGTGGTCGGGGGCGGCACGCGGCGTCGGGCCGGCAGCGCGCCGGGAACGCGCGAAACGCGGTGGCGCGGCGCGTGTCGCGTACATCGGGCAGCCGGCATTTCACGATTTCCCGCAGGGTCGCGGCGTGCCGATCGGGTGGTTGAGGCGCGCTATCCGGCGCGAACATGCCGACATCCGCAGTGAAGCAGTCTTCAAGTTCGCAGAATGTCGTGAAGTCGAGGATTATAATGCATCGGTTCGGTTATGTGAATTGCATTATAATGTCGTGTGCATCGACGGCGGCCCGTCGCTCCGTCGGCGGGTGTGTCCCGACCGCACTGCCGCCCGGGTGCGCAGCCTGCTCGCCCGGCATTTTTTTATCGACGACCCGAACTCCTCCCGAATGGAAGCTGCAATGAACGCCGCCCCCGCCTGCCCGCAATGCGCGATGGAAAACACTTACCCGGACGGCACGCTGACCGTGTGCGCGGACTGCGGCCACGAATGGTCGGCCGGCGCCGGTGCTGACGCGGGCGACGAACCGGCGGGCGACGTCGTCAAGGACGCGAACGGCAACGTGTTGTCGGATGGCGATTCGGTCGTGCTGATCAAGGACCTGCGCGTGAAGGGCTCGTCGATCACGCTGAAGATGGGCACCAAGGTCAAGAGTATCCGGATCGTCGGCGGCGATCACGAAATCGACTGCAAGACCGACATGGGTGCCTTCATGCTGAAGGCCTGCTATCTGAAGAAGGTCTGAGCGCGCACGCTTCAATCAACCGCTTGCATCTGGCTACCCGGGCATGGCCGAGGATCGAACTTCCTACGACGCGTTCGTCAGATTCCTGTCGACGCCCTTGAACGACGGTCGGCCTTTCGTGCTGGAGACGCAGCACGCGGTGTCGCTGCACTTCGATCATTTCGGCACGCAGAGCTGCATGTCGCGCAGGGATCCGGTCCGGCTCGAGCTCGGCTATACGCGCGTGATGATGGGCTTCCTGCTGCTGCAGCCCGAGCCCGCGCACATCTGCATGCTCGGGCTCGGCGGCGGCTCGCTGGCGAAGTATTGCTACCGGCACCTGCCGGGTGCGGCAATCGACGCGGTCGAGATCAACCCGGACGTGATCGCGCTGCGCGACGTGTTCAGGATTCCTGCCGATAGCGCACGGTTCACGGTAGTGTGCGCCGACGGCGCCGATCATATGGAAAGGGCGGACATCCGGACGGACGTGATCCTGCACGACGCGTTTGTTGCCGACGGCATGCCGGGCCGGTGTACGGGCACGGCATTCCTCGACGCGTGCCGCGCGCGCCTGAGCGAAACCGGCGTGCTCGCGATCAACTTGATGGACGACGATCCGGCGCTGCCGCAGCATCTCGAGCGGCTGAGATCGGTATTCGGTGCGTCGTATGCGCTGGTTCCGTGCGGTGACGACAACAACTTCGTCGCGTTCGCATGGAAGGACGACCGCCGGCTGCCGTCGCTGCGCATCCTGCTCGAGCGCGCCCTCGCGTGTGCGCGGGCCGGCGAGCTCAAGCTGGCGGCCACGGCAAGGCGCATGAAGAACGGGGAAGGCGTCGATCCGCAGCGGCTGGTCCGGCGTGCGCAACCGCATGGGCGATGGGAGATTGGCGCGTAACCGGTACGTAATCGGCGCCGCTGGTGCGGCCTGTGCGGCCGCGCTTACTTCACGCGCTTGCCGAGCGCGCTCTTGGTCTTGTAAGTCACGCCGTGCCGGTCGAGATACTCGCGGATCAACTGCCGCACGACTTGCGACGGCGTGAGATCCTGCTCCGCGCAGAGCATCTCGAAGGCTTCCTTCTTGGCGGGGTCGATCAGGACGGTCAAGCGGGCGGTTTTCGTTTCCATTGCGAGGCGAGGGTGGTCGGTATGTTAATCAAATTATAATCGATCAAATTTCGGCGCCGCCACCGGAAGCGCCACCCTGGTGCCCGATCAGCGTCTGCGGCCGAGCAACGCGAGCAGGTCGTCGATCACGGGCACGATCGCGAGCGTGACGAGCACGGCGGCGAGCGGCACGGTCGACACGTAACCGACATGCTTGAAGCCGATCGCGCCGGCCAGGCCGCCGACGAAGAACGACACGAGCATCGTGGCGTGAATCCTCAGTTTCGAGCGGTTGGCAATCACCGTGTGTGCGTCGACGTCGACGGCCGACCGGTTCCAGTAGAACAGCTTCCCCAGTTCGATGCCGAGGTCGGTCACGATGCCCGTCATGTGCGTCGTGCGGATCTCCGCGCCCGACAGCTTCGTGATCGTCGCGTTCTGCAGCCCCATGATGAAGCACAGCAGCGTCACGGTCACCGGCACGAAGAACGTTTCCCACAGCGCGAGGTGGCTGCCGAGCAGCCCGAACAGGAGCAGCAGCGCGGCCTCGACCAGCAGCGGCAGCATGAACTGGCTTTGCAGGCCGCGACGGCGCCCCCAGTTGACGAGGATCGCCGAGCAGCTCGCGCCGACCAGGAACGAACCCAGCGAGCTGATGCCGGCCAGTGCGAGCTGCACGTCGCCGAGCGCCGTCTGGTCGGCGATCGCCGATACGATGCCGCTCATGTGCGACGTGTATTGCCTGACCGCGAGGAAGCCGCCGGCATTGGTCGCGCCGGCGACGAACGCCAGCGAAAACCCGAGCTGACGGTTCGCGGTCGCGCTGCGGTGTTTTCCCGTCAGGTTTCGAAAGTACTGCGCTGGCATAGGGGCTTCACTCACTCGCCGCGGATCGCGGGCACGGACGGGAAGACCGGCGCCGGACGGCCGTGCAGGCAGGCCGCCTGCGCAGGGCACCGGGTCTCTCGAATCATGTGATGAACATGATAATGTCATTATCATACTCTGTTATCCGGATAGGGCTTTCAGTACAATGACGTGCAGTGCAGCCGGCCTGCAGCTTCGCTGCCGCGCGGCCCGCATTCGCGATCACTTCTGCCCACCGCTTCATGACCCCGACCAAGTTCATTCTTCGCTACACGGCGATCCCTTTCACGGCCATCGTGGCCGTGGTGATCTGGACTGTCATACCATCGTCGAAAGAGATCGATGCGAGACAATATGCGGCGCTGTCGCGTGCGTACGCGAGCTTCCCGCCGCCGTTCCGGCACGAGATCTCGGAAGCGATGGACCACGGCCGGATCAACGACCGGCGCTACCAGGCACTCGTGCGCGATTCGCTGGGCAATGGCGTCGCGCTGGACTGGCCGGCGTCAGGCGTCGGCGAGATCGCCGACGAACGACATAAACTGGCCGAACTGATTCAGGCCGATTCCGATCTTCAAGGGCAGCACAAATGAAAACTCTGCTGGTTTCCGTGGCATTCGCGCTGATCATCGCCAGCCTGATCTTCGCGCTGTATTTCATGAATCACGATCGCGGAAGGTCCAAGCGAATGGCGTGGTCGCTCGCGGCACGCGTCGGGCTGTCGGTCACGCTATTCCTGTCGCTGCTCATCGCGTACAAGCTCGGCTGGATCGAGCCGACGGGGTTGCCGATCGGGCGTTGAGCGGGCCGCGCCCCGTGCATGCGGGGCGTTCTGGAAAATTCAAGTTTGAATCGTCAACAAGCCTATTGTGATAAGAATACTTATCCTGATGTCTTTGATGCGAATGAATGCGGCCGGCAGTCTTGCAACGTTGTAACGGTCATCTCGCATCGCCGGGCCGCAATGGCATCGCGGCCGACGCGCGAGCACTGGTGAGGGCAGGATCATTCAACCCGCTTACTACCCGCCCGCAGCCTCCTAACCGCGCATCTGGCGAAGCGCACGGCGCATCTCCGCGATCGGCATCGCGGCAATCGAGTTCAGCAGGCGGATTTCCCCGGCGTCGGGGCGGGCGATCTCGCGCACTTCATCGAGCGTCTGCGCGACGCTGCGGTCGAGCGGTTCGAGAAACCGCCGAAGCTCGTCTTCGGCCGCCTTCTCCTTGAGCCCGAGCGCGTGGCCGAATGCGATCAGCGCGCCCGTGTCGATGTCGGAGAATCGTGTCGCCGCGCCGAGCGGCATCGTCAGTTCGCAATGCGGCCAATGATCGCCGCGATGGTCGGGCCGGTGCGTGGGCGTGTGATAGACGACCGTGCTGACGATGTCGTAGAACGGCGCCAGCCGGTAGCCGCGCGCGTCGACGAAGAACGACAGGTTTTTCAGATGTGCGTCGCCATTGCCGACCACCACGTTGAAGATCGTCCAGCGGAACACCGACAGGCGCGCCAGCGCGCGCGTGCTGGTCTGCCCGATCGCGCGGCCGAGTTCCGCCGCGTTCGCCCGCTGGTACTTGAAGCCGCGATCGTAGTTGAGCAATTGCATCGCATCGATCGTGTGCAGGCGTCCGGCCGGTTCCGCCGCAGTATCGCGGTCAAAACGGTCGATCACGTAGCACGCTGACGGTGCACGCAGAAAATGCACGTCGGGAACGTCGAGGCCCATCCGCTTCGCGAGCTTCATGCAGAAGAATTCGTTGATCGCCGAATGCGGGTAGCCGGCGGCGCGCATGTCCGGCTTCAGCAGATGCATCGACGGCTCGCTGCCGATCGGCTCGAACAGCGCGTAGTCCGGCGCGTCGCCGCGCAGGATCAGCAGCAGCTTCTGCTGCGCGCCGGCCGCCGACATGCGCTTGGGCGCGGTCGCCGTCAGCGCGCGTGTGGGCATTGCCCGGATGCGCCGCTCGAGTTCGTCGAGCGGCAACGGCTGCATGCTGCCGGCCGCTTCCTGCTCACCTTCGGCCAGCAGCGTGAGCGCACCGGCCGATTCGCGCCCGAAGTACGCGAGCAGGCCCCACGCGTCGGCGGCATCGACCTTCGCCTCGCGCGCGAGCGACATCCGCATGCCTTCTTCGGGCAGCAGGTTGTCGAAGAACCACTGGACCGGGCGATCGGTCGAGCTGTCGGTGAAGGTGCCGGCGCGCAGCGCGAAAGCAGGCGACAGCGGATACGCGCGTGGCGATGCCAGCCACTGCGCGTCGTACGTGAACGACCAGACGCCTTTGTCGTCGGTCAGCCGGCCCATGCACAGCCCGTTTGCGGACGCGATCAGCGTTCTAGCCACCATGGCGGCTCCTGCGGCGTTGAGCGGCCTTGAGCGCGTTTTCAGCCGAAATCTCGATCGACGACTGCGCGAGCAGGCTCACGCCCAGCTCGCCGAGCAGCAGCAGCACCTTGCCGATTTGCGCGGTCGGCTTCCCGGCTTCCACCTGGCTGATGAACTTCGGCGAGAGCCCCGTGGCGTTCGCGAGTTCGTCCCGCGTGAACCCCTGCTGGAGCCGCGCCGCGCGGATGAGGTTGGCGAGTGCGCCGATCGTGCTGACGGACCGGATCTCCGACATGACGTTCTCCGTGCTTCGTATCTGATCGGGAACAGTATTGCACAACTCGCGGGTGCGGGCATTCATTCGTATCCGTACAGGAACGAAAGTGTCATGCGGGCAACGGGATAATCATTTCGTTTCCGATCGGGAACCGAATGGCGTGGAATCGTGGCCAATGACGTATTCGTATCCGGGCGGGTACGCGATTGGCCGACGTGTCGCGCGAGCATGCACGTGTATCCGACGCTCGCGCGGTCGGGCGACGGCGTCACCCTCACGAAGTGCCAGCACGGGATCCGGGCGGCGTCGCTGCCGCCCGTCGCGTCATTCGGCAAACAGGTCCGGCCCGAACACCTCGTAGTGGATGCGCGCTTCCGGGATGCCAAGCTGCTTCAGCGCGTCGTGCTGGATCCGCATGAACGGAACGGGGCCGCAGATGTAGTAATCGGCGTCGGGCAGCAGGATCGTATCCTTGATCGCGTTCACGTCGACGAGGCCCTTGCGGTCGAAGTCGCGTCCTTCGACGTCCTGCGGCAGCGGATCGTCGTAGAACACCACGAGGTCGAAGTTCGCATACGTGTTCGCCGCTTCGCGCAGCCGGTCGCGCATCGCGTGCACGCCGCTGTTGCGCGCGCCGTGCACGAACACGACCTGTCGCTGCGGATCCTGGATCGCGCGCTTCAGCATGCTGATCATCGGCGTCAGCCCGACCCCGCCGCTGATCAGCACGATCGGCGTCTTCGCGTCGACGTCGATGTGGAAGCTGCCGTACGGCGCGGCCAGCCTGATCTCGTCGCCGACGTTCACGTGATCGTGCAGCAGGCACGACACATAGCCGGCCGGATAAGTGCCGCCGCTTTCGCGTTTCACCGAGATCCGGTACGTATGCCCGTTCGGCATGTCCGACAGGCTGTACTGGCGAATCTGCTGCAGGCCGAGCGCGGGCACGTCGACGGCGACGCTGATGTACTGGCCGGGCTCGAAGTTCGCGACCGGCTTGCCGTCGGACGGCTCGAGGATGAACGACGTGATCACGCTGCTCTCGGGCCGCTTCTCGCGCACGACGAAGGTGCGCCAGCCGGTCCAGCCGCCGACGCGGTCGGTCGATTGTTCGTACAGTTCGCTTTCCATGCCCATCAGCACGTCGGCGAGGTTGCCGTAAGCCTGCGCCCACGCGGAGATGATGTCGTCGGTAGCCGCATCGCCGAGCGTTTCCTTGATCGCGGCGAGCAGATTCTCGCCGACGACCGGATAGTGCTCGGGCCGCACGCCAAGGCTTGCGTGCTTGTTCGCGATGTTCTTCAGCACGGCGGCCAGGCTGCCCGGGTCTTCGATGTTCTCCGCATACGCATAGACGGCGCGGGCCAGCGCCTGCTGCTGTTGCCCCTGTTCCTGGTGCGCCATGTTGAAAACGTTCTTCAGCTCCGGATGCGCATCGAACAGGCGCGTATAGAAGCATTTGATGATGTCGTAGCCGTGTTGCGCGAGGACGGGGGCCGTCGCCTTGACGATGTCTTTCGTTTTCTGCGTAAGCATGGTCGGACTCCTTGTGCGGGACAGGGTGAGCTGAACAGGCGTGGGCGCCGCGTGCGGCGTCGCCGGGCGAGATGTGTGCGAGCGCGTTTGGTGCCTACCGTACGCTTCGTGCGGCATACGTCAACTCCGTTCGCATCGACGGTCGCGCCGGAGCAGCAGGCGATCTACGACGCCGAGGAGGCGCAGCGTCAACAGGAGGCCGAAGCGCGGCAGCGGCGCGACACCCGCACCGAGCCTGGTCGTTTGCGAAGGAGTCGACTGCGCGAGCGTGGAGGTCGTGCCGCCGATGGGCATCCGCGACAAACACGGGTTGATCGACCTTCGATATCCGGATGGCGTCGTGCGCGTGCCCGACCCGTCGACGGAATCCTGACGGTTCGGATCGGACCGTTTCGCGCCGTGCGCAACCTCCCGTTGCCGCGCGTATGCGCGAGCAGCGATCTTTATGACCGCAGCAGATAAACGTATCCGAATCGCTTCGTTGACGCAGTCCGGCACGCACTCGTAGATTCGCGTTTTGACCGAATCAGGGGCCGTGCCGTGACGACTACCGCCATCCGCGACGCCGCATCGCTGTCCGCCGGGCATCTGCCCGCCTCGCGGCCGGGCAGTGCGGTGCAACGCTTCGACATCATTCCGTTCGACGCGCCGCTCGGCGCCGAAGTGGTCGGCCTCGACCTGTCTCGTCCGCTGGACGCCGACGGTTTCGCGCGCATCCATCGCGCGCATCTCGACCATCACGTACTGGTGTTTCGCGACCAGCGCATCACGCCGGGCGAGCACGTCGCGTTCAGCCGCCGCTTCGGCCCGCTGCAGATCCACGTGCTGCACCAGTTCGCGCTCGCCGGGCACCCGGAGGTGCTGATCGTGTCGAACATCGTCGAGAACGGCACGCCGATCGGGCTCGGCGACGCGGGCCATTTCTGGCACTCAGACCTGTCGTACAAGGAAAAGCCGAGCCTCGGTTCGCTGCTGCACGCGCAGGAACTGCCGGCGGAGGGCGGCGACACGCTGTTCGCAAACATGCATCTCGCATGGGACACGCTGCCGGCCCGCCTGCGCCGCGCGGTCGAAGGGCGGCGCGCCGAGCATACGTATCTCGCGCGCTATGCGGAACTGCAGGCGCGCAGCCCGTGGCGGCCGAACCTGTCGCCCGAGCAGATCGCGCAGGTCGACGCGGTCGTCCATCCGGTCGTGCGCACGCATCCGGAAACGGGCCGCCAAGCGCTGTTCGTCAGCGAGCATTTCACGACGCGCATCGTCGGGCTGCCCGAAGACGAAAGCCGCGCGCTGCTCGACGAACTGTTCTCGCACAGCGTGCGTGCCGGGCACCTGTACCGGCACCCGTGGCGCGAGCACGATCTCGTGTTCTGGGACAACCGTTCGCTGATGCATCTCGCCGCCGGCACGCCCGACCACCTGCGCCGCAAGCTGTACCGCACGACGATCGAAGGCGACGCGCCTTTCTGAGGCGCGTGCCGCGTCATTCTTCCGCCCCATCCAGACCGGAGTTCCGATGTCGTTTTCGTTTTTGCCGGCGCGACGCGCGCTGGCGGCCACGCTCACCGCCGCGCTCGCATTCGCGGGCGCCATCACCCCGCAAGCCGCGCACGCGGAAGGCCGCATCCGCATCGCCGAGCAGTTCGGCGTCGTCTACCTGATGCTGAACGTCGCGCGCGACCAGCAATTGATCGAAAAGGAAGGGCGCAAGGCCGGCGTCGACATCAAGGTCGACTGGGTGCGGCTGTCGGGCGGCGCGGCCGTGAACGACGCGCTGCTGTCCGGCGCGGTCGATATCGCGGGCGCAGGCGTCGGGCCGCTGCTGACCGTATGGGATCGCACGCGCGGCCGGCAGAACGTGAAGGGCGTCGCGTCGCTCGGCAATTTCCCGTACTACCTCGTCAGCAGCAACCCGAACGTGAAGACGATCGCCGACCTGGGCGCGAAGGACCGCATCGCGGTGCCTGCGGTCGGCGTATCGGTGCAGTCGCGCGTGCTGCAGTATGCGGCGGCGAAGCAGTGGGGCGACAAGCAGTTCGACAAGCTCGACGCGCTCACGCAGGCGATTCCGCACCCCGACGCGACGGCCGCGATTCTCGCGAACAGCAGCGTGATCACCGGCCACTTCGGCAATCCGCCGTTCCAGGAACAGGAACTCGCCGGCAACCCGAATGCGCATATCGTGCTGAACTCCTATGACGTGCTCGGCGGCCCGAGCTCCGCAACGGTGCTGTACGCCACCGAAAAATTCCGCGACGACAACCCGAAGACCTACCGCGCGTTCGTCGCCGCGCTGGCCGACGCGGCCCGGCAGATCGCTGCCGATCCCGAGCGCGCAGCCGATACCTACATCCGCGTGAACGCGTCGAAGATCGATCGCGCGCTGCTGCTGAAGATCCTGCGCAATCCGCAGGTTCAGTTCAAGACTGCGCCGCAGAACACGTTGCCGCTCGCGCAGTTCATGCATCGCACCGGCGCGATCCGCAACGAGCCGAAGTCGTGGCGCGACTACTTCTTCGACGATCCGGCGACCGCCGGCGGCAGTTGAGCGGCGCCGCCGCTTCGACGCCGCGATCGACGCTTATGCGTCGGCACGGTTTCGATATGTGCAATCGTTGGTTGGTCCGCACAATCCCTGGCCGTATGTTGACGTTTTTCCCGCAAGAGTTTCGATCGTGAACGCCACTTCTCCCCGAACCTGGTTGCCGCCGTTTGCGGCGCGCGGCGGCGCATTGCCGGCCGCGCAGACCGTGCCCGACACGCGTGCCGCAATCCGGCCCGCGTCGGATGCCGCGCAAGCCGGCGCACACAGCGAACGCCTGCTCGCCATCGACCGCGTGAGCCTCGAATACCGGAGCGGCGCACGGATCGTTCGCGCCACGCACCAAGTGAGCTTCGACGTGTACGGCAGCGACCGCTTCGTGCTGCTCGGCCCGTCGGGCTGCGGGAAATCGACGCTGCTGAAGGCGATTGCCGGCTTCATCGAGCCCGTGTCGGGTTCGATTGCGCTCGACGGCAAACCCGTGCGCGGGCCGGGGCCCGACCGCGTCGTGGTGTTCCAGGAATTCGACCAGTTGCCGCCGTGGAAGACGGTCGTCGAGAACGTCGCGTTCCCGTTGCGTGCCGCCGCAAAGCTGCCGCGCGCCGAGGCACGCGAGCGCGCGCTGCACTATCTCGACAAGGTCGGGCTGAGCGCGTTTGCGGACGCGTATCCGCACACGCTGTCGGGCGGCATGAAGCAGCGCGTCGCGATCGCGCGCGCACTGGCGATGCAGCCGCGCGTGCTGCTGATGGACGAACCGTTCGCCGCGCTCGACGCGCTCACGCGCCGCAAGATGCAGGAGGAACTGCTGCGGCTGTGGGACGAGTTTCGCTTCACGCTGCTGTTCGTCACGCATTCGATCGAGGAAGCGCTCGTCGTCGGCAATCGGATCCTGCTGTTGTCGCCGCATCCGGGCCGCGTGCGCGCGGAACTCAACAGTCACGCGCATTCGCTCGACAGCGTCGGCACCGGCGAATTCCGCGACAACGTCGCGCGAATCCATCGCCTGCTGTTCGATACCGATCTAACGAACGCGCCGACGACGGAGGAAGCCGCATCATGAGTACGATTGAGCCGGTCCTGCCGCCGCTGCCGCCCGTTCGCGCCGAATACGCGCGCACGCTCGATACGCTGCCGGACGCCGAACGCGCGGCGCCAGCCCCGCTGTTGCGCCGCATCGCCGGCGCCGCGTGGTTTCGTCGCAGCATCATCGCGCTCGTGCTGATCGCCGTGTGGGAGATCGTCGCGCGCATCGTCGCGAACGATCTGCTCGTGCCGACCTTCGGCGCGACGCTGGCCGCGTTCGTGCAGGGCATCGAGTCGGGCGAACTGCTCGTGAAGACAGGCATCTCGATGTCGGTGCTGCTGCGCGGCTATGCGCTGGGCGTGTTCTTCGCGTTTGCGCTGACATCGCTTGCGGTATCGACGCGCATCGGTCGCGACCTGCTGACGATGCTTACGTCGATGTTCAATCCGCTGCCGTCGATCGCGTTGCTGCCGATCGCGTTGTTGTGGTTCGGGCTCGGCACCGGCAGCCTGCTGTTCGTGCTCGTGCATGCGGTGCTGTGGCCGCTCGCGCTCAGCATGTACACGGGCTTCGCCGGCGTGCCGGCTACGCTGAAGATGGCCGGGCGCAACTACGGCCTCACGGGCCTGCGCCAGATCGCGCTGATCCTCGTGCCGGCCGCGCTGCCGTCGATCCTGTCGGGCTTGCGCGTCGGCTGGGCGTTCGCGTGGCGCACGCTGATCGCGGCCGAACTCGTGTTCGGCGCGAGCGCGGGGCAGGGCGGGCTCGGCTGGTACATCTTCCAGAACCGCAACGAGCTGTATACCGACCGCGTGTTCGCGGGTCTCGCGGCGGTCATCGTGATCGGCCTGCTCGTCGAGAACCTCGTGTTCGACACGCTCGAACGCGCGACCGTGCGGCGCTGGGGTATCCCGCACTGACGCGATGGTGCGTGACCATTCTCGGCACGCGCATAACGAAATCTGAAATCGGTTTTTCACGCGCACCGGGTGCGTCCCTTTACTTTTCGGCGCTGCGCGTGCACCGTGTCGTGGGTGCCGCAATCGCGCTACGCAGCAACGTTCCCGATCTTCTCGAACAAGAATTTGCCGAATGACTGCCTGTGATGCCGTCGATCCGCGTTGCGCGACGCGCTCGCCGTGTTGCCCGATCTTGCGAACGCGATCGGGCAGGATGCCGCGCCACGCGAGGCGCGTCGCGAACTGCCGTTCGAGGGTTTCGCAATCTTCCGGCGCTCGGCGCTGGGCGTGCTGCGGATTCCGGCGTCGCGACGGGGGCTGCGAGGGAGGTGTCGCTCATGATGGGTTTCTTGCGGGGTATGCGCTGCGGCGGTTCGCCCGGGAACGATGCCGGTTGCTCCGGCGAGCGGATCGCGCCGCGTCATAGCCCGCCCGGCCGCGGATCGCGGCACGAAGCCTGCGCGGTTCGCGCATCCAGGGGCCGCACGCGGGGAAACCGACATTCTCGGCAACCGGGCGCGACGCGACAAACAACGATTCCCGCTTTGCTTATCGCGCCGCGCCCGATGCGCGTGCCGTCAGAACTTCACGCGCAGCCCGCTGACGAGCGCGACCTGGCGGTTCGTCGACGACGCGCTGCCGATGTTCGAGATCGCTGCGATCTTGCGATAGCCGCCCGCCGTGGCCGTGCTCGGATCACCGGCCGCGAGCTGGTAGATGCCGGACAGGTAGATGTCAGTGCGCTTCGACAACGCATAGTCGAAACCGAGCGTGAACTGGTGCCAGCGCGGCTTCAGCGTCTGGCCGCCGGTACCCGGCAAGCCGCTCGCGCGCCCGTCGGTGAACGTATAGACGCCGATCAGCGTGGCCGCCGGCGTGATCTGGTAGCGCGCGTTCACGTCGTAGTTGTTGAACTTGCGCGACGAACCGTCGACATAATCGAGCTGCGTGTGGCTCCATGCGAAGCCCAGTATCGCGCGGCCGAGTGCGTAGTTCGCGCCTACGGCGCCGATCTGCTGCTTGAGCACGCCGCCGTTCAGTCCGTAGAAAAACGCGCCGCTGTAGTCGTTGCCGGTTGTCGAGGTCGCGCCGCCCACGGCGCCGCTCGTATTCGACGTCGCATTCGGATGATTGAATCGCACATAGCCGCCACCCACCGACAGCGGGCCGTTCACGTAGTTCGCCGACACGCCCCACGCGTTGTTGTTCGAGAAGCCCGTGCCCGCGCCGCCGTTCGCCTGGTTGCTGAACGCATAGAGCAGGTCGGCCGTGAAGCCGGCGATCGTGTCGCTGCGGAACTTCACCGCGTTGTTCAGCCGGAAGCTCTGGTTCATGTTGTCGTTGTCGCCCACGTGCGTGGCTGGCGACCAGAAGCCGGACCCCGAGTACTGCGCGACGAGATCGGTGATCGGCTCGTACTGGCGGCCGAGCGTCAGCGTGCCGAGGCCTTTCTTGCCGAGGCCCACGTACGCGGAGCGGCCGAACAGGCGGCCGCCCTGGCCAAGCCCGCCGTCGCTCGGCCGGAACCCGCTTTCTAGCGTGAAGACTGCTTGCACGCCGCCGCCGAGATCCTCCGCGCCTTTCAGGCCCCAGCGGCTGCCGCTCAGCTTGCCGCTGGTCTGCTGGATGTTGCTGGCGCCGCCCTGGTTGTTCGTATAGGCGATACCGGCATCGACGACGCCGTACAACGTGACCGAACTCTGCGCATGCGCGCTGACCGAACCGATCGAAACCAAACCCAGGACTACCGATTTTTTGATCATGACTATCCTCTGTTTTTATGGGTACGTCTGCGAGGATCACGATGCTATTGACGACGGGCGCGCCGATGAACGGTCGATCCGTGGTTTGTAAATCGCTGCGCGGTCGATTTGTAATGTGCATTGCCGCAAGCCCGGCACGTGCGCCGCGATCGCGTCCGGCACGCATGCTGTGGCGAACGCATCGCACCGACGGCGAACGTCGATCGTCGAAAACGTGCGAGCGCCGTCATATCGATCGATGAAATCGTTCGATGTGCGCAATCCATGCCGCCCGGCTCGCGATGCTTTTATGCAACGGCCCTCTGTGCGGCGAACGGCCGATGCGCTAAGCGCGCCTGCATATCGATTCCGCAAAACGTTGGTAGGGCCGTGCAATGCGTGACGGTAGAGTCGGGCATCCGGTCGCGCGCCGCATCCTCGAACTGCTGGCCGAGCGCCACGGATTTCCGGCGCTTCATTGACGCGACGGTTTTCACTTCCCATCCGATTGACAGGAGTATCCGATGTCGTCAATTTCGGCGGCACGCCGCCGCCTGCTGCTCGCCGGCGTCGCGGTCGTGGCGGCCCCCATGGCCGCGCGGGCCGCGTTCGCGGCGCCGGCCATCAACGCCGATCTCGCCGGCACGACGTTGCGCGTCGCGACCTACAAGGGTGGCTGGCGCGCGCTGCTGCAGGCGGCCGGGCTCGGCGACACGCCATACCGGATCGACTGGCGCGAGCTGAACAACGGCGTGCTGCACATCGAGGCGCTCAATGCGGATGCGCTCGATATCGGTTCGGGCAGCGAAATTCCGGCGGTATTCGCCGCGCGCCAGAAGGCCAATGTCCGGTTCATCTCGCGTGCGCGCGAAGATCTGAACAACCAGGTCACGCTCGCGCGCAAGGACACGCCGATCCGCAGCATCGCGGACCTGAAGGGCAAGCGTGTCGGCTATGTGCGCGCAACGACGTCGCACTATTTCCTGTATCGCCAGCTTGCGGAGGCCGGCCTGAGCTTCGATGACATCCAGCCGATCAACCTGTCGCCGACCGACGGATTGTCCGCCTACGACCGCGGCGACATCGACGCATGGGCGATCTACGGTTATAACGGCCAGCTCGCGCGCAACCGCTACGGCGCGCGCGTGCTGAAGACGGGGAAGGGCTATCTGTCGGGTAATTTCCCGGTCTACGCGAACCCTCGCACGCTCGACGACGCGCGCCGTCGTGCGGCGACTGGCGATCTGCTGCTGCGGTTTCGCCGCGCGTATGCGTGGGCGAACGGGCATTTCCGCGACTATGCGCTCGTGCAGAACCGCGAGACGCGCGTGCCGGTTGCCGATCTTGTCGCGATGTTCGAGCAGCGCAGCGACGACTACGCGCTGCGGCCGGTGACGCCCGACGTGGTGGCGCAGCATCAGCAGGTCGCGGATGTGTTTGCCCGGATCGGCGTGCTGGATGGGCCGGCCAATGTCGCGCCGTTCTGGGATACGTCGTTCAATTCGCTGGTGGCGTCGGCGTGATGCTACCGGGCGAAGCTCACGCCAACCTTCCGGTCCGGCACCATCCGTCGAGTAGCCACCGGGCATCGGCGACCGTTGCATCCCACGCGCCGATTGCCGGTTGCCGAACGATGCGGACACCGGGATACCACGGCGTTGACGTCGGTAACCGTTCGTAGCGCCAGTCTCCGTGGAGCGGCGACAGCAGAATGGTCGGCAGGTTGAGGCTGGCGGCAAGGTGCAACGGGCCGCTGTCGACGCTGATGACTACGTCTGCCGCAGCCGACAGCAGCTCGGCAAGCGCATGCAGATCGGTCGTCGAGTCGAGGTTGGTTGTCGTCTGCGATAGATCGTCGGCAAGCCAGCGTTGCATTTCGAGACCGCGCTGGAAGACGATCCAGTGCATCTCCTGGTTTTCGAGCAACGGACGTATCTGGTGCAGGCGCAGGCTCTTCCATGCGAAATCCCCGTGAGCGGATTCGTTAGAAGACCAGAACAGCGCACAGCGCGGACGTCCGCGCGCGGCGCGGCGAATGCGTTCCACTTGCTCCGACAGTTCGGGCGACGGCGTCGATTCGACCATCGCGCGCTGTGCCGGCAGGTAACCGGCCAGCGGGAACATCGCGGTGAACAGCGAGAACGGCGTCGCCCACATGTCGTCGAGCGGAGCGTTGCCCGCGAGGGGCGCCAGCAGATCGCGGGCCCCGACGTCGCGATAGTCGTTCAACCAGGCCGGATTGATATCCGGGCATGGCCAGGGTTCATGGCAGATGAGCTCGGTGCCGACCTGCGCGAGCAGCGCGCGATAGCGGAGGAACTGGATCCAGTCGCCGAAACCGCCGCCACGGATGTAGCGCAGCACGCGCGGCAACGGCGTGTCGCCGCACCAGTAGCCGGGATCGTTGATGCCATATATCGCCGCCACGGCTGATCGGCTCGTAAAGCTGGATGCATATTCGCCGAGGCCCGCGGCGATACCGTGAGCGCGCATGAGTGACGTGCTGCGACTTTTGCGCAACTGAATGGCCGTGGCGTGCGGGATCGCGCCTGCCTGGTGCGCCGCCTGATACGACGCGGATCTCGCTATCGCTTCGTCGTCTCGGCCGGAGATGGTCAGAATCTCGAGCAGCACTTGCTGACGCTCCCACTCGTTGAGACCGAGCACGAGCGCTTCGAACTGCGCGTCGATCAGGTCGATTCTGCCGAGGTGAGCGCACGCATGGAAAAAGATCAGCCGGTGGTTCGTATAGCCGGGCGCGCGTTGCGTGACGGTCAGGCACCGGTCGACGGCTTCTTCGAACTCCCCGAGGAAGTAGTGGAACTGCGCGCAGGCATGGAAATATTGCGCGCTGGTACCGTCGGTGGCGCCCAGGTTGTCGAGCACGCGTCGGGCTTCGTCAATGGCGCCGCGCTGTACGAGCCGCTGTACCTCGGAAACCGGATTGTCTGGCGTCATGGGCTGTGCGAATGCGAGGAGCCTGCGGTGGTGTTCGTGGCATGGCGATACGCAGACGGTCTTGCTTGCGCGCGATGAATGCCGACATCAGTTTGCGCCGGCTCGCGATCGCCTGAAACGACGGATCGTGACCGGTTCGTCGCCGAAGTGTGATTCGATTCGAAAGCGCGGAAATCCGCAATCAATCTCGTCGAAATCGATCGAATTCCGACTCGCGGGAAGTAATTCTTGTTGCGTAGGGTGAATGTCAGGCAGTGTAGCAAAGGCGTTACGCGTTCGAGCGGGTTTTGACGGGCGGTGTCGGATTACATCAGCTTGTGCGATGCGCAGCCAGCAGTCGTGTGAACGCAGCACGCCACGCGTGTCGCGCAAGGCACCATGGTCAGCCCTTCCCGGCCTCGCTTTCGAGTCCCGCGACGATGTCCCGTGCCGCGCGTTGTAGTTCGGGTACGAAGCGACGGATCGCTTCGGCCGACGCGATCGCCTTCGACAGGTAGATCACATTCAGGCTGCCGAGCACATGTCCGTGCGCGGCGATCGCCACCGCGACGGCGCCGATCTTCTTTTGTGCGCCCCAGTCGCTCGCATTGAGCCCGAACCCGTCCGCGCGCGTCTGACGAATCAGGTTCGCGACATAGGTGTCGTCAAGCGCGAGGCGGCGCTGTTCGTCGTTGTCGGCATTCACACGCAGCAGCGCGAGGATGTCCTCGCGTTCGGCATCGGGGCAGGCCGCGAAATACGCGCGACCGGCTGCGGTTTGCAGCATCGGCAGTCGTCGCCCGACCATCGACCGGTGAAACGACAGCGGGCTGAAACGGTGGGTGGTCTCGCGGATGATCATCGCGTCGCCGTCGGGCGTCGTCAGATCGGACGGCCATACGACGCGCTGCGTGAGCTGTGCCATCACCGGTGGCGCGACCGTCGCGATCCATTCGTCATCCGTGAAGCCTTCGCTCAGCGCGCGCACGCCGAGCGTGAGCCGAAAGCTGTCGTCCGACACGCTGCGCCGCACGCAGCCCTCGTCCACGAGCGTTTCCAGCAGCCGCCGCACGGTGGTCCGGTGCAGCCCGGTTGCCTCGCTGATCTGCTGGCTCGTCGCCCGCCCGTTCTCCATTGCGTTGAGCGCGCGCAGCACTTGGAGGCCACGTGCGAGCCCGCGCACGCTGGTGTATTTCGACACAATAAAGTCCTTATGAATCAATGACGTGCATCAGATGCACGTTCCGCTCAAATTGTTGAGGCGCGGTATCGCGCTCCTTAGACTTTGTTCGAAACCGGATGACTGGACGGCGAAGAAGGCCCGGTGAATGGCGTCGGCGAAGACCCGTTCATCGTAGCAGAGCCTGATTTGCGGCGGCGCCGGTTCGAAGGTGGAGACGCGCGGCCGCATGCCGCGCCGGACAGAAACAGCATTGCAGGAGACACGAATGCCCGCCCAACACGAAGCTGCGCCCGCATCGGCCCATCCGCCTGTCATCGCGACCGACGTCGCGATCGTCGGCGCCGGCCCGGTCGGCCTGATGATCGCGAACCTGCTGGGCCAGCAAGGCGTCGGCACGATCATCATCGAGAAGCTCGAGCAGATCATCGATTACCCGCGCGCAATCGGCCTCGACGACGAGGCGCTGCGCGTGTTCCAGACCGTCGGCCTTGTCGACGCGCTGCTCCCGCATACGACCCCCGATCACTGGATGCGCTTCGTGACCGGCAGCGGCCGTTGTTTTGCGTCGATCGAGCCGCGTACCGACGAATTCGGCTGGTCGCGCCGCAACGCATTCATCCAGCCGCTCGCGGATCGCGTGCTGTACGACGGGCTGAAGCGCTTCGCGCACGTCAACGTGCTGTTCGGGTATGGCGTCGACGCGTTCGCGCAGGACCGCGACGGCGTGACGATCGACATCGTCGACGCGCAGGGCGCGAAGAAGACCGTGCGCGCCGCGTATATGGTCGGCGCCGATGGTGGCAACAGCTTCGTGCGCCGTGCGCTGAACGTGCCGTTCGAAGGCCGCACGAAGCCGAACCAGTGGATTGTCGTCGACGTGCGCAACGACCCGCTCGGCTCGCCGCACGTGTACCTGCACTGCGATGCGGAACGGCCTTACGTGTCGGCCGCGCTGCCGCACGGGATCCGCCGCTTCGAGTTCATGGTGATGCCCGGCGAGACCGAGGAACAGCTGTCGCGCCCGGACAACCTCGCCGCGCTGATCCGCAAGGTGGTCGCCGATCCGGACAAGGTCGACACCATCCGCAAGCGCGTGTACACACACAACGCACGGCTCGCACGTCGCTTCGACATCGGCCGCGTGCTGCTCGCGGGCGACGCCGCGCACATCATGCCGGTCTGGCAGGGGCAGGGCTACAACAGCGGGATTCGCGATGCGAGCAATCTCGGCTGGAAGCTCGCGATGGTCGCCAAGGGATGGGCCCGGCCCGAATTGCTCGCGAGCTACACGCTCGAGCGGCGCGACCATGCGCGTTCGATGATTCATCTGTCGGAAGTGGCCGGCGACATCTTCGCGCCGACGACGCGGCTCGGCCGCTTCGTACGCGACGGGTTCGTGCGCACGCTCGGCGTGATCCCGGCCGCGAAGCGCTACTTCGTCGAGATGCGCTTCAAGCCGATGCCGCGCTACGAAGCCGGCGTCGTGATGCTGCCGCAACGCACACGCGACGGCGGCGCGCTCGCGCGGTTGCTCGACCGCGTGGGCGGTACCGCGCCGGGGCGGCTGCTCGGCCTGATGAGCCAGAAGCGCAGTTCGTGGTTCGGGCAACTCGTTTACGGCCGCGATGCGTTCGGTCGGTCGCCGGTCGGCCGGATGTTCATCCAGCCGCGCGTGCGCACGGCCGACGGCCGCACGGTGCGACTCGACGATGCGATCGGCAACCGCTTCGCGGTGATCGGCTGGGGCAGCGACCCGACCTTCGGGCTCACCGACGCGGCGCGCGCGGTGTGGGAGCGGCTCGGTGCGTGCTTCGTGCTCGCGAAGCCGGACGTGCAGCTCGACTACGCGGCCGACGTGCCCGACGGCGTGATCGCGATCGGCGATACGACGGGCCGGCTGAAGGACTGGTTCAGCCGGATCCCGCAGTCGGTCGTGCTGTTGCGGCCGGACCGTTTCGTCGCGGGCGTATGCGCGCCGCAGGAGGTGTCGGCGGCGATCGTCGAACTGGCGTCGTTGCTGCATCTGACGGACAGCGTGCCGACCGTGCAGTCGGCGCAGGCCGAGGCGGTCGTGCATGCGGCGGCCGCGCAACGGGCGGGGGTGTGACATGCCGATCCTGCTCGAATGCCTGTCCCATACGCCGCTGGTCGGCTCTTTCGATCCGGCGCCGGACGTGGTGGCCGAAGTCGAACGTGCGCAGGCCGCGGCGCGCGCACGCGTCGAAGCGTTCGCCCCCGAATGCATCGTGCTGTTCGCGCCCGATCATTACAACGGCTTTTTCTACGACCTGATGCCGCCGTTCTGCATCGGCATCGCCGCGGAGTCGGTCGGCGATTACCGGAGCCTTGCAGGCCCGCTGAACGTGCCGGCCGCGCTCGCCCGCGAGTTGGCCGAAGCCGTGCTCGATAGCGACGTCGACGTGTCGGTGTCGTACCGGATGCAGATCGATCATGGTTTCGCACAGGCGCTCGAAGTGCTGACGGGTGGCCTCGACCGCTACCCGGTGATTCCCGTGTTCGTGAACTCCGTCGCGGCGCCGATGGCGACGCTGCGCCGCGCACGGCTGCTCGGCGACGCGATCGGCCGCTTTTTCGCGCGCACCGGCAAGCGCGTGCTCGTGGTCGGCTCGGGTGGCATCTCGCACGAGCCGCCGGTGCCGGAACTCGCGACCGCAAGCCCCGAGATGGCCGAGCGGCTGATCGCCGGCCGCAATCCGGACGCCGACGCGCGTGCCGCGCGCCAGGCGCGCACGGTCGCCGCCGCGCGCGCGTTCGCCGCGGGTGACAGCCCGTTGCACGCGCTCAATCCCGAATGGGACCAGGCATTTCTCGACGTGCTTGTGCGCGGCGAACTGAAGGCCGTTGACGGGATGACCAACGACGCGATCACACGCGACGGCGGCAAGTCCGCGCACGAGATCCGCGCGTGGGTCGCCGCGTTCGCCGCGCTGGCGGCCGCAGGCCCGTATCGCGCGGTGCGGGATTTCTACCGACCGATTCCGGAATGGATCGCGGGCTTCGCCGCGATGCACGGCTGGTCCGCGGGCGACCCCGCGCCGAGATCGAATGACAAGGAGTGACGACATGCTGACCCAACAACAGATCGACGCGCTGGCAAACCGCCTGCGCGACGCCGAACGAGAACGAACCGCGATCGATCCGCTGCGCGCGGAGATCGGCGAGCAGAGCGCCGAAGCCGCGTACGCGATCCAGCAGGCGAACGCCGCGTTGCGGCGCGAACGGGTGGTGGGCCGCAAGATCGGCCTGACCTCGCTCGCGGTGCAGAAGCAGCTCGGTGTCGACCAGCCCGATTTCGGCACGCTGTTCGCATCGATGGCCTACGGCGATGCCGAACCGATGCGCCTGTCGCGGTTGATCCAGCCGAAGGTCGAAGCCGAGATCGCGCTCGTACTCGAACAGGATCTCGTGCACGAGAAGCACACCTTCGCCGACCTGCAGCGCGCAACCGCGTATGCGCTCGCGGCGATCGAAGTGGTCGACAGCCGCATCAAGGACTGGGATATCCGCTTCGTCGACACCGTCGCGGACAACGCGTCGAGCGCGCTGTTCGTGCTCGGCAGCCGGCCGGTGCCGCTGAAGGATGTCGATCTCGCGGGCTGCGAGATGACGTTGTCGTCGGACGGAGAGGTGCTGTCGCGCGGCAGCGGCACGGCGTGCCTCGGCAATCCGCTGAACGCGGCCGTCTGGCTCGCCGACCGGATGGTGCGACACGGCACGCCGTTGCGCGCGGGCGACGTGATCCTGACCGGCGCGCTCGGGCCGATGGTCGCCGTCAAGTCGCCCGGCACGTTCACCGCGCAGATCGCCGGCCTCGGCGGCGTGCGCGCCACCTTCATCGATTGAGGATTTCCATGAGCGTTCAGAAACTCAAGGCCGCGATCATCGGCTCGGGCAACATTGGCACCGACCTGATGATCAAGATCATGCGGCACGCGAAGCATCTCGAAGTGGCCGCAATGGTCGGCATCGATCCGGCGTCCGACGGCCTCGCTCGTGCGGCCCGCCTCGGCATCGCGACCACGCATGAAGGCGTCGAAGGTCTTGCGCGGCTGCCGGTATTCGACGACATCGACTTCGTGTTCGACGCGACGTCGGCCGGTGCGCACGTGAAGAACGACGCCTTCCTGCGCGCGCTGAAGCCCGGCATCCGCTGCATCGACCTGACGCCCGCGGCGATCGGCCCGTACTGCGTGCCGGTCGTCAACCTCGACGCGCACCTCGATGCGCCGAACGTGAACATGGTCACCTGCGGCGGGCAGGCGACGATTCCGATGGTCGCGGCCGTGTCGCGCGTCGCGAAGGCCCACTACGCGGAGATCGTCGCGTCGATCAGCAGCAAGT
The DNA here is from genome assembly GCF_003330765.1 of Burkholderia pyrrocinia. Taxonomy (NCBI): domain Bacteria; kingdom Pseudomonadati; phylum Pseudomonadota; class Betaproteobacteria; order Burkholderiales; family Burkholderiaceae; genus Burkholderia; species Burkholderia pyrrocinia. The sequence goes on along the minus strand of NZ_CP024904.1, from coordinate 310,285 downwards.
CGGCCGGGCCCGGCACGCGCGCAAACATCGACGAATTCACCGAGACGACGTCGAAGGCGATCGAGGCGGTCGGCGGCGCGGCACACGGCAAGGCGATCATCGTCCTGAACCCGGCCGAGCCGCCGGTGATGATGCGCGACACCGTGTACGTGCTGTCCGAGCCGGCCGATCAGGAGAAGATCGCCGCCTCCGTCGAGGCGATGGCGCGCGCGGTGCAGGCGTACGTGCCTGGCTACCGGCTGAAGCAGGCGGTGCAGTTCGACGAGATTCCCGCATCCGCGCCGCTGAACATCCCGGGCCTCGGCCGCGTGAGCGGGCTGAAGACGTCGATCTTCATCGAGGTCGAAGGCGCCGCGCACTACCTGCCCGCGTATGCCGGCAATCTCGACATCATGACCTCCGCCGCACTCGCGACCGCCGAGCGCATGGCGCAGTCGCTGCAACGCTTGAGTGCGTAAGGAAGCTTCTCGATGAGCAAGAAACTCTACATCTCCGACGTCACGCTGCGCGACGGCAGCCACGCGATTCGTCACCAGTACTCGATCCGGAACGTGCAGGACATTGCGCGTGCGCTGGACCACGCGAAAGTCGACAGCATCGAAGTCGCGCACGGCGACGGCCTGCAAGGATCGAGCTTCAACTACGGCTTCGGTGCGCACAGCGATCTCGAATGGATCGAGGCGGTGGCCGACGTCGTCGAGCACGCGAAGATCGCGACGCTGCTGCTGCCGGGCATCGGCACCATCCACGACCTGAAGGCCGCCTACGATGCCGGCGCGCGCGTCGTGCGCGTCGCGACGCATTGCACGGAAGCGGACATCTCGAAGCAGCACATCGAATACGCGCGTGAGCTCGGAATGGACACGGTCGGCTTCCTGATGATGAGCCACATGACGACGCCGGAGAACCTGGCTGTCGAGGCGCAGAAGATGGAAAGCTACGGTGCGACCTGCATCTACGTGGTCGATTCCGGCGGCGCGCTGAACATGAACGACGTGCGCGATCGCTTCCGCGCGATCAAGGCCGCGCTGAAGCCGGACACGCAGACGGGCATCCATGCGCACCACAACCTGAGCCTCGGCGTCGCGAACTCGATCGTCGCGGTCGAGGAAGGATGCGACCGGATCGACGCGAGTCTCGCCGGCATGGGCGCCGGCGCCGGCAATGCGCCGCTCGAAGTGTTCATCGCGGCGGCCGAACGCATGGGCTGGCACCACGGCACGGATCTCTACACGCTGATGGACGCGGCCGACGACATCGTGCGCCCGCTGCAGGACCGCCCGGTTCGCGTGGACCGCGAGACGCTCGCGCTCGGCTATGCGGGCGTCTATTCGAGCTTCCTGCGCCATTCGGAGGCGGCGGCGAAGAAATATGGGCTGAAGACGGTCGACATCCTCGTCGAGCTCGGCAAGCGCCGGATGGTCGGCGGGCAGGAGGACATGATCGTCGACGTCGCGCTCGACCTGAAGCGCGCGCACGGTTGACGCCGCGAGGGGCCGTGGCGGCGCGGCCCTTCGGTTTGTGTTCGGCAACCGCCGCACCTTCATCGACATCGCCGCAAAGAGCGATGCCAATCACATTGGAGACTTTTCATGAACACGTCGGAATACGGCCGCGCTGGCGGTGCACGCACGATCGGCTTATGCCTGCTCGTCGCGTTGCTGGAAGGACTGGACCTGCAATCGGCCGGCATCGCCGCGCCGCGGATGGCGCATGAATTTTCGCTCGGCGCCGCCCAGATGGGCTGGGCATTCGGAATGGGCGCGCTCGGACTGCTGCCGGGCGCGGCGCTCGGCGGGCGGCTGGCGGACCGGTTCGGCCGCAAGCGCGTGCTGATGCTGTCGGTCGCGCTGTTCGGTGTGTTCTCGCTGGCAACCACCCATGTGTGGAACTTCGAGAGTCTGCTTGCCGCGCGTTTCCTGACCGGTCTCGGGCTCGGCGCGGCGATGCCGAACCTGATCGCACTGTGCTCGGAAGCGGTGCCGCCGCGGCAGCGCAGCACGGCGGTCGGCGCGATGTACTGCGGGATGCCGTTCGGCGCGGCGCTCGGCGCCGCGATCGGCGTGGTCAGCACCGATCCGGCCGGCTGGCGGCACGTGTTCTACGTCGGCGGGATCGGGCCGCTGCTGGTGTTGCCGCTACTCGCGCTATGGCTGAACGAGTCGGCGCAGTTCGCCGCGACGCGCGCGGACGCGGCGGGCCCGGCCGACGCGAGCGTGGCGCACGCGTTGTGGGGTGAAGGCCGCGCGGCGACGACGGCCACGTTGTGGGTCAGCTATCTCGGCACGCTCGTCGTGCTGTATTTCCTGCTGAACTGGCTGCCGTCGATGGTAATGACGCGCGGCCTCACCCATGCGCAATCGAGCTTCGTGCAGGTGATGTTCAACGTCGGCGGCGGGCTTGGCGCGATCGGCATCGCGAGCCTGATGGATCATATCGGCCGGCGCCGTACGGTGGTCGGCATGTACGTCGGTATCGCGTGCGCGCTCGCGCTGCTAACGGGTGCGAGCGATGCCCGGTGGCTTGCCGGCGGTGCACTGATGTGCGGGATGTTCCTGGTCGGCGGGCAGTCGGTGCTGTATGCGCTCGCGAGCGCGATCTACCCGACGCGCATGCGCGGCACGGGCGTCGGTGCGGCCGTCGCGGTCGGGCGGCTCGGCTCGATCCTCGGTCCGTTCGTCGCAGGACAACTGCTCGCGCTCGGCGAGAGCACGACGATGCTGATGGCGTCGAGCATCCCGCTCGTCGTCGTTGCGGCGCTGTCGGCGTTGACCGTCGTCGCTCGCGATCGTGCGGGGGTGTCCGTGCTCTCAGCCGAGTAGGGGTTGTTTTTCGGGGACGAGGCGGCCGCCGCACGCCGCTTCGTGTTTTTCAGCGGCGGATGCGCATGCGTGCATTCGCTTGATCGATGCATGAACGAACGAGGTACGACATGACGCAGCAGGGAAACACATTGACGGATGAAGGCACGAGCCGGTTCGTGCAGGTGAAGCTCGGCGAGCACGACCTGAAGCTGCACTACAACGACGCGGGGCAGGGCCGCGAGACGGTCGTGATGCTGCACGGCTCCGGGCCCGGAGCCAGTGGCTGGGCGAATTTCCACCGCAACGTCGGCGCGTTCGTCGATGCCGGCTATCGCGTCGTGTTGCTCGACTGCCCGGGCTGGAGCAAGAGCGACACGATCGTCAACAGGGGTTCGCGCTCCGAGCTGAACGCGCGCGCGCTCAAGGCGCTGCTCGATACGCTCGACATCGAGCGCGTGCATATCGTCGGCAACTCGATGGGCGGCCATAGCGCGGTCGCGTTCGCGCTGCTGTATCCGCAGCAGGTCGGCAAGCTGGTGTTGATGGGCGGCGGCACCGGCGGCCCGAGCCAGTTCGTGCCGATGCCGACCGAGGGCATCAAGCTGCTGCAGAAGGTGTATCGCGAGCCGACGCTCGACAACCTGAAGCAGATGCTGAACATCTTCGTGTATGACACGAGCAGCCTGACCGACGATCTGATGCAGGCGCGCCTCGCGAACATCCTCGCACGCCGCGATCATCTCGAGAATTTCGTGAAGAGCCTCGCGGCGAATCCGAAGCAGTTCACCGACTACGGCCCGCGCCTCGGCGAGATTTCGGCGCCTGCGCTCGTGATCTGGGGGCGCGACGACCGCTTCGTGCCGCTCGACATCGGCCTGCGTCTCGTATGGGGAATGCAGAACGCCGAACTGCACGTGTTCAGCCGATGTGGCCACTGGGCGCAGTGGGAGCATGCGGAGAAGTTCAACCGGATGGTGATCGAATTCCTCGGCGGCTGACGCGCCTGCATCAGGTGTGACGGCCGCGCAGGACTGTCGGGCCGCGCCGCGAGCTGCAACGTGCAGTATGCGGCGCGGCTTTTGCACGTCGGTATGCCGCGTTCAGCCGTGACGCCGGAACGGTGCGCGGCGCATCAGGTCGATCAGCGCGTCGAGCTCCGGCGAATGCGGTTCGGTGCGCGTCACCATCAGCAGGTCGATGTCGGGCGCGGGGTCCGCAAGCGGGCGGCAGCACATCGATTCGCCCGCGAGCGCGTCGACATACGCGGGCAGCAACGCGACGCCGAGCCCCATGCCGACGAGATTCAGGTTCAGCAGGATGTTCGTCGCGACCTGCACGACGTCGGGCGCGATCCGATGATCGGCGAAATACCGTCCGACGATGTCGTACAGCTGGCCCGCATACGCAGGGTTGGTCTGGATGAACGGCTGACCGTCGAGCATGGCCGGCTCGACCCGTGCGTGCGCGGCAAGCGGGTGGCCGGCCGGCATCAGCACGACGAGCGGCTCGGTCAGCACGACTTCCGCGTGCAGGCCTGGAGCGTGAATCGGCCGGCGCATGAATGCGATATCGATGTCGCCGCGCAACAGCGCATCTTCCTGCTCCATCGTCGGCAGGCTGCGAAGCTCGACATGCACGCCCGGGAACTGCATCCGCAGCTTCGGCAGGATCGCGGGAAAGATCGCGACCTCCGCCGCGGGCACGAACCCGATCTTCACGGTCAGCGCCTGCTGGCGGCCTGCCTGCCGTGCGCGTTCGACCGCGCGATCGGCTTGCGCGAGCACGAGCCGTGCTTCCGCCAGGAACACGCGGCCCGCTTCCGTCAGTTCCACCTTGCGCTTCGAGCGCTCGAGCAACTGCGTGCCGATCTCGTCCTCGAGATCGCGGATCTGCTGGCTCAGCGACGGCTGCGCGGTATGCAGCCGTTGCGCGGCGCGTGTGAAGTTCAGCTCGTCGGCGACGGCCACGAAATAGCGCAGGTGTCGGAGTTCCATTCGGCTGTCATCGTCAAAACGTCTAACGGCAAACAAACAAACTATTTCACAACGGATGCGTGGCCGACGATCATCGTCGCGTGCCTGTCCGTATGGAACGGATGGTGCCACGGAGGAGACGCAAATGACAGAGAAGCTTGATATCGACGCGCTCGTCGACGCGAAGAACGGTCGCGTGACGTCGTCGATCTATACCGACCCGGCGATCTACGCGCTGGAGCTCGAACGCATTTTTGGCCGCTGCTGGCTGTTCCTCGCGCACGTCAGCCAGATCCCGAACGCCGGCGATTTCTTCAACACGTACATGGGCGAGGATCCGATCGTCGTCGTACGGCAGAAGGACGGCTCGGTGAAGGCGTTTCTCAATCAATGCCGGCATCGCTCGATGCGCGTGAGCTTCGCCGATTCCGGCAACACGCGCTCGTTCACATGCCCGTATCACGGCTGGTCGTACGGCACCGACGGCGCACTGATCGACGTGCCGCTCGAGGAACGCGCGTTTCCGCAGGGGCTCTGCAAGCAGCATCTCGGGCTGCAGGAAGTGACGCGGGTCGCGATCTACAAGGGGCTGGTCTTCGGCAACTGGGACGCGGCCGCTCCCGATCTCGACACGTACATGGGTGACATCGCGTGGTATCTCGACGGCGTGCTTGATCGCCGTGCGGGCGGCACCGAGATCGTCGGCGGCGTGCACAAGTGGGTGATCGACTGCAACTGGAAATTCCCGGCCGAGCAATTCGCGAGCGACCAGTATCACGCGCTGTTTACGCACGCGTCAGCGGTCGAGGTGCTCGGCGCGAAGGCGGGCGGCGACAAGGCGCTCGGCGCCGGACAGACTGCGCGCCCGGTGTGGGAGACCGCGAAGGATGCGTTGCAGTACGGTCAGGCCGGGCACGGCAGCGGCTTTTTCTTCACCGAGCAGCCGGACGCGAACGTATGGGTCGACGGCGAAGTCTCGCAATACTTCCGCGATACCTACGACGAAGCGAAGGCCCGCCTCGGCGACGTGCGTGCTCGACGGCTCGCGGGCCACAACAACCTGTTCCCGACGATGTCCTGGCTGAACGGCACCGCGACGCTGCGCGTGTGGCATCCGCGCGGCCCGAACCAGGTCGAGGTGTGGGCGTTCTGCATCGCCGACAAGGAAGCGTCCGACGACGTGAAGGCCGCGTTCGAGCGCAGCGCAACGCGCGCGTTCGGGCCGGCCGGCTTCCTCGAACAGGACGATTCGGAGAACTGGGTGGAAGTGCAGAAAGTGCTGCGCGGCAGCCGTGCGCGCAAGACACGGCTCTGCATGGAAATGGGGCTCGGCGGCGAGCGCGTGCGCGGCGACGGGATTCCCGGCATCACGAACTACATTTTCTCGGAAACGGCCGCGCGCGGGATGTACCGCCGCTGGGCCGACCTGCTGCAGTCGGAGACCTGGGACGAGGTCGAGAGGCGCACCCGGGAATACGAACAGGAGCTGATGAAATGAGCGAGGCCGCCACGATTGAACGCGCACCGGTGACGCTCGCGCTGCATCACGAGATCACGCAGTTCCTGTACCGCGAGGCCGAATGCCTCGATGCCTGGCGTTTCCGCGACTGGCTCGAACTGCTGAGCGACGACGTGCGGTACACGATGCGCACGACCGTCAACGCGCAGACGCGCGACCGCCGAAAGGGCGTGCAACCGCCGACGACGTGGATCTTCAACGATTCGAACGCGCAGCTCGAACGCCGGATTGCGCGACTCGAGACGGGCATGGCGTGGGCCGAGGAACCGCCGTCGCGCACGCGGCACCTGCTCGCGAACGTGCGGATCGAGCCTGCCGACGCGCCGGACGAATACGACGTGCAGGTCAACTATCTGCTGTACCGCTCGCAGAAGGAGCGCGACGAGACGTTCTACGTCGGCGCACGGCGCGACCGCGTGCGCCGGGCGGGCAACGTCGCCGGCTGGCAAGTCTGCCGCCGCGAGATCGTGCTCGACCAGGCGGTGCTGTCTTCCCATAACCTGAGTGTGCTTTTCTGACCATGGCTCGAATTCTCGTAGGTTCCGCCGATGCGCTCGGCGATGGCGGTGCGATCAAGGTGAACGGCGCGCACGGAGCGATCGCGGTGTTCAACGTGCAGGGGGCGTTCTATGCGCTGTCCGATCGCTGCAGTCATGGCAACGCTTCGATGTCGGACGGCTATGTCGAAGACGACGCGACCGTCGAATGCCCGCTGCATGCCGCGCGTTTCTGCCTGAAGACCGGCGCGGCACTGTGCCAGCCCGCGACCGAACCGCTGAAGACGTTTGCGGTCGTCGTCGACGCGGGCGCGCTGTACGTAGACGAACCGGAGGCAGCATGAACTGGCTGCAGGATGAAGTTGCATTGATCACGGGCGGAGGGTCGGGGCTCGGCCTTGCGCTCGTCGAACGCTTCGTCGCCGAAGGCGCGCGGGTCGGCGTGCTCGAGAAATCGGCGGAGAAGGCCGAAGCGCTGCGCGCACGCTTCGGCGCGGATGTCGCGGTGGTCGAAGGCGATGTGCGCAGCTATGAGGACAACCGCTGCGCAGTCGAAACCACGCTCGCGCGCTTCGGCAAACTCGACGTGTTCGTTGGCAACGCCGCGTTGTGGGATCACGGCGCGAGCCTGTTGTCGCTGTCGCCCGAACGTCTCGAAGGCGGCTTCGACGAGCTGTTCGCGGTGAACGTCAAAGGCTATCTGCTCGGCGCGAAGGCCGCGGCCGATGCGCTCTTGGCGTCGGAAGGCAGCATGATTTTCACGCTGTCGAACTCGGCGTTCTATCCGGGGGGCGGCGGGCCCTTGTACACGGCAAGCAAGCACGCCGCGACGGGGCTGATCCGGCAGGTCGCGTACGAGCTTGCGCCGCGCGTTCGCGTGAACGGCGTCGCGCCATGCGGGATGGCAAGCGACCTGCGGGGGCCCGCGGCCCTGGGTCAGGCCCAGCAGCGCATCATGGATTCGCGTACGCCCGAAGCGATCGCGAGCATTCTGCCGCTGCAGTTCTTTCCGGCACCGGCTGATTTCACGGGGCCGTTCGTGTTGCTCGCGTCGCGTGCGAACAACCGGACGCTGTCCGGCGTGATGATCCAGGCCGACGCGGGACTCGGCATTCGCGGCATCCGGCACGTGTCGGGAGGGGCGCGATGACGACGCGCGACTGCGTGATCGTCGGCGCGGGGCAGGCCGGCACGACCGCAGCAGCTGAACTGCGGCGACGCGGCTTCGACGGGCGCATCGTGCTGATCGGCGACGAGGCCCATCTGCCGTATGAGCGGCCGCCGTTGTCGAAGGACGTGCTCGTAAAGCCCGGCGACACGCGCATCGCGCTGTTCCCTGCGTCGTTCTATGACGAACAGCGGATCGAATTGCGACTCGGTACGCGCGTCGTGGCCATCGATCCCGATCGGCACGCAATGACGCTCGCCGACGGTACGACGCTCGATTTCGGCAAACTGCTGCTGGCGACCGGTGCACGCGCGCGTCGGCTGCCGATGCTCGATCGGCTCGGTGATGGCGTCTACACGTTGCGCACGCTCGACGATGCACGTGCGCTCGGCCGCGCGTTGCACGCGGGTAGGCGGTTGTTGATTGTCGGTGGCGGCGTGATCGGGATGGAGCTTGCGTCCAGTGCGGTCGATCTGGATGTGCGCGCGACGGTGATCGAACAGGCACACGACGTGATGGAACGATGTGCTCCACCGATCGTGCGCGAGCATTTGCGTGCGTTGCATGTCGCGCGCGGCGTCGACGTGCTGACCGGGCGGCGGGTCGTCCGCGCCGCGCGCGATGCCGGTGAATTCGTGTTGACGCTCGATGACGATGCCGAACTGCACGGCGATGCGATCGTCTACGGGATCGGCGTCGAACCGGACGACGCGCTGGCACGCGCGGCGGGCCTGCGCACCGACGGCGCGATCCTCGTCGACGCCGCGTGCCGGACGTCGCATCCGGACGTGTTCGCGGCAGGCGACAGCGTCGCGCAGCAACATGCGCAGGGCGAGCGCGCCGTGCGGCGCGAAACCTGGGACAACGCGAACCGCCAAGCCGCTTGCGCGGCCGCCGCGATGCTCGGTGTGCCGGACGATGCGTCGCATGTGCCGTGGTTCTGGACCGACCAATGCGGCGTGAACGTGCAGTTCGCGGGTGATGTCGCGGCAGACGCATGGGTTGTGCGCGGCGATCTTGCCGGTTCTGCGTGCGTGCTGTTCGGTTTGCGCGACGGCGTCGTGACGGGTGGCGTGACGCTCGCTCGCGGACAGGACATGCGCAGCGTGCGCATGCTGATCGAGCGGCGCGCGAGGGTAGCGCCGCACGTGCTGGCGGATCTTGCCCAGGACTTGCGCGCGCTGGCGAAGGGGCTGTGAAGGCGGCGTGTGCGATTACGCCGACGTGCATGTATCCGGGAGATTGCGAGGTGGCAATCGGGGGGCCTTTGATGCTTTTGCCTTATTCCGCTTAGGCATCGCTTGCCCCCGTCCGGTCTTTCTTTGCGACCCCAATTAATTCTGTTGCAAATCAATGATCAAAGGGGGCGTCACCGGACTCGATGACGGGAGCAGGTCAGGGCATCGATTGATAATCTAAACGCATCAATCATTCCAAAGATTGCACTTATCGTTTGTCCGACTCTGGGCGAATATTTCCAAAACGACAATCGACCAGCCCCCGCGCATTTCTGGAGACACCCCCGATGCACCTCTCATCTAGCCTTTCGACCGGACGTTCGAAGGCCACTGCGGTTTTCCGCGTAACGGCCGGGAATTTCCTGGAGCAGTTCGACTTCTTTCTGTTCGGCTTCTATGCCACGCAAATCGCCAACGTGTTCTTTCCCGCGCAAAGCGAGTTCGCGTCGTTGATGATGACATTCGCCGTCTTCGGCGCCGGCTTCCTGATGCGGCCGCTGGGCGCGATCGTGCTTGGCGCGTATATTGACGACGTCGGCCGCCGCAAGGGCCTCATCGTCACGCTGGCCATCATGGCAAGCGGCACCATCCTGATCGCGTTCGTACCGGGCTATGCGACGATCGGCCTGCTCGCGCCCGCGCTCGTGCTGATCGGACGACTGCTGCAGGGCTTTTCGGCAGGCGCCGAACTGGGGGGCGTATCGGTCTATCTCGCCGAGATGGCCACGCCCGGCCGCAAGGGCTTCTTCACGAGCTGGCAGTCCGCCAGCCAGCAGGTCGCGATCGTCGTCGCGGCGGGCCTCGGCTTCGCGCTCAATCAATGGCTAAGCGCACCGGCCATCGCCGCGTGGGGATGGCGCGTCCCGTTCTTCGTCGGCTGCATGATCGTGCCGTTCATCTTCATGCTGCGTCGCAACCTGGAGGAAACACAGGAGTTCAAGGCGCGTCAGCATCGTCCCGGCATGAAGGAAGTATTCGGTACGCTGGTCCAGAACTGGGGCATCGTTCTCGCGGGCATGATGCTGGTCGCGATGACGACCACGAGCTTCTACCTGATCACGGTCTACGCGCCGACCTTCGGCAAGACGGTTCTGCATCTGAGCACCGCGGACAGCCTGCTCGTGACGCTGTGCGTCGGCGTGTCGAATTTCGTGTGGCTGCCGATCGGCGGTGCGCTGTCGGACAGGATCGGCCGCCGGCCGCTGCTCGTCGGCATGACGGTACTCGCGATCGCGACCGCCTATCCGGCGCTGTCGCTGCTGGCTCACGCGCCGTCGTTCGTCAACATGCTGCTCGTGCTCCTGTGGCTCTCGTTCATGTACGGGATCTATAACGGCGCGATGATCGTCGCGCTGACGGAAGTGATGCCGGTGGAGGTGCGCGTGGCAGGCTTCTCGCTGGCCTACAGCCTCGCGACGGCCGTGTTCGGCGGCTTCACGCCCGCCATCTCGACGGCGCTCATTCACATGACCGGCGACAAGGCCGCACCGGGTTACTGGATGAGCCTCGCCGCGGTGTGTGCGCTGCTTGCGACGTTCGCAATCTATCGTCGGCAGACGGTGACGCTGACGCCTGCGCACTGACGCCCCATGCCGAGCAACCAACCCCGACTCAGCACGACCACGACCATGAAAAACCTGCTCCTGAAACTGTGCGCGACCGCGCTCGTCGCCACCTCTGCAGTCGCCGCGAATGTGCAGGCCGCCGACCTGCACGTGATGAGCTCGGGCGGCTTCACCGCCGCCTACAAGCTGCTCGGCCCGCAGTTCGCGTCCCGCACGGGCAACACGCTCGACACCGCGCTCGGTCCGTCGATGGGCAAGTCGCCCGAAGCGATCCCGAACCGGCTCGTGCGCGGCGAGCCTGCCGACGCGGTGATCATGGTCGGCTATGCGCTCGACAAGCTGATCGAGCAAGGCAAGGTCATCCCCGGATCGCGCGTCGATCTGGCCGATTCGCGCATCGGCATGGTCGTGCGCGACGGCACGGCGAAACCCGACATCAGCTCGACCGAGGGCCTCAAGCAGGTTCTGCTGCATGCGAAGTCGATCGCCTACTCGGACAGCGCAAGCGGCGTCTACATCGAACGGGAGTTGTTCAAAAAGCTCGGCATCGAGGACCAGGTGAAATCGAAGGCGAAGATGATCCCGCGGATCCCGGTCGCGTCCGTGGTCGCGAACGGTGACTACGAAATCGGCTTCCAGCAGGTGAGCGAACTGCTGCCCGTCCAGGGCGCGACCTTCGTCGGCAAGATTCCCGAATCGCTGCAGTCCGTCACGCGCTTCGCCGCCGGCATCCCCGTCGGCGCGCAGCACCCGAAGGAAGCGAAGGCGCTCCTCGACTTTCTCGCGTCGCCCGACGTACAAGCGGAAGTGAAATCGACCGGGCTGGATTCCGTCTCCGCACATTGAGCACGAACCACGGGAAGGCGTGCGTCAGACAGCCTTCCCGTCGCGCCCGGCGTCGGCCGCAGCATCATCGGCGCCGTTCGGGCACGCCGGCTCGGCCGCGCTCAGCATCTGTGCGAGACGCGCACGATCGCATGCCCCTTCCCACGACGAAACGAAGATCACCGCACACGCATTGCTGATGACGCTCGTCAGCGCACGCGCTTCGGACATGAAGCGATCGATGCCCACCAGAAGCGCGACGCCGGCAACCGGCAGGTCGGGCATCACGGCGAGTGTCGCGACGAGCGCGACGAGCCCGCTGCCGGACACGCCGGCCGCACCCTTCGACGTCAGCAGCATGACGGCCAGCAGCGCCGCGATCTGCGGGGCGGAAAGCGGCACGTCGCACGCCTGCGCGATGAACAATGCCGCGAGCGTCAGATAGATCGCGGTGCCGTCCAGGTTGAACGAGTAGCCGGCCGGCAGCACGAGCCCGACGACGCCCTTGTCGCAACCCAGCGACTCCAGCTTGACGATCAGCCGCGGCAACACCGGCTCCGTGGACGAGGTCGCGAGGACGATGAGCAATTCCTCGCGCATGTAGCGCAACAGGCGCCACAACGCGAAACCGTGCAGTCGTGCGAGCGGCGCAAGCACCAGCGCGACGAACAGCACGCAGGCCACGTAGAACGACACCATCAGCCTCGCGAGCGAGCCGACCGAGCCGATACCGAAGCGACCCACCGTGAAGGCCATCGCGCCGAATGCGCCAAGCGGGGCGAGTCGCATGATCATCGCGAGCACGCGAAAGACGATCTGCGCGACGCCGTCGATCAGCACCAGCACGGGCCGACCGGCCTGCGGATACGCATTCAGCGAAAAACCGAAAAGCAGCGACAGCAGCAGCACCGGCAGCACTTCGCCTTTCTGGAACGCGCCGAGCGTCGTGTCCGGGATCACACTCAGCGCGAACTCGACGAGCCCGTGCGGTTGCGCATGCTGCGAATATTGCGCAAGGATGCTCGAATCGAGATGGTGCACGTCGACGTGCATGCCGGCGCCGGGCCGCAGCACGAATGCGGTGACGAGCCCGAATGCGAGCGCGACGGCGGTCAGCAGATAGAAAAGCACGAGCGCGCAGACGATCGTGCGCCCAATGGTTTTTCCGTTCGCCAGCGATGTGATGCCGGAGACGATCGTGCAAAACACGATCGGCGTGATCATCATCCGCACGAGGCCGACGAATGCATCGCTGAGCGGCTTGAGCATTGCGCCTGCCGACGGCCAGAAGTGGCCGACGGTCACGCCGAGCACCATCGCCATCAGGACCTGCACGTAGAGCGAATGAAGCGGTCTTGCCAGCCTCACGATGCGGTCTTCCTCGATGCATCGCTGCTTGCGGCGCCAGCGCGTTTCGCGTCGACGATCGCCCGGTGAAACTCCTCCGCGGCCGGCGTGAGCGGGCGTCCGCGTCGCTTCACGATGCCCACCCGGCGCTTGACCACCGGTTCGACGAGGGGCACGCTCGTGAGTACGGGATGGTCATGTCCGGGCATCGCCATCGACGGTACCGCGGCGACGCCGAGCCCCGCTTCGATCAACCCGAGCATGGTCGTCACGTGGCGCGTTTCGCACACGCTCGGCGCACGCGGCGCGACGGTCGTCAGGGCCTGGTCGAGCAACAGGCGGTTGCCGGAAGTCTTGTCCACCGACACATACTCGTACTCGTAAAGCTCGTTCCAGGTCACGCGCTTCTTGCGCGCGAGCGGATGGTCGCGCCGGCACGCGGCAACAAACCGTTCTTGCAGCAGAAGTTTGAACTCGATCTCGGGCTCCTGGCTGCCCATGAAACTCACGCCGAAATCGGCCTCGCCGTTGATGACGGCGCTCAGCACCTCGTTCGCGCTCGCATCCAGCAGCTTGACCCTGATGCGCGGGAAGCGGCGATGATAGCTCGCGATCACGTTCGGCAGAAAGTAGTAGGCCACCGACGGCACGCATGCGATGGTCACATGACCAAGGCGGCTCGATGACACATCGCGGATGCCAAGCAGGGCGACGTCGAGATCGTCCAGCAGTTGTTCAGCACTCTGGGCGAATACACGGCCGACGATGGTTAGCGTGACGCTACGCGTGGTACGCTCAAAGAGACGCACGCCAAGCGCTGCCTCGAGTTTGTCGATCCGACGACTTAATGCAGGCTGGGAAATGCTTACTGCGTCGGCGGCTTTTCGGAAACTTCCCATCTCCACCACCGCGCGAAACGCCTGCAAGTCAGTCAAATCGAAGTTGATCCCCACGTGCAAACCCCGGCATATCAGATGCGGAGTATTTTGCACGATTCTGCCCATGCATAGTCGGTACGAGTCCCGAGAGGCGAAGGCTGACCTGCCGTGACGAATCAAACGCCGGTTGGATTCGCCCGGCTCGGGGAAGTCGAGTTGCCGGGCAAGATCGACACGGCGCAGGTGGATGTCGATCGCCGGTGCCGGTGCCGGCCGCGGTCTCGACCTCACAGCGCATGCGCGCGAGCCGCGCGGCGACCTCGTCGGCGGTCAGGGCGACCGCAGCGCCGCCGACGTCGCTATTGTGCGTGATGCGGTTTTACAGCAGATTGAGCGCGACGCGATCGCCGAAATCGCGCGCAGCCTGCTCGGCATCAGTAGAAGTCCGGACGATGCGCTCGCGCGCGGGCGTCACGCCGAATCGTGCGAACAGCGCCTTGGCCTGTGCTGCGTCGAGCAGTCCGGAGGGCAGGTCGTTCACGTCGACCGTGCCCGCTTCGGCGGCTGATTCGGCCGCAGCCGCGCGCAGGTGCCAGCACCCGGTTTCCCGCATGGTGACCATTGCGCTGCCGACGCTCGCCGGCGACACGAACGCCGGGACGCCGAGCCGGTTCATCGCGCGCGTGACGGCCAGCGCATGCGGGCTGACGAACGCGACCACCGGTTTGTCGGTGCCGGGCAATGCATCGCGGACAGCGCCGGCCGTCAGGTCCGGCATCCCGATGCTGGACGAGCTCTCGATCACCTCTCGATCACGACGATGGCATCGTACGACGGGCTGTCGGCGAGCGTGCGGATCGCCCGACGCAGCAGGTCGGACTGCAGGCCTGCCGGCGTCACATCGATCGGGTTCCGGCCGAGCATCGCGTGATCGCCGGTTTGCAGCGCGCACAATGCGCCGGTGTCCGGTGTCAGAGCGGCATGCGTTCCGCCTTAGGATTTTATTATTAGGATGTTTTTATTTGACATAATGCTGATGATCAATTTTTTGATTGTAAGAGCAAAGTAGAAATGTCGTGTTCTGGCTACATAGAAATGTCCGCTTTCGTGCCGCGTAAGCTGTTCGGCCGCCGGGTGTCCAGCGCCGGAGCCTTCGATGGCTGCAACGGAACGGATCACGATAACGATGCGCGAGCTGGACAGGTTCAAGGTCATTCAGGACGTGGCAGACGGCAAGCTGCAACCGTGGCGGGCGGCCGAGCGACTCGAGCTGACGACGCGGCAGATCGAGACGGCTGCCCATGCGCGCGCCGGCAACGCCGTAACGAATTTCGCCGACCGGCTGCTGCCTCCGCAGTCGGATCTCGCCCGTGACGCGCTCAAGGATCCCTATATCTTCGACTTCCTCGGACTGACCGAGAATGCCCAAGAGCGCGACATCGAACGTGCGCTCACGCAGCACATCACACGTTTCCTTCTCGAGTTGGGCGCCGGGTTCGCATTCGTCGGGCGTCGGTACCGACTGGAGGTAGGCGGCGACGAGTTCTTCATCGATCTCCTCTTCTACCATCTCAAGCTTCGCTGCTATGTCGTCGTCGAACTGAAAACGACGCCGTTCAAGCCGGAATACGCGGGACAGTTGAACTTCTACCTTTCCGCGCTCGACGCGCAGGTCAAGGCACCGGAAGACCAGCCAACTATCGGCCTGCTTCTGTGCAAGGAGAAAAATCGGCTTGTCGCAGAATACGCGCTGCGTGGCGTGACCAAACCGATGGGCGTGGCCGAGTATCAACTCATGCGGGAGGTACCAGCGTCGCTGGAGACAGGCCTGCCAACAATCGATCAGATCGAGGCCGAACTCCGCCCCGATCTTCCGGATGCCCCTGAATGATTCGTAGGCGAGCGCCCCGCCGGCTGGTCATCTACGCTGAGCCCCGCAGCTCAGGCCGCTTACGCTATCCAGATCACCTGCCTCATTGGTCCCCGCTTCCCCCGGTTGCCTACATGCGTCCGGTTCGCGTCCAGCAGAAACCGAGCATAAAAAAACCCGCCGAAGCGGGCTTTCACACTGCGTATAACTTTTTCTTATGTGTTTTGCTTCGCACTACTTCCCGCTGGCGTTTTACCCTCGGTTTGGGCTTTGTCCACGCGTTCTTGCGCGGCTTAAGACACACGCAGCCTCACCGATTCATTGGAGACTCACTTCGCATCTCCGACGCCAGGCCCGGGAATGTCTATATCGGCAAAAGCCATATCCAGGCAGGTAATGTATTCGAAGATATGCTGATAGCCAACTTGCGCCTGGAATTTCGAATCCTCTGTATCATTATTTCCGATATCCTTATTCACCTTCCCGTCAAGCTTGTACTGCATTACAGGCGTCACGGGCCCTGAAGGATCGGACGTTCCCCATTGGCTGTAATTCAGAGGCCTTGTAACAAGGCTGACCGCATCGACCTTAAGCTTCATATCAATCGGGGTCGGAATGGGGTTCAGAATGCCGGCGTTACTGTAGACGGTTTTCACATTCAGAATATCGTCCGCATTCCATGCCATCGGCACGATATCCAGCGAGTTGAATATGCGTACCGCATTGCCTCGCATTTGCTCGTTGAAATAGTCGGCGAACGCCTTGTTGCCTGCTGTCGGGCCGGCAAACGTCTGGCAGTGGTACGTGTGAGTCTGCAAGCCGCTCTGATTCTTCAGGTACAACACGATCGCGGATGCCAGCGCTCCTCCGAGGCTGTGCCCGATAACGTTGATTACCGATGACGGTTGCAGAGTCCTCAGGAAGTCGGCGAGCTTTGTCTCGCTTGAATCAGCCTGCCCCAATACGAGAAACAGCGCTCCGTTTGTACCCGCCGAGATGCGTGCGTCCGACGGGCAGTTCGGCACATACGCGCTGAACGGTTCAAGTGAGCCATACGAAAAATCGCCCAGAATATCAAGCCAGGATCGGAAATCGGTGCCGCTTGTCACCACTGAATACTCGTTGGTGCCTGCCAATTGCAAGACGGCTGTGACATTGGCAGCAAAACCATTCGGATTCACGATGGCAGGCCCCCAAACAATTTCGAACCGATTGTTCTGGGTCTTTTTTGATCCGTTCAGGCGATCCACGATGATCTCCCTGACCTGCCTGACAGTTGGATGCTGGATCTCGTTCCCGAACTTATCGGTTGCTGCATTGTTAAGGACATAGGCCAACGTGAGATTGACCTGCATTTGCTCGAGTCTGCTGGATGTCATGGTTCGTCGCCTCGTCGTTGCGCTGCGGAAGGTAACCATTGCGAAGAAACCGATTCCTGGCCTTTTACGCCGCTGCGGGCTGGAATTGGACGCGCAGCGGCGACGCCTTGATTGCACGGAACGCAAGAGGTGCAGGCTCGCAATGATCACACAAATAATGTCGCACGCAGTACAGCGGAACAACCTGTCGATGTTGGCAGGTACCGTCGGCCTGTCACCGCCTCGCGGGACGACAGTCCCGGCAGTCTCGACAATCCTGCCTTTCCCGGCTCCCTGGACTCGCCTTCAGGCTCAAAAATTCCCGGCATCCTCAGCACGCAGCGTCGCGATGTTTCCTGCCGGAACGACTACGTGGCGCACCCGGCCAAGAAAATACGCACGGCTTGTCGCGCGATACGGGCGCGCGCAGACGCATTGGGGCGCCGGGCGGCCCCAAGCAGCATCCTGGTCCGGATGCCGCCGAGCACCAGATAGACGAACTGCTCGGTAGCAAGGGTAACGTCTTCGATTGTCAGCACGCGTTCCGCAACCGCCTCGCGAAGGTAGTCGGAGAGCGGTTCCATCCCGCTCAGACCGCCCCCTTTATCGTAATAACCGCGGATCAGTTCGGGAACGCGGTGCGCATCGAGCAACAGCAAGCGGTACAACTCGATCATGTCGGGCCGCGTGCCCACCTCCAGCAGGTGGAGCGCGACAGTCTCGAGCACGGTTTCGGGACGATTCGATTCAAGCACGAGGCCTTGCAGTTCCGCGACCCATGAGCGTCGCAGCGTGTCGACGATCGTGGCGAACAAACCGGCCTTGCTGCCGAATCGGCCATAGAGGGTTTTCTTTGCCACGCCGGCCTCGCGCGCGATGCCTTCCAGGCTCGTCTCGCGATAGCCCGCGGTCAGGAATTGCCGCCTGGCAACGTCGAGCAGGCGCTGCAAGCGGTCCTCCGACTCCTGCCGCGTCGGGCGGCCTCCAGATTTCGTCTTAGGAACCAAGGCTGTTTGCATTGCGATCGCAATCTATTGACATTCCGGGGCTGCGGTGGAAACTATACCGTTGCGTTTCGCAAAAACCTACCCCTCTCAAGGGGGCGCGGTCAATGGTCGACTTCTTCATTGAGCGTCCGGTCTTCGCATCGTCGATCGCCATCATCATGGTGCTTGCGGGACTTATTGCCTGGTTCAACCTTCCGGTCGAGCGGTTTCCGCAAATCACGCCGCCTCAGGTTCTCGTCAAGTCGACCTATACGGGCGCAAGCGCACAGGTCGTCGCGGATACCGTGACCACGCCGCTCGAAGCCCAGATCAACGGTGTCGAGGGCATGAGCTACATCTCGTCGGTAAGCGCCAACGACGGCAGTTCGACGATCACGGTCACGTTCGATGTCGGCTATGACATCAATATCGGCGCTGTCGACGTTCAGAACCGGGTATCGCAGGCGACAGCGCAGTTGCCCGGCATCGTCACCCAGACCGGCATCACCATCCAGAAACAGAACCCGAACTTCGTTCTGGCCGTGAACCTCTATTCGCCGGATCGCTCGATCGATCCGGTCACGCTCAGCAACTTCGCCTATCTTCAGGTCGTCGATTCGCTCAAGCGCCTGCCCGGCGTGAGTGACGTCACGATCTTCGGCGAGCGCCGCTATTCGATGCGCATCTGGCTCGATCCGGACAAGCTCGCCGCGCTCGGCATGACAGCGACCGATGTCCGGAATGCGATCCTCGAGCAGAACGTCCAGGTCGCCGCCGGCAAGTTCGGTGAAGCGCCGTCGCCGCCCGGCACGACGTTCCAGTATCAGATCAACACGCAGGGCCAGCTTGCGGACCAGCGGCAATTCGGCGACATCGTGCTGCGCTCGGGCACCACAAACGACGCCACCGTGCATCTGCGCGATGTGGCGCGCACCGATCTGGGCGCGCAGCAATACACGTCGAGTGCATCCGTGAACGAAAACCCGGCGGTGCTGCTCGCCGTTTTCCAGTTGCCGACTGCCAATGCGCTGGATCTCGACAAGCGCGTCAAGACGACGATGCAAACGCTTGCGCGGCGGTTCCCCAAAGGCATGGCGTGGGGAATCACCTACGACACGACCATGTTCGTCTCCGCGTCGATGATCGAAGTGATGAAAACGCTTGGCTTCGCACTCCTGCTCGTGCTCGGCGTGGTGTATCTGTTCCTGCAGAGCTGGCGGACCACCGTGATACCGATGATCGCCATTCCAGTGGCACTCATCGGCACCCTGGCGATCATGCTGATCCTCCATTTTTCGCTGAACACGGTCAGCATGCTCGGCATGGTTCTCGCGATCGGCCTCGTGGTCGACGATGCCATTGTCGTGGTCGAGAACGTGGAGCGCCAGCTCCAGAGTGGGCTTGCGCCCATGGCGGCGGCGAAGCAGGCCATGCGGGAAGTGACAGGGCCGATTGTCGCCACCTCGGCGGTGCTCGGTGCGGTGTTCGTGCCGATTGCCTTCCTGCCGGGCATCACGGGCCGGCTCTACAATCAGTTCGCGCTGACCATCGCGATCTCCGTGATGCTCTCGGCGTTCAATTCGCTGACACTCAGCCCCGCCCTCTGCGCCGTGCTGCTGCGGCATGACGAGCGGCGTCGGTTCGTGCTGTTCCGCGCATTCAACCGGGGCTTCAACTGGGCGCGACAAAGATACGCCGGTTCGGTGCGCCAACTGATCGGCGCGCGCTGGGTCGCACTTGCGCTGTTCGCGGGTGGCCTCGGCGTCACCTATCTGCTTTATTCGACGATTCCGCATGCGTTTCTGCCGATCGAGGACCCGGGCTATTTCTATGTG
Organism: Burkholderia pyrrocinia; assembly: GCF_003330765.1. Taxonomy (NCBI): domain Bacteria; kingdom Pseudomonadati; phylum Pseudomonadota; class Betaproteobacteria; order Burkholderiales; family Burkholderiaceae; genus Burkholderia; species Burkholderia pyrrocinia. Next base: position 290,422 of record NZ_CP024904.1, on the reverse strand, counting down.
ATTACGCAATTGCCGAACGGTGCGTCGCTGCAACGCACCGAAGCCGTCGTCGAGCAAACGCGCCAGATTCTCCGGGCGACGCCCGGCGTGGCCAATGTGCTGTCCATCAGCGGCCTCAATTTCGTCACGCGGGCCACCGCGTCGAACAGCGCCGCCCAGTTCGTGATCCTGAAGCCGTGGGACGAGCGCGGGGAGAAGCAGAGTGTCGCAAACCTCATTGCGACCGTGCAGCCCAAACTTGCCCGAATTTCCGAGGCCGTATCGCTCGCGTTGAACCCACCGGCCATTTCCGGACTGGGCACCTTCGGCGGCTTCGATTTCGAGATCGAGGATCAGACAGGCCGCGGCAGCATTGCGCTTGACGAGGCGGCCAAGGCCTTTCTCGCCGAGGCGCGCAAACAGCCGGAACTTGACGCGCGCACGCTCCTGACCAGCTTCAACACGTCGACACCGCAATTCAATTTCCATCTCGACCGCGACAAAGCCAAGCTGCTTGGATTGAACATGAACGACGTGTTCCAGACGATGCAGATCTATCTCGGCTCGCTCTTCGTCAACAATGTGACACTGTTCGGCCGCAATTTCGAGGTCATACTTCAGGCGGACAGCGTCGCACGAGGAAACAGAAGCGACCTGTCGCGCCTCTATGTGCGCAATTCCGCGCAAGGCATGGTGCCGCTCGGCACGCTTGGGGAGCTCCAGTCGATGGTTGGCCCCGAGACGGTCCCTCGTTACAACGTGTACGGCGCGGCAGAGATCACCGGCAGCGCAGCGCCCGGCTACAGCTCGGGTCAGGCGATCGCCGCGATGGAGCGCGCCGCCCGCGTGCTGCCCGCGGATTTCGGCATTGACTGGACCGGCATCACCTATCAGGAGCTGAAGGCCGGATCGGTCGCCGGTATCGTGTTCGCGCTCGCGCTCGTCTTCGTGTTCCTTTTCCTGTCGGCGCAGTATGAGAGCTGGTCGTTGCCTTTCACCATCATCCTCACGGTGCCGCTCGCATTGTTCGGCGCGTTGGGGCTGCTCTGGCTGCGCCGCATGCAGGTCGACATCTATGCGCAGATCGGGTTCGTTCTGCTGATCGGACTCGCGGCAAAGAACGCCATCCTCATCGTCGAATTCGCCAAGCGGCGCCGCGCGGCAGGCCTCGATATCGTCGAGGCGGTGACCGAGGCGGCACGCCTGCGTCTGCGCCCGATCCTGATGACGGCCTTCGCTTTCATCTTCGGCGCTGTCCCATTGATGATCGCGACCGGCGCCGGCGCCGCGAGCCGACGATCGATCGGCACCACCGTGGTAGGCGGCATGCTCGCGGCCACACTCCTGTCCCTCGCATTCGTGCCGATCTTCTACGCAGTCATCGAACGGCTGCGGGAAGCGTTGCTCGAGCGACTCGGACACGCGCGCGAGCATCACGGCCAGCCACCGCCCGGGGAATGATGCGACAGCGAGGCCACGATGAAACTCAGCAGGTTCAGTCTGGTTGCCGCAGCCCTTGCGGCGGTTGTCGCTCTGTGCGTCCCGCTGTTCATTCCGCGCGGCACACACGGCGCTGCCGGCGACCCGCCTCCATCCAGGCCGGTCGCCATACTCGAGGTGCCCGTCACCCCGGTCGTCACGCGGACGGTACCGGTCTTTCTCGAGTATGTCGGCACCACCGATGCCATTCGCACCGTCACGCTTCAGGCGCAAGTGACCGGCTATCTGCTGAAGCAAGCGGTGCCGGACGGCTCCGACGTGACCAGCAACGAACTCCTGTACCAGATCGACCCGCGCACCTATCAAGCGACGCTCGACGCGGCGAAGGCGCAGGCGGAAAAGGATGCGGCTGCGCTCGAATATGCCGCCGCCAGCCATCGCCGCAATGCGGTACTGAGCGAGACAGGCGATGTGTCGACCGATACGCTTCAGCAATCGGCGAGCAGCGAGCATCAGGGCAAGGCGGCCGTCGCGGCCGACCGCGCGCTCATCGAAACGGCGCAGCTCAACCTGCACTTCACCGGGATCCGCGCCCCCTTTGCCGGCCGTCTCGGCCTGAGCCAGGTCCATGAAGGCGCGCTCATCAGCACCGCGGGGACGCAACTGAACACCCTCGTGCAGCTCGACCCGATCTATGCGACCTTCAATCCCCCGGACACCGATCTGCCGGAAATCCAAATGCGCCAGTCGAAGGGTGCGATTCCGGCCGACGTCATCGTCGGTCAGACCCGCACGCTGCAATACCACGGCAGGCTCACCTTTCTCGACAACAGCATCGTGCGCGGCACCGGCACCATCACCGCGCGCGCGACGATCGAGAACCCCGACCATACGCTGCTGCCGGGGCAATTCATTCACGTGCGACTGCATGTCGCCGACCAGCCCGACACCCTGCTGGTGCCGCAGGTGGCCGTCGGCTCGAACCAGCTTGGTCAGTACGTCTACATTGTCGGCCCCGGCAACCATCTCGAGCAGCGCTACGTCACACTGGGCGCCGACTACGCGCCGTTCGTCGCGGTGCTCAAAGGCGTCGTCAACGGGGAATCGGTCGTCGTCGGCAATCTCCTCAAGCTCGGCCCGGGCGCGGTGGTGCGGCCGACTCCGCTCGCGACGCCGCAAGCGGCAGCGCCCACACGGAGTCGCAATCCATGACATCACGTCACGATCATCCTCCGTGGGCCGGTGCTGGATTCGGAAGCGGCATGGTGTGCGTCGCGCTCTCGGCAGCGATGCTTGCCGGGTGCGCCGTCGGGCCCGACTTCGTGAGGCCGGCGCCGCCTCAAGTCAATGGCTATTCGCGTGAGCCGCTGCCGGAGCAGACCGTCGCGTCCGATGTCCATGGCGGCGAAGCGCAGCGCTTCGTGCAGGGGCGCGACATTTCGGGCGAGTGGTGGACGCTGTTCCGTTCACCTGCGCTCAACGCGATCATCGAACGTGTGCTGGCGGCCAATCCGAGCCTGCAAGCCGCGCAGGCTGCGCTGCGCGTGGCGAACGAAGAACGCTATGCCGGCGAAGGATCGCTCTTTCCGACGGTGAGCGCCGGCACGTCGATCACGCGCGAACGGATTTCGGCCGCGTCGCTCGGCACGGGCAACAGGATCCCGGTCTTCACGCTCAAGACCGCGTCCGTGAATGTCACCTATCTTCTCGACATTTGGGGCGGGACACGCAGACGGATCGAATCACTGACCGCACAGGCCGAATTCCAGCGATTCGAACTCGAGGCAAGCTATCTGACGCTGACCTCGAACGTCGTGATGACGGCGATGCAGGACGCCTCCTTGCGCGCACAGATTGCCGCGACGCAGGAGATCATCGACATCGAAACACAGGAACTCGCAGGGCTGAAACGCGAATTCGCGATCGGCGCGACGGCCAACACCGCCGTGCTGGCTCAGGCCGCCGCGCTTGCTCAGGCGCGCGCCCAATTGCCGCCGCTGCAAAAGCAGCTTGCCCAGACCCGCGACCAGCTCACCGCCTATCTCGGTCGCTTTCCCAGCGAGGAACCCACGGAGACGTTCGATCTCGAGTCGTTGCAGTTGCCCGATACCTTGCCCGTCAGTCTGCCCTCGCAGCTCGTCGAGCAGCGTCCCGATATTCGCGCATCGGAAGCGCTGTTACATGCAGCGAGCGCCGAGGTCGGGGTTGCCACCGCCAATATGCTGCCGCAACTGACGCTCAGCGCCGCGTACGGCAGCGCGAGCGCCAATGCCTTGTTTGGACCGGGAACCGCGATCTGGAACCTCGGCGCAGGGTTGATGCAACCGCTCTTCGAAGGCGGCACGCTACTGCACCGACGCCGGGCAGCGATTGCCGCTTTCGATGAAACGGCTGCGCAATATCGCAACACGGTCATCACCGCGTTCCAGAACGTGGCGGACGCATTGCGATCGCTGCAATCGGACGCGAACGCGGTCAATGCCGAAGTCGCGGCCGAACGCGCCGCTGCGGATAGCCTCGCCGCATCACAGCGCCAGTTCCGCTGCGGCGCAATCAGCCATTTCGCCCTCCTCGACGCTGAACGGACCTACCAGCAGGCCCGCATCAGCGAGGTCCGGGCCAGGGCCACGCGGTATTCGGATGTCGTCGCGCTCTTTCAGGCTCTGGGTGGGGGATGGTGGAACCGCGCCGACGTCACGGAGGACGGTGGCAAGGCCGGCTCACCCGATGATCATGGGCCGAGCCGCAATACGTATCGGCCAGCGAAACAGGACATGGTGCCAGCCAGGTGAAAGACGCTTGACGCGATGCGTTGAAACGGGCACGGCACAGATCACGCTGCACCGGGAAACGCGTTGACGCTCCAAGTCGCCAATGCTTCTTGTATCGACGCGGACCGTGTCGGCTGCGGTGTCCCATTGACGGTCCTTGAGAATCGCGGTGCCGGTGCCGGCTGAGCCACCCCATCTACAGTCAGATAGGTCTCCCGCGCAACGTTGTGAGGATGCACGAGTGCCTCATCCCAATCCAGCACGGGCGCAAAGCAGGCATCGGTGCCCTCAAGAAGGTTGCACCACGCTTGTCGAGTACGCGTGCGGAACACGTTTGCCAAGCGTAGCTTTAACAGCGGCCACCGTGCGGCGTCCAATTGCTCATCGAATAATGGATCATCAAGTCCGCAAAGTGCACGCAGTTCTGCGTAGAACTGCGGCTCGATGGCACCGATCGCGATGAACTTCCCGTCTGCGCACGCATACGTATCGTAGAAATGGGCGCCGCCGTCGAGCAGGTTTTCACCGCGCGGGTTACCCCATTGCCCCATGGCCCGGAGTCCGTAAAGGAAAGCCGACAACAACGCCGTACCATCCGTCATCGCCGCATCGACAACCTGACCGCGGCCGGAACCCTTCGCCTCGAGCAATGCCGCCAGCAGTCCAACGGCCAACAGCATGCCGCCCCCACCGAAATCGCCCACGTAGTTCAACGGCGGCGGCGGTGCCTCGTCGGGCCGACCGATCGCGTTGAGTGCGCCGGAGAGGGCGATATAGTTGATGTCATGCCCTGCCGACTGTGACAGAGGCCCATGTTGCCCCCACCCTGTCATCCGGCCATAGACCAGCCGAGCGTTGGCCTCAAGGCAGTCTTGTGGCCCCAAACCCAACCTCTCCATCACGCCGGGCCGGAATCCCTCGATCAGGCAATCGGCCGCGCCGATCAATGACATGACCTGTTCCCTCGCACCAGGGGTACGCAGATCCAGTTGTACGGTGCGTCTGTTGCGGGTAGTCACGTCACGCGCGTCAGGCGACTGACCGGGCCGTGCGATGCGCACCACGTCTGCGCCCAGGTCGCCCAACACCATGGCGCAGAAAGGGCCCGGGCCAATCCCTGCGAATTCCACAACCTTCAATCCTGCAAGGGGTCCAGCCATCATTGCGCTCCCTTATCGATTGCGATCAATTCCGCCGCATAGCGCGCAAAGCGAGACGACAAGCGGCCGACCGCCACGGCGTCATCGCCGACGGCGTTTCCGGCCTTCGCTCGTGCTGTGATTCCCTCCAGGATCACGGCAAAGCGGAAAAGCGAAAACGCATGATGGAACGGGCGAACAGCGTCCCGTCGGCCGCTGGCGGCCAAGTAGGCTGCGAGGTACTCCTGCTGGGCAGGCAGATGCAATGCCTGCAGATCCAGGCCCTTGACACCTTCGAACACGTCCGGCTCGGTTAGCCACGGCAAACTGCTGTACGCCGCGTCCGCCAACGGGTGGCCCAGTGTCGAGAGTTCCCAGTCCAGCACCGCGATCACGCGCGGCTCGGTCGGGTGGAACATCACGTTGCCAAGGCGGAAGTCTCCGTGGGCAATCGTCGTTTCGTCGCCCGGCGGAATATGACTCGGCAGCCATTCAATCAGACGTTCGATATCCGGGTTGTCCTGGATCTTGGATGCCTGCCACTGGCGAGTCCAGCGATCAATTTGACGCGCGAAGAAATTGCCCGGCTTTCCGTAGTCGGCCAAACCGACGCTGGCCCAATCGACTGCGTGCAGCTGAGCCAGCGTTTCGGCCAGGGCGAACAGATAGCTGCGCCGTTGTCCCGGGTCAATTTCGGGCATTGCGTAGTTGCTCATGACCCGGCCTTCAAGACGCTCCATCACATAAAACGGCGTTCCGATGACTTCGCGGTCCTCGCAGTACAGGAGTGCATGGGGTACCGGTACGTCAGTCTTATGCAACGCGCGCAAGATACGAAACTCTCGATCTACCGCATGCGCCGACTTGAGCAGTTCCCCGGGCGGCTGCTTGCGCAGGACCAGGCGCGGACCATTTTCGAAAGTGGCGAAAAACGTGGGATTGGACTGGCCGCCCCCAATGCGTTGCAGGTCCATCCGGCCAAGCAGTTCCGGCATGCAAGTTTGCAGGTAGTCGGCAAGGACAACCGGATCGAACTCGAGGTTGCAGCTCATGCTTGCTCCCCCCCTTGCCCCTGCAGACGCGTGCGCACGCGTGTGATCAGCCCCATCACGCCGCCTGGCAGAACAAAGACAAAGAGGATCAATACCAGACCGTAGATTCCCCAGGCCGCATCCTTGGAAATCGTCTCGGCAACGCTCGGCACGAACATGATGAAAGCGGCGCCGAACAGCGCGCCCCAAAGCGTACCGATGCCACCGACGACCACGCCGACCAGAAGCGAAATGGACAGGAACATCGTGAAAGAATCCGGTGAAACGAATTGAACGGCCAGCGCAGACAGCCCCCCGCCGATGCCGGTAAATGCAGCGGATACGCCGAAGGTCATGGATTTGTAGTGCCGGTTGTCAATTCCCATGGACTCGGCGGCGATCTCGTGGTCGCGAATGGCGCGCAGGGCACGCCCCGTCCCGCTGTCGATCATGTTCCGGGCCAGTACGAAGACCACCACCGCTACGATGAGCGCGAAGAGGTAGAGATACTGATCGGAATCGAGCGGCAGACCGAACGGCGCATCCGGCTTGGTCAAGACGATACCGCCCACGCCGCCGGTCCATGGTTCCAGGTACTTGTACTTCAGCAACTGCGGCGTCACCACACCCAGAGCGAAGGTCGCGAGCGCCAGGTAGAGCCCCTGCAACTTCAGCGCCGGGCGACCGAACAGGTACCCGACCAGCAAGCACACCAGGCCGGCGGCAGGAATGCAAAACCAGTAGGGAACCGAGGCCTTGTCCATCAGGATGGCGACGGTATAGGCGCCGATCGCATAGAACGCGCCGTGTCCCAAGGAGATCTGGCCGTTGTAACCGGTCAGCATGTTCAGTCCGACCAGTGCGACGGCATAGGAAAGCACCATGGTGATCTGGAACAGGACATATCCATGAGCGACGAACACGGGGACGATCGCGAGAGCCAGCAGAATCAGACTTCGCGGCAAACGGGCACGCTGACTGCGCGCGGGTCCCGAAAAGGGAGCGGGATGAGAGGTCATGGACTTCGGATTCATGGCTTAGACACGTTGCACGATGCGACGCCCCATCAGACCCGCGGGCCGTACGATGAGGACGACGACGATAAGAACCAGCGCCACCGAAAGCTTGAGCTCAGTGCCGACTACGTAGGTACCGATCAAGTTTTCAAGCACCCCGACCAGGAACCCGCCGATCACGGCACCGATCGGGTTGTCGATGCCCCCGATGAGCGCCCCCGCGAACGCATAGATCAGGACGCCGCTCATCATGCCGGGGTCGAGGAAAACCACCGGCGCGACCATCATTCCGGCAACCGCGCCGATTGCACCGGCCAAGCCCCATCCGAGCATGAGCATCCGGCCCACACGAATGCCCAGTAGACGAGACGAGCCTGGGTTTTGCGCAGCGGCGCGCATTGCGAGACCCAGCGTGGTAAAGCGGAAGAAGGTGAACAGTGCGGCGACGATGCACAGCGCAACGAAGATCGTCCCGACCTGATGAGCCGACATCAGCGCACTTCCGAACCACGCATCTTTCGGAAACGGGCTCGGAAACGCCTTGATCTGGCTGCCGAACAGCCAACCGGCCAGGCTATGGAAGATCACCAGCAGACCGATGAACACCACCACCACGCTCAATTCGGGCGCCTTGTGCAACGGCCGTATCACGACGAACTCCAATGCCGCCCCCATCGCGAAAGACAACACGATCGTGAGGAAGAACGCACCCCAGTACGGCACGCCTGCCTGAATCAACGCCCACGCGATGAAGGTCGAGAACATCGCCATCTCGCCTTGCGCAAAGTTCACTTGATGTGTCGCCTGGTAGATCATGACGAGCGCGAGTGCCAGGCAGGCATAGATACCGCCTGTCGACAATCCGGTTACCAGTTGTTGAATGAAAGACTCCATGCTCACTCTCCGAGGTAGGCGCGACGCACGGCATCGTCGCCGCGCATCGACTCGCTGGTGCCGTGCTTGACGATGCGGCCCGACTCGAGCAGATAGGCCGTGTCTGCCAGCTCCAGTGCGATCCGCGCGTTCTGTTCAACCAGCAGGATGGCAACCTGCTGCTCGTCACGGATGCGGCGCATGATGGCGAAAATGTCCCGCACCATCATCGGCGCCAGGCCGAAGGAAGGCTCATCCAGCAATAGCAACCCGGGGCGCGCCATCAGCGCGCGCGCGATCGCCAGCATTTGCTGCTCCCCACCGGAAAGCGTGCCGGCCTGCTGCGCGCGACGCTCCTTCAAACGGGGAAAGTAGTCGTACATGCGCTCGACGTCTTCCTCGACTGCCCGCCGGTCCTTGCGCGCATGACACCCCAGATACAGGTTTTCCTTGGTCGTCAGCCCCAGGAACGTCCCGCGGCCATCAGGCACATGCCCGACGCCGAGCACAGCGATCTGTTCAGTCGAACGGTCTTCGATCTGCTGCCCGCGAAACGTGACCTTGCCGCTTGTACGCGCCATGAAGCGGCAGATCGCGCGCAATGTGGTCGTCTTGCCAGCTCCGTTGGCGCCCAGCAGAGCCGTCACTTGACCGGCTTCCACGTTCATGTCGATGCCGTGCAAGACTTGCGATGCGTTATAGCTTGCCCGCAGATCGCGGATTTCCAAGAGCCGAGTCATGCCGTCTCCCCTTCTTCCGCTCCGAGATAGGCCCGAATCACATCGGGATGGTTGCGCACATACTCGGGGCTCCCGTCGGCGATCTTGCGACCGAAGTTCAACGCGACGATTCGGTCGCACACACCCATGATCAGACCCATGTGGTGCTCCACCAGCAACACCGTAAGGTTCAGGCGCTTGCGAATGTCCAGAATCAGTTCGCCGAGACCGCTGAGCTCCTCATGGTTCAGGCCGCATGCCGGCTCGTCCAGCAATAGCAACGACGGCTCGCTTGCAAGCGCACGCGCCAGTTCGACCCGCTTTTGTGTTCCGAACGGCAGGTCGGCGACGATCCGGTCGGAAAACGCCTGCAATCCGACGAGCTCCAGTGCTTCATCCACGCGTGCCTGGGCCGCGCGCTCGGTGCCGACAGCCGCCGGCAGTCGAAGCGCGTCCGCAAGGAAGCCGTTGTGGTGATGCGAATGGACGCCGACCAGTACGTTGTCACGCACCGTCATGGTTCGAAACAACGCCAGATTCTGGAAGGTTCTACCCACGCCCAGCTTCGCAATGCGATGTCGCGGCATTCGGGACAACACATGGCCATCGAAGTGGATCGTGCCGCTGTCGCAGCGATAGAGTCGGGACAGGCAGTTGAACAAGGTGCTCTTGCCTGCGCCGTTCGGGCCAATCAAGCCCCGAACTTCGCCCCGACGCACATCGAAACTGACACGGTCCAGTGCCACGATCCCACCGAAGCGCACGGACACACTGTCCACCGTGAGCAAAGGCGCCTCCGCGCATTCTTGTCTTTGTTGCATCCCAGTCTCCATGGGTGGGGCCTGGCTGGCCCGCGGCGCTGTATCAGAGGCGCTCGACGATCGTGACGTTCGCCATGCCACCGCCTTCGCACATGGTCTGAAGGCCGTAGCGACCACCGCGCTGTTGAAGGACGTTGATCAGCGTGGTCATCAGCTTGGTTCCCGACGCGCCCAACGGGTGGCCCAGGGCGATCGCGCCGCCATTGACGTTCAGCCGCTGGGGATCCGCACCGATCGCTTGCAGCCAGGCCAAAGGCACCGAAGCAAATGCTTCGTTGACCTCGTAGGCATCGATGTCCCGAATGTTCAGACCGGCCTTGCGCAAGGCAATCTCGGTCGCGGGAATGGGCGCCTCGAGCATGATGACCGGATCGTGGCCCATCACCGACATGTGATGCACGCGTGCGATGGGTGTGAGCCCGAAGGTCTTGAGGGCACGCTCGCTGACCACCAGGACGCCAGCGGCACCGTCGCAGATCTGGCTGGCATTGGCCGCAGTGATGACGCCGCCTTCCTGCAGCAGTTTCACGCCAGCGATGGCTTCGAGGGTTGCATCGAAGCGGATGCCCTCGTCCGCGGCATGCATTTCACCAGTAGCACCGCTTTCTTTGGTACGGGCTTCCAGCGCGATGATCTCGCGCTCGAAACGCCCCTCTCGCGTTGCCACGGCAGCACGCCGGTGGCTCTCGAGCGAATACTCGTCAAGTTGCTGCTTGGTCAGTTCATACTTCCGGGCGATCATCTCGGCGCCGGAGAACTGGCTGAACTCGACGCCGGGGAATCGCTCGTCCATGCGCGGGCTGTTGTATACGCCCAAGCCCGCCTTGCGCGGAAGTTCGCTGGGCGTGAACATCGGCACGCGCGTCATGCTCTCGACGCCCGCTGCAATCACACAGTCCATGGTGCCCGACATCACGGCCTGCGCCGCGAAATGCAGCGCCTGCTGCGATGAACCGCACTGCCGGTCGACCGACGTCGCGGGCACCGAATTCGGCAGCGTGGATGCCAGCACGGCGTTGCGGGCGATGTTCATCGACTGCTCGCCGGCCTGCCCCACGCAGCCCATGATCACGTCCTCGACTGCAGCCGGATCGATCCCGGCGTCATCCACCAGGGTGTCCAGGACGACGGACGCCAGGTCGGCAGGATGCCAGCCCGACAGGCGGCCATTGCGACGGCCGCCAGCAGTGCGGCGAGCAGCGACGATATATGCTTCAGCCATGAATACTTCTCCTGCGGTAATGAAGGGATTGGTCAGCGCGGCGCCATGCGAATCGCGCCGTCGAGGCGGATGCACTCGCCGTTGAGGTATCCATTGGTAATCGTGATTTCGACCATCTGAGCGAATTCGGTCGGCGAACCGAACCGTTTGGGGAACGGAACCGACGCGGCCAGCGCCTCCTTCACCTTGTCCGGCGCGGCCTGCATCAGCGGCGTGTCGAAGATGCCGGGGAGAATGCTGTTAACACGGATACCGTCGTCCATCAGGTCACGGGCGATCGGCAGCGTCATACCTGCGATCGCTGCTTTCGACGCCGCGTAGGCTACCTGCCCCATCTGGCCATCCTGCGCGGCGACCGACGCGGTGTTCACGATGACGCCGCGCTCTCCGTCCGGGCCCGGGGGCAAATCGAGCATGCCTGCTGCAGACTTTGCCGCACAGCGAAAGGTCCCGAGCAGGTTGATTTGGATGACCCGTTCGAAATCCCTCATCGGAAAATGCCGCCCGGTACCGGTGGTCTTGTCGCGACTCGCCGTTTTCGCGGGGTGGCCGATACCGGCGCAGTTGATCATGACGCGTTCCTGACCGTGTGCAGCACGCGCCCTGGCGAAAGCAGCATCCACCTGCTCCTCGGACGTGACGTCCACGGAGCAGTAGATCCCTCCGATTTCGTTGGCCAAGGCCTCACCCAGTTGGGCGTTGAGATCGAACACGGCGACTTTGACACCGATGGTCGCCAGACGACGGGCCGTTGCAGCCCCGAGGCCGGACGCGCCACCGGTCACGACGGCAGCAATAGAAGAATCGAGATGCATAGTGAGAGCAATGTCTGCTGGACGGCCATCCGTCCACTGCGATTCGTAGTCTAGGGACGCACCTGGTGCGATACCATCGTCGGAAGAGACGAGTGCACGCCAGACCTTCACACGCAACAATTCGACACATCCCAGTATGCGATCCACTTCTGCGCCTCCAGTGTCCGTCCATCCCTCCCACCAGACCACGCCGATGATTTCACTAGCCAAGCTGGCACCATTGGTGCAACGCGCGGCCGAGGTGAAGCGCGCAGGCGTCGCCGGCCGACTCGCCAACGCCGGCGCGGTCAAGTTGATCCTCGTGCGTGCCCCCGCCGGATTCGGCAAAACGATGGCAATGGTCCAGATCCGCGAAGCACTCGAAGATCGCGGGGTGGCGACGGCCTGGCTGACGCTGGATGCCGCCGACAACGACGTGCCGCGTTTTCTGGCCGGCTTGTCAGCCGCACTCGGCCAAATGGGCCTCGAGCGAGGGGCCGCCGCGCAGGATCCGCTGGCTCAACTGGTTTCGGAACAAACCCCCTACGCGTTGTTCCTGGACGATTTCGAGGTCATCCGGGAAGGCGGCGTGCTCGGCCTGGTGCGAGAGTTGCTGGAGCAGTTGCCGCGCAACGGCCAAGTGATCATCGGCTCGCGCAACCTGCCCGACCTTGGCGTCGGTCGCCTGCGCGCGCGGGGCCTGCTACTGGAGCTCGAAACGGATTCGTTGCGTTTCTCGCCCTCGGAGGCCGCTGAATTCTTCAGGCTGCGAGGAGCCGAGCTATCGCTGGAAACGCTGGACCGCGTCCTTGGAAAGACCGAAGGCTGGGTAGCGGCCCTTTGGCTGCTGTCGTTGGCGCTGCAACGTTCAGACCAGTCCGCAGATGTCGTCGCCCGACTATCCGCGTCGGACCGCGATGTGGCGGACTATCTCACCGAAGAGGTGTTCTCGCAGCAAGAGCCCGTCGTGCGGGAGTTTCTGCTGCGCACGAGCGTGCTGCATCACCTCAGCGCGCCGGTGTGCCAAGCGTTGCTCCCGCCGGTGGATTGCGATGCCATGCTGCAGTCGCTGCACCGCGGCAATGTTTTTCTTATCCCGGTGGAAGATGCGCCCGATCTGTTCAGGTACCACAGCCTGTTCGCGGACTTCCTGCGCCGTCAGCTCGAGCGGGAACGCCCCGACGACGCCGCGCGACTACATCTGGCCGCCTCCGGCTGGTACGAGTCGCAGCAGCGGCCCGTGCCCGCGATCGACCACGCTATTGCCGGCGGGGACTATCCGCATGCGCTGGAACTGCTCGAGCACCATGCGCACGGGCTCCTCGAACAAGGCCGCATGCGCCTGCTCGATCGCTGGTTTGCCACGGTCACGCCCGATTTGCTGCGCGCTCGACCACGGCTGCAGGTGATCGCGGTATGGGCACGCTGCTTCAGTCAGGGCCCCTGGACCGCGATGAAGTGGCTGGAAGAGTCCGGCTGCCAGGAACGCGACGATCCGCAGGTTCAGGCTCATGTCCGGGCACTCCTTCCGGTGCTGCTGGCGATGATGGATCGCTACGAAGAGGCCAATGAAGCGGGACATTGCGGCCTGGCTCGACTACCGACCGGCAATGCCTTCGTCGACAGTGTGCTGCTCAATGCGATGGCGCATATCCTGTCGGTCATCGGCGAGCGCAAGGAGGCGCACCGCTTCCTCGAGGACGCACGCCATGCCCAGGCAGACGGAGCCTTCAACCGCATGTACACCGAGACCGTCGGGGGCATGCTGGACCTGCGCGAAGGCCATCTGCGCCAGGCGACGGCCCGCTTTCGTATGGCGGTCACGGCTACGTCGAGCACCTCCGCTTACAACTACGCGCATGGCAATGCATGGGCCGGCGTACCCTATGCGGGCGCTCTTTACGAAGCCGACGATCTCGTGGCGGCCGAACGCCTGCTGAACGTCTACCTGCCCCTGGCAAGGGATGTCGGGCTGCCCGACCACATGATCTCCAGTCACCGCCTGCGCGCGCGTCTTGCGTTCTTGCGCGGAGAAGTCGATACGGCGTTGCTAACGCTGACAGAGCTCGAATACCTCGGCCATCAGCGCCAGTTGCCACGCGTCACTGCCAGCGCGAAGCTGGAACGTTCGAGACTTCTGACGTTGCAAGGTCACGCTGTCGCAGCGCGCGAGGAATTGGGACGGGCCCTGGCGCTGGACGCCCTCAATTCCGATACGAAGCCCGCACAAGACGTCGATGATGCATTCATCGCACAGATGCGACTTGATCTCCATGCCGGAGATCCCAATTCCTTGGTGCAACCACTCGAAGCCCAGTTGCGACTTGCCCAGCAGTCCGGCCGCCAGCATCGCGCCCTCAAACTCCGCCTGTTTCTGGCGCTCGCCTTCTTCCGCAATGGTGACGTGGGTCGAGCGATGAACTGGGCGAATCCGCTTCTGCAGGAAACCTGCCGAGAGGGATTCGTCCGCTTGCTGCTGGATGAAGGGCCCATCGTGGCGCCGCTCCTGCATCGCATGCAATCGAGTTCGGCGGATTCCGCCCAGGACCCGATCTTGCAGGAGTACGTCCAGCGTCTGGCCGACCGCCTGGGCCCGGTCGGTGCCGACGACGAAGCCGACATCGGCCAGGCAGTATCGGGGCCCACGGAACCGCTTACGCGTAAAGAGATCCGAGTTCTCCAACTGCTCGCGGAGGGCTACTCCAACACCGCGATGGCCGAAAAGCTGTTCATTTCCGACAGTACCGTACGCACACATCTTCGCAACATCAACACCAAGCTCAACAGCCGCAGCCGCACCCAGGCTGTGGCGATCGCGCGCCGGTTGGGCATCGTACGCTGAACAGCTTGCCTGCCGATGTGCAATTCGTCGCTTCCGACGATGGGGTGCCGGCTGCGCCGCGCCTAGGATGCCAAGGGACTACTAGCAAAAAAAACCCTAGGGGCATCCGCACCCTGCATTCCAGGAGACAACATGACCGTCCGAATCGACCGCAGAGCGTTTATCGCAGGCCTGGCCGCCGCATCCCTGATGCTGGTCACGACCGAGACCTACGCCCAAAAGAAATACGATCCCGGCGCCACCGATACCGAGATCAAGATCGGCAACATCCTGCCCTACTCGGGCCCGGTGTCGGCCTATGGCACGATCGGCAAATCGGCTGCAGCCTATTTCGCGAAGATCAACGCCGAAGGCGGGGTCAATGGCCGCAAGATCAATTTCGTCTCGGTTGACGATGCCTACACGCCATCCAAAACGGTCGAACAGGCTCGCAAGCTGGTCGAACAGGATCAAGTATTGGCTATCTTCCTGCCGCTCGGGACGGCCAACAATCTCGCAATTCAGAAATACCTGACTGTCAAGAAGGTGCCGCAACTTTTCGTTGGCTCGGGTGCCATCCGCTTCGGCGAGGTCAAGCAGAACCCGTGGACCATTGGCTGGCAGCCCACCAACCACGCCGAGGCCGTCGCATACGCGCAGCACATCCTGCAAACCCAGCCGAATGCAAAGGTCGCGATCTTGATGCAGAACGACGACTTCGGCAAAGACTATTACCAAGGCATCGTCGACGGCCTGGGAAGCAAGGCCAAGTCGATGGTGGTCTCGTTCCAGACATACGAGACCACCGACCCGACGGTCGACAGCCAGATCGTGTCGATGAAGGGCTTGGGCGCCGATACGCTGATTCTGCTGACCACGCCGAAGTTCTCGGCCATGGCCATCAAGAAAGCGGCCGAAATCGGCTGGCAACCGGCTCGGTATGTCGTCAGTTCGGCAAGCTCCGTGGGCTCGGTTCTCAAGCCGGCTGGCTTTGGCGCGTCCAAAGGCGTTATCAGCGCGACCTATCTGAGGGACCCGACGGATCTGGCCACGAAGGCAACCAAGGAGTACCAGGATTACGCGGCCTTCATGAAGCAGTACTACCCCGCGGGTGATGTATCGGACACGCTGAACGTGCTCGGCTACTCGATTGCCCAGACTCTGGTGCAAACCTTGAAGCAGGCGGGCGACAATCTCACGCGAGAGAATGTGATGAAGCAGGCGCTGAGCCTGAACATGACCCTGCCGATGCTTCAACCCGGGATCAACGTGCAGACGTCGCCGACGGATGCCTATCCGATCAAAAAGCTGCAGTTGATGCAATTCAACGGCACGCGCTACGAGCTCATGGCCGGCGTGTTCGGCAGCGGCAAGTGATGTCGCTGGTGTTTCGCGGGTGCCGTCCGGGCGGCGCCCGCTCCGCGGAGAGCGACTTTGGATTTCCGATTTGAGCGCATCGAGTCCGGTGCCGTCTTCACCATCACCCGTCCCGATCGGTTGAATGCACTCAATCGAGCAGTCTGGGACGGACTGGAGTCTTGTCTGGACGCAGTGGAACGGGACGGCACGCGATTTCTGCTGATATCGGCCGAAGGAGAGCGTGCGTTCAGCGCCGGTAGCGATCTGAAAGACAACGCCATCGAGACGTGGGATCAGCAAGCCAGGAAAAACGACCGCATTCGCAATCTGCTGCTGCGACTTTCGCAATCGCCGCTGTTCACGATCGCGGCGATGAACGGCGCCGCGTTTGGCGGAGGACTGGAGCTCGCGCTCGCGTGCACCGTGCGGACCGCGGTGAATAACGCCACGTTCGCGATGCCGGAAATCCGGTTGGGCGTGATGCCGACATACGGCGGAACTCAATTCCTGCCGGCCGTCGTCGGTCGTTCGCGCGCGGCGGAATTGATGCTGACCGGACGAGTGCTAAACGCTCAGGAAGCCCTGATGTGGGGGCTCGTGAGCTTCGTGAAAGAACACCGTGTTGCTCTACTGGACCATGCGGTAGCGTTAGGTACCGAGGTGGCGGGGTTCGGCGCCATCGCGTATCGGAGCATCCTCGCCAGCCTTCCCGCGACCGACGGCCCTGCCGACCAGGCCGGGATGGACAGGGAAGCCGCACTGATGCGGCGTGTGCTCGAAACCGACGACGCGAAAGAAGGTATTGCTGCTTTCCTGGAGAAACGCAGACCGGTCTTCAAAGACCAATGAGATTCCCCGACACGAACACGCGCGCGCATGCGCGACAGGACCCATGACAGACACGCCCCTTTTCGACGCTCTGCGATCCGTTCTCGACGCTCGATTCAGTTGCCGCGGCTATCTCTCCCGGGAGGTGCCTGCCGAAACGATCGACGCGATTCTCTCGATCGCACAACGCTCGCCTTCCTGGTGCAATTCGCAGCCGTGGCAAATCATCGTCACCAGGCCCGCTGCCACGCATCGGCTTCGTTCCGCATTACAGGCGGCATCCGCGCTACCCAACGATCAGTGGGAAATCGCTCCGCCAGCGGAATATCGCGGCGTGTACCGCGATCGCAGACGCACCTGCGGCTTGCAGTTGTATGAAAGTGTGGGCATCACCGCCGGAGACCGCGAGGCTTCCGCTCGTCAAGCCGAAGAGAATTTCAGGCTGTTTGGCGCGCCGCATGTGGCCGTCATCACGACCGACGCACTGCTCGGCACCTATGGTGTTCTCGATTGCGGCGCGTACGTGAACAACTTCATGCTCGCTGCAGCGAGCGTTGGCGTGTCGGCGATCGCACAAGCCGCCCTTGCGTCCAAAGCGCACGTCCTGCGCGAGATCCTGTCGATCCCGCCGGAGCGACGCGTCGTCTGCGGCATCTCCTTCGGATATGCGGATCCTTCGCATCCCGCGAATGCATTTCGAACCGAAAGGGCGCCGCTGGACCAGGTTGCCACGTTCGTCACGGAGTAGGACACCGACTGGCTCGTTTATCCGGGTGCCCCGGATAACGAGCGTCTCTTGAAACGGCATCGCGCCGACGCCCGCGCCTCGCGATGCCGGGTCGGCAATACGCCGCCCCGGAAGACTCAATGACGCGCAGCACTACCCGAAAGTATAGATTCGACGCCATGGTAGTATCCGCCATTCGCATACTGCGGTTACCGCCGCCGCGTGTCGATCCGTTACTTGCCTCGTGCAAGGCAGACGTTCACGGGAGGCGGACACGACGAATCTGAGGGAGTCTTCATGGGCGCTACCGCTTCACCGTGGAAGAAGGCTGAAGCTCGCGAAAGCGAAAGAGAACGAAAACGGCTGGCCGTTCTTCGAACCGCCGCACGTCTTTTCAATGAAAAGGGGTTTCACGCATCGTCTCTGGACGAGGTTGCCGAACGGCTCCACATCACGAAGCCGACGGTCTACTACTATGCAAAGAACAAGGACGAAATCCTGTTCGAATGCGTACGCATGGGCCTGGACATGATGCAACAGGCGATCCGCGATATCACGGTGACGGGTGGCAGCGCAGTCGAAAAATTTGAAGCGGCCATGCTCGAATACGCGAAGATCGTCACGATGGATTTCGGCATGTGCGTCATTCGCATCGGTGAAGAATCCTTGATTCCGGAGAACCGGGTCAAGCTTCGCAGGCTCAAGGCAGACATCGATCATGAGTTCCGGATTCTGCTCGAAAAGGCCATCGAGGAGAAAGCCTTCGCCCCGATCGAGCCCAAGCTCGGTGCCTTCGTCGTCGCGGGCGCGCTGAGCTGGATTGGCCGGTGGTATCGCGAAGACGGACAAATGACCGCGGAGGAAATCGCTCGCCAGGCCACCTCCATCTTGTTGAACGGCCTGCGAGCACGATGAAGTCGTGGTCGGTGCGCAACCGCGGCGCCTGACCCGATCCCGCCATATCCACTCCTGCATCCGGCGACTGCTGTCAGTTGCCGCGTCACAATTTAGCGCTGCCTCGCCTTCTTTCTGCGCGAAAGCGCTGAACATGCCTTCTCGATATCAAGTTGGCCGCGCACGTATCAGGGCATGCGTGCTGCACGTTTCCGGCCAATCCAAGACGCCGCCCTACCGTGCGTGCCCGGAAGTCCGCGGGAGCCACTCCCGCGGACTGGCATGGCTCAGGTTTCCGCACGGCGATCGCCGGGATGGCACTTCAGCCGATTCAGACGCCTCGATGAAATTGAGGTTTTCGCCGTTCGGTGAAAGCTCGAATGCCTTCGCCAGCCTCGTCTCCCGCACCGAGCGCGGCGATCGAGCGCGCTTCCCGCTCGAGGTGAGCCTCGAACTCCCCGTGAAACGATTCGAGCAGCAGCTCACGACATGCGGCAATTGCCTTCGTCGCGGATTCGACGAGCGTACGCGCGATCGCTCGCCCCTCACTCACGAGATCTTCATCATCGACGACACGATTGATCAGCCCCATGGCCTGTGCGTCATCGGCCCGAACACGCTGGTTCAACAGCAGCATTTCCTGGGCGCGCCTGAATCCCACCAGCCTGGGAAGTTGCCAAGACATCCCGCCATCCGGACTGAGTCCAACCGCGCCATATGCAGGAGTGAAATGCGCGGAGCGCCCGGCAATGACAATGTCTCCAGCGATTGCCAGGCTGAAGCCAGCCCCGGCGGCGGGCCCGTTGACCAAGACGAGAAGCGGTTTGGGCATCCGCATGAAACGCGAAAGCGCAAGATGAAGCGTACCTGCCAGCTCGCTCAGAAATCCGGGCAGGTCATTACCGACCGCCCCGAACGAGCCCAGATCGCCCCCTGTGCAGAAGAGCCGCCCCATGCCCGTGAGTACGACACATCGGATAGACGGATCCTGATCGCACTGGATTGCTGCCCTCATGAGCGCCTGGGCGAGAGGCAAATCGATTGCATTTCCGGATTCCGGTCGATTGAGTGCAAGGGTTGCAATGCCATCCTCAATGTCGACCAGCAAGCTTTCTCCATTCATACACGTTCCTATATTTCACGATCGGACGTTTCAACAACGTTTCCGATCGTCTACCGCATGGCGATCACAAGCATATTTTCAGAGCGACTGCTTGTAGCGCACAATTTAAAGGCGCCGCCCGCACCTGCAATACATCACCGCGGCCCCATCCGGATTGCGCCGTCGAGCCGAATCACCTCTCCGTTGAGCATCGAGTTCTCAACGATGGACTGCACGAGCTTGGCGAATTCGTCCGGTTGCCCGAGACGACTCGGAAACGGAACCTGCTTGCCAAGCGAATCCTGAGCATCCTGCGGCAAGCTGGCCAACAACGGGGTAAGAAAAATGCCGGGAGCGATCGTCATGACCCGAATCCCGTACCGCGCAAACTCGCGTGCAATGGGAAGCGTCATACCGACAATACCTGCCTTCGACGCGGCATAAGCGGGCTGACCGATCTGTCCGTCGAACGCTGCCACGCTCGCAGTATTGATGATGACGCCGCGCTCCTCACCAATCGGCGCCTCCGTATGCAACCGAGCCGCAAATTTTGACAAGACGTTGAACGTCCCCATCAGGTTGATGTTGACGATCCGCGCGAAGTCGTTAAGCGCGAGCGGTGATCCATCGCGATTGATGACCTTTCCCGGCGGCCCGATGCCGGCGCAGTTCACGAGCAAGCGCGCCTTTCCATAGAGTCCCTCCGCCTCTGCGAGCGCAGCATCGACCGCAACCTCGTCGCACACATCGACCTTGATGAAATTGCCGCCAACTTGCTTCGCGCAGGCGCGACCCAACTCCTCATTGAGATCGAAAATGGTGACCTTGGCGCCTTTCTCCGCCAGCAAGCGCGCTACCGCACCGCCAAGTCCGGATGCGCCACCGGTCACAATTGCAGCCAATCCCTCGATATGCATGCCAATCTCCATTCGGATAAAAGTACGACTCGTCTCTCAGGCGTCTTGGTAAACGTCACGAATCAAAAAAATACTTAAAAGTACTCACTCTACTCGTGAGTAGATATTGGGACGATGTTCTCCCACTGTCAAGCACCGAAGACTCCATTGGTGCTTCGATCTTCGCCGTCAATGCAGACAGTCGACCGGATAAGCACAACTATCGCGGAGAGTTGCACGCGGCACGGTCTCGTGGACGCGGCCGCATGCAACCCCGCTCGGATTTAGAATCGATGGCGCAGCGCAGCGCGAATCAGAATCTGATGATTGTTCGACGAATCGCCGTAGTTGGCGAAATCCGCAACGGCGGGCGCGCCAGTCGACGAGATGCCGGACGCACGTTGCCAGCCCATGGTCCAGTAGACGTCCGTACGCTTGGAAAGGAAGTAGTCAGCCATCAGCCCGACCTGGTTATAGTGCTGACCACCAATGGTCGCGCCACTGGCAGTACCGACACTCCGGCCGTTCAAGTAGTTGTACATGATGCCGGCGAAGAAGAACGGTGAAAACTGATACTGCGCACCGATGTCGAAATTGTTGAAGCGTGCCGTTCCGCCCAGCAACTCACCGTTGAGATGACCATACTGGATATTCGAGTATGACGCCGCCAGCGTCAGTGCCCCGATCTTGTAGTTGGCCGCCACGATCGCATTCTGGAAGGACTGCGCGCTCTTGTATCCGGAGTTGAGTGACAATGCCAGCGGCGATGCACCGCTGGCATTGTCGGTGAAGAAGCCCGATCCGGCCGTCGCCGAAGTCGGATTCTTGAAGTATTCGTACGCGCCCGCAACCTTGAACGGGCCGTATTCATACGATGCGCCGACCGAGTAGCCGCTATTGGCCGTCAAGTTGCCGGCAACACCGCCGACGCTGTATTCGCCACCGAATTTCAACCCGTTGAATGTCGGGCTCATGTAGCGAATCGCGTTGTTCACGCGAACAGTATTGGCGGCGTTATCGAGATCCCCCGGATGCGACGAGGCCGGGCCTCCGAGCAGCCCTTCGGCGGTCAGGGCCTCCGGGAAATAGAAGATCATGTCATATTGCCGCCCGAGGGTAAGGCTCCCGAGGCGATCACTGCTGAGACCCACGAATGCCTGGCGGCCGAATGCAGTTCCACCTTGTCCGAATGCACCGTTGTTCAGGTTGATGCCTGATTCGAGTGTGAAGATCGCCTTGAGGCCGCCGCCCAGGTCTTCACTGCCCGTCATCCCCCACCGGCTGCCGAAGATGCCGCCCAGCGAGTCGAGAGAGACCCGCTTGCCGGCCCCGCTGTTGCTCTGAAAAACCACGCCTTCGTCGATGACGCCATACAACGTAACGGTGCTTTGCGCATGACTCGCAACCGAGAATGCACCGAAGAGGGCCGTGCAGAGAAGGTTTCGATAGAACGGCTTTTTCATACATAGATCTCCTAACCAAATATAAGAATATTTTTTTGTTTCCGGATAGCCGTTTACCATCAAGTAAGCTGGCTTGCTCCAATACCTCTACTCGATCTCCGGCAAAGCGAGCAAGGCTTGACAGGGCGAGTTCCTCCGATTCGGCGCTGCAGCACCTTGCCCCAACCACACGACCTGACACCCGCCCCGGTCATCTCACCCATTTCACCGGATGAGCTGGCCAGACATTCGCATGGACTCGGCTTCTTTTGGAGAAGCCGAGTCGCGTCCTTTAGCTGTCGGCGCACACGAAGCTGGACGCACTATTTGCGTCGCCTGCTCCCTTGTACTTCGGGAACTGTGGGTACTCGCACAATGGACGGGTGCGTCCTTTGGTGGCAGGATTGCCGTCCGTCACGACAGGATTGATGGGCGCTTGCCCCGATTCCACCCAGCCGTCCAGTGCCGTCAGCGGGTCCCATTGCAAGGCGAACGTGCCGCCCGCGTGGCCAAATCCCGGTGCGACGTAATACCGAACAAAGCTGCTCGCCGAATCTCCGTAACGCGCTGCGACCTTATTGAAGTAAGCGGTCGTCTGATTGGGCGTCACCAACATATCGGTGGTGCCCTGCACCAGGATCAGCTTTCCGCCTTTCAGGTGAAACGCATCGATATCCGGATTTGTCGCATCCAGCTCATTGGACAACTGCGTGACCCGCGGCTGCCACGCACGGTAGTCAAAACCGGTGCTCGTGGCATTCGGATTTTGCTGGTCGAAGTACTTGATGACCGGTTCGTCGAGGCTGTAGTACACGGTATGAGTACCGTCGGTCCCAAAGGGGTCGAACAGCGCTCTCTCCACGTCACCACCTTGGAACACTGGGTAGGGTCCAATGCTCGTGACTCCGTTGGCCAGCGGGAAAGCAAATTCCATTGGCGTCGCGGCAGTCATCAAGGTGTTGATCTGAGCGTCGGAAAGGCAGGTATCGCCAGTATCCGCTCCGCCCGAGCAGCGTAAGCTGTTGATCGAGAATGTGGCCTGGCAAGCCGCAGTGTTGCTCACGATACCGTCCACCACACCATCCAGGCCGTCGCACGCGGCTAGCACCTTGGTTCTCACCAGAGCCTGCTTGGCCGGATCGAGTGCGCCTCCAGGCGTAGCGTACGCGGCATTCCACATGCGGAACCATGACATCACCATGGCCTGATTCTGGTTCGCAGGATAGTAGGCGACGATTCCGTCATAATCGCTACCGTACCGCTGCGCGGCGACCAGGCTTTCGTGGCCGCCCTTGGACCCACCAATGTGGTACATCCGATGCGGCACGGTCTTGTAGAAAGCTTTGAGAATATAAAGCGCCGTGTCATGCGTGCGCTTGACGCTTTCCCCGCCATAATTCGCCAGTGCCTGAGCATTGAGGCCGAATGTCCCGTCCGGAGTCGTTCCGCCATCGCTGCCAAACGTCACGTAATTCATGGCGAGCGGCTGTTTTTCGTCCGATGGCCAGTTTTGTATGCCTCCAATCGGCCCACCCAGGCCAGTTACCAACAGCCCGTTGAAGCCGGCCCCTCCCAGTTGCAAAGCCTTGAAATTCCAGGTGGTCGGCAGATTGACTTCGAAGTTGATCGCCGGATCCGAGGAATTGGTGGCCAGCACCTTGCCCAGTACTTGGCAGTAGTCCGGAAGGCCCGTCGTGTTGTCGGCTGCAACGAGCGACGCCGATGTGATGGTTGCGCCTTGCGTCGGCAGTGCAATGGCGCTGGCCGGAACGCCGGCGCCAGCAAGAGCAGAACATGCGCTCGCAGCATTCCGCACTTGCATCGTAGTCGGTGCCGTCTGCGTCGGCGTTGGCGCTGCAGCGTTGTCAACCTCCCCCCCACAAGCAGCGAGGCCAAAAGCCACCACCGCGCCCACGATGCTAGTCGCGGCCAACCCTCTGTAGAAGCTCGAGGTTGTCTGATATTCGTCGGTCATGTTGTCTCCACCTTGTCTGAGTGTGTCGGCCAACGTTGCGCACCGCGGCCGGCACACGGATTAGGCGCGCACTCGCGTAGGTGAGACCATCGTCGAAATAGACGAGATCGCAGTGCGCAGAACTAACGACTCAGCAGATACCCCAATGGCAAGGCCCAGGAAGTGACGCAGGACCGGTTCCATGACGAACTAGTTCATATGAACAACATTACAAAGGACCATAACCCGCCGTGCACAATGCCTTGCTATGGCGGTTGGTACGAGAAATCGGTGGTCGCACGTGAAGATGTCACCGACGTGCAATGAATCAACCGATGCACCACGGTATATATCGATAGCCCGCTTTAGTAGCTGTCTCTACCGGCGACACACAAACACACAATCGACATTGTTCTTACGTCGAAGTATTGTATATACTTCAAAGTAGGATTTGGGCCGGTGGTGCGCTGACGTCAGTGCCGAAAGAGCGGCGGTCGCATGGAGCCCTTGTTCGTAGAACGATGCAAGATGGAGACAGACGATGTGCCAGGTCAACATGCTCATGGAGTCGCTAATCGTCGACTCATCACGAACTTTTCGGTGCGGTTGCGGCGCCTGCCCTGCAGCGACGCGCCCCCCCGTTTTCCCGGGCTTCATTCGCGTTTTCGCAAACGCCGAGCGCTCCTGCGTGATCCGGAAGTCGCCCTCGATGCCGCCTTCTTGTTGATCCGCAATGCCATCCAGGCTGGATCTCATCTCCAGAGAAACTCTACTTCCCTAAAAGCAATGTACCCCGGAACGCACGCCCAAACCCACCCCTCGAAGCCGGCCGTGATCATGGCTGCATCAGGGCTGCATGTCACTTTTTCCGAGCTCGAAGGCCGGTCTCTCAGGATTGCGAACTGGCTTCGCGCGCAAGGAATGAACAGAGGTGACGTCGTCGCCATCCTCTCGGAGAACGATCACCGTATATTCGACGTCTACTGGGCAGCCCAGCGCTCAGGGCTCTACGTCGCGGCGATAAACTTCCATCTCAAGAGCGAGGAAATCGAGTACATCCTCCAGAACTCGGGGGCGAAATGTCTCTTTGTCGGAGACGTGGGGCAGGATCTCGCGCGTGCATGGGCCGACCTCCCGTCTCTTTCGCATGTCGTGCATTTTGACGTGGCCCTGCCCGGTTCGGTTTCGTTGAGTTCCGTGTTGGAAACGGCGTCCTCGGAGCGTCCCGAGTATGAACCCCGGGGCGCGGACATGCTCTATTCGTCGGGAACGACCGGACGTCCGAAGGGGGTTCGACTTCCGCTGCCCGACCGTCAAGTATCGGACGCCGGCGACAGCATGGTAGCCATGTTTGGCGGACATTTCGGGTGCGGCACCGACACGGTTTATCTCTCCCCGGCTCCGCTCTATCATGCTGCCCCCCTGCGGACTTGCGCTGCCATTCAGGCCATGGGCGGCACCGTCGTCGTCATGGACAAATTCGATGCCGAAGCAGCACTCGAGGCAATCGAGAAATATCGCGTGAACGTCAGCCAATGGGTTCCGACAATGTTCGTCCGGATGTTGAAACTCCCGGACGACATCAGAGGTGCGCATGACGTCAGCAGCATGAAGGTTGCAATACACGCGGCGGCACCATGCCCTGTCGACGTGAAGCGCAAGATGATGGACTGGTGGGGGCCGGTACTCTACGAATTCTATTCGAGCACGGAGTTGAACGGGATTACGACCATCAGCCCATCGGAATGGCTGCAAAAACCCGGGTCTGTCGGGCGTTCGATACTCGGCAAAATTCACATCTGTGACGAGAGCGGCGACGAGCTGCCCGCCGGATCGGATGGGCTCGTCTATTTCGAGCGTGAAACGATGCCATTCTCGTATCACAAGGATCCGGAGAAAACACGTGCGACCCAACACCCGATTCACTCGACGTGGACGATGGTTGGCGACATCGGACATGTCGACGAAGATGGGTTCCTTTACCTCACCGACAGAAAAGGCTTCATGATCATTTCTGGCGGAGTCAATATCTATCCGCAGGAAGTCGAAAACGCACTCGCACTCCATCCGGCCATTCTGGACGTGGCAGTAATCGGCATCCCCGATCCGGAGATGGGGGAACGCGTAAAGGCTGTCGTCACCCTCGCAGAAGGCTATGCGGGAACGACGGAGCTCGAGAAGGAGATCATAGACTTCGCGAAGTCACGGATTGCCTCATACAAGGCACCGAAGAGCGTCGACTTTGTCGACGAGTTGCCACGAACTCCTACCGGAAAACTGCAGAAGGGCGAATTGCGAAAGCAGTATCTCGCTCGCGAAAACTCCTGATGTACCAGGCGCGCCCGAATCCTCTTCCCGTATTTTTTCGAGTAGCATCGGGACGAGCTCCAAGGACGAGATTGGTGATCAAATGAGTACAGGAGCAAAATCCCTGCACGCGCTTGTCGAGTACTGGCTGGGACAGCCCTCAGCCACGCAAACCAGAGTGGTTCGTTTGGCTGGGCGCGGCAGTCGACGATGCGTGTACGTCGAGCTCGCCAGTCCAGGGGAACTCTTGAGAATGTACTTCTTCCGCCACCCCGATCGGGTGTGGCGGGTATTCCCGCCTTCGCTCAAACGCCCTACCATGCGTGTTTGATGACACACGTGTGAGCGTGCTCGGCCTCTAGCCCGCTTCACTCAATATCGTTGATTCAAAATAGGCCATTATATTAGTAGTCCATCATACTTTTATGGGTGTGAAATTTCACGCGCAGATGCTGATCTTAAAGCGTCCGCCGAAATTCCAGCGCGAGTCGGAAACACAAAAAGCCCTACGAACTTGACCAATTCGTAGAGCCTCGCTTGCAATTCATACGCCGTGCTTTACGCTCGACGCAACCTGCACGATCACAATGCGCGTGCGATCACTTCCTTCATGATCTCGCTCGTGCCACCGTAGATGCGCTGAACCCGGGCGTCGGTGTACATCCTGGCAATCACGTATTCGTTCATGTAGCCGTAACCGCCGAACAACTGCAAGCACGCATCAACCACTCGCCCCTGTGCTTCTGAACCCCAGAGTTTCGCCATTGACGCTGTTGCCGTGTCCAGCCGGCCGACCAGCAAGTCCTGCACGCAACGATCGATGAATGCCCGTCCGACCTGTATTTCCGTGGCGATCTCCGCGAGCTTGAATCGGGTGTTCTGGAACGTGGAAATTACCTGCCCGAATGCCTGCCGATCACGCACATAGGCCAGTGTTTCCTCATACGCCCCCTCCATTGCTGCCAGGGCCATCACGCCGATGAGCAACCGTTCGTAGGGAAGATCCGCCATGAGCTGGTAAAACCCCTGTCCAGGCAGTCCGCCGAGGATCTGGTCCTCACTGACAAACACGTCGTCGAAAAACAGCTCGGCGGTGTCTTGCGCCTTCATGCCGATCTTGTCCAGCAACCGTCCGACCCGAAAGCCGGCGCAATCGGCTGTCTCCAACAGGAAGATCGAAATGCCGCGAGCACCCTCACCCGACTCCGTCTTCGCCACCACCAAAACAAGGCCAGCCAGCAAACCGTTCGAAATGAACGTCTTGGCGCCATTGATGCACCATCCGTCCTGCCCGCGCTGGGCCCGAGTACGAATACCCTTCAGATCCGATCCGGCGCCCGGTTCAGTCATCGCAATCGCGCCGACCAGTTCGCCCGATATCAGGCGCGGCAGGTAGCGACGTTTCTGCGCTTCGGTGCCGTGGTTCAAGAGATAGTGAGCCACGATCGCGTGCACGGAGGCATTCATCCCCGAGAGCGCGCGTCGAGCCATCTCTTCATGAAATACGGCTTCGTGCCGGAAGTCGCCCCCCGCGCCGCCCCATTCTTCCGGGAGATCGGCACACAGGATCCCGAGTGCTCCAGCTTTCCGCCACAAGTCATGCCCGACGTGTCCGCGATGGCGAGCCGCCTCGTCGTGCGGAAGCATTTCCTCTTCGATGAACCGTACGACGGTGTCGCGATACTGCTCGAGATCGGGATCACTCCACGAGCGGTTGAATTGGATCGTCATAGATGTGATTTCCTAATAGAACGCCAGCCGGCCGGTCAATTCGCCGCAGTTCTCCCTGCGGTCAGCCTGGTGCCTTCTGCGTATTCGTGCCCCAGTCCAGCACGACTCGGCCCACGGTCAAAACATCCTGTGCTTGCCTGATCGCCTTTGCCCAATCGAGAGCGGAATAAACCTGGGCCACGCGCGGTCGAAGCCGACCGGCTGCCAGCATCGCAACCGCTTCGGCCAGATTGGCTCGTGCGCGGTCAGGCTCGCGCTCCCGGAACTGGCGAATGTCCACGCCGACGAGCGAGGCGCCCTTGAGTAGCGGCAAGTTGGCGCGGATTGCGGGAATATTGCCGCCGGCAAAGCCGATGACCAAATGACGCCCTTCCCATCGAAGGGTGCGGAAGGCCGTCTCCGTGAACGAATCGCCAATCATGTCGACCACGACGTCGATTCCTTCGGGTACGGCCGCCTGCACGGCGGTACGCCATTCAGTATGGCCAACGTCGACGACGTGATCAGCCCCTTCTTGCTGGACGGCTTTCATTTTTTCGTCGCCGGTCACACCGGCAACGACAGTTGCACCAAGTGCCTTCGCGACTTGCACGCAAGCAAGGCCGACACCTCCTGCCGCACCCAGTACCAAAACGGTCTCCCCCATCTGGAGGGCTCCGCGGTGCTTCAACGCATACAGTGCCGTCGCATACGTAACGGGCAGCGCCGATGCCGCGTGCATGTCCACATGCGGGGGCAAGACCTCCAGGGCACTCGCAGGCACATTGGTGCGCTCAGCCCATGCTCCGCCAACAGTCATTCCCACCACGTGCTGCCCCACTTGCAACCCACCCTCGACGCCGGGACCAAGGGCCGCAACGACACCGGTGAACTCGGTGCCGGGTACGAGCGGCAGCGGCGGCTTTACCTGGTAGCCTCCTCGTGCAAAGAGCAAATCCACATACGAAATCGCGTTTGCCAGAACGCTGACCTGGACTTCACCGACACCGGGCGAAATTTCCGGTGCCTGCTCGAGCGCCCATTGATGAAGACCGTCAAATCCGTGCACGCGCAGCGCTAGCATGATGCAGCTCCACTTGCCCGGCTGGCTGCGCTCGCGAGTGCAGCGCGGCAATCGGCCACCATCCGCTCCAGCAGTTCACCACAGGTCGGAATATCCTTGACCAAGCCGACAGTCTGTCCTGCCCATACGAGGCCGGCGTTCACCTGTCCACTTTGCAACGTGGCGCGCCCCCGCTGACCAGAGACCAGGGGCTGGATGTCTTTGAACTCGCATCCGCCCGGACGGCGTTCGATCGAGACGACTTCATCCGACACTTGGTTACGCAGAACCCGACCGGTATTGTGCAAGGTCCGGAAGATCAGGTTCGTCTCCCGCTCATTGGCGCACACCAGTGCATGTTTGATGTCTTCGTGGATCGGTGCTTCGACGGTCGCGCAGAAGCGCGTTCCCATGTTTACGCCCTCCGCCCCCAAGGCCAATGCTGCAGCCAGCCCCCGGCCATCAGCGATGCCGCCGGACGCAATCACCGGGATGCTCAACACCTGTGCCGCAAGCGGAATGAGCACCAATCCCCCGACATCATCTTCGCCCGGGTGACCGGCACATTCGAAGCCGTCGATGCTGACAACGTCGACACCATTGCGTTCAGCCGAGAGTGCGTGGCGAATACTCGTGCACTTGTGGATCACCCGAACGCCAGTTGCCTTCAAGCGTGCGGTGAATTCCTTGGGACTGCTACCGGCGGTCTCGACCACCGGAATGCCCTTCGCAATCACCACGTCGAGATACTCGTCATACGGAGGCGGCTTCACCGTAGGCAGAATGGTCAGGTTGACGCCGAACGGGAGGTTGGTCATCGTCCTGCAGCGATCGATCTCGGCGCCCAACGCGTCCGGCGTCGGCTGAGTGAGCGCCGTGAGGATGCCCAACCCACCTGCATTCGACACCGCGGAAGCCATTTCGGCGGTGCCAACCCATTGCATTCCGCCCTGAATGATCGGGTAGCGGATGTCGAACATCTCAGTGATACGAGTCTTCATCGTTCAACTTCCTTGAAAGCTGGCGTTACGTTTGATGAGGACGGCATTCACGCCACCCTCAGAATCAGCGGCACTGCCGCGTACCTAAGCGACAGTGTTGGCCACACCGACGAACACATCGAGTACGGCCGGTACGGGCGAGTGGCGAGGGACGATGTTCCGTCGCCCCGTCACAGCCAGACCGTGGCCCGGGATGGCATGGGCATGACAGACAGCGCGTCTTCAGTGGTGACGGTAGTACGGTGCCGTTGACCCGAGTTGTTCCTTGGCCTTCGCCAACTCGGCTCGAGCGATGGCGCGCAGGTGGACCTCGTCCGGGCCATCAAAGAAGCGCATTGCCCGCCCCCAGGACCAGAGGTAAGCCAGCGGCGTGTCGGGCGTGATACCCATCGCACCGAATACCTGAATCGCTCGATCGACGACCCGCGTCTGAAGCTGTGCCGCCACGAGCTTGATGGCCGAAACATCCAGATGTGCGGACTTGTTGCCATAGGTATCCATCTTCCAGGCCGCCTGCAGAACGAACAGACGAGCTTGATCGATTTCGACGCGCGAATAGGCAATCCAGTCCTGAATGTTGGCGAAGTCCGACAAGGTCTTGCCGAACGCGCGGCGCGAGAGCGCTCGCTCACACATCAAGTCCAGCGCGACTTCACACTGACCGATCGTTCGCATGCAATGATGGACTCGCCCCGGTCCCAAGCGGGCTTGCGCCAATGCGAACCCGCTGTTCTCTTCGCCAAGCAGGTTGGACACCGGCACGCGCACGTTCTCGAACGCGATTTCGCAGTGCCCCTCTGGCAGATGGTGGCTCATGATCGGCACGTTGCGGACGATGCGCACACCCGGGGTGTCCATCGGAACAAGCACCATCGAATGTCGGCAATGCCTGGCCGCGTCCGGATCGAAATCGGTCACCCCCATCACGATAGCCAACTTGCAATTGGGGTGCATCGCGCCCGTGGTGAACCATTTTCGCCCGTTGATGACGTACTCGTCGCCCTCGCGCCTGATGGACGTCTGGATATTGGTCGCGTCTGACGAAGCCACATCCGGTTCAGTCATGGCGAAGCAGGAGCGGATGGTCCCCTCGAGAAGCGGAACCAGCCATCGATCCCGCTGTGCGGGATTCGCGAAGAGGTGCAGCAACTCCATGTTGCCGGTGTCCGGCGCGTTACAGTTGAAGACCTCGGAAGCCCAGGGAACGCGGCCCATGATCTCGGCCAGCGGCGCATACTGCATGTTGGTCAAGCGAGTACCCGGCTCGTTGTCGAGCAGACCCGGAAGAAACAAATTCCAGAGACCTGCGTCGCGCGCCTGCTGCTTGAGCGGTTCGACGACCTCCGTCGGAAAGCGGCCGGAATCGGCGATGCGCTGATACTCGTTGTCGAGAGGGAGTATCCGCTCATCTACGAACCGGCGCAGCGTTTGCCGCATTTGCTGAACGTCTTCGGGAAGCTGGAAGTGCACGTCAAGCCCTCATTGAGTAATCGGATAGAAGCGCTCGTTTGCCGACGCCATCTCGCGCAGTTGCTGGCTGGGCTCGTAGGCCGGCCCCAGTGCACTCAGTTGGTCACAACGGCGCACCACTTCGGCAAGGCCCAGCCAGTCGGCATATTTGAGGGGGCCACCGGCATAGGCAGGGAAGCCGAGGCCAAGCTGCATCGCCAGGTCCACTTCCGCCGCAGTTCCGACCACGCCCTCGTGCAATGTTCGCGCTGCCTCGAGCACCATCGGGAGCATCATGCGGTCGATGATCCGTTCGCGAGTAAAATCCCGGCGTCCCCCGGATTGCAGCTGTGCAAGCAACGCGTGTGCATCCGTTGAAGATGTACGTCGCGGCTTGCCGCCGGTCGCACTCGCCTCGTAGTGGTAAAAGCCCAGGCCGTTCTTTTGACCGAACCGACCGTTGCGCACCATCACTCGCAGCGCGTCGTCAGCGAACTCGGGCATGCGGTCCGCATAGCCAGCTGAAATGACGTTGTTGACATGGCTACCCGTGTCCATGCCGACCACGTCTTCCAGATAGGCCGGCCCCATCGGCCAGCCGAAGGACTCCATGACCTTGTCGACCTGCTCGAAGTCCGCGCCGTCCGCAACCAGCCTCAGAAAGCCACGCATGTATGCGGTCAGCACCCGGTTGACGAGAAACCCGGGGCAATCACGCACGACAATGGCAGTTTTTCCCAGGGCAGTTGCGTAGCCCACTGCGGTCGCCACGGCCTGATCAGAGGTACGCGTGCCGCGCACGACTTCCACGAGCGACATCATCGGTACCGGATTGAAGAAATGCATGCCGACAAACCGTTCAGGACGCTCGAGCGGCGCCGCAATGTCGTCGATGCGCAGACTTGACGTGTTGGACAGCAGGATCGCCCCTTCTTTGAGCGACGGCTCCAGATTCGCCAGGACCTTGCGCTTGATGTCCAGATTCTCGACGATCGCCTCGACCACGGCATCCGCCTCGCCGATTCCCGCAAGATCCAGCTGCGGCTGGACAGCCGACAGAATCTCGAGGCTTGCGGATTCGCTCAGGCGCCCGGTCTTGACCTGACGCGCAACGTGCTTTTGAGCCTCGGCCATGCCTTGGTCGAGCGCTCGCTGTTGCAGATCGTACATACGGGCCGGGATCTTCCGCAGGGCATGGGTAATCGCTATCCCGCCGCCCATGATCCCCGCGCCCAGCACCAACGCGCGAGACACTTTGTCCGCCCCTTTTGCGTGGTTGCGCGCGATCTTCTTGACAGCCTGTTCGTTCAGAAAGGTCTGAACCATTGACGACGCGGCTTGAGTACGAGCGATCTCGCCGAACACCTGCGCTTCCAAAGCCAGGGCGCCAGCACGGTCAAGGGCCGCCCCCTCAGCCATCATGGCGACTGCTGCCAGCGCAGCAGGTTGGTGCGGCGAGCCACGTTCGCCTGCAATGGCGCGAGCTTGCTCAAAAGCAGCTGCGGCTTGCCCTGCCTCCATCGACAATGGCTTGCGCTTTCGATCCTGTCGTGCCTGCCAATCGACTTCGTTGGCAATCGCCCGCTCAAGCAAATGGATCGCACGGGAGCGCAGTTCGTCCGGCGCCGCAATATCGTCCACCACGCCGGCTGCAAAGGCCGCAGCCGGCGTGGCAGGTTTGCCGCCGGCAACCCAGTCGCACGCCACCGCAGCCCCTGCAATGCGCACCAGCCGGACCGTGCCCCCGAATCCGGGGAACAGACCTAACTTCACCTCTGGCACACCAATCCGTGCCTCACTCGACATGACTCGCATTGCGCCGGTCAGCGCAAATTCGAGGCCACCGCCCAATGCGAAGCCATTGATTGCCACCACGGAAGGAACCGGCAGGTCTTCGAACTGGATGAATGCTTCGTTGCTTCCGGCCACGTCAGCCGCAATAGCGGCCGCTGGCTGCGCGAACTTGGCCCCGAATTCGGTGATATCCGCACCGACGATGAAAACGTCCTTCGCACTGGTCACCAGGACACCGCGCAGGCTCGCCTGATTCAGCAGGTACTGGTTGGCCTGCCGCAATTCATCGATGGTCCTGCGGTCGAATTTGTTGATGGATTCGCCCTGACGATCGAAGCACAATTCGAAAATGCCGTTATCGCCCAGCGGCGAAACACGCAAGCTTTGCCCTTGAAACACGACGACTCCTACTGGCACCGACCAGAATGCAGTGAAGTCTAGAAGGCTAGGCGCGGAGCGCCCATCGTCGGAAGCGACGAATCAATGTGCGCTGAAATCGAACCAGGGGCAGCTGAAGCAAGCGAGCCTGACCCAGCCTGCACCGATCAATCTCGCCGGCAAGATCGGCAAGGTCGGCGACCGCTTCGTGGTGCGCAACGCGCCCGACGTGGGCGCGGCCAGGGTCAGGCGCATCGCGGCCGCGCGTTTCAACTCGGACGTGCGCCGCGTCGATGACGCGGAACTCGTCGTATTCGCGCGCGATGGCACGCCGGCACTGGCCTACGCGGTGCGCGTATACGGCAAGGCAACCGATGCGCACGGCGATGCCGTGCTGTACTACGTCGACGCACGCACGGGCACCGTGCTCGACGCGCAGGATCTGATCAAGACCGGGCACGAGATGAGCCACGGCGTGACCGAGGCCACCGCCAACCTGAACTATTCGGGCGACGCGGGCGGCCTGAACGAGTCGACTTCCGACATGTTCGGCACGCTCGTGAAGTTCTTTGCGAACAACCCGAATGATCCCGGCAACTACGTGATCGGCGCGCGCGCGGTGAGCGGCGGCCTGCGCAAGATGTACAAGCAGGACCTCGATGGCCGGTCGTTCAGCTGCTATCCGTCCGGCGGCTTCTCGTGGTCGAATCCGCGCCACGATCCGCACTTCACGTCGGGTGTCGGCAACCGCTTCTTCTACCTGCTGTCGGAAGGCCCGGCGGTGCCGTCGACCGACACCGGTCTGTCGAGGACGCAGCTGGTCTGCAACGGCGACACGACCTTCAGCGGCCTGGGCCGCGAAAAGGCCGGCAAGATCTGGTACCGGACGCTGACCGTGTACCTGAACGCCAACTCGAGCTACCCGAGCGCGCGGCGTGCGTCGATCCAGGCGGCGAACGACCTGTATGGCGCGAACTCGGCCGAGAGCGCAACGGTCGCGCGCGCGTGGCGTGCGGTCGGGGTGAATTGATCGCGCTTGTGTGGGCGTGTTGAGCGCCGGAAGGTCGAGTGGCGGTACTTCGCGCTCAAGAACGTCCATGCGTCCGGGATGCTTGCGACCGCATTCTCGCTACCCGCCGCCGCATCGGCCCGCGACGATGCAACATGCCGCAACGTTCGATTCTCGAACATCGGCTGGACCGACATCAATGAAGTGCCGGTAGCCGAGGGGGCAGTGAAGTGAGGGATCGGCGGTCAGCCGGGGCTTGCGGTCATCGGCAACCCCGGCATGGATGAGTTGTCCCGCCGCGCCCTTCACAGCGCGTTGGGTGCCGCCCTCCCGTCCAGCACCGCCGCAACGTTGTCGAGTGCGGTAAAACCCATCTGGTCACGCGTCTCGATCGTCGCGCTGGCCATGTGCGGCGACAGAAACACATTGTCGAGCGCGGCGAAGCGCGAATCGATATTGGGCTCGTTCCGATAGACGTCGAGTCCGGCGCCGAACAGCCGATGCGAAGTCAACGCGTCGTACAGCGCATCCTCGTCGACGAGACTGCCGCGCGCCGCATTGACGAACACCGCACCGTCGCGCAACAAGCCGAACTCGCGGCGCGTCATCAACGGCGTGCCGCCGCCCGGCACATGCAGCGTGAGGATGTCGCACTGCGGCAGCAGCGTGTCGAGATCCGCGCAATAGCGCGCGCCCGCCTCGACCTCGGGCGGTGCCGGCCGCCTGTCCGTATAGACGATCCGCATCCCGAAGCCGCGTGCGCGCCGCGCAACCGCGCGGCCGATCCGGCCGAAGCCGACGATCCCGAGCGTCTTGCCGTTCACGCGGGTGCCGAGCAGATCGGTCATGCCGAACGACTTGCCCCACCCCGCGCGCACGATGCGTTCGTACTCCGATGCACGCCGGCACGCGGCAAGCATGAGCAGCATCGTGAAATCGGCCGTGCACTCGGTCAGCGCGTCGGGCGCATTACTGACCACGATCCCGCGTACGCGCGCGGCGGCCACATCCATGTGGTCGTAGCCGGCGCTCGCGTTCGCGATGATCTTCACGCTCGGCGGCAATGCCGCGATGTGCTCGGCCTGCAGCCCCGATTTCTTGCCGACCAGGATCGCGGGCGGGTGGTAGCGGTTGCAAAACTCGACGACGGACGGCGCGTCCATGTCGGCGTCTGTCACATAGGCATGGAATTCGGATTCGGCACGTGCGGCCACGGCCGCAGGAACCCGTCGCGCTACCAGGAGGCGGGTGCGATTGTTGTCAGGCATGGTCTCGTCCTTGGGTCGGAAAACGGAGCACAGCCTACGAAGCGCACGCCGCGCAGGTCAATATTGATTGATTCAATCAACGTGTCTGCGCGGTATCGGCCTCAGGCTTGCAGGGTCTGTTCCGGTTGCCTTGTCACGCCGTGTCGGCTCGTGAGCGGCGTGTCCGCGAACTCAGGAAAACCCTGATGCTGCCCCGTCGCGACGGGGCGGTTGATATTGATTCAAAGAATCAAGATTGCCGGGGAATCGCCGCCGCGCAATGCTTTTTGCATGTTCAACGGACTGAAGACGAGGTCGTGAAAATGCAGGCACGGAAAAAAATCGCGGCAGTGACAGGCGCCGGCACCGGAATCGGCCAGGCAGCGGCCGCCGCATTGGCGCGAGCCGGATTCAGCGTGGCGTTGCTCGGCAGGCGCATCGAACCGCTGCTGGCGACGAAGGAGATCATCGAACAGGCCGGCGGGGTGGCCGCGGCGATCCCGACCGACGTGGCCGACGAGGCGTCGGTGGACGCCAGCTTCGCGCAGATCGAGCGCGAATTCGGGCGCCTCGACGTGCTGTTCAACAATGCCGGTCGCAATGCTGGCGCCGTGCCGCTCGACGACTACTCGCTCGAATTCTGGAACGACGTGGTCGCGACCAACCTGACGGGCGTCTTCCTGTGCGCACGCGCCGCGTGGCGCCAGATGAAGCGCCAGACCCCGCAAGGCGGCCGCATCATCAACAACGGTTCGATCTCCGCGCACACGCCGCGCCCAAACACGATCGCCTATACGGCCAGCAAGCATGCCGTCCTCGGCATGACCCGCTCGCTCGCGCTCGATGGCCGGCCGTTCAACATCGCATGCGGCCAGATCGACATCGGCAACGCCGCCACGTCGCTGACCGAGCGCATGAACAGCGGCGTGCTGCAGGCCGACGGCCGCGTCGCACCCGAGCCGCGCGTCGACGTGGCGCACGTTGCGGACGCAATCGTGCAGATGGCGAGCCTCCCGCTCGAAGCCAACATTCTGAACATGACGATCATGGCGAGCGCGATGCCCTTCGTCGGGCGCGGCTGACCGGACGATCGCCGGTGCGCACAACAACCATGCGCCGGCCCACAATCAGGAGACGACATTGAAAGCCGCAGAAGAGCAGGTATCGGTCATGCGCGAGTTCGACACGCGCGCGGACGTCGCCAGAAGATCGAGGGTGCGCTACGGCGTGCTGTCGATGCTGCTGGTAGCGACCATCCTCAACTACGTCGACCGCTCGGCGCTCGGCATCGTCGCACCGGCACTGTCGAGGGATCTCGCGCTCACTCGCGTCCAGATGGGCGAGCTGTTCGCGGTGTTCGGCCTCGCGTACTCGATCGCGCTGCTGCCCGCAGGCGTGCTTGCCGACATGCTCGGCTCGCGCGTCGCCTATGCGCTGTCGCTCGTCGGCTGGTCGTTGGCGACGCTGACCCAGGGGTTTGCGCACGGCTATCACATGCTGCTCGGCTCGCGTCTTGCGATGGGTGCGCTGGAGGCGCCCGCCTTTCCGTCGAACGCGCGCGCGGTGACGATGTGGTTCCCGGTTCAGGAGCGAGGTTTCGCGACGAGCGTCTACGTGATGGGCCAGTATGTCGGCACGCCGCTCTTCACCGGGCTGCTGCTCTGGATCTCGTCGGCGTTCGGCTGGCGCGCCGTCTTCTTTGCCACCGGCGGCTTCGGCATCCTGTTCAGCATCGTCTGGTACCGGCTCTATCGCGATCCATCGCGACATCGCAGCGTCAACGCGGCCGAGCTGCAGTACATCAGCGAAGGACGTCCGGTCGCGGCCGCGCGCGAGCGTTTCGACTGGCGCATGGCGCTGCGCCTGCTCGGCTACCGGCAGATCCTCGCGATCTGTCTCGGCAAGTTCTGCAACAACACGCTGCTGGTGTTCTTCACGACCTGGTTCATGACCTACCTGGTCGAGGAACGGCACATGTCGATGATCAAGGTCGGCTTCTTCCAGGCGATGCCGTTCATCGGTGCGACGCTGGGGATCCTGATCGCCGGCTACCTGTCCGATCTTTGCATCCGGCGCGGCGTGTCGATGTCGTCGTCCCGCAAGGCCCCGCTCGTGATCGGCACCTTCCTCGGCGCGTCGATCGTGCTCGTCAACTTCGTGCACTCGAACGCGCTGGTGATCGCGATCCTGACCGTCGCGTTCTTCGCGCAGGGAATCGGCTCGATGTCCTGGGCCGCCGTATGCGAGATCGCGCCGAAACGCTATGTCGGGCTCACCAGCAGCATCACGAGTCTCGCAGCCAATATCGCGGCCGTCACCACGCCGCTGATGATCGGCTACGTGACCCAGCACACCGGCAGCTTCTTCTGGGCGCTGAACCTGATGGGCGCGATCTGCCTCGTCGGCACGCTGTCGTATTCGGTGCTGCTCGGCAAGCTGTCGCGCATCGAGCTCTGACCCCGTTCGACCCTCTCCACCTGCCACTCCGGCGATTCATATACAGTCAGTCCACGACCATGATCGAATTCAAATGGGATCACCTGCAACTCTGCTCCGCTGACGCCGAGGCCACCGCAGCGTGGTTCGCGCGCTGCCTGAACGCCGAAATCGTGCGGCGCCCCGGCCGCGTCGACCTGCGCATCGGCACCGTCGACCTGTTCATCACGGCACTGCCCGACGCGCGATCGGCCGCCGTGCCCGACGGCCCGCGGGTGCAGGGCATCGATCACTTCGGCGTACGGGTCGAGGATCTCGATGCCGCATACGCGCACCTGGTCGAGCACGGCGCCGAGATTGTCCAGCCAGTGACGCGGATTCGCGCCGGCGTGCGCGGCTGTTTCGTGCTGGCGCCGGGCGGGATCCTCGTCGAGGTGCTCGAGCGGCGCCCGGCCGAGATGACATTCAACTGAACCCGGTCTATAGTCGGCGCAAGCGGCCGGGCACCGGCCGCGTCCTCATCACGACTCCTCATGCACAACTGGATCACTCTGACGGAAGCAGCGCGGCGGCTCGGCGTGCGGGCGCAGACCGTCTACGCGTATGCGAGCCGCGGCAGCATCGCCGTGATGCAGGATCCCGACGATCCGCGCAAGAGCCTGTATCGCGCCGAGGACGTGATCGCGCTGTGCCGCAAGAAACAGGTCGGCCGCAAGCGTGCGGCGCTGGCGGCGAGCACGATCTTCGGTGCCGAGCCCTGTATCTACAGCAGCATCACCACCTTTTCGAAGGGCCGCCCGTGGTATCGCGGCCGGGACAGCATTCAGCTGTCGGAGAGCGCCACGCTAGAGGAAACAGCTGCGCTGCTGTGGAATGCGACCACGCCTGTGTCGTTCGACGCGCCCGAGGTTGCCTTGCCGCCCGGCGAGCGCGATCGCCAGTGTGCGTTCACGATGCTCGCGACACTGGCCGCCCACGGCCACTCGACGCTCGGCCGGCTCGACAGTGCGCTGCACACCGAGGCGGGCCAGCTCGTCGCGATCGTGTCGCGCGCATTCGGCGCGCACGACGATGGCAGCCTGCTATGGACCCATCAGCGGCTCGCGGCGGGCTGGGGCCAGGACAGTCGTGGCGCGGATCTGTTGCGCCGCGCGATGGTGCTGGTGGCCGATCACGAGATCACGAGTTCGGCGTTCGCCGCGCGCATCACCGCGTCGACTGGCGCGTCGCTCGCCGGCTGCCTGCTGACCGGGCTCGTGACCTTGTCGGGCCCGCTGCACGGCGACGCATCGGGTCGTGTGCGCGCGGTGTTCGACGACGTGGAACGGCTCGGCGCCGAGCACGTGGTCGACCATCACCTGAAGTCCGCGATTCCGATTCCCGGTTTCGGTCATCATCTGTACCCCGATGGAGACCCGCGTGCGGCCGCGTTGCTCGCGCGGCTCGATCCGCCGCCGGAACTCGCCCGCTTCATCGACAAGGTAATGACGCTCACCGGCCAGCGGCCGACCATCGACGTCGCGCTCGCGATGCTGTCGGTGCAGCTTCGATTGCCGCGCGATGCGGCCTTCGGGCTGTTCGCGATCGCACGCAGCGTCGGGCTGCTCACGCATTGCATCGAGCAGCTGCGCGTTGGCAAGGTGATCCGGCCGCGCAGTCGCTATACCGGTCCGACACTCGACGAACGGCATCTACGCGCCGACGCAGCGGACGGGGACGACGGCAAACTGCCGAAGGCTGTCGTGATCGAGAAGAATCGGGTGTTCAAGGTTGTGGATTGATCATCGCGACGATGGCAGGTAACCGCGACGCGGCTTGTTGCATCGACCCGCGTGGTCATGCAAAACGAAATAGCCCGGGGTCGACATGCCGACCCCGGGCCCCGCACTCGTCGGCGGCGTCAGGCATCACCCGCATGCCCGCCGCTGCCGACCATTCAACAGACGGCTCTCTGCGTCAGAACTGATAACCCGCGCCGACGACCGCGCCGAAATCCGACCGCGCATTGCCCGTCACCGACGCCTTGACGACCCAGCGATTGCTCTCCGTCACGTACGAATACCCGGCCGCGAACCCTTGCTGCCCGTGATAGTTCGAGGTCGCCGCCGACACCATCGACCGCCCCGCGCCCGTCGGTTGCGGCAGGCCGGCCACCGCCATCGCCGACGCCACGCCGCCGTACATGTCCTTCTTCAGGTCGTTGAACGAGTTGTACACCTGCCCGATGCGCTGGTCGGTGTAGCTCTTCGCCTGCGTCGAAGCCGACGTGAGGTTGTCGTTCAGTTGCTGCACGTTCACCGCGTCGGTCGGCGCCGATCCGGCCGCGACGTTCGTGATCTGGCGCTCGCTGCCCTTCGCACCGACCGAGAACGAATTGTCGCGATCGGCAACCGAGCCTTGGCCGACCGCCACCGCATTCTTCCCGGTCGCGGTCGCCGTCGAGCCGATCGAGCCTGCATCGGCACGCGCGATCCACGACGTGTTCGCATCGGTCGCCACCGCGCGGATCTGGTCGTTGGCAGCCGCGCTCTTCATTGCTTCGTTGAACTGCCCCATGTTGACCGCGTCGTTGGCGTTCACGCCGGCCGCGACACCGGTCAGCACGCGGTCTCCCGACGTACCGGAGAAGTTCACGCTGGTGCCGCCGGAATCCTTCCCGACCGTGATCGCGCCGTTCGGATCCTGCTGCTGCACGAGGCCGGCCTTGCCGTTCGCGATGTTGGTCACGTTGCCCTGCAGGTTCGCGATATCGGTGGTGTTCTTCGAGACCTGCTGGTTGGTCGCGTAGAGCTGCGAGCCGTTCACCGCATCCGTGCTGGTTGCACTGAGCGTGCCGGCCTTCACGTTGGTGATGCGCGTGCCGCCCGCACCGCCGAGCGTGATCGAGCTCTTCGAGCTGTCGTCGTACTGCACTGCGAGCGCGCCGAGTTGGTTGAGATTCGACTGCACGTCCTTCAGTTGCTTCACGTTCACCGCGTCCGTGTCGCTGGTGCCTGCGGCGACGTTCTTGAGCACGACCGCCGAATTGGCGTCCCCGCCGACGAGCGATACCGAATTCAGCCGGTTGCCGTTCGTGTCGACATCGTATTTGACGACGTTCTTCACGGCTTCGCCGGTCTGGTTCGACACCTGCGTGATCTGCTGCTCGAGCGTGGTTTTCACGCCCGACAGCTGGCCGCCGTTCACCGCATCCGTGCTGCCCGCGGCGACGTTGCCGTCGGCCACGTTCGTCAGCTTCGTCGGGGCACCGGCGCGCGCCGCGCTGTATGCGCCGAGTTTCGGGTCGAACTGCAGCGCGTCCTGCTGCAGCCCGGCGATCGCGGCCGTGTTGCCGGCGATGTTCGTTTCGGCATTGCCGATGCGCGTTTCGTGATTCTCGAGCGTCGTCGTGTTGCTGCCGACGCGGCCGTCGAGGTTCGTGAGCGCGTCGCCGACGTTGTTGAACGAGCCGCCGCCGACTTTGTAGGCCGGCGCGCTGATCGAGCCGTCCGGGTTCGCCGTCGCGCCGCCGCCCAGCGCGGCCGCGGTACCGTCGATCGCGCGGCGCAGTTGCGCGCCGTTCACCGCGTCCGTGCTGCCGGACGCCACGTTGCCTTCCGCGACATTGGTCACGCGCACCGGGCTGCCGCCGTTGCCCGCGCCGAGCGAAACCTGCTGCTTGCTCGCATCGTCGTACTTCACGGCCAGCGCATCGAGCTGGCTCGTGCCGTCATGGATCGCCGTGGTCAACTGGTCGACGTTGACCGCGTCGGTTCCGTTCTTGCCGGCCGCGACGTTGCTGATGAGGTGCGGGCCGGTGCCGCCATGGCTCGCATCGTAGGCGCCGAGGCTCGGATTCCACTGGAGCGCATCCTGCTGGAGCGCCGCGATGTTGCCCGTGTTCGCCGTGACCTGGTTGCCGACGGTCGTGATCGACTGATTGAGCGTGTCGGTCGCCTTGCCGAGCTGACCCACGTTGACGGCGTCGCTCGCGGCCGTGCCGTCCGCGACGTTGTGCAGGCCGACCGGCGCCTGCGCGCCCTGGCCGCCGAGCGTGACGCCGCCGTGCGCGTCGTCATCGTACTGCACGGCGTTCTTCGTCGCGTTGCCGATCTGGCTGGTGATCGACGTGCTCAGGTTGCCGAGCGTCGTGCTGAGGTTGTTCGTCACGCTGGTGCTGAGCGAAGCCAGGCCGCCGTTCAGTTGCCCGACGTTGACGGCGTCGTGCACGTCCTTGCCGTCCGCGACATTGTGCAGCGTCGTGCCGTTCGTGCCGGCGAACGTCACCGAGTCGAACCCGCTCGCGCCGTCGTACTTCACGTTGCGCGTATCGGCCGCCTGCAGGTTGCCGATGTTCGAGGTCGCCGTGCTCAGCGACGTGTTGATGCCGGATACGCTGTTCTGCAGGTTCGTGATGTTCGAAGCCGCCGTCGAAATCGACGTTTGCAGCGGCGCGATACTGCCCTTCAACTGGCCGACGTTCACCGCGTCGGTATTGGCCACGCCGGCCGCGACGCCGCCGATCGTGGTGCCGTTGCTGCCGTCGAGCGCGATCGCCGCATGCGAATTGTCGGTGTATTTCACGACGTTCTGCGTCGCCGACACGATGCTCGTGCTGAGGCTGTTGCCGACGCTGGTCACGCGCTGGTCGACGTTCGAGATCGTGGTCGACAGCGAATTGCCGACCGACGTCACGCGTGCGTCGACGTTGCTGATGCTCGTGCCGAGCGCACTGTTCACGTTCTTCAGCTGCTGGACGTTGACGGCGTCCGTATCGGCCGCGCCAGCCGCGACGTTCTTGAGCTGGCGTTCGCTGCCGAGCGCGCCGAACGACACCGCGCCGCCGACCGGCGCGGCCGTGCCGCCGAACACCGGCGTGCCGCCGTTGTTCGCGCCGACGCTGCCCGAGCCGATCGCCACCTGGTTGTTGTCGTTCGTCTGCGCGCCGGCACCGATCGCCACGGATTGCGTGCCGCCCGCGCGCGTCTGCGTCGCCGCATCGTAGGATGCGCCGTTCGATACGCCGTCGCTCGTGGTCGGATTCGCGCCGCCGATCGCAATCGAGCGATCGCCGCTGGCCAGCGCCGAGTGGCCGAGCGCGATCGAGCTCGTGCCGTGCGCATCCGCGACGTTGCCGAGCGCCATCGAGAAATCGCCGACCGCAGCCGACTGGCGGCCGACCGCGAGTGCCGTATTACCTTGCGCAACCGCCACCGTGCCGATCGCCATCGACGAGTTCGCCAGCGCCTGCGAACCGACGCCGATCGCAATCGCACCGCCGCTGCCGGTGCCGCCGTTGCTGCCTGCATTCGACTGGTCGCCGATCGCGATGCCGCTGGTGCCGGCCTTTGCATTCGTTCCCATCGTCACGTTTGCGGTGCTCACCGCCACGAAACTCCCGCTCTTCGTTGCCACGCAGAGCGGATTCGTCCCGTCGATGCACTGGCCGTTCAACGCGTTGTCCGGGTTGCCGCGGTCGACGAAATTGTCTGCGTGCGCGACGCCCGCGATCAGGACACCTGCACCCGTGAACATCGCGGCGGCGAGCGCCGAAATCTGATTCCTCTTCATGCTGTTCTGCTCCGTTTTTGATTCGTCTGGTTTGAATACGGACTACTGATTTTTATTGACAGCTACGACTTCGATTGCGACTCCCGTTCGGAACCTGTTTCCGATGCCCGGCCTGGCCATGTCGAAGGCGACACGCATCGACAAGGCGTTCGAAGGCCCGGGCACGCCGTTCGTCTTACGGCCCGTTCCGTTAATCCGATAATTACGTCAGGAATACATAGTGTTGTTTATGGACGAGTTCGCTCCCGACTGAATCCGGAGATTCAACTCGCCGTTATAAACAACCCTGATTTGATGTCGCGCCGACCGCGACCAACCCCGTTTCTTTTATTTCATCTGCAACAGCCGGATTTTCGTTTCCGTGCAACGAACATTCGTTCGAACGCGCATCAAATGATGCCCCGGACCCGAATCGCGCAACGTCCGTCACAACCCGCCGTGCCTTCCGTTGCCCTGCGCTACCCGTCATTCAAAGCTCGGACGAATTATGAGACACGATTGGTTTTTATTAAAGGCGACATTCTTTATAGATTGTAAAACCCATTATATTCAATGAGTTAGGTAAAACATAGCCATCGCGCAAACGATTTCGCGCCACCGCGATTAATCGAAATGT
Source organism: Burkholderia pyrrocinia (assembly GCF_003330765.1). Lineage (NCBI taxonomy): Bacteria > Pseudomonadati > Pseudomonadota > Betaproteobacteria > Burkholderiales > Burkholderiaceae > Burkholderia > Burkholderia pyrrocinia. The sequence goes on along the minus strand of NZ_CP024904.1, from coordinate 246,034 downwards.
TTTTAGAAACGGATAAATACTTTGCCGGAGCGGATGCGAATTAAATGCCACCAGACAAATCGCTGCCGAAAAACCGGCCGACTGCATGATTGCGCGTCGGACACACGTGGAAACCGCAACACATGACGGCAAATCCGGAAAGTGAAATGGCGTAAATAGAGTCAACGCGTCTGGCGGGAATCGAAATATGCTCCTACAATTCCGCTCGCATCGATACCGGCAGCCGCTTGCATTCCAGGCGCGACTACGGCAATGCTCTGCGTCTTTACCGGCTCAGCGATCAAAACAACGAACGCCGTGTATCGCGCCGGCCGGTTGCCTGCCGCGTCGTCCGGCGAAATCCGGATGTCGATGCGAGCGTGCGATGCGTTTGCGCGTCTTCATCGCGCGGCTTCCAACTAATATCCGAACCGGGCCGACCACCCGCAGGAACGCAGCCAGCAGCCTTTCCAGAACAGGTGCACGATGCCTCCATCGATCTCCGCATTGAGCGACACCCATATCCTGATCGTCGACGATCAACCCGACCAGCTGCGTTTGCTGATCGACATCCTGCGCAGCACCGGGTGCCGGATCAGCATCGCATTCGACGGAGCGCAAGCGTGCGAGCGCGCGCAGGCCCTGATGCCCGACCTGATCCTGATGGATGTCCGCATGCCGCGCATGGACGGTTTCACCGCGTGCCGGCTGCTTGCCGCCGATCCGCTGACGTGCACGATTCCGGTCATCTTCCTGACCGTGGCCGGCGAATTGCACGAACGTCTCGAGGGGCTGGAAATCGGTGGCGTCGACTATGTGGTAAAGCCGTTCGAGCCGGCCGAAGTGCTCGCACGGATTCGCGTGCAGCTCGCGCGGGCGAAGCCCGAACGGCCTGTCGACACGGAAAGCCCGTTCGAGGCCGGCAAGGACGACGACATCATCGTGCGCGCGGCGATCCGCCACCTGTCGCGCACGCTGAACGATCCGCCGACGGTGGAGCAACTGGCGCGCGCGGTCGGCACGCATGAAAAGCGGCTGTCGCGCGCGTTTCGCGACAATCTCGGCCAGACGGTGTTCGAGTATCTGCGACACGAGCGGCTGCGCATCGCGCAGGATCTGCTGGATTCGACGTCGCTCAGCATTGCCAGCATCGCGAAGGAAATCGGCTTTTCCACGCCGGCGAATTTCGCGACCGCCTTCCGCGAACGGTTCGGCATCACGCCGACCGAGTGGCGCCGCCAGCGCAACGCAGGCACGCCCGCCGCGACGCGGGAACCGCAACGCGGCGCATAGGCCGGGTTCGGCCCGATCGCGATTACCAGTTGTATTTCGCGCTGGCCAGCACGGTCCGCTCGTTGCCGAACACGCACGCGGCGTATGACTGGCAGCCGCTGATGTAATGGCGGTCGAACAGGTTCGCGACGTTCAACGCGAAGCGCCAGTGCGGCATGTCGTAGTGCATCGCCAGGTCGTACAGCGTCGTGCTCGGCACCGTCAGCGAATTGTCGGTTGCGCCGGCCAACGCGCTCTGGTAGCGCACGCCGGCGCCGATCCCGAGGCCCGACAGCGCGCCCGTATGCCAGGTCCAGTCGGCCCACATCGACGCCATCTGCCGCGGCAGCGGCACGGCTACCGGCCAGTTGTTCAGCGACGCGTCGTTCGCCTGCACGTTCTTGACGTCCTGATAGACATACGACGCGACGATCGACAGCTCGCGAGTCACCTTGCCCACCGCGCTCAGCTCGATGCCGCGCGAGCGCACTTTGCCGGTCTGCACGGACGACGTGCCGGTGGGGTCGAGATTCACCGGCGTCGGCGTCACGACGTTGGTCTGGTCGATCTGATAGACGGCCGCGCCCAGCATCAGGTTCTTGCCGGGCGGCTGCCAGCGCAGCCCGGCCTCCGTCTGTGTGCCGCGCGTCGGTTTCGGCAAGCCGCCACCGTACAGGCGCACGCCGATGACCGGATCGAACGACGTCGAATGGCTCACGTACGGCGACAACCCGGCGTCGCCCTGATAGGTGAGCCCGATACGCCCGGAGAACGCACTGACGTCCTGCTGCGTCTGCGTGCCGGCCGTCCGGTCGTCGAACCGCGCATTCGCCCAGTCCTCACGGCCGCCGAGCGTCAGCGTCCAGCGCTTCCACCGGATCTGGTCCTGCGCGTACACGCCGAACGCGTTCATCGCCGTGTACTGGTCGACATGGCCGAGCGATGTCGGGCCGGAAAAGATCGCGGCCGTCACGGGCCGATAGACGGGGTGGTACAGGTTGAGCGACGGCGCCACCGCGAGCCACACGCTGTTGGTCGTCGTCTGCCGGTCGAACTGCACGCCGAGCAGCAGCGTGTGTTCGAGCGGCCCCGTGCCGAAGCGCGCCTGTGCGTGGTTGTCGATATCGAGCCGGCTGTAGTTGAGCTGGAACAGCCCCGCAACACGCATCATGTTGGTCGTACTGCGAGGCGCCAGGCCATTGCCGAACACCGTCGCGTCGTCGAGCGACAGGTGCGACCAGCGCACGTCCTGCTGCAGCGTCCACATCGCATTCACGCGGTGCTCCAGCGTGTAGCCGAGCGACCATTGTTTCTTCCGGTAGTCGTTGAACCCGGGGTCGCCCATGTAGATGTCCGGCGACAGGCGTCCGTTCGGGTTCGGCAGCACCGTGCCCGACGCGGGCAGGAAGCTCGACGTGATGTCGCTGCTGTCCTGCAGGAACGATGCGGAGAACGTCAGCGACGTGTCGGCGTTCGGCCGCCATCGGAACGACGGCGCCAGCGCGACGCGCCGGTCGCCATGCGGGCCGGTCAGCGCATTGCCGTCGCGGGCAACGCCGACGAAGCGATACGCATACCGGCCGTCCGGGTCGAGCGTGTCGCCGACGTCGAGCATGAACTGCTTGCGCGCGTAGTCTCCGATCTGCACGCCGGCTTCGCGAACGCGCTCGCCGTCGGCCAGCTTCGTGTGCGCGTCGACGATCGCGCCGGGCTCGCCCGCGCCGTACAGCACCGACGTCGGGCCGCGCAGCACCGCGATCGAGTCGATCGTGTACGGATCGACACGCCAGTTCGCGATGGTGGTCGTATTCGGCGCCGGCACGCCGTCGACGTACAGCGTCGGCGTGAAGCCTCGCAGCGCCGCGTACCAGTCGGTCCGGCTGTCGGCGCCGAACGTCGCGAAACCCGGCACGTAGCGCAACGCCTGGTTCAGGTTGGCCGCGCCGGTCATCTCGATCTGCTGCGCGGTCACGATGTTGATCGTTTGCGGGATCTCGGCCACCGGCGTGTCGGTCTTCGTTCCGGCCGTGGTTCGCAGCCCGACGAGCCCGACGGACGAGGCGTCGGCCTGCCCTTTCACGTCGATTGCCGGCAGCACGGCCGCCGCGTTGGCCTGCGGCGTCGCGGCTGCGCTCGATGCCTGCGCGTGCGCGGCGCCCGCTGCCGCCACGCACAATGCTCCCCCGGCCGCGATCGCCATTGCGTGTCGCGCCGCCCCTGTCCCCGTTGCCATTGTTCAATGCTCCGTCGTGCTGCTGGCCGATTCGGCCCGATCGTGGAGCGGCGCGCCGCCGGCGGCCGTCCTGTATTGCTGTGCTGGCGATGCTGGTTGCGCGCGAGGCGGTATGCACTGACCACGGGCGTCGTTCGCGAGCGCAGCGATCATACCGGCGGAACGTGGCGCGGTCTTTAAAAAAATGCGGATCAGATCGGCGAAGTCGGCGCGACGGATTTCAGCGTCGTAAACGCAGCGCTGCAGTCGTACGGTGCGGACGTACCCGGCGTGCCCGTGACCGTCACGTCGTTCGCGCTCGACGTGACGATCGAGCCGGAGAAGCTCACGGCGCCCGGTCCGAGCGTATAGTGCGTCGCGACGTCCTGCTCGAACGTCGGTTGCGTGCCGTCGAACACCACGTTGTTCAGCGTGATGCCGAGCGGAAAGTGCTGCCCGTTCGCTTCGTAGCCGGAGAACCTGACCTTTCCGCCGCCGAATTTCGTGCTGCCGACGAAATGAAAATCCTGAACCGTGATGTTCTTGAAATCCGGATACAGCGTACCGGTCGACGTGCTGTAGAACGGATCGAACACGAGCGGCCGCGCGACGTTCCGCATGCAGACCTGCGCGAAGCGCACGTTGTTCACCAGGCCGCCGCGCGACGAATCGGACTTGATCCGCAGGCCGTTGCCGTTCGGGCTGTCGAAGCCGTCCATCGTCAGGTCGCGCACGTCCACGTCCGACACGCCGGCATTCGTTTCGCTGCCGATCGACATGCCGTGGCCGTAGTAGAAGTGGTTGTGCGCAATCGTCAGTTGCTTCACGCCGGGCGACGCGCTCGACTTCACGGCGACATGATCGTCGCCGGTGCTGATGTAAGAGAACGCGAGCAGCACCTGGCTCGACTGCCCCGGATCGAAGCCGTCGGTATTCTTCACCGTATCGGGCGTGAAGCAGGTCGCGGGCGTCGTCTCGTTAGGCTGGGTGCCGGTCGGGCACGCGTAACCGCTCTTCGTGTAAACCGCGCTCGGTGTGACGATCTTGATGCCCCACGCTGTCACACCGGTCACGCCGTTGGTCACGACGTGGAAGTTCGGCGAGTTCTGCAGCGTGATCCGGTACAGCGTGAAGTTGCTGCCGCCCTTCACTTCCAGCAGCCGCGGGTTCTGCTGGTTCAAGCCTTGCGTCTTGTTCTGGTACGCGACGTCCCACCATGTGCGCAGGCCCGCATTCGGCCCGCTCGTCAGCAGACTGCCGCCGCGCCCGTCGATCACGCCATCGCCGACGAGCGCCGCATTCACCGTGCCGGACGCGCTGATGAACGGGTTGCACGATTTCTTGCTGCTCGAGGTCGCCGTGCCGCAGGTGCCGACACCGTTGTCATACAGCGCGGGATTGCGCGACGCGAACAGCGTGACGCCCTTGTCGAGCCACAGCGTCACGCCCGATTTCAGTGTCAGCGGCCCGCTGATGAACGCTGTCTGCCCGCTCGCGCCGGCGGTCAGATGCACGGCGGAGCCGGCCGCGCATTGCGCGATCGCGTTCTGGATTCGCGTCGTATCGTGTTCGGCATTCGATGCGGTCGAGTCGAGCGCGTCGACCGAGCCGCCGGCCGGCGTGAGCTGCGCCGCGACGGTGCCGCATACGCGCGTCGGCAGCGCCGGCTCGCTGACGGTGCCCCACTGCGTGCCGACCGTCGTCGCGGCCGTGGCCGGCACGACCATCCCGCCCGCGCCGGCCAGCGCGGCAAGTGAAGCCATCCAAACCGCGCGTCGTGCGAATCGATTGTCAAGGACTGCGATCCTGCTCGTCATCGTGTTGTTCTCCGGTTTTTAGTACGTCGAGCGACGCCGGCGTTGCTGCGCCGGGATGGGGTTGCACTGGCCCGCGGGCTGGCATGCCGTACGCGGAAAGCTCATTATGTTGTCGGTTGTGTGACAACCATAAAAATAGCTGCCAGGTATCGATCGGCACACGTGAAGCGTCTCCTGCTCGCAGGCCGGCGACGATAATATCTCGCAAACGGTTCAATCGTCATTCGTTTCCGTTTTATTAGCATGTTAATCAACGAATCCGTGACAATCGATATCGGATAAACGAGTTGTCCCGTGACAAATTTGCGCTCCCGAAGGGTGTTGCTTCCGCTACAATCCGCGTCGTTATGCGACGACTGATTTCGTCGTCGCTCGAGGCGACATTCGACGGAGGGTCGCCCCGCTCGCTTGCCGTGTGTGCGAGCCGCGGCCGGCCCCGTCCACCGTCGCGCGAATCGTTTGTTTCAACCGGGTCTCTTCAACGCACGACGCAACCATGAACGACACGCCATTTCAGTTCGGATCCGGTACGAGCATCTCCCGTCGCACCTTCCTTTACAGCATCGGTGCGCTCGCGCTTTCAGCGTGCGGCGGCACGGAGGCAACCGAGAGTGCCCCCGGCATCGCCCCCACCACTGCTGGCAACCGCGCGCTCGCGCGCGTGGCGACGGGCAACGCGAGCATCGCCACGGATCAAGCATTCGCGCATCCGGGATTGCTGCACACGCAAGCCGATTTCGACCGGATCGCACAAAAGGTATCGGCCGCCGCGTCGCCCTGGCTCGACGGCTGGAACAGGCTGATTACGAACGGTCATGCACAGTTGTCGTGGTCGCCGCGACCGCAGGCCGTCGTGACGCGCGGCGGCACCGGCACGCAGAACTACCCGGTGCTGTACAAGGACATCGCAGCCGCCTATGCATGCGCGCTGCGCTGGAAGATCTCGGGCAATGCCGCGTATGCGGACAAGGCCGTGCAGATCATGAACGCGTGGTCGTCGACGCTGCAGAATCTCGCCGGCGACTCGAACGTCGATCTGGCAGCCGGCATCTACGGCTACGAATTCGCCAACGCCGGCGAAATCATGCGCACCTATCCCGGCTGGGCGGCGGCCGACTTCGCCGCGTTCCGGACGATGATGGTCGACAAGTTCTACCCGATCAACGCCGACTTCCTGAATCGCCACAACAACACAGACATCACGCACTACTGGGCCAACTGGGATCTGTGCAACCTCGCATCGCTCATGGCGATCGGCGTGCTGTGCGACGATCACGCGAAGTTCGACGAGGCCGTCAACTATTTCATCGACGGGCCCGGCAACGGCGCGATCGCGCAGGCCGTCTACTACGTGCACCCCGGCCACCTGGGCCAATGGCAGGAGTCGGGCCGCGACCAGGGGCACAACACGCTCGGCATCGCGCTTGGCGGCGCGATCTGCGAGATGGCGTGGAACCAGGGCATCGACCTGTACGGTTACGACAACAACCGCTTTCTCGCCGGCGCCGAATACGTCGCGAAGGCGAACCTCGTGCAGCCGGACGGCACGTTTCTGTCGGTGCCGTACGTCCAGTACGCGAACGTCGATGTCACGCAGGCACAATTCTCGACCGCCAGCCAGGGGACGATCCGTCCGTGCTGGGCGCTCGTCTACAACCACTACGTGAACCGCAAGGGGCTGTCGGCGCCGTGGTCGACGAAGTTCGCGCTCGCGCTCCAGCCCGAAGGCGGTGGCGGCAACTACGGCGAAGCGAGCGGCGGCTACGATCAGCTCGGCTACGGCACGCTCACCTGCACGCGCGATCGGGTCGCGCCCGCCGCCGCGCCGAGCGGTCTGACCGCGTGGCCGGCCGCCGGACAGGTCGTGCTGTCGTGGTGGGGCGTGGCGAATGCGACAAGCTACGACGTGAAGCGCGCATCCGCTTCGGGCGGCCCCTACACGACCGTCGCGAGCGGCATCGTCGATCCGCTGACCTGCACGGACAGCCCGGCGACGGGCACCTGGTACTACGTGATCAGCGCGCAGACCGCGTCGGGTGAAACCGCGAATTCGGCGGAAGTCGCCGCGTCGACGGCACTGCAACTGCATACGCTGCTGACCTTCGACGAAACGGGCGGCACGGCCGCCGCGGACTCGTCCGGCAACGGTCATGCGGGTACGCTCGCCGGCGGCGTGTCGCATGTACCCGGGAAAACCGGCAACGCCGTGTCGCTCGACGGTTCGACCGGCTACGTTGCGCTGCCGAACGACATCGTCGCCGACGTGTCGGATTTCACGATCGCGGCCTGGGTGAACTGGAACGGCGGACAGACGTGGGCGCGCCTCTTCGATTTCGGTTCGGGCACCGGACGCTATCTGTTCGTCACGCCGAGGAGTCATGGCGGGACGATGCGCTTTGCGATCACGACCAATGGCGGACATGGCGAACGCGCGATCGACGGCAACGCCGCACTGCCGGCCGGACAATGGGCGCACGTGGCCGTCACGCTGGCGGCAACGACGGCGACGCTCTATCTGAACGGCAACGCGATCGGCACGGCGAGCGACGTCATCTTCGCGCCCTGGCGCATCGGGCACACCGCGCAGAACTGGATCGGACGTTCGCAGTATCCGTCCGATCCGTTCTTCAACGGCTCGATCGACGAGTTCCGCGTCTATCGCGGCGCGATGTCGGCCGACCAGGTGAAGGCGCTCGCGCAGCGAGCGTGATGCGTGCCGGTGTGCATGCCTTGACACGCACGGGCAGCATCCGGCGACGCGCGACCTGCCCGACCGGCCGAGGCCTACAACATGGCTTGACTGAGAAGCCCGTACAGCCTGCATGCCGGATCGGGCGCCCCGCCGTATGCGCCGGCGGGCGCGTTGCGGACCATCTTCGAGCAGGTGTCCACTCGCTTCAATCCCTGCTCGTTCATCCAGCCCGGCAAGCTTGTTCCCGAAGGCACGTCGATACGAACGAATTCGCTCTCTCGACGCGTCAGCCAGTAGCCGATCAAAGCCCCCGCGCGCGCATCGTCGCGCGAATCCGGCGCGACCACCGGGCCGATCACATAACCGCGGCCGAAGCGGCGCAGCACCGAAAATCCGACGATCTCGCCGTCACGTTCGAGCACGACGCTTTCCGCCCGCTTCAGCAATGCCGACAGAAGCGCATCGCGCTCGAGACCGGAAGCGCGCGCATCCAGTTCGATGAGACGCGGCAAATCGGCAGGCGTCCCGGCGCGCAGTCGCTCGCCATCGAGCAATGCAACCGGGGCAGCGTGGCCGACGTTTCCCTGATATTGATCCAGCGATCCGCACACGTTGAAACCGAGCTTTTCGTAAAGAGGCTGGCCGGCCGGCGTTGCATGCAGGAACGTCATCCGTGGTCCGAGTTCTTCGAGGACGGTTTCCATCAACACGCGTCCGATACCTCTGCCCTGGTGCGCGGACGACACGATGACGTGTCCGAGGGAAGCGCGGTCCGCGCCGTACTTCCAGCACATTGCCGTACCAATGACGATGCCGCTTTCTTCAGCCACGAACCCGATCGACGTATCGGCTGAAAACTGCCAGTCCTCCGCTCTGAATGGCCAGGCAAGCGCCATCGAAAGAGCGTGGGCCGCTGGTATGTCGGCCGGAGCGAATCTTCGATAGCGAGGCTTCGTCATCGACAGCGCAACGTTGATATCGCGTTCCTGTTTCATCAACCGTCCCTTCCAGATCGTGTTGTTCCGCAACCGGGCGCGCAACGCGGCGCGAGCGGGTGTCACCGGGCGTGAGCAGCATCCGCGCCTGGCATTCAGCGTCCGTGGCACGCCCACCGGCAAGTTCATCGAACGCACTATAGGAAGGAATGTCTTGGCCGTGCTTAACAACCAATAAACCCATCGTTAACTCGTCTTTAATATTCAAATCGGACGGCATTGAACTGTTCGGTCCGTTGCGCAGCACGATTGCTTGATTCAGCCGCGCGGCTGCCGCATCTCGCGCCCACCCGCAGCCCCCATGGCGCCTTCGCGCATTACCGTTCAATGCGGCTTAACGCCGCGTTACACGGTGCGGAAGTAATGCTGCGCCAAAGCGACCCAATACCGGACGCCGGCCGGAATGATGGCGTCGTTGAAATCGTATTTCGGGTGATGCAGCGCCGGCGCCGCCATGCCTTCGGGGGCGTTACCGATCAGCACATAAGCGCCGGGCCGCTCCTCGAGCATGAAGCCGAAGTCTTCCGACGTCATGTTCGGGGGCACATCGCGGTACAGGCGTGCGTCGCCGAACGTCTCGCGAATGACCGCTTCGCAGAGTGCCGTCTCCGCCGGCGTATTGATCGTCGCGGGGTAGTATTGAAAAAACGTCACCTCGACTTGCGCACCATACGCGGAGGCCAGCCCCTCGCACATGAGCTGGACGTCGCGCTGCAGCTTCAGTTGCAATGCCGACGACAGCGTGCGAATCGTCCCGCGCAACTCGGCGCTGTCCGGAATGACATTGTCGGTACTGCCTGCCTGGAACATGCAGACGGAAATGACGGCCGGATCCACGGGATCCTTGTGCCGCGCAGCGATGGTCTGACACTGCAGCACCATCGAACACGCGAGCGGTATGGGGTCGACGCCCAGATGCGGCTGCGCCGCATGCGCGCCCTTGCCCGTTACCGTGATCCTGAACCGGGAGCCCGCGGCCATGATCGGGCCGGTGCGCAACCCGAAATGCCCGGCAGGCAAACCGGGCCAGTTGTGCATGCCGAATACCGCTTCCGTCGGACAGTGCTCGAACAGCCCGTCGTCGATCATCTTGCGCGCGCCCGCGCCGCCCTCTTCTCCGGGCTGAAACACGAAATGAACCGTGCCCGGCAACTGCGGCAAGTCCTTCAGGATGCGCGCCGCCCCCAGCAACATCACGGTATGGCCGTCATGCCCGCACGCATGCATGATCCCTTGCGCGCCCGATGCGTGTGCGAAGTCATTCGCTTCCTGGATCGGCAGCGCATCCAGGTCCGCACGGAGCACGATCCCCCGGCCCGGGTTCGAACCGGGCAGGCTCGCGACGATTCCCGTGCCTCCCAGCCCACGCGTCACCGCATAGCCGATGTCTTCAAGCTCGCGGGCAACGACGTCGGCCGTCCTGTGTTCTTCAAATCGCAACTCGGGATGAGCATGCAGGTCGCGGCGCAGTTGCGCCCAGTGTGCGTGATGCGTTCTCAGCGACGTTTCGGGGATGATGGGAAATTCCAATTTCTGCACCTTTGGAAAGCAAACGGATTCGAATCTGTGCTGCCGCCTCGTTCAGGCGCAGCGGCTGCTTCAATCGTAGAACCCGAGGATCGACTTGACCTCCATGTACTCTTCCATCCCTTCGATCCCGTACTCGCGGCCGTTCCCCGATTGCTTGTACCCGCCAAACGGCGCTTGCGGGTCCCATGCCGGATAGTTCAGATGCACCTGCCCCGACCGGATGCGCGCAGCCACCGCACGCACGAGTGCGTCGTCGGTGCCCTGCACATGTGCGCCGAGCCCGTACACCGTGTCGTTCGCGATGGCGATCGCTTCTTCGACGGTATCGTAAGGCAGGATCGCGAGGACCGGCCCGAAGATCTCCTGCCGTGCAATCGTCATATCGGTGCGGACATCGGAAAAGACGGTCGGCCGCGCATAGAAGCCCCTGTCGAATCCTGCGGGCCGTCCGGGGCCGCCGGCGATGAGCTTCGCTCGTTCGTCGATGCCCGCTTCGATCATCTGCTGAACCCGGTCGAACTGCGGACGATTGGCCAGCGGGCCATGCGTTGTCGCGTCGGCGAACGGGTCGCCCACGACCATCCGTTCCGTTGCCTCGACGGCCAGTTCCTCGACCCTGCCGAGCCGATTGCGCGGCACGATCAGACGGGTCGGCGCGCTGCACGACTGCCCCATGTTCCGAAACGCGGCGGCAACGCCCGGGGGGATCGCACGCGCCAGGTCAGCGTCGGGCAGCACGATGTTCGGCGACTTGCCGCCAAGCTCCTGCGCGACGCGCTTGACCGTCGGAGCAGCCGCTTGTGCGACCAGCACGCCGGCGCGCGTCGAACCGGTGATCGACACCATGTCGACCTCGGGGTGCGATGCAAGCGACGCGCCCACTTCCGTTCCACTGCCGCTCACCAGATTGAATACGCCCGCGGGAACGCCCGCATCGGCAATGACTTCCGCAAACAGCAACGCGCTGAGCGGCGACAGTTCGCTGGGTTTCAGGACAACCGTACAACCTGCCGCAAGCGCCGGGCCGACCTTTGCCGTGATTTGATAGATCGGCCAGTTCCACGGCGTGATCAGCGCGCACACGCCGATCGGCTCGCGTACGACCGCGGTCGTCCCCCGGCGGGTGACGAACGGGTAGCTGGCCAGGTTGTCACGCGCAACCCGAATATGTTCAGCCGCGAGCGGCACATGGGCGCCGCGCGCATAGCCGATCGGCGCGCCCATTTCCATCGCGAGCGCCGTGGCGAACAGTTCCGCACGCTCGAGTATCAGCGCATGAACGCGGTCGAGCAGCGCGGCGCGTTCCTGTGGCGAAGTCGCGGACCAGCGTTCGAACGCGTTGCGCGCGGCCTGTACCGCGCGGTCGGCGTCGCGTGCGTTCCCAAGCGGGATTTCGCACAGCGTGTCTTCAGTGGACGGGCAGACGACCGCGAACAGATCGCCGCCGTCGGGCACGATCCATTCGCCGTCGATGAAGAACCGATCCAGCCTTCCAGCTTGCATCAGGTGACGAACAGGCGAATTGGCAGGTGAATTCATTGTAAGGTGTCCTTGAGTCGGTACCACGCGCCCACGAACGGCAAGAACCATGGTTTGCCGAAGTGACCGGGAATAGCGGGCCAGTCGAAACCTTTCCACGGGTTGAGATCCGCGCGCCCGTCCATGATCTCCGCCATCAGTGTGCCCATCAGCGTGGCCATGTGCGTGCCATGCCCGCTATAGCCCATCGAGTAGTAGACGCCGTGTCGCTGGCCCGCGCGCGGCAGGCGGTTGGCCGTCATGTCGACCATGCCGCCCCAGCAATAGTCGATGCGCACGTTCGCCAGTTCGGGAAACACAGTGGCCATCTGCTGCCGCAGGATCAGCCCGCTTTTTTCGTCCGAACGGGGATTCGACGTCGCGAAACGCGCGCGCCCGCCGAACAGCATCCGGTTGTCGGGCGTGACGCGAAAGAAGTTGACGAAATTCTTGGTGTCGGTGGCCATGCGGCGGGTCGGCAGCAACCTGTCGAGCAGTTCGTGCGGCAAAGGCTCGGTGACGATGATGAAAGCGCCGACCGGCACGATCCTGCGCCGGATCCAGCCGAACGGCCCCACCTGCGAAATGCCGCTCGCCAGCAGCACCTGGCGCGCACGGATCTCTCCGAGCGGCGTTCGCACCGCGTATGCGCCACCCGCGTCCCTCTTTAACCCGAGAACCGGCGCATGCTCCAGAATGTGCGCGCCACGCGCTTGCGCGGCGTTCGCCAGGCCACGCACGTAGCGTCCGACGTGCATCCCGGCACTCTTCTCGAAGATCAACCCGCCGTGATAACGGTTCGAGCCGATCTCGTCACGCAGCTCTGCCTTCGTCACGATGCGCGTATCCGGGTCCACGCTCTCCGCGAGCAACGCCTGACTTCGCACGAGCTTGTCGAAGTGCTCCGGCTTCGCCGCGAGCTTGAGCTTTCCCCGGCGAACGAAATCGCAGTCGATCGACTCTTCCCTGACCAGCCGCTCGACCGTGTCGACACCCGCGTCGAACGCCAGATACAACCGGTTGGCCAATTCGGCACCGATCCGCTGCGACAGCGACGCATAATCCTGCGCGAAGCCGTTGTTGCACATGCCGCCATTGCGGCCCGACGCCGCCTGCCCCACGGTTCCCGCTTCGCAGACGATGACGCGCGCGCCTTTTTTTGCTAGCGCCAATGCAGCCGCTGAGCCTGTAATCCCCCCACCCACCACAACCACGTCGCAACTTCCGCCACGCATGTCAGGTGAGGTACTGACGAATGGCTCGGACGTATCCAGCCAATAAGAACCGAAATGCATCACACTCTCCAGACTTATATGGACACCGCATCAGTCCTCCGGCAGCGTCGATCGGTCCACGCTGGTGTCGAGCACACGCGACCCACTATAGGAAAAAATATTTTCGTCGTGTTTAATATCCAATGAACCCATCGTTAAAGAGTTCTTAATGCTTCAACTGGAAGACATGCAACTGCTGCGTGCGCTTGGCGTATCGCAATCGCTTGCCGCCGCCGCAAGGCTGCTGGATCTCACACCGCCCGCCGTCACGGTGCGCCTTCAGCGCATCGAACAGCGGATGGGGGTACGCCTCGTCACGCGCACCGCCAGAGGCGTTTCCGTCACTGACGAAGGTCAGCGCCTCGTTCAGGAAGCCATCGAGATCCTCGAACGAATCGAGTCGATTCCGTCGCGCGTTTCCGGTGAGTCGGGCAGCGTAACCGGCCATCTGCGCGTCGTGGCACCGTTCGGGTTCGGCCGCCGCTATGTCGCACCACTGGTTCGGGACCTGCATCGCTCGCACCCGAATCTCGCGATTTCGCTCGTACTGGTCGAAAGCCCGCTCGCAGCCGCGTCGAGCGCCGACGTGGTCGTTTCCATCGGCCACATCAAAGGGTCGTCGTGGATAGGACATTTTCTGGCCCCGAACGACCGCCTCCTGTGCGCAAGCCCTGCCCTTGCACGCAGCCTGTCGACGCTCAGGCATCCGTCCGAACTCGTTCGATACGAATATCTGAGCTTGAGAGAGAACGACGAAGACGTGACCCGCCTGCGTTTCACTCAACACGATGCCGCAGGCAAACGGGCAGGCAAAGCCGTTACGGTCCGGCTGAACAGCGCGTTGTCGTCGAACGACGGCAACGTGATCACCGACTGGGCAGTCGACGGCCTCGGAATCGTCGCGCGATCCGAATGGGATTGCGCACGGCTGATCGCGGACGGAAAACTGATGCGCGTGTTGCCGGCATGGCGCCTGGATTCCGCACCGGTCATGGCACTGATGCCGACGCGCCAGGGCCTGACGATCCGTCAGCGCGTCTTTCTGGAAGCAGCGAAACAAGCCTTTACCCTCCCGCCCTGGCGGAATTGACGCCGAGTTCCGGTTGCCGACCAAAGGGCATCGTTCAGATGCCGCTACCGTCTGCCGCGTGACGCCCACGAACTAAAAATCGGCGACCTTGCCCCATGCGGAATCGCCGAATCGGCCCGGCCGATAAGGTACGGGGTCCACCAGCGGTTGCGCACCGGTAGCGAGATCCGCGATCAAGTGCCCCGCGCCCGGGCCAATGCCAAAGCCGTGGCCGGAAAAGCCTGCTGCGAGGATCAAGCCCGGCACGCCCGGGACTTCGCCAATCCCCGGCACGCCGTCCGGCGTGCTGTCGACGAACCCGGCCCACGCGTGCGTGATCGTTGCTTCGCGAAGTTCGGGCAGCAGTTCGACGGCACGGCGATACGTTTCGTTGACGGTCGGCATGTCGGGCTTCGGATCCAGGATGCGCACTGCCTCCATCGGTGTCGGTGCATCGAGCCGCCACCGCTTCAGCGTTTCATGGCCGCCGCGCACGCCTTCCAGGCCTCCCGGAAGCAGGCTGCGCCAGCGCTTGGCGAACATCGGCACGAAATGAGGCGCGAATCGCAGGAACTGCGGCGTCACGTCTACGCGCGCGCGGCCGCTGATGGCCAGTGCATAGCGTCCGTCGCTGCGGCGCGTAATGGACACGCCAGAGGTGAACAGCGCATCCGGCAACCGATGTTCGACAGGGGACACGCTCAGGATCGACTGGCGGATCGATGCCTGAGGAAAACGGATGCCGAGCTGGCGGCAGAACGACGACGCCCACGCGCCACCGGCAAGCACCACCGTCCTGGTCTTGATGACCCCTGCCTCCGTGACGACGCCGCTGACCCGGCCGCCCTCCAGCTCGATGCCGCGAGCCGCGCAGTGCTGGTGGACGCTGCCGCCGAGCTTCATGAGTGCAGCCGCCACGGCCGGCGCGGCCTTCCCGGGGTCGGCCGTGCCGTCGGTGGGCGAGAAGACGCCGCCTTTCCAGGTCCGCGCGGTTGCGTGACCCCGCTGGCTCGCTTGCCGGCTGTCGAGCATGGACGTCGTCACGCCGGCGGTCTTTGCAAACTCGCCCCAACTGGACCAACGTGACAGCTCGGCCTCGTCATTGCTCAGATACAACAGCCCGCAGCGATGAAAGCCCGTGTCTTCACCGGATTCGACGGCAAATCGTTCCCACAGATCGAGGCTCTTGCTGGCCATCGGCAATTCGCGGGCGTCGCGATTCTGCTGCCGGCACCAGCCCCAGTTGCGGCTCGATTGTTCGGCCCCGATCATCCCCTTCTCGACCAGGACGACTGAAACGCCTCGCCGGGCCAGATAGTAGGCGGTAAAGACGCCGATGATGCCGCCGCCGATCACGACGACGTCGGCCGCGGCGGGCGGCGTGGGTGAAGTTTGTATATGGCGCAGCGGAGGCGACATGATCATTCTCGTTCGGTTGATGCGCGGACGTTTTGCACGACGTAGAATTTCGCCACACGATCGCTGCTTTCCCAACCGATCGATGTGCCCCGCGGTATGAAAAGCGCATCGCCGGCACCGAGCGACAGCACGCTGCCGTCAGGCGCGGCGAACCGTACGCTGCCGTCCAGCAGCTGCATGAACTCGTTCACGCGATGCGGGCGAATGATCCGATGGTAGGGCGTCGAATCCCACGTACCCGCGCAGTATTCCGCGCCGTCGTCAATGAAGACATTGTCGCTGCGGCACTGCGGAGCGGGGCCAAGCAGCACCTCCGCCGGCAGCGATGCGGACGGCTTGAAGTCAGCGTCGGCGCGCAACGGGAAGAGGCCGCGCTTCGTCGGTTTCCCGCAAGCGGCTGCGCAGAACATGAAAAGCACGTGCGATTCCGCATTGACGCGAAGCGCCGTGCCGCTACCGATGACTGCGCCCTCTCGCGGACCGAGCACCAGCGGCGCCGCCCCCGCCGCTTCGAGCGTCAGCACGCCTTCGACAACGACGATGGTTTCGATGTGGGGAAAGCTCGATATATCGAGTTCGCCGACGAAGCTGATACGCCCCGCCGCCATCGAGTCGGGCCCTTCCCAGGCGATCTCCCGATGCCGCGCAAAAGGGTCGTGCTCGCCGAATGCCCCGCTGCGAAAGACGGTTGAAGAAGGCGTGCCGTCGGCACGGTGCAACACGAACGCTGCGGTCATTTCTGCTCCTGCGCATTGCGCGACGATCCGGTCGGAACCCGTCGCGCGGTATCGGAAATCGTTGTTCCCGGGGATTCTCAATTCGAAACGATCAGGATAATTAATCTTTTTAAACGGGTAGTGTTCGCCAGGCCGGTTCGACGCACGCGCTCTTCGGCCACGGGCGCGCCGGGCATGCACGCCCTCCGCGCCTGGCGCCTACACGGCATGACAGCACGCGTCGCGTCGTTCAACGCGCGTGCGCATCGGCGACATTCGCGCCGGCGCGCCACCCGGCCGCGCGACCACGTAATCGCGCGGCGTCATCCCCAGCACGCGCCGGAAATGCCGGCACAGGTGGCTCTGGTCGAAGAAACCGACTTCGGTCGCCACGACCGACGGTGCCAGACCGGCGCGCAACAAGTCCTGCGCGCGCCGTACCCGCACCAGACACAGATACCGATGCGGCGACAACCCGACTTCGCTGCGAAAACGCGCAGTAAAACGCGACACGCTCAATCCGGCCACCGCTGCGAGCGTGTCGAGGTTCAGCGGCTGCGCGAACGACGCATCGATGGTGCGCAGCACGTCGCCGATCGCCGGCGAGACTGTCCGCCCAACGTTCGCGGTGCGGATCGTCGCCGCGTCGAGCGGATCGTGGAACAGGGTGACCATGCTCGCCGTCCTCATGCGGCCGCTTGCGCGGCAGTGGGCGACGCGACAACGGTCGTGCATGCGCGGAGGCGCGCACCGTCGGCGGCCCATACCCGGCAATCGTGGCATGCGCCCGTCAGGCAGCATCCGGCCCGCTCCTCGGGCCCGAACCCGGACTGCCGCACGTGACCGGTCTGCGTCGGCATCGCAACCAGCAACGTATCGCCTTCGAGCCCGTTCACGATCCCGCCGTCGGTCCGGAACGCGACGGGGCGCCGGCCGGCTTCAGCAAGACGAACGAATCGCACTGTCATATCGAATCCCCCGGGCACTCGCTTCAATGCAGGAAGTCCTGCATCCGGTAATACGCGCCGACAAACGGCAGGAACCACGCGTGCCCGAAATGGCCGGGCATCGCCGGCCAGTCGAGCTCGCGCCACGGATTCGATGCGGCCGCGCCATACAGCACGTCGGCCATCACGCGGCCCATGTGCACGGACATCTGCACGCCGTGGCCGCTATAGCCCATCGAGTAATAGAGCCCGTCGTGCTGGCCCGCGCGCGGCAGCCGGTCGGCGGTGATGTCGACCAGCCCGCCCCAGCAGTAATCGAGTCGCACGTTCGCCAGTTCCGGGAAATAGCCGGCCATGCCGGCACGCAGGATGTCGCCGCTTTTCGCGTCGGAGCGCGGGCTCGACATCGCGAAGCGCGCGCGGCCGCCGAACAGCAGCCGGTTGTCGGGCGTCACGCGGAAGTAGTTGCCGATCTGGCGCGACGTCACGTACGCGCGGCGGTGCGGGAACAGCCGGCTCAGCTGTGCGTCGGGCAGCGGCTCGGTGACGACGATGAAACTGCCGACCGGCGCGATACGCCGCCGAAACCATGCGAACGGGCCGTGTTGCGATGCGCCGGTCGCGACCAGCACGCGGTCTGCGACGATCGTGCCGCGCGTGCAGGTGATCACGTGGCGCTCGCCTTCGAGCCGCTCGAGCTGCGTGACGGCCGCGTGCTCGTAGATGCGTGCGCCCGCCCGCACGGCAGCCTGCGCGAGCCCGACGCCCAACTTGCCCATGTGCATCTGCGCGCCATTGTGCTGCAACAGCCCGCCGTGGAAACCGTCGGAGCCGACTTCGTCGCGGATCTGCGACGGCTCGATCAGTTCGATGTCCGGATCGACGTCCCGCCGCAACGCATCGAATGTCTTCGCGAGCCCCGCGAAATGCTGCGGCTTCGCGGCGAGCTTCAGCTTGCCTGCACGCCGGAAGTCGCAGTCGATCGCGTGTTCGGCGACGATCGTCTCGACGCTCTTCACCGCGCTTTCGTATGCGCGATAGAACTGCCTCGCCTGCTCGGCGCCGATCCGCGCGACGAGCGACGCGTAGTCCTGCGCGACGCCGGTATTGCACTGGCCGCCGTTGCGGCCGGACGCTTCGCCCGCGACCTGCGCGGCTTCGAGCACGATCACCGATACGCCGCGCTGTGCGAGCGCGAGCGCGGCCGACAGGCCGGTGAAGCCGCCGCCGATCACGACCACGTCGGCGCGCCCTTCGACGGGCCCTTCGCAGCTGGTGCGAAACGCGGGGCGGGTATCCAGCCAGTACGATTCGAATTTCATCGCATCCTTCTCGAGCATTCCGGCGACGACGATCGGCGATCGCCCATTGAAAGCCATTTAATCATCGTCAAAAAGCGCAGTTGCCCCGTATTCGCGCACGGCGCGCGTGCAATCCACCGTTTTGTGCGACTGCCGCAGCACACCATGCGGAAAGCCGATCGCCGGCGCAGGCGCGTGCGATGAACGAAGGGTGCGGCACGCTACAGGCGCGCCGGTTGCACCGGCAGGACGACCGCCACCGGCTGTGCCTGGAAGCGCACGAGGTCTTCTTCGCTGCGATGACACAGCACTTGCGCGCCGTTGTCGAGCGTGCACAGCGGGGGCGCGGTCCGGTTGCAGACGCCGTCCACCCGCATCGAGCAGCGCGACAGGAACGGACACAGTTCGGCTTCATCGACGCTCGCGCCGATCGGCACCAGCGGACGGTGGCAGCGCTCGGCCGCATCGTCGAGCCAGCCCGCGCGCAGCTCCGGCGCCGACGAGACGAGCAGGTGCGAGTACGGGTGGTAAGGCGGTGCGCACAGCGCGTCGCGGCTGCCCGTCTCGACACGGCGGCCCGCATACAGCACGACGATGTCGTCGCTGATCGCGCGCACTTTCGCGATGTCGTGCGTGATGAACACGTACGACACGCCGAGCTTCGCCTGCAGGTCGCGCAGCAGATCCATGATCGCGGCGCCGACCACGGTATCGAGCGCCGACGTGACTTCGTCGCACAGGATCAGGTCGGGCTCGGCCGCGAGCGCGCGCGCCAGGTTCACGCGCTGCTTCTGCCCGCCCGACAGCTCGCCGGTGCGTCGCCCGGCGACCGCCTGCGGCAGCCGCACGAGTTCGAGGAGTTCCGCGACGCGCCGCCGTGCGCGCGCACCCCGGATCCCGTGATAGAACGCGAGCGGCCGCGCGAGCGTGCGCTCGACGGTATGCACCGGATTGAGCGCGGTATCCGCGTTCTGGAACACGATCTGCACGCGGCGATGCTGCTCCTTCGTGCGCTTGCCGACATCGCGCGCGAGCGGCTCGCCGTCGAGCAGAATCTGCCCGCCCGTGGCCGGCACCAGGCCCGCGATCACCTTCGCGAGCGTCGTCTTGCCCGAACCCGATTCGCCGATCACGCCGACCGTCTGCCCGCGCCCGATGCGCAAGTCGACTTCATGCAGGATCACTTTCGCCGGCCAGCCCTTCGCGGTGCGGCCACCATAGCCGGCGACCGCGCCGCGCACGTCTAGCAGCGGCGCCGGCGCGGGCTTCGCGTCCCGTTCGGCCTCGCCCGGCGTCACCGCCGCGATCAGGCTCTGCGTGTACGGATGCGCGGGCGCATGCAGGATCTGTTCGGTATCGCCCGATTCGCGGATCACGCCGTCGCTCAACACGACGATCCGGTCGGCCATCTGCGCGACGACGGCCAGATCGTGCGAGACGTACACGGCGCTCATGCCGCAGCGCCGGATCACGCTCTTGAACGCCTGCAGCACGTCGATCTGCGTGGTCACGTCGAGCGCCGTCGTCGGCTCGTCGAGGATGACCAGCTCCGGATCGGTGATCAGCGCCATCGCGGCCATCAGCCGCTGCAACTGCCCGCCCGACACCTGGTGCGGATAGCGCTTGCCGATCGTCCCGGGCTCCGGCAGCGCGAGCGCGCGGAACAGCTCGACCGCTTTCGCCTGCGCGTCGCGCTTCGTCATCGTCCCGTGGATCAGCGCGCTCTCGATCACCTGGTCGAGGATCGTGCGCGACGGATTGAACGCGGCGGCGGCGCTCTGCGCGATGTAGGCGACCCGGCGGCCGCGCAGCGCGGTCAGCGCCTGCGCGGACAGCGTGCAGAGGTCCTTGCCGTCGAGCTTGACCGAGCCGCCGGCGATCCGGCAACCGGCGCGCGCGTGGCCCATCAGCGACAACGCGATCGTGGTTTTGCCCGAGCCCGATTCGCCGATCAGCGCGAGTACCTCGCCACGCCGGATATCGAAGTCGACGCCGTCGACGATCGTCGTTTCCGCACCGCCCGGCCGGCCGCCGACCACGCGCAGCCCGCGCACCTCGACGAGCGGGTTCGATTCGTGTCGCATCAGTGTCCTCCCGCAGCGCCGGCCGCGGCCTTGCGGCGGCCGCGATGCGGCAAGCCGTCGATCAACAGGTTGACGCCCACCGTCAGGATCGCGATCGCAACGGCGGGCATGATCGCGACGGCCGAACCGTCGCCGAGGCTTGCGATGTTCTCGCGCACGAGCGAACCGAGGTCCGCATACGGGGGCTGCACCCCGAGCCCGAGAAAGCTGAGGCCGCTCAGCAGCAGCACGACGAACGTGAAGCGCAGCCCGGTGTCGGCGAGCATCGGGTGAATCATGTTGGGCAGCATCTCGACGCAGGCGATATACAGCGCGCTCTCGCCGCGTGCTCGCGCGACCTGCACGAACTCGAGCGTGCTGATGTTGACCGCCAGCGCGCGCGCGATCCGGTACGAACCCGGCATGTAGCTGATCGCCGCGGTCAGGATCAGCAGCGGCAGCGACGAGCCGAACGCGGCGACGATCATCAGCGCGAACATCTTCGACGGGATCGACGTGAGCGCGTCGAGCACGCGGCTCATCGTCTCGTCGACCACGCGGCCCGACACCGTCGCGAGCAGCCCGAGCGTGGTGCCGGACAGCGCGGCGAGCAGCACCGCCGCGAGCGCGAGCAGCACGGTCAGTCGCGTGCCGTACAGGATCCGGCTCAACATGTCGCGGCCGAGGAAGTCCGAACCGAACGGCAACTTCGCGCCGAACGGTGCGAACACGTCGGGCGTCACGATCGAGCCGACCTCGTGCGGCGCGAGCAGCGGCGCGAACACCGCGATGAACAGCATCAGTCCGACCATCGACAGGCCGACCCAGCCGCCCGTCGTCAGGCTCAGGCGCATGGCGCGGCGCTTGCGCGGCCGGTCCGGGGAAGGCGCGGCGGGCGGTGGCGGGTCGCCCCACGACGGGAGCGGATCGCCGGGCGGCGGCAGCGCGCTGCTGCGTTGTACGGGTTCGGTCGGGTGCATGGTCCGTCTCTCGGGAGAATGGTGGGCGATCAGGTCCGCAGTCGCGGGTTCGACACGATCGAGCACAGGTCGGCGAACAGCACGAGCATCAGATAGGCCACGCAGAAGATCAGCGTGCACGCCTGCACCAGCGGGAAGTCGCGGTTGCCGACAGCATCGACCATCAGGCTGGCCAGGCCCGGATAGTTGAAGATCGTCTCGACGACGATCACGCCGCCGAGCAGATAGGACAGGCTCAGTGCGATCGCATTGGCGATCGGCCCGATCGCGTTCGGCAGCGCATGGCGCAGCACGACGCGCGCGGGGCTCGCCCCCTTGAGCACGGCCATCTCGACATACGATGCGCTCAACTGCTCGATCACCGCGGCGCGCGTCATCCGTGCCATCTGCGCGATCACCACCGCACAGAGCGTCAGCACCGGCATCGCATAGGCACGCAGGAAGTCGTGGACGCTTTCGATCGGGCCGCTGTACGACAGTGCGGAGAGCCAGTGCAGCTTCACGGCGAGCACGAGCACGGCGACCGTCGCGATCAGGAATTCCGGTGTCGCGACGAGCGACAGCGTGCCGAGGCTGATCACGCGATCGATCACGGACCCGCGCTTGACCGCGGCGAGGATGCCGAACAGCAGCGCGATCGGCACCGACACGGCGGTCGTGATCGCCGCGAGCGTCAGCGATTTCGGCAAGCGGCCGCCGATCATGTCGGACACCGGCATGTCGCTCGACAGCGAGCGGCCGAAATCGCCGTGCATCAGGCCCGCGAGCCAGTGCACGTAGCGCACGTGGGCCGGCATGTCGAGGCCGAACTGCTGACGCAGCGCGGCGACCGTCTCCGGCGTCGCGGACTGGCCGAGCGCGGCCTGCGCGGCGTCGCCCGGCAGCAGGTTCGTGATCGTGAAGATGATCACGGACACGATCAGCAGCGTCAGCGCGGTGACCGCGATGCGGCGGCCGATCAGTCCGAGCAGGATACGGTTCATGGCGCGGCACTCCCGGAAAGGGCGTCCGTTGCCGGAGCGGGAACCCGCGCCGGCAACGCAACGCGGGCACGCAGCGGCGTCAAGCGGTCCACCACACGTGCTCGGCGAACATGCCACCCATCATCGGGCCGGTCGGGATCGAACCGAGGCCCGCGAGGCGCTTGTCGTACCCGTCGAGGAAGCTGATGAATGCCGGGATGCCGATCCTGCCCTGCTGCGCGACGAGCACCTGCATGTCGCCATACATCTGCTTGCGCTTCGCATCGTCGGTCTCCGAACGCGCGGCGAGCAGCAACTGGTCGAACTTCGGGTTCTTCCAGCCCGACTCGTTCCACGGCGCATCCGACTTGAAGAACTGCGTGAACAGCACGTCGGCGCTCGAGCGCGGGTTGATGTTGCCGAAGCCGAGCGGATGCTTCATCCAATGGTTCGACCAGTAGCCGTCGGGCGACACGCGGTTCACCTGCAGGTTCAGCCCGATCTTCTGGCCGGCCTGCTGCAGCAGCACGGCCATTTCGATCGACCCGTTCGCGTCCGA
The DNA here is from genome assembly GCF_003330765.1 of Burkholderia pyrrocinia. Taxonomy (NCBI): domain Bacteria; kingdom Pseudomonadati; phylum Pseudomonadota; class Betaproteobacteria; order Burkholderiales; family Burkholderiaceae; genus Burkholderia; species Burkholderia pyrrocinia. Next base: position 222,729 of record NZ_CP024904.1, on the reverse strand, counting down.
CGTCGCGTAGATCGGCGGCAGCGCGACGCCCAGCGCGCCGGCCTTCTGGAACAGGAATTTCGCCTTGTCCGGATCGTGCGGTCGTTGCGGCAGCGACGCGTTGAAGTAGCGATGGCCCGGCGGAATCGGCTGATCGTTGCCGATCACCGCGTAGCCGCGGAACACCGCCGAGCGAATCTGCTCGCGGTCGAACAGGTACTTCATCCCCTCGACGAAATCCGGGTTCGCGGTCAGCGGGCTTTCGCTGCGCATGATGAGGTCGGTATAAAGACCCGACTTGGTTTCCTTGAGCGCATAGCCGGGCGTCGACGCGACACGCTGCGTCGAGCGCGGATCGATCGCATTCACCAGTTGCACGTCGCCCGACAGCAGCGCGTTCAGGCGCGCGGCGCTGTCGCTGATGCCGATCAGCTCGACCTCGTCGAGATACGGCATCCCGGGCTTGAAGTAGCTGTCGTTGCGCACGCCGACCGTCGAGACGCCGGGCTTGAAGGACTTCAGCTTGTACGGACCGCAGCCGATGCCGGTCGTGAAGTCGGTCGTGCCATCCTTGACGATCACGAGTTGAGGCGTCGCGAGGATCACGGGCAGGTCCGCGTTCGCGCTGGCGAGCGTGAGCGTGACCGCGTCGGGGCCGGTCACCTTCGCGTCGGTGAACTGGTCGGCGATCGTCTTGACCTTCGATGCAGTGGCCGCGTTCTTGTGGCGCATCAGCGAGAACACGACGTCGGCCGGGCCGACCGTCTTCCCGTCGTGGAACGTGACGCCCTTGCGCAGCTTGATGATCCAGGTCTTCGCGTCGGTCGTCTGCAGCGACTCGGCCAGGTTCATCTGCGGCGTCAGGCTTGCATCCAGCTGCGTGAGGCCGCTGTAGAACATGAAGAAGCGGATGTAGTCGGCGCCCGTCGAGCCCTTGGCCGGATCGAGCGTATCGGCCGTCGAGCTCGATTCGTTCGCCACCCGGATCTTGCCGCCGCGCTTCGGCACGGGCGCGGGCGCGGCGAACGCTGACTTCGTCCCCATCAGCAGCCCGCCGGTGCCAACGGCCATCATGCCGCTCGCTGCCATGACCCGCATCATGTCGCGGCGCGTAAAGCCGCCCTTGTCGCCGCCGTTGTCGATATCGTCGCTCATCCGAACTGCTCCTGACTGTGGAAAGTGGGTCCTGGGGTCCAGCGTGGTTCGAGAATCCCGCCGCGCCCGCCGGCTGGTGGCGAGCGCAACGTCTTGCGTATTGAGTTCATTTAAGCACCGCCAAAATGCCGGTTGTCGCGATTCGGGGCGGCTGCACGACACGATTCGACCGTTTTGGGCCGTCTGCGCAGCATGATTTGCTGCGCGTCCGCGAGCCGGAGATGGTCGAGGCGAGCCGAATGTCCTGGTCGGCCGCGACGCCCGCATGCCGCAGTGAGCCGCCCTCTCCACCGTCTCCAGGAAAACACGCATGAAAGTTCAGAAGATTTCCCGTTTGCACGAAGCCGATCTGCCCGACGACTGGGGCACGGCCGGATTGCCCGGCACCGAGCCCGCCCGCGTGGCGGGCCGCCAGGTGGTCATCCCGGGCAGCGAGGCGTTCGACACCGGCGTATTCGAATGCACGCCGGGCACTTACCGGCGCACGGTGAAGGAAGCGGAGGTGATGCATTTCCTCGCGGGTGCCGGCACGTTTGCGCCGAACGGCGAGGAGGCGGCCGAGTTCGGCGCGGGCGACACGCTGTTCTTCGCCGCGAATACCGAAGGGCTGTGGCAGGTGCGCGAAACGATGCGCAAGGTCTACGTGATCTTCTGACGCCGACAGCCTGCCGCGTACCCGGGTTCTCCCGGGTACGCGGCAGGCGACGGTCGCTTACAGACCGAGCTGCGTCGCGAGATGGCCGATGTCGGATACCTCGTAGTAGTTGTAGAACGGCGTGCCCGGCTCGTGGCCGCGATTGACGAATGCCTTGTGCTTGATGCCGAGATCCTCGGCCGTCATCAGGTCGTAGCGCAGGCTCGACGACACGTGCAGCACGTCCTGCGGCTGGCAGCCGAGCTTGCCGAACATGTATTCGAAACCCTGCATGCGCGGCTTGTACGACTGCGCCTGCTGCGCGGTGAAGACCGCGTGGAACGGCGCGCCCAGCTTGTCGACGTTGCTCATGATCTGGTCGTCCGACGCATTCGACAGGATCACCAGCTTGTACTTCTTCGCGAGCCGCGACAGGCCGGCCGGCACGTCCGGGTGCGGCCCCCAGGTCGGGACGGCCAGATAGAAGCGTTCGGCCTCGGCTTCGTCGAACTTCACGCCGAGCCTGTCGCAGGTGCGCCGGATCGCATTGACGACGACGTCGCGGTACGGCTTCCAGGCACCGAGCACCTCGTCGAGCCGGTATCCGGAGAACACGCGCACGAATTCCTCGAGATCGACCGGAGAGAGCCGGTCCGCGTAAATCTCGCGCGCCATGTCGCCCATCCGGAAGCGGGTCAGCGTGCCATAGCAGTCGAACGTGATGAATTTCGGTTCAAAGTTGATCATGTGACGTCCTGTCGGTGTAAAGCCCCGGCAGGGCCGGGGACGGGCTGGGTTGAACGAAATTGAATCAAGGCAAAAAATCCTTCGCACGTCGTTCCGCGCCGCTCAAAACGCAGAACCGCCGCGTGTTGCCGGGCCTGCACGGCACGATCTGCGGCGCCGCCCGGACCGTGCGCGGGATGCTGCGAGACAGCAACGCGCCGCACCTCGCACTGCTTCAATCGTACTGGCGCGTGCGCAGCAGAAGCTGCCGGAATGACCGTCCCGCGCGGCACGAAGCGCGCGTTCCGTCGCGCTGGTCGAGCGGGTTTGCGTCGATCTCGCGCAACCGGCCGCTGCCGGCGTAAAACAGGCGAATCGTCCTATCCGCGCCGTACCGCCGCTGGCAGAGTGGATGCGTCATTCCTACCGATCCGGAGTCCGGCGTGGCCGACCTCAACCCTTCCCGCACGCTTACCTATCGCCCGTTCGCCGAACGCGACCTGCCCGCCGCGCATCGGCTGTCTGAAGCGTTCAACTGGCCGCATCGGGTCGACGACTGGCGCTTCGTGCTGCAGCTCGGCAGCGGCTTCGTCGCCGAGGACGAGACCGGCGTCGTCGGCACCGCGCTCGGCTGGCGTTTCGGCGAGTCGCACGCGTCGCTCGGCATGGTCATCGTGTCGCCCGAGTACCAGGGCCGCGGCATCGGCCGCGAACTCCTCGCGCGGATCGTCGACAGTTTCGGCGAGCGGACCGTCTTTCTGCATGCGACGCCAGCCGGCGAACCGTTGTACGAGAAATTCGGATTCGAGGTGGTCGACACGATCGATCAGCACCAGGGCGCCGCGTTCCAGCCGCCGCTGATCTCGCTGCCGCCCGGCGAACGACTGCGGCCGATCGGCGCGAACGACGGCCCGCGACTCGCCGCGCTCGCGTCGCGGGCGGCCGGCTATCCGCGCGACGGGGTGATCGATGCGCTGCTCGGCGTCGCCAACGGCATCGCGCTCGATCGCGACGGCGAACTGCTCGGCTTCGCGCTGTTTCGCCGGTTCGGCCGCGGCCATGCGATCGGCCCGGTGATCGCGCCGGATGCGCTGCGCGCGCAGGCGCTCATCAGCCACTGGCTCGCGCTGCACGAGGGCATGTTCGTGCGCCTCGACGCGCCGGGCGACAGCGGGCTGTCCGACTGGTTGCAGGGGCTCGGGTTGCCTCGCGTCGACACGGTCGTCGCGATGGTGCGCGGCGCGGCGCCCGCGCGCGATCCGGCGCTGCGCGCATTCGCGATCGTCAACCAGGCGCTCGGCTGAGCGATGGGTGAGACGAGCTTCGTCTACAAGGCCGATCCGGTGCGCGGCGCGCAATGGGCACGCCGCTTCGCGCAACAGGCGCCCGATCTCGCGTTCCGGATCTGGCCGGACATCGGCGATCCGGACGCGGTGCGCTACCTCGCTGCATGGCAACCGCCCGACGATCCGGTCGCGCTGCTGCCGAACCTCGAGATCGTGTTCTCCGTCGGCGCCGGCATCGACCAGTTCGACCTGTCGCGCGTGCCCGCGCACATCCCGGTCGTGCGGATGATCGAGCCCGGCATCGTCGACGGCATGGTCGAGTATGTGACGCAGGCCGTGCTGACGATCCACCGCGACCTGTTCGACTACGCGGCGCAGCAACGCGCGCAGGTATGGCACGAGCGGCCGGTGTGCGCGGCCGCGTCGCGCCGCATCGGCGTGCTCGGGCTCGGCACGCTCGGCCAGGCCGTGCTCGACATGCTGCGGCGCTTCGGCTTCCCGTGCGCCGGCTGGAGCCGCACGCCGCGCACGCTCGACGGCGTCGAGTGCCATGCGGGCGACACGGCGCTGGATGCGTTCCTGGCGCGCACCGACATCCTGATCTGCCTGCTGCCGCTGACGGACGACACGCGCGGGTTGCTCGGCGCGCGCGTGTTCGACGCGCTGCCGGACGGCGCGTCGCTCGTGCAGGTCGGACGCGGCCCGCAACTCGACGCGAACGCGCTGCTCGCGGCGCTCGACAGCGGCCGGCTCGACAGCGTGATCCTCGACGTGACCGACCCCGAACCTTTGCCGGCCGGCCATCCGTTCTGGTTGCATCCGCGCATCCGGATCACGCCGCATATTGCCAGCGCGACGCGGCCCGACACGGCCGTCGACGCCGTGCTCGCGAACCTCGCGCGCCACCGTGCAGGACAGCCGATGATCGGCGTCGTCGATCGCGTGCGCGGATATTGAACGGATTGAACGGGTTGAACGGGTGACCCGCGCCGGGCCGGGGGCGCAGCAGAAAATGTCGATGCGCCCCGTGCAAACGCCGCATCCGTACGTTTCAGGCTGCAAATTGAAGGCACGCGGGGCTTTCTCGCTCGTTAGGATGGGTTCACCTCTGACACCCGACGAGAGTCCCGCCCCGCCATGACCCAATCCGCGCTGATCGAAGCCGATCGTCAACACCTGATCCATCCCGTCGTCAACTATCGCGTGCACGAAGCGCGCGGCGTCACCGTGCTCGAATCCGCCGACGGCGTGTTCCTGCGCGACGCGGACGGCCACACGCTGCTCGATGCGTTCTCCGGCCTGTGGTGCGTCAACGTCGGCTACGGCCGCGACAGCATCGTCAAGGCGGCAGCCGACCAGATGGCGAAGCTGCCGTACGCAACCGGCTATTTCCACTTCGGGTCGCAGCCGGCGATCGAACTCGCCGAGCGGCTCGCGGCCCTCGCGCCCGCGTCGCTCAACCGCGTGTACTTCACGCTCGGCGGCTCGGACGCCGTCGATTCCGCGGTGCGCTTCATCACGCACTATTTCAACGCCACCGGCCGCCCGTCGAAAAAGCACATGATCGCGCTCGAGCGCGGCTATCACGGCTCGTCGTCGATCGGCGCCGGACTCACCGCGTTGCCGGCGTTCCATCGACATTTCGACCTGCCGCGCGCCGACCAGCACCACATTCCGTCGCCCTACCCGTATCGCCACCCGCTCGGCGACGATCCGCAGGCGCTGATCGCCGCATCCGTCGCCGCGCTGGAATCGAAGGTCGCGGAACTCGGCGCGGACAACGTCGCGGCATTCTTCTGCGAGCCGGTGCAAGGCTCGGGCGGCGTGATCGTGCCGCCCGCAGGCTGGCTGAAGGCGATGCGCGACGCATGCCGGCGCCTCGGCATCCTGTTCGTGGCCGACGAGGTGATCACCGGCTTCGGCCGCACGGGCCCGCTGTTCGCGTGCGAGACCGAAGGCGTCGAGCCGGACCTGATGACCGTTGCCAAGGGGTTGACGGCCGGCTATGCGCCGATGGGCGCGGTACTGATGTCCGACGAGATCTATGAAGGGATCGCGGGCAGTCGCACCGATTCCGCGGTGGTCGGGCATGGCCAGACGTATTCCGCGCATCCGGTCAGCGCCGCGATCGGCCTCGAGGTGCTGAAGCTCTATCACGACGGCGGGCTGCTCGCGAACGGCCAGGCGATGGCGCCGCGCTTCGCGGCGGGCCTTGCCGCACTGCGCGATCACCCGCTGGTCGGCGATGCGCGTTCGGTTGGCCTGCTCGGCGCGCTCGAACTGGTAGCCGACAAGGCGCGCAAGACGCGCTTCGACCCGGCGCTGAACCTATCCGACCGGATCACGGCGGCCGCGTACGCGAACGGCATCGTGTTCCGCGCGTTCGGCGACGGCGTGCTCGGTTTCGCGCCGGCGCTGAGCTTTACCGCCGGCGAATTCGACCTGATGTTCGATCGCTTGCGCAAGACGCTCGACGACGTGCTGGCCGACGCGGGCGTGCAGCGCGCGCTCGACGCCGCCCACGCGCAGCCGGCGTGAGTCGGGCGTGAATCGGGCGAGGGAAAGCCGGGCTTGTGGCGGCTACCGTTCGACTCTAAAGTAACCGGACATTCCATTTCTGCCTTCTCACGCGAACATGACGGATAGCAAGCTAGACCGGATCGACCTGCGCATTCTTTCCCAGTTGCAAAAGCGCGGGCGCATGACCAACGTCGAACTGGCCGATGCAGTCGGACTGTCGCCGAGCCCGTGCCTGATCCGCGTGAAGCGGCTCGAGAAAGCCGGCTACATCGCCGGGTACGGCGCGCACATCCAGCTCGAGAAGCTCGGCGACGTGCAGGTGGTGTTTACCGAGGTCACGCTGGCCGACCACCGGCGCGAGGACTTCGACCGGTTCGTCGCGGCGATCCGCAATGTCGACGAGATCGTCGAATGCCATCTCGCGAGCGGCGGCTACGACTATCTGCTCAAGTTCGTCACGCGCAGCGTGAGCCATTACCAGACGATCGTCGAAGGGCTGCTCGAGCAGAACATCGGCATCGAGAAGTATTTCAGCTACGTGATCATCAAGTCGCCGTTCGTCAAGCGGCACTATCCGCTCGAGTCTCTGTTCGGCGACCGGCACTGACGAGCGGCGGCGGCTACCCCGAGCGCAGCCGCGCGCCATACGCGCGTCGTCGCGACGGGTCCGCCGGCCGCCGTCGAGCCGCCCTCATCCAAGGACCTGCCATGTCACTTACCCTCTCTCGCACCGAACTCGTTCGCAGTGCCAACCTGATCGACGGCGCGTGGCGCGACGCGCTCGACGGCCGTCACTTCACGGTCACCGATCCGGCAACGCTCGAGCGCGTCGCCGACGCACCCGACAGCGGCGCCGCCGACGCACGGGCCGCGACCGACGCGGCCGCGCGCGCGCTGCCCGCGTGGCGCGCGACACCGGCCCGCGAACGCGCGGCGATCCTGCGGGCGTGGCATGCGGCGATCGTTGCGCACACCGAGGATCTCGCGAAACTGATGTCGCGCGAACAAGGCAAGCCGCTCGCCGAAGCGCGCGGCGAAGTCGCGTATGGCGCGTCGTATGTGATGTGGTTCGCCGAGGAAGCGACCCGCACGTACGGCGACCTGATTCCGCAACAGCAGCGCGGCAAGCGGCTGAGTGCGGTCATGGAGCCGATCGGCGTCGTCGCCGCGATCACGCCGTGGAATTTCCCGCTCGCGATGATCGCGCGCAAGATCGCGCCCGCGCTCGCGGCCGGCTGCACGGTCGTCGCGAAGCCGGCCGAAGACACGCCGCTCACGGCACTCGCGCTGGCGTTCCTCGCGCAGGAAGCCGGTGTGCCGCCCGGCGTGCTGAACATGATCGCCGCATCGCGCGAGCACGGCATCAACGCGGTGGCCGACTGGCTCGCCGACGGCCGCGTACGCAAGATCACGTTCACGGGATCGACGCCCGTCGGCAAGCTGCTCGCACGCGAATCGGCCGCGACGCTCAAGAAGCTGTCGCTCGAGCTCGGCGGCAATGCGCCGTTCATCGTGTTCGACGATGCCGAGCTCGACGCCGCCGTCGACGGGCTGATGGCCGCCAAGTTCCGCAACGGCGGCCAGACGTGCGTGTCGCCGAATCGCGTGTACGTGCAGGCGCGAATCTACGACGCATTCGCCGCGAAGCTCGCCGCGCGGGTCGGTGCGTTGAAAGTCGCGCCGGCGACCGACCCGGCCGCGCAGATCGGCCCGATGATCAACGCGCGCGCGGTCGACAAGATCGCGCGTCACGTCGACGATGCGGTCGAGCGCGGCGCCCGCGTACTGACGGGCGGCAGGCGCTTGCCCGAACTGGGGCCGAACTATTACGCGCCGACCGTGCTCGCCGATGCGACTCCCGGCATGCAGCTCGGTTGCGAGGAGACGTTCGGGCCGGTCGCCGCGCTGTTTCCGTTCGACACCGAGGACGAAGCCGTCAGCGCCGCGAACGACACGCCGTTCGGGCTCGCCGCGTATTTCTACACGCAGGACGTCCGGCGGATCGCGCGCGTGTCGGCACGGCTCGAAACGGGCATCGTCGGCATCAACGAGGGCGCGCTCGCGAGCGAGGCCGCGCCGTTCGGTGGCGTGAAGGAATCGGGTTATGGCCGCGAAGGTTCGCGCCACGGCCTCGACGACTACCTGTCGATCAAGTACCTGTGCCAGGGCGGGCTCGACTGATCGCGCGCCCGTTTCTTTCAATTTCATTACGCGATGCGCTTCATCGACGAAACCGGCGTGCCCGACTGACACGCCGGTTTCGATGGTGACGGCAGGCCGGCCGTACACGGCGACGGCCCGCTCGTTCCCGCGACGAACGTACCGGCATCGACCGGCGCTTTTCCTCCAACGCTCATGCCGTTCAGGAACGCTGACTAAACATCATCCCGAGAGGATGAGACACGCTCACGCGCACAAACGAATCGAAGCAAATCCTTAACCGCCGCGTCACGATCGACCACCACAATTCGCCATCTTCGATCATCAGGATGGAGTCTTGCATGTTTGCATCACGAAGCCGTTTCCCGCTGCACGTCGCAGCCCTGTCGAGCGCGATCGTACTGGCTGCCTGCGGCGGCGGCGACGATGTCGTCTCGACTAACCCGACAACTGCGGCAGTTCCGGCGCCGCCGGCCGACCCCGGCTTCGTCGACAGCGCGCCCGTGCCGAGCGTTGCGGCCTTCGTCGACAACATCGCGACCAACCAGCGTGGCGACGCGCGCTATGCGACGCTGTCGACGAACGCCGCCGTGCGCGTGGTGAGCCGCTTCCTCGATCTGTGGCAACCGTCGACCATGCTGGTCGATGCGGGCGTCACCGCGCCGGCCAACGGCGCGTTTCCGGCCATCTCGCCGTCCACCTGCTCGGGACTGCCCGGCAGCGGCACACCGTGCGGCACGATCCTGAACGGCACGGTGCTGTCGGCCAACGTGCAGTACGTGGTCAACGCGACGACCGCGCGCACGCAGCAGCAGGCGGATGCCGCGTACTACGACGACCGGCGCGGCAAGGGCTACAGCGTGACCGACGGCATGGGCCCGCTCACCACGGCATGGCGCACCGCGGCGCAGCAGACGACCAGCATCACCAGCGTTCCCGCCGATGCCACGACCGTCCTGTACAACGACAGCGGCAACAACGTCGGCGTCGGCAGCAGCGGCAACGCGAATTTTGGGAAAGTCGTCGACCTGCTCAACGAGATGGGCAACAACGCGTCGACCGAACCCGCGAAGCGCTTCTACAAGTATGCGCGACCGTATCGCTGGAGCACGAGCGTCGTCGTCGCGCCGACGCTCGTTCCCGCGGAAAGCACGACGCCCGCGACCGACGGCGGTTTCATCAGCGGCCACGAAGCCGAAGCGATGCGCGATGCGATGACGATGGCATGGCTCGTGCCGGAGCGATTCCAGGAAATGGTCGGCCGCGGCCTCGAACTGGGCGAGAACCGGATTCTGGCCGGCATGCACTCGCCGCTCGACGTGATCGGCGGCCGCATGCTCGCGCTGGCCGTCAGCGCGGCCAACCTGACCGCGTACACCGGCGACGCGCAAGCCGCGTATGGCCAGGCGCACCAGACGCTGCAGCAGCTCACCGGCACCACCGATGCGACGTTCACGACGTTCGCGCGCTCGGGCACGACCACGACGGACCGGTTTGCCAACTACGCGACGAGCAAGGCGGCGTTCATGCGGCGCATGACGTTCGGCTTCGGCGCGATCGAATCGACCGACGCGCCGCCGGTCGTGCCGAAGGGCGCCGAGATCCTGCTGCAGACGCGCTTCCCGTATCTGGGCGCCGACCAGCGGCGCGTCGTGCTGAAGACCACCGAACTGCCGTCCGGCTTCCCTGTGATGGACGATGCGGAAGGCTGGGGCCGCCTGAACCTGTTCGCCGCCGCCGATGGGTACGGTGCATTCAACGGCAACGTGATCGTGTCGATGGACGCGTCGAAGGGCGGACTCAACGCCGCCGACCTGTGGCGCAACGACATCGCGGGCGCCGGCAAGCTGACGCTGCAAGGCACCGGCACGCTGACGCTGGCCGGCAACAACAGCTATACGGGCGGCACGCAGGTCGGCGGCGGCACGCTCGCTGCCGCGTCAGCGAAAGCGTTCGGCAACGGCGACGTGTATGTCGGCGCCGGCGGCGGCATCCGGATCGCGGCAGGCGCGCCCGTGACGGTCGCGACCCGCTATACGCAGCTCGACAATACGACGCTCGAACTCGACATCGACGGCAACGGCGGCGGGCGCCTGCGCGTGGGCGGCGCGCTCACCGTCGCGGGCGGCACGCTGCACGTGAAGTTCGTGAACGGCTATGCGCCGAAAGCCGGCGACACCATCGCGCTGATCGATGGCGCAGCCGGTTCGGCGAAGTTCTCGACGGTGACGGTCGACGGGTTCAAGGCGACGCCCGTTTATACGGCGACGGGCGTGTCGATCACGTTGTCGGCGGCGTAGCCGACACGCGGCGCGTCGGCGGAACGTTCCCCGCTTCGAACGTCTCGTCGCGAGCGCCGTCCGGGCGCTCGCGTCACCGCGGATCGAGACCGCTGCGTTGCAGGATGGCCGCGGCCGGCGCGGTCTTCAGGAACGCCACGAATGCACGCGACGCGTCGGCTGCCCGTGCATGCGCGGCGATCGCGGACGAAATCATGCTCGTCTTCTGCACGTCGGCCGGCAGCGGACCCGCGAAATCGATGCCGGGCGTCACCTTCAGTTCGCTGATCTGCTGCAGCCCGAGCGCGCCGCTGCGGCGCAAGCCGGCCCGTTCGCGCCGCAGCGCACGGACCAACGGCAAGGTGTCGGCTTCGCTCGCCGTTGGCCCGAACTGATGATCCTCCACCCGAAGCAAAGTACGTGCCGCGCGGCGGCACGTACTTTGCTGCTCGCGACGGCATCCACTAACCTCCGGGCATCGACGTGACAAGCAAATCAGGCGAAATTCACATCGGCATCTCGAGCTGGCGCCATGACGGCTGGCGCGGCACCTTCGATCCGAAAGGGCTGAAGCAGGCCGCCGAGCTGCGGTACGCATCGGGTCGGATGCAAACGATTGAAATCAACGGTACGCATTACAGCTTGCAAGCTTTCGACAGCTGGCTGCACGGGTACGAGCAAACGCCGCCGGGTTTCACGTTTCGGCACGCCGCGCGCCAGCAGTCCGCGCTATGAAACCAAACCGCAAGGAGAAAAACGATGACCCTGCTTATCTACCTGGTCGGATGGATCATTTTCATCGGCGGCGTGGCGTGGGGATTGACGACGCTGCATGTCTCGCAGCACATCATCGCGATCGTGGCCGTCGTTCTGTTCGGCATCGCGGTCATTACCGGTGCGACGCGCGCACGGAATCGCGACCGTTCGTAGCGCGATGCGCCTGCCGGCGCGCCAGACAAGGACACGCGGGCAGGCGCCACGCGCGGACGCCGAGAGCGTATCGCGACCGCGCCCGCGCCCGCAGCATCCCGGCCCGGCCACCTCACCGCCGGTTCGGCCGCGACACCTATCGGCAGACGACCCGGTATCGTGTGGCGGTTCGCGCGTAGCGCGCCCTCGCGGCTGAGCGCGGTACGAACGTTTATCGCGGCGACCGGGCGCACGCTCGACGCATGAACGACAAGCGCATGCGCTCCGGTGCACGTCGTACGGTTTGCGTCGTCATCGCCATCGCCATCGCCATCGCCATCGCCAGATAGTAGGCAACGCATGCGTTCTTTGCGTGTGCAACGGCGACTGCGCTACGCTCGATCCGGCCTCGTATCGAGGTCGAAAATTTAAGCGCTTAAATCTCAGAAGCCCGTGATCCGTCGAGCGACCGGGCCCATTACTGGAGGATGACGATGAACAGACGATCGATGTTGCGCTGGAGCGTTTCAACCGCGGCGCTCGCGTGCCTCGACCTGGCCGGCCCGCTGCCGGCCTTCGCGCAACGCACCGCGCGCGGCGCGGCGGCGAGCCCGTTCGCGATGGGTGCCGACGTATCGACGCTGCCGGAACTCGAAGCCCATGGCGCAACCTTCTTCGACCGCGGCGGCGCCGCGCGCGACTGCCTGAAGATCCTGCGGGCGCACGGCGTCGACGCGATCCGCATCAAGGTCTGGAACGACCCCGGCAACCCGGACTTCTTCCCCGCGAACCAGAGCGCCGCGGCCGGCTACAACGATGCGGCGCACGCCATTGCGCTCGCGCGACGTGCGGCCGCGCTCGGGATGCGCATCCTGATCGACTTCCACTACAGCGACTGGTGGGCCGATCCGGGCAAGCAATACCCGCCGCATGCGTGGGCCGGCAAGAACCTGGCCGACACCTGTGCGTTGCTGTCCGCGTACACGACCGACGTGCTGCGCCGGCTCGAACGCGTCGGCGTGCGGCCCGAGTGGGTGCAGATCGGCAACGAGATCACGGGCGGCATGCTGTGGCCGCTCGGTCGCTACGATCAGTGGGACAACCTCGCGCAATTGCTGAAGACGGGCCACGACGCGGTGAAGGCCGTCGATCCGCGCATCAAGGTGATGCTGCACGTCGACAGCGGCGGCGACAACGGGAAGAGCCGCTGGTGGTTCGACAGCGCGACGCAGCGCGGCGTCGCGTTCGACGTGATCGGCCTGTCGTACTACCCGCAATGGCAAGGCGCGCTCGACGACTTGCGCAACAACGCGAACGATCTCGCGGTGCGCTACGACAAGGAGCTGATCGTCGTGGAAACCGCGTATCCGTGGACCACGAGCGATGGCGATTCGGAGCCGAACGCGATGACGAACACCGGATCGACGGCTTTCCCGCCGTCGCCGGCCGGGCAGGCGCAGTTCCTCTCGGCCGTGGTCGACATCGTGAAGGGCGTGCCGGGCAACCGCGGCTCGGGCGTGTTCTGGTGGGAACCGGAATGGATCCCGACACCGGGCGTCGGCTGGAAGCTCGGCGCGGGCGATCAGTGGGACAACAACACGCTGTTCGACTTCCACGGCCACGCGCTGTCGTCGCTCGACGCATACCGGCGACGCTGACCCGCCACCGCACTGGCGCGCGCCGCGCGTCAGTGCGGTGCGTCGAAGCGGCCGCGCGGCCGCTTCGGCACGCGTGTTGCGCCGGCCTGCGGGTCGCGCGCATCGTGAACGAGCAGCGCGAGCGCCACGAGTGCGAGCGCGCCGCAGCCCGCGAACGTCGCACGATAGCCGAACAGGTCGACGCACGCGCCCGACAGCACACCCGACACGATCGAGCCGACGCGCGCCGTACTGAAAAACATCGCGGTCGCGGTGCCGGGGCGCGTCGGCATCAGGTCGCACACGCGCGTCATGCCGAGGCACGACGTGATCGCGACCACGCACGCGCTCAGCAGTTGCAGCGGCAGGATCGCGTCGACGCGCGTCACCGCGGCGAGCCCGGCGAAGTACACAGCATGCACGGCCGCGCACCCCGTCAGCCAGCGCGCCTTGTTCAGCCGGGTCGAACGGACGCCGAGCCACAGCATCATCGGGATCTCGAGCAACGCGGCGAGGCCGAGCGCGGCCGACACGTTGGTCGGTGTGCCGCCCAGCCCGCGCACGATATACAGCGGCAGCACGATCATCGTCGCGTTCGCCGCGAGCCCGATCAGCATGAGTGCGGCAAGCGTGCGCAGCACGACTGCGCGCGGCGCGACGACGGCCGGCGCCGCGTCGACCGGCGCGTGCTCGTCCGGCAGCACCGGATCGCTGCCGGATGCACGCGTCGTGGCTGCCCTGTCCGCATCGGCCGCCGCCGGCCGGCGCGCGGGTTCCGGAATCCGCGCGACGATCACCGCACACGCGACAAAGCCGGCGGCCGCCGCGAGAAAGAGCCCGGTGAAGCCCGCCTGCGCGAGGATCAGCGCGCCGAGCGCGGGGCCGAACACCCATGCGACCGACAACATCGTGCGCAGTGCGGCCGAGGCCAGCTCGCGCTGCGCGTCGCTGTCGACCGGCAGCACCGCCCGCGCGAACGAGAAGATCTGCGACAGCGACACGGCGCCCGCGCCGAGCAGGATCGTGCCGGCCGCGATCACCGGCACCGGCGCGCGCAGCACGCACAGCAGCGCGAACCCGAGCGCAGCGGCCGCGAGCGACACGACGAGCAGCGGCCGGTGCCGGTCGCGGCGATCGGACCAGCGGCCGGCCCACGCGCTCGCGACGACGCCGCTCGCCGCGATCAGCGTCATGAACACGCCCGCGAGAAACGGCGACATCGCGGCCGCCTCGACGCCGAACAGCGACAGGTACGGCGCGGTAAACGACATCGCGACGCCGAGCATCAGCGCCGCGGCGGACAGCGGAACGAAATGCGCGATCCCGGCCAGGCCGCCGAAATGCGCATGCAGCGACCGCAGCAATCGCATCGCGTCAGTCCGGCTCGACCCATGCGGCCAGGTCGACCGCGCCGAGTTCCGGGCCGCCGAGCACGAATCGCGCGCCGGCCGGCGCGGGCAGCGTGCACGGCGCGTCGCCGTAATTCAGCGCGAACACGACGCGCCCGCGCCGGCGCAATCTCAGGCCGTCGGGCAGCGCCGCCACGGACAATCCGGCATCGCGCGCGCAGCGGCCGATGATCGCGCGCAACAGCGCGCGATCGAAGCACGCGGTCGCCATCGTCACGTGCGCGCGCCGCACCAGCGCGGGTACGCCGTCGTCGCACGCCGCGAGCACGTCGATTCCGGTCGCCGCGTCCATGTCGACGTGATCGCGCCATTTCACCGCGTGACCGTCGATACCGTCGAACGCGACGCGCGGTGCGAGCGACGGCCGCAGCGATTCGACTTGCGCGATCCGCATCGGCAGCACGTCTCGCAGCTTGCCGGGCGCAAGGCCCGGCACGATCGCGAAGTCGGCCGTGCGCGAACCCGTGCGCGGCCCGAACAGCCAGTGCGTACCCCCGCGCGCGACCTGCGCGGCGACGCTATCCGGGACGACCGGCAGCGTCGGCACGACGACCAGCGCATAACGCGACACGTCGGCATCGGCCGCGACGATGTCGACGTCGAGCCCCAGCTCGCGCAGCGCGCGATACCAGTCGAACGCGTGCTGCTGATAGTCGAAATCGGCACCGTGCGGCTGGATCCGGATCATCCAGTCGGCCTCGTAGTCGAACAGCAGCGCGACGCGCGCTGGAGCGGCCGCGCCCTCGACAAGCGCGCGGTCGAACGCGGCCAGCTCGCGGGCCACGCGCGCCACTTCATGTCCGCCCGCTGACAGCTTGTCGTCGGGGGCATTGAGGCCCGAATGCAGTTGCTCCTGCGCGTGCGGATACTGCCGCCAGCGGAAATACGACACGAGTTCCGCGCCGTGCGCGAACGCTTCCCACGTCCACAGCCGCACTGCACCGGCATGCGGCACCGGGTTGTGCGGCCCCCAGTTGACGGGCCCCGCCTGCTGCTCCATCACCCACATCCGGCCGTTGCCGACGCCGCGATACAGATCGTGCGAGAACGCCGACACGTCCGGATGGCCCGTGCGGGCCCAGCGATGCTTGTCCTGCTCGTCGAGCGGCAGCACTTCGGTGCGCGGCACCGGATAGCTGTCCCACGCGGCGACATCGAGCCCGGTCCCGGTGCGCGCGAACGCGTAGTGATCGAACTCGGTGAAAAAGCCCATGAAGTTGTGCAGCACGTCGCGCCCCGGCGCGTGCGCGCGGATCGCATCGACCTGTGCCGCATGAAAGCGCGCGACCTCGTCCGACTGAAAGCGGCGGAAATCGAGCACGTGAGCGGGATTCGCGTCGGTCGGCGTATGGTGCGGCAGTTCGATCTCGTCGAAGCCGCGATACTCCATGCTCCAGAACACGTTGCCCCACGCGCGGTTCAGCGCACCGACGTCGCCGTAGCGCGCGGCGAGCCATGCGCGAAAAACCGTCAACGCCGCGTGCGTGTAGCTCGGCAGCGTGTTGTGGCAGCCGAGTTCGTTGTCGGTCTGCCACGCGATCACGGCCGGATGCGCGCCGTAGCGCCGCGCCATCGCGTCGACGATCCGCACGCAGTGTTCGCGATACACGGGGCTCGAGATGTCGTAATGGCGACGCGAACCGAACTGCCGGACGGTGCCGTCCGCGCCGACCGGCAGGATCTCCGGATGACGGTCGACGAGCCATTTCGGCGGCGCTGCGGTCGGCGTACCGAGCACGATCTTCAGGTGCTGGCGCGCGAGCGTGTCGATCGCTTCGTCGAGCCACGCCCAGTCGTAGCGGCCGGGCTCCGGCTCCATCCGGCTCCACGCGAATTCGGCGATCCGCACGTGCGTCAGGCCGAGTTCGGCCATCCGCCGCGCGTCGCGGTCCCATTGTTCGCGCGGCCAGTGTTCGGGGTAGTAGCAAACGCCGAGGTGCATCGTGGATTCCTTGCAGGAAGAGGAAGGGGTGGACGGATTCAGCCTTTCGTCGCGCCGAACGTGAGCCCTGCGACGAAGTGCTTCTGCATCGCGAAGAACATCGCGACCGACGGCAGCGCGGCGAGCACCGAACCGGCCGACACGAGGTTCCAGGCGGTGGTCCACTGCCCCTTGAGCGCGGCGACGCCGACGGTGATCGGTGCCGCATCGTCGCCTTGCGTGAGGCACAGCGCCCAGAAGTAGTCGTTCCACACGAATGTGAACACGAGGATCGCGAGCGCCGCGAGCGCCGGCCGCACGAGCGGCAGCACGACGCGCCAGTAGATGGCCCACTCGGACGCGCCCTCGACGCGCGCGGCCTCGATCAGCTCGAACGGCAACTCGCGGATGAAGTTGCGCAGGAACAGCGTGCAGAACCCGGTCTGGAACGCGGTATGGAACAGCACGAGCGCCCACACGGTGTTGTAGAGGCCGATGTCGAGCATGATCTGGCGCACCGGAATCATCAGGATCTGGATCGGCACGAAATTGCCGGCGACGAACAGCCCGAGCAGCACGGCGTTGCCGCGGAACCGGTAGTTCGCGAGCGCATGGCCCGCGAGCGACGCGAGCAGGATCGATGCGGCGACCGACGGCAGCGTGATCAGCAGGCTGTTCGCGAAGTAGTGGAGCATCGGCGTCTGCGTGAGCGCGGTGCCGTAGTTGTCGACGAACGCGAACTGCTTCGGCCAGCCCCAGTAATTGCCGGCCATCACCTCGTCGGTCGAGCGAATGGACGTGACGAGCACCGCGAGCAGCGGCACGAGCCACAGCACGAGCGCGCACGGCAGCGACAGGCGGTACAGCCAGCGGGACGAACGTCCCCAGCGTGATACGGGCATCGGGTACATGAATGGCGGTCCTTAGGGTCTGTTTACATATGGAACGCACAAGCGTTGCCACGAGAACGGCCGCTCGCGAGGCGCGTGACGCCGCGAATACTGACGTATTCGCAAGGAGCGCAACGCGGCGAGCGGTCGTTCTCGTGGCAACCCCAAATTAAAAAATACATTCCACGGGAATGCCCGAAATCGCCCGTATGGCGGCGTCGCTCGTCGCTTGTCCCCCAAGGGGACTTCCTTCGGGGCGTTTGGCTCGGCCAAACGGCGCTCCTCACTTCTTGCCCTACGAGCGATTTCGGGCATTCGCTTGTGCGTTCCATATGTAAACAGACCCTAAGATTCCACGCGCACCAGCTTGCGCAGCTGCCACACGATATAGACGAGCATGATCGCGAACAGCACCACCGCGATCGCGGCCGAATAGCCTTCTCGGTAGTACTTGATCGCCTGGTCGACCATGAAGTACGCGAGCACGGTCGAGCTGTCGAACGGGCCGCCGCCCGTCATCACCGAGATCAGGTCGAAGCTGCGCAGCGCGCCGATCACGGTCAGCACCACCGCCATGAACGTGGCGGGGCGCAACTGCGGCAGGATCACGTGCCACAGCAGCGTGAAGCCGCGCGCGCCTTCCATCCGTGCGGCCTCGACGATTTCGCTGTTGATGCCCGTGAGCCCGGTCAGGTAGAGGATCATGCAGAACGGGATCTGCGGCCACAGCGCCGCGACGATCACGCCGTAGGTCGCATAGCGCGGATCGCCGAGCACCGGGATGCCGTGCCCGACGACCAGCTTGAGCAACCCGAACGTCGGGTCGTAGAACCACGAGAACACGAGGCCGACGACGACGCCCGGCAGCACGAACGGCGCGAAGAACAGCGACTTGACGAGCCGGATCCCGAACACGTTCTGGTTCAGGTAAAGCGCGAGCGCGAGGCCGAGCGGCGGTGCGGCGAGAAACAGCAGGAGCCAGACCAGGTTGTTCTTCAGCGCGACGTAGAACGTGTCGGACTGCAGCAGCTCGCGATAATTGTCGAGCCCCGCATAGGTCATCGGCGTCATCCCGTCCCAGTGATGAAAGCTCAGCCAGATGCTGCTGACGATCGGGTACAGCACGAACACGGTGAAGAGCGCGAAACCCGGCAGCACGAACAGCAGCGCGGCGCGGTTGCGTCGGCGCGCGAGCGTCGCGCGGGCAGGCCGCTGCGGGCCGGCGTCGCGACGCGCGGCGCCTTCGGACAGGCTGGTTGACATGATGTGACCTTCGACGAAACGAACATGACGGTGACGACGGAGCGCCGGACCGGCCGGGCCGGTCCGGTCGAGCGGCGCGCTACTTCCGGTAGATGCGCTTGCGGGTCTGTTCGAGGCGCTGGAGGATCGCGTCGAGCTGCGTCGGGTCGGACAGGAACTGCTGCATCGCCTTCATCCCCTCGTCCGCCATTTCCTTCGTCATGTCGCGGTCGTAGAACTGCGCGATGCCGCCCGGCGTCGTCGCCAGCGTGTGGAAGCCGATCTTCGAGATCGGGTCCTGCGGCTCGGGCGCCTTGTTGTTCGACGGCAGCTGCCCCATGCCCTTCGAAAATTCGCCGTTGATCGCAGGTTGCCCGATGAACGCGAGCAGGCGCCGGGCATCCGTCTTGTTGTGCGCCTTCGCCGGGATGATCAGCACGTTGACCGGGCCGTCCTCGGCAAGCGGCACCGACGCGTCGATCACCGGGAAGCGGAAAAAGCTGATCGGGTTGCGCGTCGCGCTCAGCAAGCCCGCCGAATACCAGGTGCCCATCAGCGTCATCGCGGCCTGACCGTTGACGATCAACGGGCTCAGCGAATCGACATCGTAGGACAGCGCGTTGTCGATGAAATACTTGTCGTCGATCAGCTTCTTCCATGCCGCGTACACGGCACGCACGCGCGGATCGGTATAAGCGACGTCGCCCGACATCAGCTTCTGATGGAATGCGTAGCCGTTGATCCGCAGGTCGAGATAGTCGAACCACGCGGCAAGCGTCCACGCATCGCGCGCGGCCACCGCGATCGGCGCAATGCCCGCCGCCTTCAACTTGCGGCATGCGTCGAGAAACTGCGCCCAGTCGGCCGGCTCGCCATGAATGCCTGCCTTCTCGAACAGATCCTTGCGGTAGAACAGGCCATACGCGTCATAGCCGAGCGGCAGGCTGTAGATTTTGCCGCCATAGGTCGACGACTGCTTCACGGCGGCATACGCGTCGTTCCAGCCGTTCTTTTGCCAGTCCGGCGCAAGATCCTCGATCAACCCGCGCTTCGCAAAGTACGCAAGGCGTTCTCCGTTGTTCCAGCTCAGCACGTCGGGCGGATCGGTCGCGAGCCAGCCGGACATCTGCACCTTGTACGCCTCCTCGCCGACGTAGCTGACCTTCAGGTCGATGTCCGGATTCGCCTTGTGGAACTGGTCGAACACCGCTTGCCACGTTGCGCGCTGGTTACCGCGCGCGGCTACGTTCACCTTCAGCGTGCCCGCGTCGGCCGTACCCGCGGCGAACGCGGCGGCAGTCGTCAGGGCAAGCAGCAGTCGGCTCGCACGAAATCTCATCGTTGTCTCCTGGTATTGGTGTGATGGGTGCCGCGTCGCGCGCGGCGGATCGGCGTCGCGCCGCTAGGCGAAGGTCGCCTCGGCACGCACGGCCGGTAATGCGAGTCCGGCCTCGTCGAACAGGTGGCAGCACGCCGGCGGCACGCGAAACGCATGGCGCTCGCCGCGCCGCAGCGCGGCCTGCCCCGGCAGCTTCGCGAGCAGCGGCACGCCGCCGGGCTGGTCGAGATGCACGTAGGCCGCTTCGCCCAGTTGCTCGACCAGCGCGACCTCGCGCACGATCGCGGGCAGCCCGGCGTCGCCGGCCGGGCCGGCCGACAGATGCTCGGGACGGATGCCGAGCGTCATGCGCGCGCCCGGGCCGACGCCGGACGGCAACGGACGGTCGTGCAACGTCAGCACTTCGTCCGTGCCATCCAGACGCAGCCGGCATCCGTGCGCATCGTTCGATACGACCACCGCCGGCAGGAAGTTCATCCGCGGCGAGCCGATGAAGCCCGCGACGAAGCGGTTGGCCGGCCGGTGATACAGCTCGAGCGGCGCACCGGACTGCGCGATGCTGCCGAAGCGGGCGACGTCGTCGCCCGCGTGCAGCAACACGATCCGGTCGGCCAGCGTCATCGCCTCGATCTGGTCGTGCGTCACGTAAACGGAGCTCGATTGCGTGAAGCGCGCATGCAGGCGCGCGATCTCGACACGCGTCTGCCCGCGCAGCGTCGCGTCGAGATTCGACAGCGGTTCGTCGAACAGGAACACGCGCGGCTCGCGCACGATCGCGCGGCCGATCGCGACGCGCTGCCGCTGGCCACCCGACAGCGCCTTCGGCTTGCGCTCGAGCAGCGCGTCGAGCTGCAGCACGCGTGCGGCCTCGGTCACGCGGCGGCGGATTTCGTCCTTCGGCACGCCGGCGATACGCAGCCCGAAACCGATGTTGTCGAACACGGTCATGTGCGGAAACAGCGCGTAGCTCTGGAACACCATCGCGACGCCGCGTTCGGCCGGCGGCGTGTCGTTCATGCGCGCGCCGCCGATTCGCAGTTCGCCTTCGCTCACGTCCTCGAGCCCGGCAATCATCCGCAACAGCGTGGATTTGCCGCAGCCCGACGGGCCGAGAAACACGCAGAACTCGTGCGACGCGATCTCGAGGTTCACGTCGCGCAGCACCGGCGCATGGTCGCCGTAGCGCTTCGAGACGTCCTTCAATGAAATGGCGGTCATCGCGCCCTCCTCTCTTGAATCACGCGTGTCGAATCGAAAAATTTAAACGCTTAAATTCCGATGGCGCGATCCGCCTCGTTCGCCGTACCATGTCGTCTCCTTCATGTGATGTGTCGAGAAATTAGCGTATCGCCTGCCCCTGTGCAACTTGTGGGATGCGCTCCCAGAATATGAGCAAACACACCCCCGCTTCATCCATCCCGCACGGCGCTGCCCGCCAGGCCGGTGGCCGCGCATGGTAACGCTCGCGGAAGTCGCGCGACGCGCGAACGTCACCGCGGCGACGGTCTCGAACGTGCTGCGGAATCCGCAGAAGGTGAAGCTGGCGACCGTCGAACGCGTGATGGCGGCGATTCGCGAGCTCGGCTATCGGCCGAATCTCACCGCACGTGCGCTCGCCGAGGGCCGCACGTCGACGCTCGCGCTGATGCTGTCGAACATCACGAACCCGTTCTATCCGGAGTTCGTGCTCGCCGCCGAGCGCGAGGCGCGCAAGCGCGGCCATTACCTGCTGGTGTCCAATACCGACGACGACCCGGCGATCACGCGCAACTATCTCGAGCGGATCGCCGGCACGCTTGCGGCCGGCGCGATCGTGATGAACACCGACCTCGCCGAGGCCGAACTCGCCGACATCGCGCGCCATGGTGCGGCGATCGTGCTGTGCATGTGGGAGCACGTGCACGCGTCGCGCGCGCTGCCCTGCGTGACCGTCGATTTCGCGGCGGCGGGCGCGCTCGCGGCCGCGCACCTGTCCGGGCTGCGGCATCGCGCGTTCGGCGCGCTCGTCGGCAAGGGTTCGGGCGGCCCGCAGTCGATGCGGCTGCGCGGCTTTACCGACGAACTCGCGACACGCGGCCATCCGCCGGACGCGGTGACGACCGTGTCGGCGCACGACTCGATCGAAGGCGGTTACGAGGCGGCCGCCGCGCTGCTGCGCGCGAAGCCCGACCTCACCGCGCTGTTCGCGACCAACGACCTGATGGCGATCGGCGCGATGCAGGCGGCGGCCGATCTTGGCCGGCGCGTGCCGGCCGACCTGTCGATCGTCGGCATGACCGATATCCAGCTCGCCCACCAGTTCCGTCCTGCGCTGACGACGGTTCGTTTCCCGACCGCACTGATCGCCGCGCGCGCGATCGCCCTGACGCTCGACATGATCGACGGGATCGAGCCGACCGCGGCCGTGCATACGATCGGTACGCCTGAGCTCGTCGTGCGGGAATCGACCGGTACGGCGCCGGCCTGATGATCGGCGGACGGGCGCGCTGAATGCGGGCCTGCCGTTTCCTTCACCCCCGCACGCGCCGCATCCTGAGCGTCGCCGACGGCGACTCCCCGAACGCGCGCTTGTACTCGATCGCGAACCGCCCGAGGTGCGCGAACCCCCATTTCAGCGCGATGTCCGTCACCGACGCGAGCCCCGGCGTGTCGTCGGCCAGCAGTTCCTCGCGCACATGTTGCATCCGCAACTGCCGCACGAAGCCCATCGGCGTGATCCCGTGGCGATTCCGGAAGCCCGCGAACAGCGTGCTCGGGCTGACGCCGGCGAGTTCGGCGAGCCGTTCGATCGTCAGCGGTTCGTCGAGATGCGCGCGGATGTACTCCTCGGCGCGCCGCACATAGAACGGCGCGAGCGCCATCGGCAGGTACCGCGTGCCGTTGCGCGCGCTGTTCGGGTGGCCGTGCAGCAGCAGGTTGAGCAACGTCGATTCGAGCTGCTCGAACGCGAGCGGGTGACGCAGCGGATGCGCGTCCGTCGCGATCGCGCCGGCGAGGATCGGCAGCAATTGGGCGAGGCACGTCCCCTGCGGCGACGACAGGCTGAATTCCGGCTCGAATTCGACCGGTACGCGCCGCTCGTCGCCGAAATGCCGCTGCGCGTGCCGCTCCATCACCTCGCGCTCGATGCGCAGGATGACTTGCGGGCACGCATCGCCCCACCGCATCTTGAGCGGCAGCGTCGGCGAGATCAGCGACGCGGTGCCCGGCGACGACACGAAGCGCGTCGAGCCGCATTCGATCTCGGCGTCGCCGCGCAGCGGGATCTGCAACAGGAAGAAATGCTCGAGCGGCCCGGGCTCGATGCTGACGCCGCCGCCGTAATCGAGCAGGTTCAGCGACAGGTTGCCCCAGCGCGCATGATGCATGCAGCTGTGCAGCGCGCGCGATTCGCCGGTCGGCGTGAGCCGATGCGGCTTGAAGACATCGGCGACGCGTGCGCGAACTTCGTCGACATCGTTCGACTGCAGCATCAGGTTGTCGTGATTGAAACAGGCGGCGTCGGCAAGCCAGCCGGTTTCGGAAAATTGCGCCATCGAAGTTCTCCCGTCATGCTCGATCGCACTCGCGCCGTGCATGCGTTCCCGGTATCGGGGAATCCGTCGCACGATCCGGACAGCGCCCGGCGTATCCGGACAGTCCGGCCATCCACACACGCAAGTCCCGCGCAAACGACGCAAGAAGCGGACCGTTCGCGCATCGTAGAAAACTGTGCGGGACTTCCGCATCCGCACATACCCGCAGTCGACCGCGCGCGCGTCCAGGCGCGGCGGCCGGATCGTCAGGTTTCCGGAATTCTCGGATACCGGCCGAAGAAAGCGGATAGAAACGCGCGTTTCGTCCGCCAATACTGGGCCCGTCACGAACACCAACAGCATGGAGGGACACATGAAAGGACGTCACATCGAGATTCCGTCGCCGGACGGCGGGACGTTTTGCGCATACCTGAGCACGCCGGCCGGCGGCACGGGGCCGGGCATCGTGCTGTGTCACGAGATCTTCGGCGCGAACGCGACCATGCGGGAAACGGCCGACTACTTCGCGGAGGAAGGCTATACGGTGCTCGTGCCCGACCTGTTCTGGCGCCAGTCTCCCGGCATCGAGCTCGGCCACGCCGCGGCCGATGTCGAGCGCGCGATGGCCCTGTACCGCGAGTACGACGAAAACAAGGGCGTCGAGGACATCGGCGCCGCGCTGAGCGTGCTCACGCAACGGCCGGAATGCACGGGCGCGGCCGGCGTGCTCGGCTACTGCCTCGGCGGCAAGCTCGCGTATCTCGCCGCGTGCCGGCTGCCGGGCGTGGCCGCGGCGGTCAGCTATTACGGCGTGGGCATCGAGCATGCACTGGACGAGGCTGCGCAACTGCGCGGGCGGCTCGTGCTGCAGATTGCCGGGCAAGACCGCTTCTGCCCGCCCGACGCGCAGCAGCGCATCGCCGCAGCGCTGGGCGGGCGCGAAGGCGTCGAAGTGTATGTCTATCCGGGTGTCGATCACGCGTTCGCCCGCATCGGCGGCGATCATTTCGACAAGGCTGCCGCGACCATGGCCCATCAGCGCGCGATCGCCGCCTTCCGCGGTGCGCTCGGCCCGCACTACGACCTCTCCGCGCTGTGGGAAGCGCATCTCAAGCACGAATTCGACACGCGCAACGTCGACGCGACGATGGCCACGATGGTCGCCGAGCCATACGTCAACCATATTCCGACACTGACGGGCGGCGTCGGCTACGACGAGCTCAAGCGTTTCTACACGCATCACTTCGTGCATGCGAATCCGCCCGACACCACGATCACGCCGATCTCGCGCACGATCGGCGCGAGCCAGATCGTCGACGAGCTGCTGTTCCGCTTCACGCACACCACCGAGATCGACTGGATGCTGCCCGGCGTCGCGCCGACCGGCAAGCGGGTCGAGATCCCGCTCGTCGCGATCGTCAAGTTTCGCGGCGACAAGCTCTATCACGAACACATCTACTGGGATCAGGCGAGCGTGCTCGTGCAGATCGGCCTGCTCGACCCGGCCGGCCTGCCGGTCGCGGGCGCCGAAACGGCCCGCAAGCTGCTCGACGAGACCGTGCCGTCGAACCGCCTGATGCGCCGCTGGCAGGACAGCGAGCCGGCGCCGGGTGCGCGTTGATGCCGCCCTTCCCTCACCCATCGATTCCGGGAGATACCCCATGACAGCCCTTGCTGGCAAAGTCGCGATCGTCACCGGCGGCGCCACGCTGATCGGCGCCGCGGTCGCGCAGGACCTGAGCCGCGCCGGCGCGTGCGTCGCGATACTCGATCTCGATGCGGAGAACGGCGCACGCGTCGCCGATTCGCTGGGCGAACGCGCGATGTTCGTCGCGATCGACATCACCGACGACCGCGCGATCGAGCATGCGGTATCGGCCATCGCCGAACGGTTCGGCGCGATCGACGTACTCGTCAACCTCGCGTGCAGCTACGTCGACAACGGCATCCACGCGACCCGCAACGACTGGCTCGCCGCGATGGACGTCAACGTCGTGTCGGCGGCGATGCTGGCGAAGGCCGTTCACCCGCACATGGCGCGGCGCGGCGGCGGCGCGATCGTGAACTTCAGTTCGATCTCGGCCCGGTGCGCGCAAACCGGCCGCTGGCTGTATCCGACGTCCAAGGCGGCGATCCGCCAGCTCACGCGCAGCATGGCGATGGATCTCGCGCCCGATCGGATTCGCGTCAACTCGGTGTCGCCGGGGTGGACGTGGTCGCGCGTGATGGACGAGATGACGCGCGGCGACCGCGCGAAGACCGATCGCGTCGCCGCGCCGTTTCACCTGCTCGGCCGTGTCGGCGATCCGTCGGAGGTCGCTCAGGTCGTGACGTTCCTGTGCAGCGACGCGGCGAGCTTCGTGACGGGCGCCGACTACGCGGTGGACGGCGGTTATTCCGCGATGGGCCCGGAGCAGGCGGTGCCGGCCATTCCACGCCTGGCCGAGTGACCGCGCTTCGCCACCGCTCCCTGCAACCATTTCGGCCGGAATCCGGCCACCCAAGGACATTCCCATGAGACGCATCGCTATCGTCGGCGCCGGCCAGTCCGGCCTGCAACTCGCCTTCGCCCTGCTCGACCAGGGTTACCACGTCACGCTCGCGACCAACCGCGACGCCGAGCAGATCCGCTCGGGCAAGGTCATGTCGAGCCAATGCATGTTCCATACCGCGCTGCAGATCGAGCGCGATCTCGGCCTGAACACGTGGGAGGAAGCCTGCCCGTCCGTCGAAGGCATCGGCATCGCGGTGCCGCATCCGGACGGCAACGGCCGCAAGGCGATCGACTGGTCGTCGCGGCTGACCCGCTATGCGCAGTCCGTCGACCAGCGCGTGAAGATGGCCGACTGGCTCGATGGCGTCCGGCGTCGCGGCGCGGACGTGCGCATTGGCGACGTCGGCGTGCCCGAACTCGAGGAACTGGCGCGCAGCCACGACCTCGTATTGCTCGCGGCCGGCAAAGGCGAAATCGTCAACCTGCTCGGCCGTGACGACGCGCGCAGCGCGTTCGACCGCCCGCAACGCGCGCTCGCCCTCACCTACGTGAAAGGGATGACGCCGAGCCAGCCGTATTCGCGCGTGCGCTTCAACCTGCTGCCCGGCATCGGCGAGTACTTCGTGTTCCCCGCGCTGACCACGACAGGCCCGTGCGAAATCATGGTGTTCGAGGGCATTCCGGGCGGGCCGCTCGACTGCTGGACCGACGTGAAGACACCCGAACAGCATCTCGACCGGAGCCTGTCGTTCCTGCAGCACTACGTGCCGTGGGAATTCGAACGCTGCCGCGACGTCGAGCTCACCGATCCGAACGGCACGCTGTCCGGGCGCTTCGCGCCGACGGTGCGCAAGCCGTTCTTCCGGCTGCCGTCGGGCCGCACGGTGTTCGGGATGGCCGACGCCGTGGTGGTCAACGATCCGATCACCGGCCAGGGATCGAACAACGCCGCGAAATGCGCGCACGCGTATTTCGACGCGATCGTCGCGCGCGAGGCCGCGCCGTTCGGCGAAGACTGGATGCAGCAGACGTTCGAAGGCTACTGGGCCTACGCGCAGCATGTCGTGCGCTGGACCAACTCGCTGCTCACGCCGCCGCCGCCGCACATCCTCGAACTGCTCGGCGCGGCCGGCCAGTTGCCTTCGCTCGCCGCGGCGATCGTCGACGGCTTCGACGACCCGCGCCGGTTCTCGCCGTGGTGGTTCGAGCCGTCGGCCTGCGCGGCGCTGATCCGCGAACACAGCGCACGTTCGGAGTGACCGACATGGAAACCACCGTTACCGGCAGTCCGGCCATCGACCCGATGCAATTGCGCGCCGTATTCGGGCAGTTCCCGACCGGCGTCACCGTGATCACCACGTGCGCGGCCGACGGGCGCAAGGTGGGCCTCACGGCCAATTCGTTCTCGTCGCTGTCGCTGGATCCGCCGCTCGTGCTGTGGAGCCTCCGGAAGGTCGCGCCGAGCCGCCCCGATTTCGTCGCGGCCACCCACTTCGCGATCAACATCCTCGCGCACGACCAGATCGACCTGTCACGCCGCTTCGCGACGCCCAGCGCCGACAAGTTCGACGGCGTGCTTCACGTGGATGCCGATACCGGTGGCGTGCCCTGCCTCGACGGCGCGAGCGCGTGCTTCGTGTGCCGCAATATCGGTCATTACGAAGGCGGCGACCACCTGCTCTTCATCGGCCAGATCGAGCAGTTCGATGCGTTCGGCAAGGCGCCGCTCGTGTTCCATGCCGGCCAGTATCGTGCGATCGCCGATCATCCCGATCTTTTACGCACCGTTTAATTAGCTATACGAATAAATACACAGGAGATGGTGAACATGAAATTCGGCTCTCGCCTGCTCGTCGTCGCAGGCCTCGCGATCGCCGGCATGACCGGTCACGCGCCGGCCAACGCGACCGATCTGCCGTCGGTCAACCTCGGCATGACCAGTTTCCTCGACGGGATGCCGCCGGCCGGCTCCGGCTGGTACGGTACGCAGTACTTCCAGTACTACACGGCCGGCCGCGTCAACGACAATGCCGGCAACAAGGTCGGCCTGCCGAAGCAGGACATCGATCTGTTCGCGGGGCTGAGCCAGCTCGTCTACCAGTCGCCGCTGACGTTCGCCGGGATGCATCCGGGCCTCGACGTGATCCTGCCGTGGATCGCGTCCGCGCGGTCCGACGACGGCATCGGCAACGTCGCGCTGAATGCGCGCGCCGGTTTCGGCGACCTGCTGATCGGCCCGTTCATCCAGTTCGACCCGGTGATGGGTGCGCAGGGCCCGCGCTTCGCGCAGCGCGTGGAATTCCAGTTCATCGCACCGACCGGCGCGTACGATCCGTCGCGCGCGATCAACCCGGGCAGTCATGTCTGGTCGTTCGATCCGTACTGGGCGGCGACGCTGTGGCTGACGCCCAAATGGACCGTGTCATGGCGGCTGCACTATCTGTGGAACGCGACCAACCATCAGCCGGCCACGTCGCTCGGCCCCGACGTGACGTCGACCCAGGCCGGCCAGGCGATCCATGCCAATTTCGCGACCGAGTACGAAGTGCGCCCCGGCCTGCGGCTGGGGCTCAACGGCTACTGGCTGCGCCAGACCACCGACATGAAGGAGAACGGGCAGGACGTGCCGGGCACGCGCGAGGCCGTGTTCGCGATCGGCCCGGGTGCCATGGTCAGCTTCTCGCCGCACGATCACCTGCTGTTCAACGCGTACTTCGAGACCTTTACGCGCAACCGCCCGCAGGGGACGCGGATGGTGCTGCGCTATGTGCATCACTTCCAGTGATGCTCGCGATCGAATGAGCGCACCGGATCGTTATCCCAAGACGAATAAAAGGCGCGCCGCCGGCACAGGCGCGCCTGTCCTATAGTTCTGGAGAAGCAAGGAGAGCAGCACGTCACGAACAGGAAGGGAATGCGCGATGGCTACTTCAGCAAGCTCCCGGTTTTTGTCGAACGCGGCGAAGCGGCTGGTGCATGGCATCGTTGCCGTCGCACCGGCCGTGGTGATCGGCGTCACCGTGTCCGCGTGTGGCGGCGACAATTCGCCGACTTCCAGCGTGCCCGCCTACGCGAACGCGGCGCGCCCGCAGATCAACGCGTTGCTCGCGGACACGATGACGCCCGGCGCGGTCGTCTTCGTGCAATCGCCGCAGGGCAACTGGCTCGAATCGTTCGGCACGGCCGTGCGAGGGTCGAATACGCCGATCCCGACGAACGCACACTTTCGCGTCGGCAGCGTGACGAAGACATGGACCGGCACGGTGATTCTGCAGCTCGTCCAGGAAGGCCGGCTGAGCCTCGGCGACACCGTCGGCAAGTTCATCGCGAACGTGCCCAACGGCAATTCGATCACGATCGAGCAGTTGCTGACCATGCGCAGCGGCCTCTACAACTACTCGACCAATCTCGCGTTCAACCAGACGCTCGATGCGCAGCCGGACAAGGTATGGACCACGGCGGAATTGCTGGACATCGCGGACAACCAGCCGGTCTATTTCGCGCCGGGTACGGATTTTCGCTACTCGAACACGAACACGGTGCTGCTCGGGCTCATCATCGAGCAACTCACCGGCATGAGCGCGGCCGATGCGATGAACGCGCGTCTTTTTGCGCCGCTCGGCCTGACCAACACGTTTCTTCCGCCGCAGAACAATACGTCGCTGCCGGCGCCGGCTCCGCAGGGCTATCAATGGGGCACCAATGCCGAGACGACCGATAGCGACGCACTATCGCCCGAACGCCAGGCGGCCGCGAAAAACGGCACGCTGCAACCGACGAACGTGACCGGTGTCAACACGTCGTGGGCATGGACGGCCGGCTCAGGCATTTCGACCGTGACGGAGTTGGCCGCGTACGTGCAGCGGATGGTCGGTGGCGGCTACCTGAACGCCAACCTGCAGGCGCAACGACTCGCCAGTTGCACGCCGCTCAATCCGTCCGACCCGATGTCGCCGAGCTACTGCATGGGCCTGGCCAAATTCGGCACGTTCTACGGACACACGGGCGAGATACCGGGTTTCAATACCTTCATGGGCTACGACCCGGTCACGAAAACGACGATCGTCACGTGGACGAACACGGCTGCCGCGCCCGATGGACGCGCGCCGGCCAACGTGATCGCGCAGATCATCATGGGCGAGCTCAGCAAGGCGGCGGAAGTGCCGAGCGAAGGGCGGCCGTGACGCGCTGATGCTGCAACGGCGACAGCCTGCCGCCCTGCACCAGCCCTTCGATCGTCTATTCGTTCATGCGGCGCGCGCCGGCTCGTCGATCCGCAGCAGCCGGCCGGCGTTGGCAATCACGATGAACGTGCCGACGTTGTGCAGGATCGCGGCCCACACCGCGCCGAGCACGCCGGTCGCGGCCAGCGCGATCACCGCGAGCGTCCACGCGAGCCCGATCGCCGCATTGGTCGTCGCCGTGCGCCGGCAGTGCCGGCCGAGGCGGATGCAGGTCGGAATCCGCCGCAGGTCGTCGCCAAGCAGGACGACGTCGGCCGACGCGATCGCGATGTCCACGCCGTGGTCGCCCATCGCAATGCTGGTCGAGCCGGCCTTGATCGCCAGCACGTCGTTCAGCCCGTCGCCGACGACGAGCGGATGCAGGCCGGCGCCAATCTCGCGCATCACGTAGTCGAGCTTGTCGTGCGGCAGCGCCTGCGCGACCACCCGCTCGATGCCGGTCTCGGCCGCGACCTTGCGTGCGACGGGCTCGAGGTCGCCCGTCAGCAGCGTCTGCCGCGCGAGGCCCAGCGCACGCAGCTCGGCGAGCGCATCATGCGCGTCGGGCCGCAGCGTGTCGGCAAAACCGAACCACGCGAGCAGCCGCCCGTCGAGCGCGAGGCCGACGAGCGGCCCGTCGAAACCGTCGGGAGGCGGCGGCAACGCACTGGCATGATCGGCAAGCAGCGCGGGCCGGCCCAGTACCGCCGTGCCGTCCGGTGTGTCGGCGACGACGCCGAGCCCGCGCAATTCCCGGGTCCGCTCGAACGGCGCAACGGCTGCGCCCGCGAGGCCGGACGCGGCGGCATCGCGGACGAGCGCGCGGCTCGCCGGATGCGCGCTGCTTTCGCCGAGCCGGGCGGCCAGCGCGCGCGCCTGCACACCGTCGACGCCGGGCTGCAGCCACACCTGCCGGACCTGCAATTCCCCGCGGGTGAGCGTGCCCGTCTTGTCGATCACGAGCGAGTCGACCTCGGCTATCTTGTCGAGGAAGGCGGCGTTGCGAAACAGGATGCCGTGCCGCGCGCCGACCGCGATCCCGGCGATGGCCGTGGACGGCGCGGCGAGCACCAGCGCGCACGGGCATGCGGCCACGATGACCGCGAGCATCGCCGACGCGCTCGCGGACGTGAACCAGACGATCGCCGCGATCAGCAGGACCAGCGCGAGATAGGCGCCCATGTGCCGCTCGAGCACCTGCGTGACGGGCGGCTTCGCCTGTTCCGCGTGCTGCATCAGCGCGATGATCTTGCCGAGCGTCGAATCCTTGCCGGTGTGGGTGACCTCGATGCGCAGCACGCCGTCGAGATTCAGCGCACCGCCATAAACGACGCTGCCTTCGTCGACGTCGAGCGGCACGGATTCGCCCGTGATCGGTCCGTTGTCGACGCTCGACGTGCCGGCATACACGACGCCGTCGACCGGAATGCGCGCGCCGGCCACCACTTCGATCCGGTCGCCCACGCGGAGCGCGTCGTAAGCGACTTCGGCAACGCTGCCGTCTGCGCCGATGCGGCGCACCCGGCCGGCCGTCAGCCGGCCGAGCGCGCGGATCGCTTCCTGCGAGCCGAGCACACTGCGCTCTTCGAGCGCGTGCCCGAACGTCATCACGATCGGCAGCAATGCGGCCGTCGTCATGTCGCCGATCGCCCACGCGGCAAGCATTGCGAGCGCGATCAGGCGATCGGTCACGCCGTGCAGGCTCGGCGCGCGCAGGCTGTGCCACGCGCTCGCAAAGACGGGCCCCGCGACGATCAGCGATGCGAGCGCAGCAAGCATTTGCGCGAGCGTTTCGCCGCCGGCCGACAGCGTCCGCCACGCAAACGACAGCACGAGCAACCCGCCCGCGAGCAGCGCCAGCGCGATCTGCCGCGTGATCGTGCGACGTTCGTCGGTGGATAGCGCGTACACCGTCGCGGCGGGCACGGGGTCCGACCGCGCGGCCGGTTCGGCGAGCAGATTCATCGGGCGCTCCCGGGCAGGATCAGGTTCGAGGTGTCGTGCGGATCGATCGTCGTCACGCGCCCTGCTTTCGACAGGACGCGCTGCACGCGATCGCGATAAAGCCGCGCCAGCAGCCCCGGATCGCCGTTCTCGCGCAGCGTCGCGTCGAGCTGCCGGATTTCCAGCGTGTCGGTCTGCGCGGTCGCGACGCGTTCGGTCGCGCGTGCCTGTGCATCCTGGACGATCCGGTCGGCGTCCTGCTGCGCGTCCTGCCGCCGCTGTTCGGCGGCGGTACGGGCTTCGGCAATGGTCCGCTCGGCGAGCTGCAGCGACGTCAGCACCGAGTTGAATGCATCGGCTGCCGCGCCGGGAAACGCGGGCTGCACGTCGACGCGCGCGACTTCGATGCCGAGCCCCGCGTGCGCCGCGTCGAGCGCGCGTAGGTGCCGCGCGATCGCGTCGGCGAGATCGCCGCGCAGCCGTTCGCGACGTGCGGCCATCTGCCGGTCGGCGGCCAACTGTTCGGGGCGTGCGACCAGGATCGCGTCGAGATCGCGGGTCGCCGCGACCTCGACGGCCGACGCGGACACGATCCGCTCGAGCGCCGCGTCGAGACGGTCCTGCTGCAGCACATACGCGTACGGATCGCTGACCCGGTAGTAGAGGACCGCGCTCAACGCGACGGCGCCGCCGTCGCCTGTCAGCACGTAGCCGGAACCGGCGAGCGCGTCGGGCAGCCGCGCGCCGCCCGACGCGGACGGCACGAGCGCCCGCGGATCGCGGTCGAGCGAGCGGATCTTCTGCTCGAGCACACGTGCGGTGCCCGGCACGAGCAAGACCGACTCGAACGGTCGCGGCCACGCGATCACGAGCCCGGCGTCCTGCGTGCGCACAAGCGCGCCGAAGCGCATCACGACTGCGCGGCTGTCCGCCGGAATCCGCCGGATGTTCGAGCCGGCCCACGCGCATGCGGCGAGCACCGCGAGCGCGGCGACGAACCAGAACGACAGGCGCACGGCCTGGGCGCCGGGCCCGAGCGGCGCTGCAGACTGGACGCTCATCGTGCGGCCTTGTGCGCTTTGGGCGCCGGCGCGGCCGGGCCCGACGCGTCGGCCGGACCCTGCACGAGTACGCGGAACGGCGCGGCATCGGTGCGCAGGATCAGGTTCGTATTGGTGCCGACCACCGAGTTCAGCGTGTCGAGCGAACGCAGCATCGTGTACAGATGCGGGTTGCCCGCATAGCTCTTGCCGTAGATATCGGCCGCGTCCTTGCGCGATTGCGCTTCGATGTCGGCCGCTTTCACGTTCGCATCGGCGAGCGCGATGCGGGCGTCGCGCTCGGCGTCGGAGCGGATCTGCGCGGCCTCGCGATTGCCGTCCGCGGTGCGCTGCGCGGCCACGGTCTCGCGCTCCGCGCTCATCCGGTCGACGGTCGCGGCGAGCGTGACGGCCGGCAGCGTGAGCCGCTCGAGCCCGACCTGGGCAACGCGCACACCATAGGCCGCATAGAGCTGCGCGTCGATCTGCCGGCGCAGCGTGTCCTCGAATTCGCCGATCTTCACCTGTGCCGGATCGGTGTTCACGAGCGACGCGAGGTCGTACCCGGCGGACGTCGTCTGCAGCACGGAACCGACGAGCGAGCGGATCTGCCGTGCCGCTTCGTCCGGTTCGTTGCCGACTGCCCGCATGAAACGCCCGATGTCGTGCGCATCGGCCGGCACGCGCCACGCGACGTAGGCCTCGACGATGATGCGCAGTCCGTCACGGGTGCCGACGTCCTGCAGACCGCTCGACGTCGTATGCAGGCGCAGGTCGACGGGTGTCACCGCATCGATCGGCGCAGGCAGGCGCCACGCCAGCCCGGGTTCGAGCAGCACGCGCACGGGACGCCCGAAGCGCGTGATCACCGATGCCTCGCCGGCGCGCACCTGCACGAAGCTCGCGACCGCGAGCGCGACGAGCACGCACAGCAGCGCGACGGCGACGCGCAGGCGGAACGCGCCGGGTGGTTGCGGTGCGCCGCGATGCGCGTGGTGGTCGTGGCCATGGCCGTGGTGCGCATGATCATGCGCGTGCGAATGAAACAGACTCACGATGTCACCCCGGGTGCGGCGTCGCACGCGTGCGGTGCGGCGGCACGGCCTGCCGCCGACTTGCGCCGCCCGCGCGGAAATCGCCGCGACATGTCAATGGATGCCGGCCAGATCGCCGGCGGGAGTATTGCGAAGGTCGACGGTCGCCCGCGTGCCGTCGGCAAGCCGGTCGTCGATGATCGTCATGCGTGCATTGCGCAGGCCGCGTTGCAGTCGGTCGAGGTAATACTCGAACGGAAACGCGGGGCCGCCGAGCCGGTAAGCAACCAGATCGGCGTCGAAATCGATCCGCTGCACGCGCGCCGACGACAACGTATCGCCCGCTTGCGCTTCGGCCTGCGCGACCCGTGCGAACGCCTGCTGCTGCGTGTTGCCGAGCAGGCCGGCCGCGAATCCGCGCGCCTGCGCGACGCTGCCCTGTGCGCGGATCTGCGCGGCCTGTACGTCGTGAAAGGCGGCCGCCGCGCCCGTCGGCGGGTGCACGCTCTCGATCACGACCGCGATCACGTCGACGCCGCTCTGCAGCCGGTCGAGCTGTTGCTGGATCGCGCGCTTCAGATGGTCGGCCATCGCAGCCTGATTCGTCTCGAGCAGCGATTCGAGCGTATGCGACGCGAGGTAGTGGACCAGTTCGCGATTGGCGCTCACGCGCACCGTGCTTTCCGGATCGATCGTGCGATAGAGCGCCGCACGGGCGTCGGCATCGGTCGGGCCGAGACGGTAGTCGACCCGCACATCGGCGTTGACGATCTGGAAGTTCTGGCGGTCGCCGTTCGCGCCGGCGATCACCTGCGTGGTTTCCCACGGATGCGGCGCATCCCACAGGCGGTTGAGGCGTTCGGGCGTCGGGCCGTCCGCAAGCGCGGCAGGCGTGTCGGCGCTGCCGTCGTTCGCGCTGCCCGCGATCGCGACCTGGTGCACGGCGCCGTTGTCGACGATGCGCGCACGGCCGAACGGCAAGGGCAGGCCGACGTGCAGGCCGGGCTGCCAGACCGCGACCGGCGCGCCGAAACGTTCATAGACCGCGCGCTGCTCCGGGTTCAGTACGACGACGGCGGTGAGCAGCCACGCGCAGGCGATGGTGGCGCCGAGCGCGCCGGGCAGCAGCCGCACGAAACTGCGCCAGCCCCAACTTTGCCGCAGGTCGATGCCGTAACGATCGCGCAGTTCGGCGCCGAGCGACGCGAACGGCGACGGGCGACGGCTCAGCAGGCCGGCGATCGCGCTGGTCGGCACGACGGCGCCGCGTCGCGCCGCAAACCACGACAGCACGCCGCGGATGGCCAGTTCGGCGGCTACGACGGCGTTGAGCAGCGCAACGGCATGCACGAGCCCGTCTGCCGCGCGGTGCCGGAATGCGAACCATGCCGCGGCCAGGGCGCCCGTAAGCGCGGTGACGAGCGCCACGCGCAGCGCCCGCGTGAGCGATGCGGATACCGCCGAACCGCATGCGGCCGCCGCATGATGGCGTTCGGTGACGAGCGTGAGAAAGGCGAGGACGATGCATGCCGCGCCGGCCGCGAGCGTGGGTTCGGGGGCAGCCATCGCGCGGATCAGCGTGGCGGGCGACGGTGGCTGCCATGCGAGCGCGGCAATCGCGACGGAGAGCGCGGCGCTTGCCGTGACGGCCCACGGCCGCCAGTCGATCGCAGCGACAATCGCCGGCCACGGGTTGTCGGGAGGCGCCGGCGCCTGCTTGCGGCGGAACGCACTGCTCAACCAGTCGGTGAGCAGGCCGGCAGCCGATCCGTCCGGCGGGTGGCGGCGCGCGCGGTCGGCGAGCAGCACGCCGATCGCGACGACGAGCACGTTGCACCATGCGCTTGCGAGCGGTGCGCACCAGCGCAGGTCGACTGGCAGGATGTCGACGGCGCTCAGCGTGCCGAGCGCGGCGACCAGCAACGCGGCGGCCCCTGCGACCGGCGCGAGTGCGTCACGGCCGGCCGGGCCGTCGGGAATGTCGTCGTTGCCTTCCGCCTGTTGCCCCATCGGGGTTCCTTACGTACGCGTTACAGGGTGCGCAGGTGTCCGTACGGAATTCTGCGAGCGGCAATGTAGCGCGGCGGATGATGAAACTCAAGGTATCGATGCGATTGCCGCCAGGAATGAAACATTCGAGCGGATCGGACATGATCGGACGTGTCCTCCGCCTCGCGGACAACGTGACCGAACCGTGGTATTCACCACGAG
The DNA here is from genome assembly GCF_003330765.1 of Burkholderia pyrrocinia. Lineage (NCBI taxonomy): Bacteria > Pseudomonadati > Pseudomonadota > Betaproteobacteria > Burkholderiales > Burkholderiaceae > Burkholderia > Burkholderia pyrrocinia. Next base: position 186,182 of record NZ_CP024904.1, on the reverse strand, counting down.
CTTCCAGTTTGCTTTCAGGTCGCGATGCCTTGCGATCGATCCACTGGTAGATCAGGAACCAGGAACACGGTCAGGCCGGTCATCGCGATCACCCGTACGATCCGGTGCCACTGCTGCGGCCGCCACTCGCGGCGCGATGCCGGCGAACGTCGGCAGCCACACGCGACAGTAGTGGATGAGCGCCGGCCCGACCGGCAGGCCGGGTTCGCTCGCGACCGCCTCGCTGCCGCGGGCGGTCTTCAAGGTAAGCAGTAGGGGGCAGCCGATCAGGGCGGTGGACTACGGCTTGTTCCATGGCCGACCATGGGTCCAGGTTGCCTTGACGCCGCTATGGTCAACCTGTCTCGCGGCGCCGCCTGGGGAGAGAGTCTCCATGAAGCCTGTTGCCGTGCCGGCCGGCGGGTGTGTCGGGGCCGGCACGCAAATCTTTTATCGATGCGCTCGAAGTAGCGCCTGCCCGCCGCTCACGGCGCGACGCTGACGAACGTCGGCAGCAGCACACGATAGACGTGAATCATCGCCGGCCCGAGCAGCACCATCATCAGCGCGGGAAAGATGCAGAAGATCAGCGGGAACAGCAGCTTCAGCGCGATCTTCGCCGCACGCTCCTCCGCGCGCATCCGCCGCCGCGTGCGCAGCATATCCGACAGCACGCGCAGCGATTCGCTGATGCTCGTGCCGAAGCGATCGGCCTGGATCAGCATCGCGCAGAACGACTCGATGTCCTCGACGCCGGTCCGCAACGCGAGATTGCGCAGCGCCTTCTCCTTCGTGAAGCCGGAGCGCATCTCGAGCAGCAGCAGGTCGAGTTCGCTCGCGACCACCTCGCTGCGAAATCGCAGTTCCTCGCTCACCTTCATCAGCGCCGCGTCGAGCCCCAGCCCCGCTTCGACGCATACCGTCAGCAGATCGAGCGCGTCCGGAAAATCCTCGAAGATCTTCTGCTGGCGCACCTTGACCCGCTGCGACAGCACGATGTTCGGTATGTAGTAGCCGATCCCGGCGAGCGCCACAAGGATCACCGACAGCAGCGCGCGCTCGTCGCCGAGCCGAGTCGTGATCAGCACCAGCAGCGCCACGCACGGCAACGCGAGCGCGAGCACCGTCTTCGCGGTGAAATACAGCGCGGCCGCGCTCTGGTTGCGCCATCCGGCATTCATGAGCCGGATGCGCAGTGGCGAATTCTCCCAGCCGTCCGTCGGCACCGACAGCTTCGAGATCGGGGCGGACAGCTCCACCAGCTTCGCGACCCAGCGCGACGTCATGTCGTCGCCGTCGCCGGCGCCCGCGACGACACCCGTGCCCGCACCGGCCCCGCCGGCCTGCTGGAGCCGGCGCTGGATGCTGCGCGGCGCGAACAGCAGCATCGCGACGAGCACCCCGCCGGCCACGAAGAGGAACAAGCCGCCCAGCATCACGGCATGGACCACGCTCAGGTTTTGCATGACAACCTCGCAACGGTTTGTTATTCGTTTCGCGCGTCAGACGCGAATCCGGACAATACGGCGGATCCAGAACAGGCCGAAGAGCATCGACACCAGCATCGTGCCGACCATCCTGATCCCTGCCGGATCCTCCCAGAGCACGGACAGGAACTCGCGGTTAACCAGCGCCATCACCGCGGCGGTGCCGAACGGCAGCAGCCCGAGAATCCACGCCGACATCCGCCCTTCCGCCGACAGCACGCGCACCTTGTCGAACAGCTTGAAGCGCTCGCGGATCAGCCCGGCGATGCTGTCGAGCAGCTCGGCCAGGTTACCGCCCGTCTCGCGCTGGATCAGCACCGCGATCACGAAATAGCGCAGGTCCTGCACCGGCACGCGCGTCGCGAGGTTCATCAGCGCGTCGTGCAGCGACACGCCGTAGTTGACCTCGTCGAACGTGATCCGGAACTCGCCGCCCATCGGATCGGGAAACTCGTCGCCGACCATCCCGAGCGTGCCCGTGAACGAATGACCGGAACGCAGCGCGCGCGCGATCATGTCGCAGATGTCCGGCAATTGCCGCTCGAGCTTGAGCATGCGGCGCCCGCGGCGGCGCATCACGTACATCATCGGCACGCATGCGGCAAACATCGCGACCGGCAGCGCGGCCAGTTGCGGCAACGTCGCGAAGCTCAGTGCGAGCCACGTGAGCGCCGCGAACACCGCGCTGAGCACGATCAGCTTCGGCAGCGTCCAGTCGAGGCCGGATTGCTGGATCACGAGATCGAGCGCATGCACGCGCGGCATGCGCAGCAGCAGGCGGTCGAACGGCTTCGAATCGTCGAGCATTCGCTTCTTCAGGATCGACAGCCGCTCCTGCTGCACGTTGCCGCCGGCCGACATCGAGCGAATGCGCGATTCGATCCGGCGCGCGGCGCTGCCGTGCCGCGCGTTCCACCATTGATAGGCGCCTTCGATCGCGAGCACGACCGCGACGAAGGTGAGAATCACAAAACCGTAAAAGATCGTGTTCATGAAGCCTCCCCGGTTCACAAGCGGCGACGGGCCGTCAGTCCGTCTCGTAGCGCTGAGACGGGTCGTAGAGCGAATCCGGCAGGTTGATGCCGAATGCCTGCAGCCGCTCGACGAACTTCGGCCGCACGCCGGTCGCGCAGAAGTGGCCGCGTACCGTGCCGTCGCGGTCCACGCCCGTGCGCTTGAACGTGAAGATCTCCTGCATGTTGATGATGTCGCCTTCCATCCCGGTCAGCTCCTGGATGCTGACGATCTTGCGCTTGCCGTCCGTCAGCCGCGCCGCCTGTACGACTACCGAGATCGCCGATGCGATCTGCTGGCGCATCGTCTTCGGCGGCAGCGACAGGCCGGACACGCTGATCATGTTCTCGAGCCGCGTCAGCGCGTCGCGCGGCGTATTCGCGTGGATCGTCGCGAGCGAGCCTTCGTGGCCGGTGTTCATCGCGTTGAGCATGTCGAGCGCTTCGGCACCGCGCACTTCGCCGAGGATGATCCGGTCCGGCCGCATCCGCAGCGCGTTGCGCACGAGCGTGCGCTGCGTGATCTCGCCCTTGCCCTCGATGTTCGGCGGGCGCGTTTCGAGCCGAAGCACGTGCGGCTGCTGGAGCTGCAGCTCGGCGGCGTCCTCGATCGTCACGATCCGCTCGTTGCGCGGAATGAAGCCGGACAGGATGTTGAGCAGCGTCGTCTTGCCGCTGCCCGTGCCGCCCGACACGAGCACGTTCACCTTCGCGCGCGACAGCGCATCGAGCAGCTCGGCCATCGGCGGCGTCAGGCTGTGGTAGCGCACGAGGTCGTCCATCATCAGCGGGTTGACCGCGAAGCGACGAATCGACATCAGCGGCCCGTCGATCGCCGACGGCGGGATGATCGCGTTCACGCGCGAACCGTCCGGCAGCCGCGCATCGACCATCGGGCTCGATTCGTCGATGCGGCGCCCGACGCGCGACACGATCTTCTCGATCACCTTCATCAGGTGCGCGTCGTCGTAGAACGTCACGTCAGTCAGTTCGAGCTGGCCGCAGCGCTCGACATAGACCTGCCGGTACGTGTTCACGAGGATGTCGGAGATGCCGGGGTCGCGCAGCAACGCGTCGAGCGGGCCGAAGCCGAACATCTCGTCGTACACGTCGATCGCGAGCTGCCGCCGCTCGATGTCGTTCGCCGGCGTCCGTTCGTCGTCGAGGATGCGTGCGATCAGCGCGGAGATTTCCTGCCGGACCTGCTCCTGCGGCAGCCGCGACAGGCGCTCCAGTTCGACGCGCTCGAGCACGGCGAGGTGAATTTCGCGGCGCAGCTTCTGGTATGCGTCGCGTACCGACGAATGCGCCGGGCCGGCCGGTTCGCTGCCCGCCGCCAGCGGCTGCGCCCGGTGCAAGGACATCTGTTCGCGCAATGACATGATGGTTTCCCCGAAAGAATTACATGGACTTGAGCTTCGGCGTGGCCTTGCGGCCGAAAAGCCTGGACATCAGCGGCTCGCTGCGCGCCGCACCGTGCCCCGCGCGCACTTCCCCGTCGACGAGTTGTTTCGCGCAACCCTGCAGCGCGCGCACGACCGCCGTGCTGCGCGCGAGCCGCGATACCGGATGCCCCTGGTTGATCGCTTCGAGCACGGTGTCGGCGTCGTCGGGAATCGTGCACGCCGCGTGCAAGCCGAGCACTTCCTCGAGCGCGGTGCGGGTGCGGTCGCTCGCGCGCGTCGCGCGATTCACGACGAGTCGCATCTGGTCGGTCGAGTAGCCGAGCGACACGAGGATCTCCAGCAACCGGCGGCCGGCGCGCACGTGCGGCATCGTGGGCTGCAGCACGAGCTGGATCTGGTCGCTGCGATCCAGCGCAACCATCGACAGCGGATTGATGCAGACGCCGACGTCGAAGATCACGAAGTCGTAGCGCGGCGCGGCGACGCCCAGGATCCATTCGAGCGCGTCCTCGCGCATCTCGGCGGCCTTGACCGGGTCGCCGGCGCCGGCGAGCACGTGGAAGTTCTCCGTCACGTGCGCGACGCTCGCGTCGAGAAACGCGCTGTCGAGCCGCTCGATCTGCGCGCAAAGCTGCGGCAGCGTCGACGGCGGGGTTTCGTCGCTGACGAGGAACGCCGCGTCGGCGAACTGCTGGTTCAGGTCGATCAGCAGTACGCGGCGCTTGAAGCCCTCGGCGATCTCGAACGCGACGTTGCTGGCGACCAGGCTCGTGCCGGCCCCGCCCTTGCACGACATGAACGACACGATCCGCGTATCGTCGGTGTCGCGCCGCGTGCTTTGCGCGGCGGCACGCCCGAGCGCGTTGCCGAGCGCCTGCGGATCGAGCGGCCACTGCAGCACGTCGCGTGCACCCGCGCGCATCGCGTCCAGCAGCACGTGCGGCGACGCGTCCGCCGTCACGAGGATGCAGGTCAGGCTGGCGTGAGCACGGCAGATCCGCTCGATCGCCGACAGCTCCGACGGGTCGAGCGACGTGCCGTCGACCAGCAGGATGTCGAACGCGTCGAGTCCGTCGCTGCGGTGTTCGATCTGTGACGGGCGTCCGGTCGCACGCGTCGCGCGATAGCGTCCGCAGTCGGCCACGAGGCGCGCGATCTGCGTGAGCCGCGCGGTATCGTCGGAAGCTACGAGGATATTGATCATTTCGTGTGCCTCGTCTGTTCAATTAATTGCAAGCGGTGCCGCCGGTCGCGGAGCTCAGGCTCTCGCGCGGCAGCGTCGTCGTGAACGGTGGCATCGTCAGCGTGACGTTCACGAACGGGATCATCGTCTTGACCGTGACGTTCGTCACGCTCACGGTCACGAACGAACACGTGTTCACATCGCAACTCGCCGGCGAGTAATTCACCGACACGTTCGCGGTCGACAGCAGCGGCAGCAGCTTCGTCACCCGCTTCGCGACGCCGGCGGCATTCACGTCGCAAACCACCGCCGTGCGCGCGCCGAGGCGCACGGCCTCGCTCGCGGTGTTCCAGTAGAACAGCACGCGGCCAAATTCGAAGATGCCGATCAGCAGCATGATCAGGATCGACGCGATGAGCGCGAACTCGACGATCGTCGAGCCGCGTTGGGCGCGACGGCGCGACGGGGGGAAATGGCGCGCGTTCATGACACTTGCCTCATCACGGTGACGATGTTGCCGAACGTGATCGACGTCAGCCCCGGGTACGCCGGGATCGGCTGGTACGTGTAGCCCGTGATCTTCACTTCGACGACGTTGATGCTGCCCGTCGCCGTGCCGCTCGCCGCGTTGTTGTTCGCGTCGTAGGTCGGCAGGTTCGCGAACTGAGCCGGGTCGGACGCGTCGCTGCAACCGGTCGTATGCTGCGCGTCGCAGATGGTCACCATCGAGGTCGTGAGCCCCGGCACCAGCTCGGTGCCGGACGCGCCGCACGTCGTGCTGCCGTAGACGACGAGACACTGCGCAGCCGACACCGGATACGCGCTGTCGGTCGGCAGCCAGACCGACAGGTAGCGTGCCGCGTCGCGCGTCGCCTTGGTCAGCGTCTCGTACTGGTAGATCGCGCGGCCGAACTCGGCCACGCCGGTCGCCAGCACGATCATCGGCATCAGCACGAGCGCGAACTCGACGGCAGCGACACCACGGGTGCGCGAACGGCGAAACGGGGGCCTTTTCATGATCGCCTCTCCCTATTGAACGAGCATCGGCACCTGGACCCCGGACGCGCTGCCGCTGCCGGGCAAGCCGTGCGTCGCGCACGGATTGTTGCCGGATACGGACGAGCCGAGGTATTCGAGGTGGGCTATGACCCCGCCGCTGCCGGGGCTGAACGGCAAGGGATCGAGCATCAGCACGCAATCCCATTGCGTGACGTGCACCTTGCCGCTGCTCCCGTTCAGCGTCGAGCAGTCGCCCTCCGGCGCGAGCGCGACGCGGCGATCGCCGCCGTTGGTCTGGTAGTTGCTCGCCGTCACGGTGCCGTTGGTGGAGATCCCGCTGCCCGACGGCGGTGTGCCGTCGCCCTGGTAGGGCTTGTAGGTCGTGCGGTCGGTCACGAACTGCGTGTACGCGTCGCCCTTGATGCCCGCCGTTCCGGGCGGCCCGTAGTTCGGGCCGACATACGCGTAGCCGGTGAAGTCGGGCTGGCCGCTCGAGCCGTTCGCGCCGTTCGTATAGATGCCGAAGCGCGTATTCCATGCCCGCAGCGACGCCGACTTCAGGCCGGTGCTGCCGAGGTCCGGCGGGCTCTTGATATTGCAGGTGTTGCCCGACAGCTCGCTCGAGATGGTCGGTTCGTTCGTCGAGCCGTCGAGCGCCGCCCAGCCAAAGTTGCCGGGCCCGTAGGACGAACCGGACGGCGACGTGAGCCAGTCGCCGACGTTGTAGGACGGCGCACCCGTCGCGCGGCACACGAACACCGGAATCGCGCAGGTCGTCTGCCCGCCGCCGACCGTCGCGATCGCGCTCGCCGATACTTCCGCCGCGTTCGCGAGCTGGGTGCCCGGCAGCACGTTCAGCACCTCGATGAACCAGTGCGCGATGTTGCTCAACGTCGCGGTGCACTGCACGTACTTCATGTTCGCCGGCGTCGTGACCGAGTTCTTCGGCAGGAACGGATTGGTCAGCGAATCGCTGAACGTGACGTTCGAATTCGTCAGCATCTGCACCGACTTGTTCTGAAAGAACACGAAATTCAGGTGGCCGGCGGCGATGCCGTTCGCCTCGGCGACGGACAGGCTGATGGCCGTGGTCAGGTCACGCGCAGCCGACAGCGCGCACGCATCGGCGCTGTTCTGCAGTTCGCTGCGCGTGACGTACAGCTTGCCGAGATCCAGCGCGAGGCCGACGAACCCGATCATCACCGCCAGTGCGAGACCGACGATGATCGCGACGGCGCCGCGCTGGCGATGCAGGCCTCGACGCGTGACTTTCGGATAACGAACTGCGCTGGTCATGGCGTTCTCCCTGAGCGTGCCGTCGTTACTGGCTGGCCTTGCCGATGCCGATCACAAACGCATTGGCTGGCGGCTGGATCTGCTTGAACGACTTGTCGTAGTTGTCGAGCGCGGCCGTGGCCGCGCCGCCGTCGACCACCGCCGGCGACGCCGCGTGTTCGGCGGCATGCGGATCGATGATCTGGGCCTGCATCACGGCGCGGACCGACTCGCCGAAGCGGGTGTCCCACACCGGGGTCGACGACATGCAGCCGGCAAGCGCGAAGGCGAGCGGTACGGCGAGCGCCGCGCGGCGCACGAATACGAGGTAGGCGGATTTCATGAACGTCCCCTTGGATGGCTTCAACGATCGGTGGACTGGGGTTCCGCGTGCGCGACCTGCGCTCGGGCAGCCTCAGGCATCCGGTGCTTCGGTCGCGCCGCCGGCGTGGCCGGCGTGTCGGGGCCGGCCGCCGCGAGGCGCGCGGCGGCGGCTTCGATATGCGCGATGCGGGCCGCGTTTGCCGCGTTTGCCGCGTTTGCCGCGTTTGCCGCGTTTGCCGCATTTGCCGCATTTGCCGCGTCGTGCTGCGGCGCGGTTGCCGCCACTGGCGCGGGCGCCTTCTGCGGCTCGACCGGCACCGGCGGCTGCGCGTCCGCGCCTTGCGGCGCGCGCGGCGCGGGCAGTGCGGCGGCCCGACCGGCCGGGGCTTCCGATTGCGGCGCCGGCGCCGGTACCGGTGCCTGGGCAGGAGCCTGCGGTGCAGCTGCCGCGCCGTTCGCGGGTTGTGCGCCCGCCCTGCGGACCCCGCCACGACCTTCCATGTTGCCCGTCGCATACACGTCGGCTTCGTTCGGCGTCGAGAAGCTGTCGGTCGGCATCGGCACGTCCGCGGTCTGCAGCGGCTTAACCAGGTGCGGCGTGATCAGGAAGATCAGCTCGGTGCGATCCTGCTGGAACGACGTGCTGCGGAACAGCGCGCCGAGCACCGGCACTTCGCCGACCCCCGGGATCGCCTTCAGCGCGCCGCTCGCGTTGTCCTTGATCAGCCCGCCGATCGCGAACGATTCGCCGTCGCTCATCTGGACCGTCGTCGACGCACGCCGCGTCGTGATCAGCGGCAGGATCGACGTGCCGCCGATGTTGGACGCACTCAGCGTGACGCCCGTCTGCGACAGCTCCGACACCTCCGGTGCGACCTTCAGGCTGATCCGGCCGTTCGACAGCACCGTCGGCGTGAACTTCAGCGCGACGCCGAACTCCTCTTCCTGCAGCGTGATCGACGACGTGCCGTTGCCGCTGCTTTGCGGGATCGGGATGAAGATCTTGCCGCCGGCGAGGAACGTGGCTTCCTGGCCGCTGATCGTCACGAGATTCGGCTCCGCGAGGATCTTGACGAGGTTGTCGGTGTTCTGCGCGTCGGCCGCGATGCTGAACGGCTTGTTGTTCGCCTTGTTGAAGATGGCCCCGCTCGCGACGCCCGCGAGCAGGTTGCTGACCAGCGCGCCGCTCCACGAACCGAACCCGCCCTGGATGTTGAACGCGCTGCCCATCTGGTTGATTAGCGTCTTCGACACCTCGGCCACCTTCACCTCGAGCATCACCTGCTGCGGCGACGTGATGCTCAGCATGTTGAGCACGCCGCCGCCCGCCTTGCCGCCCGCAGCGGGTTCGCCGGCGCTGTCGCCGTAGGCATGCGCGATCTGTACGGCCTGCTGCGCGGCCTGCGAACTCGACACGTTGCCCGACAGCACGATCGTGCCGGCCGCGGTCGTCACATGGATGTCGCGCTCGCCCGGCATCAGCTGCTGCAGCGATGCCTGCAGGCCGCCGGCGTCCGCGCCGACCGCCACGTCGATCACGCGGCATGCGCCGCTCCTGCCCTGCACGATCATGTTGGTCGTGCCGACCGACAGCCCGAGGATGTACAGCGTTTGCGGCGACACCATCGTCGCCTGCGCGACGGCCGGATTGCCGATCGTCCGATTGCGGACCGGCTCCGGCATCGGCACCAGCAGCGACTTGCCGAGCGGCACGCTGACGCTGGTCGAATCGCGCACCGCGCCGATGCAGTTCGGCCCGCGCAGCGGCCCGGACGACGCGGCGGCCGCGGCGACCGGTGCCGCCGCCATGCTGATCGTCATCTGCACGGGCCCCTTGCCGACCGCGGTCGGCGCGCTGGCGCCGCCCTTCGTCAGCACGGCCGATTCGATGCCTTCCTGGGCCAGTGCGCCATAGACGGTCAGCCATCCGGAACAGAGGATCGCGGCCATCATCGTGCCCCGTGCGACGCGCGTCCGCAGTGGGCCAGTACCTGTACGTTGCGGTTTGATCTTCATTTTGTCTGATCCCCGAGAGACCGGCGCCGTGCCGGTTGTCGACTTCCAAGGCCACCGTGTGCCGACGGCCAGGCTGTTTATCTATCTGGATGTGTTGATCTGCTTCAGAAACATTCGACGCTGCCCTTCACGCCCGTCAGCACGCCGACGCAGTCGCGCCGCGCTTCCGGCGCCGCGCGAGACGCGACATGCACGCGCACCGTCCGCACGTGGGCGGGAGCCGGCAGCGCTTCGGGCGCGGGTTCCTTGCCCAGCAGCGTCAGCTTGGTCGCGCCATCGGTGTTCAGCGTCTTCTGGTCGACCTGGTTGCGCAGCACGAGCGACAACGTGCCGACGCTGCGCGCGAGGTCGAGCCGTTCGGCCTGGTCGGGCGTGACTTCCAGCGTCACCGCGTTGACCACCTTCGGCGCCGTGTCGTCGCGGCTGACCTGCTGCGCGACGGCGAGCACGAGGATGTGCTCGAGCACGATCTTGGAGATGCTCTGCCCGTCGGTCTTGCCCTGCTGCTCCTGCGTGTTGACGATCACGTCGACGTAGTTGCCCGGCAGCGCGAAGCCCGCGACACCGACCACGTCGTTCACGCGCACCGTGATCGCGCGGCTGCCGTCGGCGATCACCGCAGACAGCCCGCCCTTCGTGCCGACCGGCGCGAGTTTCGACTCGATCACCGGTTCGCCGCGCGACAGGCTGGTGCGCACGACGCGCCCTTCGAGCCCTTTCGTATCGGTGAACGCGCCGGTCGGAACGCTGCCCGACGGCCAGCTCACCAGGTGGATCTGGTTCGGCCCGAGCGGTTCGCCCAGGTTCAGGTCGTTGGTCGCCACCGCGACCGGCGTGACCGAGCTCGTGGATGTCTGCACCAGCCAGTGGGACGCGAACACGACCGCGGCAAGACCCGCGACCATCGCGACGACCAGCATCATGAGCGCTCGACTGTTTTTCATGGCAATGCTCCTCGACGATTCGTGAAAGAAACGGCTCAACCGGTGACGAACGTACGGCCACCGCGCTCGATGGGCGGCGGATGGCTGCCGTCCCGTTCGGGGGCGGCGCCGAAGTAGCTCGCCCACGCGTCGTACAACGCGTCGTGCGTCACCTCGGGCGGGTCGCCGCGATACCGCGCGCCGGCGGCCACGAGGCGCAGCAGGTCGGCCGGAAAGCACGCGAGAAAAGCCTTGCCGGTCGGCAGGTGCAGCCGATGCAGCAGGTAGTCGAATGCATCGCTCGCCGATACGAGGCCGAGCGACGCGCAGGCCGCCTCAAACACCGTGCGGTAGTCGTCGATCGACAGCGGACCGACGTGAAGCTTCGAGCCAAGGCGGCGCAGGAACGCGTCGTCGCAGAACAATTCCAGCGACAGGTTGCTCGAAAACACCGGCCACACGTCGAACGGCAACACGAAGCGATTGCCCGACTCGAGCGTCATGAAATCGACGCCGCGATCGAGCGGGCGCAGCCAGCGATTGAGCAGGTCGCGCGGCTCGACGCGCTGACGGCCGAGATCGTCGATGATGTACATGCCCATGTTCGCCTTCATGTGCGGCGGCGCCTGGTAAAAGCCCGCGGCCTCGTCGCGGCGAAGATCGAGCTCTTCGAGCGTCAGTTCGCCGCCGGACAGCACGACCGGCCGCCGGCACAGGCGCCAGCGGCGATCGACCGACGGGCCGCCGGGTTGCGATGGCGCGTCGACATGCACGAGCGGATCGTAGATCTGGATCACTTCACCGGCCGCACAGATCGCGTGCGGCACCGGCACGCGGCCGTGCATCAGCGTGCCGAGCCGCTCGGCGAGAAAGGTCTTGCCGCTGCCGGCCGGGCCGTAGATCAGCAGCGGGCGGCCCGCATTCAGCGCCGCGGCCGCCGCGTCGAGGACCGCCGTGTCGATCACGATGCCTTCGAACGCAGCCCACACGTCGCTCTGGCCGATGTGCAGCTTGCGCACCGAATGGACGGCCACGCATTCGAGATACGCGTCGAGCGTCACCGGCGCGGGCCCGCTGTAGCCGCTGCGCGCCCGTTCCTCCAGCGCAAGCACGCGGCCCGCGTCGGTCAGGCGGAACGTCACGTCGAGATCGGTCGCGCCGCGATGAGTGAGCTCGACGAGATGCTCGCGCACCAGGAACGCGAAGACGTCGTCGAGCACCGCGAGCGGCAGGCAATGCCGCTCGACCAGATCGCCGTATGACGGACGGCCGAGCATCAGCGTCGACTTCAGCACGAGCCCGGCGACGAACGTCATGCTCAGCCCGGTTTCCTCGAGCGTGCGCGGCGCCGCCGGCAACTGCGAGCCCAGTTTCGTATAGGCCTCCCGCGACGGCAACGGGTCGGGCAGGTGGGCCACCTGCGCGTCGCGTCTCGGTTCGGTGTGGTTCGTGTTCATGGTCGTTCCGTCCTCGTTGCGGATTCGTCGCGCTATGCGCACGACGCGAACAGCATGCCCAGCGTGCCGGCTGCGATCGCCACGCCGTACGGCAGCGTGCCGACCGAAGCGAATTCCGCGGGGCTGTCGGCGGCCCCGGTGCTTGCCCCTTGCGAGCGCCGCGCGATCAGCGCGCGGACGTTCGCCCACATCTGGCGCATGCGGCCGCGCAACAGCGCGAACGCGATGGCGCCGATCCCGCCGGCCACGAAGGTGGCCAGCACGATGTAGAACGTCATTTCCGCGCCGACCCATGCGCCGATCGCGAGCATCAGCTTCACGTCGCCGGCCGCCATCCCGCGCAACAGGTAGAACGGCAGCAGCAGGCCGAATCCGGTCGCAGCGCCGGCGAGCCATCCGAGTGCGCCTGCCTGGACGCCGTGCAGCAGGCACTGGGCGACCAGCGCGCCGACGAGTCCGATCGCGACGAGGCGGTTCGGGATGCGTCGGGTCGCGATGTCCGTGCTGGCCGCGGCGACCGCGAGCAGCGTCACGCATAACGGAACCGGGTAAGGCGGCGCAACAGGTAACATGGCGAACCTCGCGGGTCGAATCGATGGATCAGGAGACCATTGCCAGCGCAGTGGTCACGGCAGCCGTCACGGCCGTCGCGATCACCTCGTACGTATCGGCAAGCGAGCCTTTCAGCGTGACGACGCTGCCGAGTACCGCGACGGCGAACATCGACCCGAGCAACGCATATTCGATCGACGTCACGCCCTGCTCGTCGTCGATCCAGCGGCATACGACACGCGCAATGGCTTGCATGATGGTCTCCGGTTCCGGGTTGATCAGAAGACCGGGGACGGCTCGAGCACTGCACCAGCCGAGCCGCCCGCGGTACGGTCCATCAGATGGCTGCGACCGCCGAATCGAGGTCGTCCGCGATCGTGGTGAACACGGTCTTGAGGTCCTTGCCGACCGTCGACAGCGCGGCAATGATGCCAATGGCGATCAGTGCAGCGATCAGGCCGTATTCGATGGCCGTCACGCCGTCTTCATCGCGGACGAAACGGCTGGCTTGCTGAATGAACTTGGACATGATGATCTCCTTGCGTAGTTACTTTCAAAGCCCTCGCGTGCCGGCTGGATCGATTGATCTGGCGTCGATACGTCGAGGAATGTCGTTGATGCCGTGTGGTGCCGACGAACGATTCAGACGAGCCGTTCTTCGTACCGTCCATCAAATGGCTGCTACTACCGAGTCCAGATCGTCTGCGACCGTACCGAATACGGTCTTCAGATCCGTACCGACCGTCGTCAGCGCGGCGATGATGCCGATCGCGATCAGCGCGGCGATCAGGCCGTATTCAATGGCCGTCACGCCGTCCTGATCCTCGATGAACCAGGCGATCTTTTCGATAAAACTAGACATGAGCATTCTCCTTTCGGACTGCTACAAAAAACCCTTCGTCTGTCAGGACGTTGGGGATGGGCACCACCGGCACTACAAGAAAATCGAAACGTGACGCTCAGCTGCGAGGACAGGGATGCGCACACCTGTCCGTGTGAACGGATTTCAGCAAGAGGGAACGCAAGAGATGCGCGGACGGTTCGATCAGCCGGATAAACCGGGCATGCCGATCGACCGGAACGGCGTGGCTGCCGTTCGACGCACGGTATTCAATTGAACGGGAGTCGAACTCCCGGCGATGCAGCAACTCGTCTTTGTCGCGGCTCGCGGGCCGCTGTGTGCTGTGGTCTTTCATTTTTATTCCCCATGTGCTGCCATGCCGATTTCTTATTGCCCTGGAAATACCGGGTCTCATCGGTCGATCGACAACGGTTCTCGCGGTTCATCGACCTGGAGCTGCGTGTTCCCCGACGCGCTCCGGCCTTCGTTTCCGCAGGTGATTCCGAAGCCGGCTCCATCTGTCTGTTCCTGGAACCGCCCGGTCGTCACATCGTCGACTGCCGTGCCAACGCTTACGCAAAGAGCAGGCCATCCCGGGCAAAATCCAGACGTATCAAGGGTTCCGGCGATCCCCGCCTTCTCCGGCCGGAAGCGCGATGCCGGAAATGTTTCAGATTTGATATATCCGCTCCCGCATGCGCGGCAGGCCGGAACGCTCGCCGACGTGCTGCACAAAGGGCGCAAAAAATTTCGTCAGGATTTTCCCGAACGCGGAAATTCGGTCGCGTGCCGCGCGTTTGGCGGGGTGTAACAAAATGAAACAAGCGGAATGTTTCAAACCAGATACACGAAACCCGGCCGTGTCGATTTCTCATACTTGAAAACGCGGTTTTCACGCCGGTTACCGGCACATCGAAATCCCGGCTGTCAGTGGGTGATTTGCAACACGCGATTTTTTCTTCAACAATGCATTCACCGGACAACGCCGTTTCAGAGCGATTCGATCCGCAGGCACGACAACATGAAACCGCTGCGACAGACCACGCAGCCACCACTACAGACGGGGCATCATGTACACAGCCAATCGTGGAACGCGCGATCGCGCAATACGCTGTGCTCAATGGCTGACAGCCGACCGGATCATTCCGTACAGCTGCATCATGCTGATGCTCTTCGTATCGTTGCTGGTTGTCTGGGGCGTCGTGACCGACGGCTTCACGTCGAACGCCACCGCCCGCCCGGGCACCGACTTTTCGGTCTTCTGGACCGCATCGCATCTCGTGTTGCAAGGCCATGCCGCATCGGCCTACGACCCTTCGTCATTCCTGCAGGCCGAGTTCGCGCACTTCGGTGCGTATCTGCAAAACCGGCCGCTTCCCTGGCTCTATCCGCCGACGATGTTGCTGTTCATCGCGCCGGTTGCCCTTGTGCCTTTCCTGCCCGCTTACTTCCTCTTTTCCGCGGGCAGTCTTTTATGCTACGCGTTCGCCGTCTCGCGGTTGTCGGGATTGCGCGCGCATCTTCCCCACCCGCGCGCCGCGGCGCTCGTCATGGTCGCGTATTCGGCGGTGTGCTTGTCCGCGCTGTTCGGACAGAACAGCATCCTGACCGCCGGCCTCGCCGCGCTCGCGCTGCATCTGCTCGGCAAGCGCCCGGTCGCGGCCGGCGTGGTGATCGGGCTGCTCGCGATCAAGCCGCAACTGGCCGTGGTGTTCCCGTTCGTGCTGATCGCGGCGCGTGCGTGGCGCACGTTCGCGGCGGCGGCGATCAGCGCGACGCTGTTCGCGGCCGCCGGGATTGCACTGGCTGGCCCTGGCGCGCTGCACGGCTTGAGCCACGCCATGTCGACGGTACGCGATCAGCATTTCATGCTCGCGTCGTACTGGCTCGCGTCGCCGACACCGTTCGCCGCGCTGCGGCTCGCCGGTGCGCCGGTGGCGGCCGCGCTGGCCGCGCAAGCGGCGGTCGCGCTGCTCGCGATCGCCGCGGCTATCGATGTATGGCGCCGCACGTGCGACATGCGCTTGCGCGGCGCGGTGCTGGCGGTCGCCACGCTGCTGACGACGCCGTATCTGTGGCACTACGAACTGACGTGGCTCGGCATCGCGATCTTCTGCCTGATCGCGCACGGCCTCGACGAAGGCTGGCTGCCCGGCGACCAAGGCATCCTCGTGCTCGCGTGGCTGCTGCCGATCTTCGAAATGCTGAACCGGCTGATGAAGCTGCCGCAGATCGGGCCGGTGGTGCTGCTCGCGGTGCTGTTCGTCGTCGTGCGCCGCACGGCGCTCGCATCCCGGAGCGTGCGATGAAAGCGCCTTCGTTCGCCCGTCACGCGCATCCGGCCATCGATGTGCATCCGGAACTTCCGATCGCGGGCCCGCGCCGCTATCCGCACTGGCTCAATCGCGATCGCGTGCGCCTCTATGCGGGTGCCGTGCTGCTGACCGAGCTGCTGTTCGTCTGCATCTATCTGGTCCGCCTGTTCCTGTCGCACCACGCCGCACCGGAACCGCTGTCGCCTGATTTCTCGCCGATCTGGAGCGCCGCGTGGCTCGCCGCGCACGGACACGGCGCCGACGCATGGCATTTCCCCGCGCTGTTCGCAGTCCAGAAGCTCGCGATCCCGACGATAAGCATCGCGGATGGCACGCTGCCATGGCTCTATCCGCCCACCACGCTGCTGTTCGTGTTGCCGCTCGGCTGGATGCCGTACATGTTCGCGCTCGTGCTGTGCCTCGGAGGCACCTATGCATTGTTCGCGGCAACGATCCGCGCGACCGTGCAGCGCGATGCCGCGTGGCTGTGCGCGCTCGCGTTCCCCGGCGCGTTCCTCACCGTGATCGTCGGACAGACCAGCCTCTTTACCGCGACGCTCGCCGGCGTCGGCCTGCTCGTGCTGAACCGCCGCCCCGTGTGCGCCGGGATCTGCTTCGGCTTGCTGACGATGAAACCGCAGCTCGCGGTGCTGTTCCCGCTCGCGCTGCTGTGCGCAGGCCAATGGCGCGCGCTGGCCGCGTGGGCCGCGACGATCGCCGGCAGCGTCGCGCTCGCGACGCTCGCGTTCGGCGTCGGTCCGTGGATCACGTTCGCGCACGTGATCGGCAACGTCTACGCGATCGTCGGCACCGGTCACGCCAAGCTCGCGCGCATGCCGTCCGTGTTCGCGCTCGCGACGATGGCCGGCTGGCCCGCGATTGTCGCGCGCGGCCTTCAGCTGCTGTCGGCTGCGGCCGCGGCCATCGCCGTCGTCTATGCATGGCGCGGCGCGTGTTCCTATGCGCTGCGCGCCGCGACCCTTGCATGCGCATGCCTGCTCGTCAGCCCTTATCTGTACGACTATGACCTGACCTGGTACGGCCTCGTGATCGCGTGGTACGCGCGCTATGCGTGGACGCACGGCTGGCGGCGCTTCGATCGCGAATGGCTGATGCTGCTGTGGCCGATGCCGCTCGCGGGCCTCGCGGTCGTGCCGCATCTGTCGTTCCAGTTCCTGCCGCTCGTCACGCTGGCATCGCTCGCGCTGCTCGTCAGCCGGATCGCACAGGAAAGACACGACGTGCCGTCGATGCCGGACGCACGCGACAACTCGACCGAGACCGGGTTCACGCATCCGGTCCGATCGCACCACCGCCCGGCGTACGGATTGCACCGCGCCGGCCGCCCGACGATCGGCGCGGGTCGGTGAAGCGACATCACAAGGGGAACCATCATGCGCGAATCACTCTACACGCCGCTCGTTTCGCTGGTCGTGCCGTTCTATAACGAAGGCGAGGCCGTCGAGCACTTCTTCGACGTCGTGATTCCGTTGCTGACGGCCATCGACGCGATCCGCTTCGAGATCGTCTGCGTGAACGACGGCAGTCGCGACGACACGCTCGAACGCCTGATCCGGATCAGCACCCGCGAGCGGCGCGTGCGCGTCATCGATCTCACCCGCAACTTCGGCAAGGAAGCGGCGCTGACGGCCGGCCTCGACGAAGCCGCCGGCGACGCGGTGATCCCGCTCGACGCCGATCTGCAGGACCCGCCGAGCCTGATTCCGGTGATGATCGAACACTGGCGCAACGGCGCGGAAGTCGTCGCAGCCAAGCGCAGCAACCGCGCGTGCGATTCGTTCGCGAAGCGCACCGCGGCCGCGATCTACTACCGCGTGCACAACCTGCTGTCGGATGTGAAACTGCCGGAAAACGTCGGCGATTTCCGGCTGATGGACCGCAAGGTCGTGAACGCGCTGCGCAGCCTGCCCGAGCGGCACCGCTTCATGAAGGGGCTGTTCGCGTGGGTCGGCTACCAGACCGTGATCATCGAATACCAGCGCGACCCGCGCAGCGCCGGACACTCGAAGTTCTCCGGCTGGAAGCTGTGGAATTTCGCGCTGGAAGGGATCACCAGCTTCAGCACCGTGCCGCTGCGCAGCTGGACCTACATCGGCGTCGGCATCGCCGCGCTCGCGTTCCTGTACGGCTCGTTCGTCATCTTCCGCACGCTGCTGTTCGGCAATCCGGTGCTCGGTTACGCGTCGCTGATCTCGGTCACGCTGTTCATCGGCGGCATCGAGCTGATCGGGATCGGCGTCGTCGGCGAATACATCGGGCGGATCTACGACGAGTCGAAGCAACGGCCCGTCTACCTGATCCGCCGCCGCTACCAGGCGCACGGCAAGGTGATCGAACTGCCGGTCGCACGCGACGCGCGCCGCCAGCTTGCTCGCCGGCGCGTGCAGCCGGCCCGGGCGCGGATCGGCGCACGCTGACGCGCACGAACGGCCATGATCAACCTGCTCTACGCCGAGCGCACGCGGCTCGTGCGCTTCGGCGTGTCCGGGCTCTGCTCGACCGCGATCCATACGCTGGTCGCGGCGGCCCTGTTCACGCTGTTCGATGCGACGCTGGTGGCCGCGAATGCCGTCGCGTTCCTGTGCGCCACCGCGTTCTCGTATCTCGCGAATACGCTGTGGAGCTTTTCGTCGACGGTACGCACGCGCAACGCGCTGCGTTTTCTCACGGTCACACTGGCCGGCTTCGTCGAAACGCTGCTGCTCGCGCGTGCCGCCGAACTGCTCGACGTGTCGCGCGCAATGAGCGTCGTCGTGATCGCGCTGCTGATCCCGCCGACGACGTTCGTGCTGCATCGGCTCTGGACGTACCGGTAAGCTGGCGATCGCGGGCGGCCTCTTCCCCGCCCTTGCCGAAATCGATCGGCCCATCGCGGCGCGGCTCGGCCGGCTCGGGGCCGACGACGGCGCCGACAGCGACTACAACGACGGGATCGTCATCCTGCAATGGCCGATCACCTGAGCGTCGCTGCGTTCGTCCCTCAGGTGCGCGGCAGCCCCGGCGGATTGGTCTGCGACTGGTCGATCGCTTCGGCGTCGAGACGCCAGCGGTCGAGCACCTTCCGGTAACTGCCGTTCGCGATCAGCGCATTGATCGCGGCCGTCAGCGGATCGGCGAGGCCGCTGCCCTTGCGCGTCGTGATCGCGATGTCCGCGGTGCGCGGCCAACCGCCGCTCACGGTGCCGATCAGCTTCGCATCGCCGCGCAGCGACGCCTGGTACGCAAGCATCGAATTCACGCTGAAGATCGTGTCGACGCGGCCCGACTGCAGCGCGACCCAGCGCTCCGCCGAATCGGCGTAATACTGGATCGCGACCGGTTCGAGGCCGCGCGCGACGTTCTGCCGGTTCCATTCAAGCAGGATCTTTTCCTGGTTGGTTCCTGAGTCGGTCACCACGCGCAGCCCGGCGACGTCCTTCGGCTCGCGGATCGCGGCAATCCGGCTGCCGGTTTTCACATAGAAGCCGAGCTGATCCTTCCGATAGGTCGAGAAGTCGAACTTCTCCTTGCGCTGCTCGGTGACCGTCACGTTCGAGATCACCGCGTCGACCTTGCCGGACTGCAGCGCGAGCGGCCAGTCGGCCCACGCGAGCGGCACGATCTTCAGCTTGCGCCCCGCACTGTCGGCGATGAGCTGCGCGAGATCGGGATCGAAGCCGACCACCGTCCGCGCATCGGTCGCGTACGTGCTGAGCGGCGGCAGGTTCGGCGCGATGCCGATCGTCAGCGTGTGCGCTTCGGCAAACTTGAAACCGCCCGGCAACGCCTGTTCGACCGCCGGGTTCACGGTGCCGCGCTGCCGGCCCGGCTGCTCGGGGCTCAGGTCGAACGTCGCGGCCTGCGCGGCGACGCTGCCGCCGATCAGGATGGCGGCCAGCACGCGAGCGGCGCGCGCAACGGGAAATGCTGTTCTTCTCATGTCTTCCGGATTCCTTCCTGTTCGATGATGCATGCGGCGAACGCGAGCGGAACGATTTTCAGCGCACGCCGCCGCCCCGCCCTGCGTTCGCGGCCCGCTCACGCGGGTGTCGCTTCGAGTTCGGCTGCGGCCGCTCGCTGAGGCACCGGTTGCGCGACGGGTGCCGGGCGCGCCGCTTGCGACTCGCCGGCGTACAGCGCTTTCGGATCGAATACGCGCGCCTGCAGCGGCGTGAACGCGCGGAAATTCCACAGGCTGCGTGCGACGAACACGCGCTGCACCCAGCGAAACGCGCGGTCGTTCTCGTCGTATTGCGGATCGAAGCGATCGCGCGAATGCAGCGTGAAATGGTTGTTGATCAGCACCAGCTTGCCCGGCGACACCTGGACGCCGAACGACACCTCGCGCACCGCGCGATACAGGTTCGCCAGCGCTTCCTGCGCGCGCGTATTGACCGCCAGCACCATGTCCGGATAGAACGCGACCGTCACGCGCGGCGCGTCGAGCGGCCCCGACAGCACGGCGCTCAGGTCGGTGTTGTCGCGCGGCGTCGGCGACGCGCCGCGCCACCGGTACGGCACGCGGATGATGTAGTGCTCGCCGTAGAGTTGCGCGATATCGTCCGGCGACAGCAGTTGCAGCGCGCGGCGCGCATCGGCGAGCCGCGTGTACGGGCCGCCGCCGGCTTCGCTGCGCACGCCGAGCAGCAGCAACGCGAACGGCGACGTGTCGCCTTCGGGCATGTGCGCCTGCGCGGCGTTCTCGATATGGAAATCGAGCTCGACCTCGGAGCCGAGGCCCGTATAGTCTCGCGCGGTCGTCTTGTGCGGCGTCAGGTTGTTCACCAGCTCGCGGCCTTCGTGCGCGATCGAATACGGCTCTCCGGCCAGCGTGCTCAGTGCGACCAGCACGTTCTCGCTCAGCACGCCGGCCTTGAACGAGCGGCCGGTTTCCTCGAACCTCGGGCTGCCCGTCACGTCGTCGTCGATCGGCAGGTTGTCGATCTCGATCGAGCCGTGCGCGTCCGCGGTCGGCGCCTTCGCGCGGTCGAATGCGTCGACGATTCGGTCGGGAAACGCGTTGTACGCGAGCTTGCGTACAACGCTGATGTAGCCGGCGCCGCCGGCCGGGTCGTAGGCCAGCGCGCCGAGCGTCTTCCGGATGTGACCGGACTCCACTGCCGTCAAAACGATGCGTTCATCTGCGAGATAGGTCATAGGTCTCTCGTATCAATATCCTGGGTCGAAGGGCGGTATGGCACCACCGCCGCGCTTCGCCGTCCTCGGTGCGAAGCGCTCGACAAGACTAGGAGACCGTCATCCCGTTGCGAAATGATATTAAGTCGATTGCAAACAAAAATTATCGATATAAGTTCAGCAACGCGGCTGATGTCATGCCGCATCGATCGAGCCCGTCTTTAACACGAATACTTGTTAAAAAATCGCTGGTTATTATTTGTATTCGCTAGCGGGTCGATGCTAGTTTTCTGTCGGATTCGATGATGCGGCGGGCCTTCGACGGGCAACCGCTCCCTCCATCCGCCATACGGAAACCCGCCAGATGAACCGATACCGCCTGCTGTACTGCCTCCCGAACTACCCGGCCCGGAAGCCGCGATGAGCGAACGCGTTCCGGCGCTCGACAGCGCGCTGACCGCCGCCGCGCCGTCGCACCGCACGTCGCTGCGCGCGATCTTCCCGACCGTCGCGGCCGCAAGCCTCGGCTTCGCGATCGTCCAGCTCGACGTGACCGTCGTCAACGTCGCGATTCCGAGCCTCGGTCATTCATTCGGATCGAGTGTCCACGGGCTGCAATGGATCGTCGATGCGTACACGCTGTCGTTCGCCGCGCTGCTGCTGACGTCCGGCACGCTGGCCGACCGCTTCGGCAGCCGCCGGCTGTTCGCGTACGGCCTCGCGCTGTTCCTGCTGGCGTCGCTCGGCTGTGCGCTGGCGCCGTCGCTGGCGGCGCTGATCGCCGCGCGTGTCGCGCAGGGCGTCGGCGCCGCGATGATCCTGCCCACGTCGCTCGCGCTCATCACGCACGCTTGCGCGAACGACGCCGCCGCCCGCGTGAAGGCCGTCGCGTGGTGGAGCGCGACGGGCGGTGCGATCAGCGCGGCCGGGCCGACGCTCGGCGGCCTGCTGATCGATTCGTTCGGCTGGCGCGCGATCTTCTTCATCAACCTGCCGATCTGCGCGGTCGGGCTGTGGCTCACGCTGCGCCACGTGCAGGATTCGGTCGCCGCGCGCACACGGCTGTTCGACCCGGCCGGCCAGATCGTCGCGGTGCTTGTGCTCGGGCTGCTGACGGGCGGAATCATCCGGGCCGGCGCGCACGGGCCGGGCGACCCGTATGCGGCCGGCGCGCTGGCCGCGTCGGTCGTGCTCGGCGCGCTGTTCGTCGCGATCGAGCGGCGCGTGACCGCGCCGATGCTGCAGCTCGCGTTGTTTCGGATCGCGCGCGTGCCGGGCACGCTCGCGGTCGGCGCAGTCACGAATGCCGCGTTCTACGGGCTGATCTTCTCGCTCAGCCTCTATTTCCAGAACGCACGCGGCTTCACGGCGACCGAATCGGGGCTCGCGCTCGCGCCGCTCACGATCATCATGCTCGCCAACCTCGCGAGTGCGCGACTCTCCGTCCGGTACGGGTTCCGCACGACCGTCATCGTCGGCCTCGCCGTGTCGCTCGCCGGCTACGTGTGGCTGTGGCAAACGCTCGCCGCGCACACGCCGTACGCACTGCTGGCGCCGGGGCTCGCGGCGATGGCGATCGGCGGCGGTATCGCGATTCCCGCGCTGACGTCGACGATGCTCGGCAGCGTCGACGCCGGCCGCTCGGCCACGGCTTCCGCAATCCTCAATACCGCGCGCCAGGTGGGCGCCGCCGTCGGTGTCGCGGCGCTCGGCGCGCTGGTTGCGGGCCAGGGCGTGGCGATCGTGGCCGGCGCGTCGCGCGCGTTCGCCATTGCGGCCGTGCTCGTCGCCGTCTGCATCGTGCTGGCCGCGCGCTGGCCCAGCGACGCACCGGACACCCGCACGCGGGCCTGAGCACGTGCAGACCGCCTCTCTTCAACCGATCCCACAGCCGAGCGAGGAATCCATGCAGCATCGCTTCATCGACACCGTCCTGATCGTCGACGGCGCGTCGACGGCCGCCTATCTGGCGCCCGCCTTTCGCGCATACGGCATCCGTTGCGTGCACGTGATCAGCGACCCCGATTTGCCGGAAATCTACCGGAACCAGTTCGTCCCGTCCGACTACATCCGCCAGGTCCAGCATCACGGCGACCTCGACGCGACGCTCGCGCAGCTCGCCGACTTGCGGATCGGCGCGGTACTGCACGGCCTCGACGCGGCGCTGGAGCTGGCCGACACGCTGGCCGAGCGGCTCGGCGTGCCGTATCGCAACCCGCTCGCGACGTCGACCGCGCGGCGCGACAAGTTCGTGATGAACGAGCGCATCCGGGAAGCCGGCCTGCGCGCACCGGCGCACTTCCACAGTACGTCGGTCGACGAAGCGCTCGCCTGGGCGCGCGCGCACGGCACGCTGCCGCTCGTGGTCAAGCCGGCGCGCAGCGCGGGCGTGGCCGGCGTGAAGATCTGTCGGACGCTTGCGCAGGTCGAGGAGGCCGCGCGCGACGTGCTGGCCACCCGTTCGCTGTACAACCAGCCGAACGACGACATCGTGATCCAGAGCTATTCCGAGGGGCAGGAATACATCGTCGATTCGGTGTCGTTCGAGGGCCGCCATCGGGTGGTCAGCCTGTGGGAAGTGCACCGCGACCGCACGCACGCGCCGCGGCTCGACAAGATGCTGGTGCTGAACCATGCCGACCCGCGCTACGCGCCGCTGCTCGATTACGCAGCCGACGTGCTCGACGCGCTCGACGTACGCTTCGGGCCGACCCATCTCGAGCTGTTCGATACCGCCGACGGCCCGACGATCGTCGAGCTGAACGCGCGGCTGCACGGCAGCCTCGATCCGCGGCTGACGAGCGCGGTCAGCGGCGAGAATCACGTGTCGGCCGCGGTCGAAGCCGTGCTGCATCCGGAGCGGCTGTTCGGCGAAGTCGCCGCGCCTGCGGATTTTCGTGGCTACTGCGGGCATGTGCTGCTGCTGTCGTCGCGCAACGGCGTGCTCGCGCAGGACTTCACGTGGCAGGCGATCCAGGCGCTGCCGTCGTTCGTCGGGCTCAAGCAATGGATCAAGGTCGGCGACACGCTGCGCGTGACCACCGACCTGCAGACGGCGCTCGGCACGGTCGGCCTCTATAGCCCGACGTTCGAGCGGCTGCTCGACGATTGCCGGCGCATCCGCGAAATCGAGGCCGATTTCTTCGCCGACGAACGCGCCGTCGCGCCGGCATAGCGCGGCGGGCGTTGCCCGCTCTCGCCGGCGCTAGCGCGCGAGCAGCGCGCCCGCCTGCCGGCCGAGCACTGCGCGCAATGCGTCGAGTTCGGGCAGCGCGGGCGTGGCTTCGGGCGTGACGAGGTAGGTCGTCACGCTGTCGAGGTCGTCGAATGCGTGCGCGCGCAACTCCTTGCGCGCCACGTGCCCGGTCGTGATCCCCTTCGGCAGGATCGCGACGCCCATGCCGGCCGCCACGCATCCGAGGATGGCGCCGAACGTGCCGAACGACGACACCGACTCGATCGCGAAGCCGCGCGCCTTCAGCCAGTGCTCCGCGACCGCACGATACGGGCAGCCGTCGTGAAACGCCAGCAGCCGCACCGTGTTGTCGGCCAGCAACTGCCGGCGCGTGACCGTGGCCGCGCTCACCAGCACCATGTCCTCGGCGAACGCGGGCTCGTAGCGCAGCCCGGGCCGGACGACCGCGCGCGCGGTGAGCGCGGCGTCGATCCGGCCGCGCAGCAGCGCGTCGGCCAGTTCCGGCTCGCTGCCGATCTGCACCGCGAGACCGAGTGCCGGATCGCGTGCCTTCAATGCTACGGCGAGCGCCGGCAGCCGCGTGGCCGCCGTGCTTTCCATCGAACCGAGCCGGAAGCTGCGCGCGACCGGCGTCTCGCGCACCACCTGCGTCGCTTCGTCGACGAGACGCAGGATACGGTCGCAATACGGGATCAGCCGGCGCCCGGCTTCGTTCAGCACCAGCCGCTTGCCATGCCGGTCGAACAGCGGCGCGTCGAGCGACTCTTCGAGCTGGCGAAGCCGCGCGGTCACGTTCGACTGCGTGCAGCCCAGCCGTTCGGCCGCACGCAACGCGCTGCCTTCCTGCACGACAGCCCGGAAGGTTTCGAGCAGAGGTATGTTCATATCACTTTCTATTGTTACTGATTCATCTTATATCATTTTACTTCGCCGATCATCCGGATTAGCCTAGCGGATATTCCGTGCCGGCCGGCCCCTTTCCGAGGAATCCGCATGCCATCCGCTGTCTGCTCCGGCTTCACCTCCGTTCGCCGTCGGCCCAAGGCTCGCCCGTGCGCGCACTGATCGCCGCGACGGTGCGGCGCGGCCCGACCGTGCTCGCGTGCGGCGTCGGCCTCGGGCTGCTGGTTCCGCCGCTCGCGGCTCTCGCGCGGCCGCTGATGCCCGTCACCGTGTTCCTGTTCGTGCTCGGCACGCTGCTGCGCGTCGAGCCCAGCGCCGTGCGCGCGGTCGCGCGGCGGCCGGCCGTGTCGCTGCTGTTGCCTGCCGTGACGATGATCGCGTGCCCGATCGCGCTCGGCATCGCGGCGCGGCTCGCCGGCATGCCGTACGACTGGGTCGTGGCGCTGGTGATCGCGTACTGCGCGCCGCCGTCGAGCGGCACGTCGACGATCGCACGGATGCTGTCGTTCGACGCGAGCGTCGCGCTCGTTGCGACCCTCGCGTCGATGGCGTTCGTGCCGCTCACCGCGCCGCTGCTGACGGCCTGGTTCAGCCACGATGCGGCCGTGTCGATCTCGCCCGTAAGCCTCGCGTTGCGGCTGGCGCTGCTGATCGGCAGCGCCGAAGGCGTCGCGCTGCTCGTGCGGCGCTTTGCCGGTTCGCGGCTCGACCGCTACGCGATGCCCATCGACGCGATCGTCGTCGTCGCGTTGCTGGTGTTTGCGCTCGGCACGATGGCCGGCATGCAGCAATCGATCATCGATGCGCCGCACCGTGCATTGACCGCGATCGCACTCGCGTTCGCCGTCAACGCGGGCTTCCAGATCATCGCGTACGGGCTCACGCCCGGCGACGTCCGCACGCGGCTCAACGTCGCGCTGATCGTCGCCAATCGCAACGTCGGTCTGATGTGGGCCGCGCTCGGGCTCGCCGCGACGCCGACCATGGCGCTCGTGTTCACGTGCGCGCAGTTGCCGATCTATACGCTGCCGCGCGTCGTGCAGCACCTGCTGCCGCGCCTCGAAGCGCAGCGCCTGCGCAGGCGCGTGCGTTAGCCGGCGCGCGCCGCGGCCCCACTCTCCCGCCCTCGCTCAAGGAGCCCGCATGAAGCGACTCATCGTGATCGGCGCACGCGCCACCGGCAGCAGCCTCGCGCTCGTGCGCGCCGCGCTCGCGCGTCAGGTGGCCGTGACCGTCATCACCGCGCCCGGCCATCGTCTCGACGGCGTCTTTCCCGACGGTGTCGAAACGGTCAACCTCGCGCCCGACGCCGGCCAGCTCGCCGGCTGGCTGCGCACGCGTTTTCCGGACGAAATCGACACGCTGCGCGTGACGACCGCGCACGACACCTATGCGCGCACCGCCGCATGGGTCGCCGACGCGCTCGGCCTGCCCGGCCCCGATGCGCGGCACGTCGCGCACGCCGTATCGAAGTCGAACCAGAAGGCGTTGCTCGCTGCGCACGGCCTCCCGGCCGCTCAATTCGTCGCGGGCACGCTGGCCGCGCCGGCGGCGCTCGCGGCCGCAGCCGCGCCGTTGCGCTTTCCCGTCGTCGTCAAGCCGTCGGAAGGATCGGCGAGCGACGGCGTCCGGCGCTGCGAGGACATCGCCGAAGTGCGCGCGCAGCTCGACGCGCTCGCCGCCGCGCAAACCGATGCGCAGTCGCTCGCGACCGAGCGCGTCGTGATCGAGGAATTCCTGAGCGGCAGCGAATACTGCATCGAGTATTTCGACGGTCGTTATGTCGGCGCGCTTCGCAAGCTGAAGCGGCATGGCACCGGCTTTCTCGAACGCGGCTATACGTCCGAACTCGACCTCGATGCCGACACGCTGCGCGCGCTGATCGATGTCGGCACGCGCGCCACCGCAGCAGCCGGGCTCACGTGGGGGCCCGTGCATTTGGACTGCATCGTGCACGACGGCGTGCCGCACGTGATCGAACTGAATCCGCGCATCGCGGGCAGCTTCATCTGCGACATCGTGCGCGACGGCTATGGCTTCAACGTGGTCGAAGCATTGCTCGACAAGCTCGACGGACGCCCGGTGGCGATTCCCGCGCTGTTCGAGCCGCATGCGTATGCACGCGCAGAATTCCTGCTCGACAGCGATCCCGGCGCGTGGCGTTTCGCGCAGGCCGGCGAGATCAACGACGGCGCGGTCACGATCAGCTACGGGCCGCAAGTGCTGCCCGATCGCGAACGGCGCGCGTTTCTTTATGTGTGTGTCGCGCTGCCGGTCGCGCATGACGCGGCGGAGCAGCCGGGTTCGTCGACCGGGATCGGCAACGTCGCGCGGCCGACGCTCGCCGGATAGCGCGTCAACCCGTGTCCCGGCCGGCTTGACCTGAGCGGCGCAAGCCGCCTCTGACGCGACGACGACGCTGCCATCGAAGTTCCGCAACGGCCCCCCGAACGGATTCGAGCGCGCGTGACCGCACACGTGCAGCGCCCACGATCACATCCTCATGCCCGCTGCTCCAGTGCCGCCACGTTCGCGTTGTCGCGTGCCTGCCGGACCGGCAGCCTCACGCGGAATGTCGTGCCGCGCCCGGGCTCGCTCGACACGTCGATGGTGCCGCGATGGCGCTCGACGATGCCGTGCGAGACCGACAATCCAAGCCCGGTTCCCTGCCCGACCGGCTTCGTCGTGAAGAACGGATCGAAGATCCGCCGGACGACGTCGGGCGCCATGCCCGTTCCGGTGTCGCTGATCGCGACCGACACCTGTTCGCCATCGCTCGACGTGCTGATCGTGACGACGCCGCGCTCGGGAATCGCCTGCGCCGCGTTGACCAGCAGGTTCATGAATACCTGGTTCAACTGCGACGGCAGGCATTCGACGTGCGGCACGTCGCCGTAATCGCGCACGATGTCGGCCTTGTACTTGAGTTCGTTATGGACGACATTGAGCGTGCTCTCGAGGCCTGCATGCAGATCGACCACGCTCCACTCGTCGTTGGCCGGGCGCGAGAAATCGCGCAGGTCCTGCACGATGCGCCGCACCCGCACCGCGCCATCGATCGATTCGTCGATCAGCGTCACGATCTCGTCGCGGACGTAGTCCAGATCCGCGGTGCGGCCCATGGCCGCCAGCGCGTCGCGGGCGGCCGGGTCGAGCTGCGGCAGCACGGCTTCATGCGCCGCGACCACGTCGAGCAGACTTCTTACCCAGGTCTTCAAGGTATTGAGGTTCGCGCTGACAAAGCCGATCGGATTATTGATCTCGTGCGCGACGCCCGCCGCGAGCTGGCCGATCGACGCGAGCTTTTCCGACTGCAGCAACTGCACGTGGGTTTCCTCGAGCGCATGCAGCAGGCGCCGCTGCTCTTCCTTCTCCTGTTCGAGCCGCGCCTGCGCGGCCTTGCGTTCGTCGATCTCGGTCGCCATGTTCTCGCGCGTGCGCTGCAGCATCTCCGTCGTCTGCTCGTAACGGCGCAACGCGCGTTCGAGTTCCGCGGTGCGCAATCGCACGAGCCGCTCGAGCGTATCGGTCATCCCGCGCAAAAAGGTTGTGCGCGCATCGAAGCGGCTCAACAGCAGCGTGACGATCAGGGTCGCCATCGTAAACAGCGCGACGGTCGTCGCGAGCCACGGCGCGTCGATCCCGTTCGCGGCGCCGCATCGGGCATCCGGCGCGAAATGGGCGGCCGCCATCCCCGTATAGTGCATGCCGGTAATGGCGATGCCCATGATGACGGCCGCGCCGACCCGTTGCGCGGTCGCATGACGCGCCTGCTGCACGCGCAGCGCCTGCGCAATCCATAACGCGGCGGTCGACGCGATCACCGCGATGCCGATCGATGCGGCAAACAGCGCGGGATCGTAGCGAATGTCGGGCCGCATGTGCAGCGCAGCCATCCCCGTGTAGTGCATGCCGGCAATCCCGGCGCCCATCAGCGCGCCGCCCGCGCACAGTCGCCGCCAGCCCAGCCGTGCGCGCGTGACGACATTCAGTGCGAAATACGACACGAGCACGGCGATCGCCAGCGACGCGCCGGTATCCTGCAACGCATAGCCGAGCGGGATCGGCAACGAGAACGCGAGCATGCCGACGAAATGCATCGACCAGATCCCGGTTCCCATCGCCACCGCGCCGCCGCCCAGCCACGCACGCTTGAGTTTCGGGTTGTCGAGCAACGAAATGAACGCGGCCAGGTCGAGCGCCGTATAGGAGGCCAGCGTCGCGATGGCGAGCGACAGCAGGACGAGCAGAAGGTCGTAGGTGCCGTGCATGATCAAGCGCCCGAATCGATGTGAATGCGTTGCCGCGACGCGCGGTCCGGTGCGACCCGCAGCCATCGGGCCGCGGGGCCGGCGTCAGCCGGGCGACGCGCCCGCGCCGGGCGCCTGCATCGATGCGGCCGAACCGGCCAGAACGAGGATATCGAACGGCGTCCCTTCCCTCGTCTCGAAGCGGCGCACGAGCTCGATCTGGTGCGCCGACATCACGCTGCCCTTGGTCATCAGCAGCACGCCGCGATGCGTGCGCAGATCGTCGGCGAGTTGCATCCCTTCGCGCAACTGCGCGGACTTGATCTCCGAGACCGACGCCGCGATGCCGAGACTCGCCGGGTCCCGCATCAGCTCGATGCAGCGCTCGACGATCTGCGGGTCGTAACGCACGCCGGCTTGCGACCGCAACGCATCGAGCGCCTGCTCGACCGAATGCGGCGCCCCGATTTCGCCGTTGCGCAGCCCTTCGAAATCGCGCGCGATCGCAATGATCCGCGAGCCGAGCGGGATCGTGTCGCCGGCCAGCCCGTCCGGCGTGCCGCGTCCATTGAATCGCTCGTACTGGTGAAGCACGATCGACGCGACCTTGTGCAATTGCGCGACCGGCGTCAGCACCATCTGCGCGCGCAGCGGATGCTGCTGGAACAGGCTGTGTTCGTCCGTCGTCATCCGCGTGGTCGGCTTGTGCAGCAATTCGTCGGGCAGCGACAATTTGCCGATGCCATGCAGCAGCCCCGCGAAATAGACGTCCTGCGCATGCAGACTGCTCATCCCGGACGACAGCGCGAGCCGGCGCGCAATCTCGCCGACCCGCATCGCGTGTCCGCTGGCGGTCCCGCAACGCAACTCGATCATGCTCGCGCAGACCTGGACCATCGCCGTAAAGCTGCTTTTCAGGTCGCGTTGCGCCGCTTCGAGGAACATCACGGTCTGGCCGAGTTCCTCGGTACGCGCACGAACCTGCGTTTCGAGTTCCGTGTTGAAACGGCGCAGCGCTTCGTTCTGCGCTTCCGTCAGCGCAGTCAGCCGAGCCGCTTCGCGGCGCAAACGCCGCTGCTCCAGCGCCTGTTCGATGGTCAGCAACAGGTCGTGATCGTCCCAGGGCTTGTTCAGATAGCGATACACGCCGCCTTCGTTGACGGCCTGCACGACCGACGCGATCTCCGAATAGCCGGTCAGCAGAATACGCATCGTGTCCGGATACAGCGCCCGCGCGCGGGCCAGAAATTCCGCCCCGTTCATGTGCGGCATCCGCATGTCGGACACGATCAGGTCGACTTCGGTCGACGCCAGTATCTCGAGCGCGGCGTCGCCGCTGTCGGCAGTCAGGATGTCGTAGCGCGCGGGCCGGAACACGCGCTTGAGCGCCGACAGCACGTTGGGCTCGTCGTCGACCAGCAGGATCGACGGTGCGGCGGGCGCGTCGTCGGATACTGCTGCCGCTTCGGTCGTTTCAGGCGATACGTTATTCATTCCGTTTGTTGCAGATGTCGTCATAATTGGCCTCGGATTTATTATCTGCACCACCTCTGCTACATCGGCCTGCCCGGCGTATTCCATATCGGTGGAAACACCAATGCGTTCGTATTGATTCCGATCCGGGTTCATTGCCGCCCGGTTCTTCACGACACGGAAAACGCATTCGATCCGGTGAGGATGCATGCGGCAGTTCGTGGCCGCTGCATTGACGACGAGGATACAGCGAACAAACAAACGCAAGCGCCATCGAAGCGACGGCGAGCGGCGATTTCGTGACTTGTTGGACGGTCGGCGATGGTTCGAATGATGTCTGACGTGCAGGCACTGATGATGCAGCAGTACCTGTGCCTTATTTGAGAAGGCACTGGGCACAAAGCTACGCCAGAACCTACGCTCTCCCTTTTTGGGGCCGTTATCGACCAGGGACCGATGTTCGACACGGTGTGCTTCACTTCGAAGACAATCGAGTGATCTCCTGCGTTCGCAGGCTTCCGATGGGTTCCTTGATGCCAATCACCGAAACGCTGCGCCCCCCGGGGGCCATCGTTGTACTCAACGGTCCAAGCAGCTCGGGCAAAAGTACGCTGTCCAAGTATCTGTGCGAGAACTTGGACGAGCATCATTTGCATGTCGAGCTTGATGTATTCCGAGGGATGGAGCCTGCCAACTATTGGGAAGTCGAAAAACAGTTGGCACGAATTCGCGTGGCAGCCCTGTGTCGAGCAATTAATGCCACGGCTGCCACCTTTTCCAGACACGGCCAACCCGTGATCGTCGATCATGTTCTCTCGTCCGATGCGTGGCGCTACATGCTTGAAGACCTGATCGGGCTACCGGTACTCGTTATTGGCGTTTTTTGTGCGCTCGAAGTCCTGATCGAGCGCGAACAGACCCGCGGCGACCGTAAGATCGGACTGGCTGAGTCTCAATTTGACTCGATTCACGCTAACCGACATTACGATTACGTTGTGGACACATCGTCTTCGAGCAGCGCTGAATGCGGTCGGCTGGTTCTGGAGTGGTTACAAACCCAACCGACGCCTGCTGCATTCACGAAGATGCACCGACAGTTTTTCCAGTAGCTCAGATGGGCATGTGTTGGCCGGCAGCTGCCGCCTGTCTTCTCGGGCAACTGGCCGAACGGCGAACTTCGCGCAGGCAGGTTGTGCGCGCTGATAAACTCAGGTTATCGCGTTAAATGAGTTCAGCAACGCGGACGATGACCAGTGCCGCCGGAACGAGCACCGCCTGGGCGCATAGCGTACCGAGAACACGTGCGCCGGCGAGCGTCGTGATGGCCCGCCGAAAGCTGTTTTCTGATATCCGGCCTTCGATGACATCGTCGGTCATTACTGAAACTTGCGGATCGATGACGACTGCCAATACCACGGTCGCGAAGCCGTTGATGACAGACGATAGATTCGCGCATGTCACTCTCAGGTCGGGTTTCAGGTAACCCGCATACAGAGATGCAAACACACCGACTGTCCATATTGCCATTGCAACAATGTTCAGCACGACAACTTGCCAAGACACGCCGGTACTCGCGGCCAGTTGCGTTACGTTGTTCCGGGAAGGAAATCGAGCACCGATGCGAAGATAGCTAACACCTGCACGACTGCATGCGTCCAACAGCAACCGAGGAATCGAGCGGTTTACCTGAAAGTGTTCGACGGCTCGGCTGAAATAACGCTGGAACGTCGGAATCAGGAATGATCCAACAATGCTCGCCACGGTAGCGGTCAGCAGGAAGAGCCGAAAGTCGGTGAGTAACCCACTCCCCATCCGATGGGCGATATCTATTTCGACCCGTTTCGCGATGAACGGCCCCTGAAAGGAGTTGGCTGTCCGGGAAACCAGCGCGATGATTCCGAACAAAGAAAACGACAAGGCTATACGGCGCGTGCGAACGCCGGCGATCCGCACAGCATAGGCCAATGTCGCGATCACATGGATTACGAATGTAAGCCCGCAAATGATCCAAAGCTGACTGTCCATGCTCTTGCGGTGCGTGTGGCAGAGGCACGAGTGTACCCGAGCAAAGTATGAAGCCGGTTGTCGGCAAACCAGCTTGGTCGATCGAGAGTCCGTATATGGTTGGCCACGCCGATCGCGACCTCCAGCTACTGGCCGAATGGCGAACTTCGCGCTTACCCGTCTGGGCCGCTGGCAAACTCGGCCGCCAAAGAAAATTTTCCCGGTCACATGAGCTCGCAACCCACCGCCGTACCTGCAAACGTCACCCCAATGACGCAGCAGTACCTGCGCGTTATCTGACGAGGCCCCATCCAGAAAGCCAGGCCAAGACCTACGCTCATCCTGTTCGGAATCGTCCATTACCGACTCGTTCCTGCCCTTCAGTGAATTTCTGCGAATGTCAGCCCCGCGCTCAAAAGCAGCCACACCAGGAGCCGCCCGAGGAAACAGGCGTTATGTCAACGCGACAGAGCTAGCGCAGCCTTGGCGAAACCGTTCTGGGGATGTCTCAGTGCGCACTGAATGGGGTTCAGGTGGTCGGAGGTTCAAGCTGTGCCTATGATGGACTGGACGGACCGCCACTGCCCGAGGCGGTACTGGGCAGCCCCAGCCCCCTCCCGTTTGTCATACCGATTTCGCGTTCGCCGCTGAAACGCGGCGCGCACACGTGACATCTAAACCGGTATCCAAGTCCGAATCGGACACTTTCGAAACCCAAAGGAGATACCTTATGAAGATGATCGCCGCAGTATCGTTCGCCGCACTGGCCCTAGCCAGCGCGCCCTGTTGGGCGCAAGGCGGCGGCCCCACCGACCCGCAAATCGCCGCCATCGTCGTGACCGCCAACCAGGTCGATATCGATGCGGGCAAGCTGGCGGAGTCGAAAACGCATTCGAAGGACGTCAAGGCATTCGCGCAGCGGATGATCACCGACCACACCGGCGTCAACCAGGCCGCCACCGACCTTGTCCACAAGCTCGGCGTGACGCCGGAAGCGAACGCGACGAGCCAAAGCCTTCAGCAAGGCGGCGACGCCAACCTCGCCAATCTGAAAACGCTGAGCGGCAAGGGTTTCGACCAGGCGTATATCGACCACGAAGTGACGTATCACGAATCCGTGATCGACGCGCTCGACAAGACCTTGATCCCGAACGCAAAGAACGCGGAGCTGAAAGCGCTCCTCGTCAAGGTGCGGCCGGCGTTCGTCGCGCACCTTGACCATGCCAAGCGATTGCAGGCCACGTTGGGCAAGAGCCATGAGAAAGGGGGTTACTGACGCGGCAAACGAGCGCCGGCAGGCAACACGCGCGGGCGGCTTCGTGCTTGCCTGCGCGTGCGCCGCCGCGTTCGGGATGACGTCGGCCGGCGCGGCCGTGGCAGCGCCGGGGACCTACGTCGTCGTCATCGAACAGATGCGCTTCAATCCCCCGGCGCTCACCGTGCATCAAGGCGACCGCGTGGTGTGGATCAACAAGGACTTGTTCCCGCATACGGCGAGCTCGGCTTCGAAGGCGTTCGATTCGCAGAGCATCGCGCCGAATGCATCGTGGAGCTATGTTGCGCGGAAGTCGGGCAGCTATCCGTACCGGTGCAACTTCCATCCCGCGATGCGCGCCACGCTGACCGTCCGATGAGACGGCTCGATCGAACCTGGACGAAGGCTTCATGACCAACAAGGCGGGTTCCCGCGCGGCACATGGTCCTGACGATGAGGGGGAGATGGTTCGCCGCATTGTCGCGGGCGAGCGCTCCGCGTTCGAGTGGCTGATGCGCCGGCACAACCGGCGCCTGTACCGTTTGGCTCGCGCCACGTTGCACGACGACGCGGAAGCCGAGGACGCGTTGCAGACGGCGTACCTCTGCGCTTACCGTTCGATTGCACGGTTCCGCGGCGATTCCACGCTGTTCACCTGGCTGTCGCGGCTCGTGCTCAATGAATGTTTCGGCCGCCTGCGCCGGGAAGCGCGTCGTCAGAACGTGATCCCGATGGTGGACGCGACCGCTCACGACCTCGATGCGATGACCGCGTACGATTCCGATTCTCCCGACAAGGCGGCCGCGCGCGCCGAGATGCGTGCCCTCATCGAACGCAAGATCGACGAACTGCCGCAGGCGCTGCGCGTCGTGTTCGTCCTGCGTTCGGTTGAGGAATTGAGCGTCGAGGAGACGGCGCAATGCCTCGACATCCCCGAAGCGACCGTGCGCAGCCGGCACTTTCGCGCGAAGAGCCTGCTGCGCGAATCGCTGGCGCACGACGTCGATCTCGTCGAGCGCGACGCGTTCGAAATCGGCGGCGAGCAGTGCGACCGGATCGTGGCGCGCGTGCTCGAACGGGTGGCGAATGAGCCGGATGCGGGGTAGTCTCGACACGCTGCCATGGCGTTCAGCCGCTCCCTACCCAGCCCAGCCGCCGGACATACTGGCCGCGCCCAACCCACACGCGACGTTGCTCCCTCTACGGTGCTCGTCGCGTCACTGCCCAAGCATCCTGTCCGGCCCCCGTCTTGGCCGTTCGGGCGAAATCGGCAATGTTCAGCGGAACAGTATCCGCCTTGGCGTTCGAGCGCGCCTTCCGTGCAACGCCCAGGATCGGGGCCAAGTGTTCATAGAAGCACTCGAGCTGCCGCGCGTCGGACGCCAATCGCTCAAGATCGAGCGCCTTCTCAAGAACCATCCGCGAAATATGAAAACGCTGAAGCCCGCGCCCCACGCGAATCTGAAAGACCACCCCATCGCTGTTATGCGGTACTCCTGCCCACACAAGCGCACCGCCATCCATGAAGCCTCCGAAAATCTTAATCGTCGTACCAATATGCCAGTTATGCTCAAGCAGCACATCAATATTTCAAAATTGTGGCGTTTGGCGTATCGACATCTTCGTAACATTCCAGATATTGCACCGCAACATAAATGCCCGTAGACTGAATTCGCGACTTCGCAGCAGTTGCCTCTCAGTCGCTCCATGACGGGAGAGCACGCCATCACGACTTCTTCACCCGCACTGAGCCAGACGCCCCCCGTCCTCCACGTGTTCGAACAAGATGGAGGTTGGCACTGGGGCATCACAGTTCCGCGTTCCGTGGGATCCGGGTTCAAACTGATCGCATTCAGTCAGCACATCTTTCCCGCTGAAGACACTGCCCAACGCGACGGCGATCGAGCATTGGCCACCATTGTGGCCAGTGACGGGAATTGAACTTGGCGCATCGGGCACGGACACGCTCCTTGAGTTTTCGCATCGAGATGCGATACTCCTATCACCCTTCGATGCGAGATCACTTACCGCGCGCCATCACGGACTCCGCCACTTGTCTGACGCACCCGATCGTCTGCGACGATCTGAGCCTGTCGTTCTCTGCCTATGGCCCGGGTTGGGGGTACGTTGCAATCAAGCTCCCGGCGGACGTCATTCGAGAGAGGCTCGGCGCAAGCACAGCTACACCCGAGCAGTTGCTCATCGCATTCGAATGCAATCGCGAGAAGATCACTGTCGCTGTCAACCGACATGCATTGCCGAACGACGGCCGGCACGTCCGACTCGATAAATCAGACTTCCAGATCTAAACCGGCATGTGGGCGGCGCCTGGATCGTTGCCTGTTGCCTGACCCAACAAGCTTGATCGCCAGCTCCGATCTGTCCGACGGCAGTGGCGATGCTTGCAGCGGCAGGCAATTACAACGACATCGTCGCAAGTCACAAAGTGCACACAAGCCGGCGGTAGCGTGTAAACCACCATGCCGACCGTAGGAGGTGTTAGATGAAGATCCGGACCTTGGTTCCCTGCACCCTCGCCCTTGTTGCCATCGCCGCTCAAGCTGCCGATATCACGGGCGCAGGCAGCACGTTTGCAGCACCGATTTACACAAAATGGGCAGACGCCTATAAGAAGGCCGGCGGCGGCAAGGTCAACTACCAAGGTATCGGTTCGTCGGGCGGCATGAAGCAGATCAACGCGAAGACGGTCGATTTTGCCGGTTCGGACGCTCCGCTGAAGGATGACGAGCTCGCGAAGGAAGGCCTGTTCCAGTTCCCGACGGTGGTGGGCGGCGTGGTGCCGGTCATCAACGTGCCGGGCGTGAAGGCAGGCGAGCTGACGCTGTCGGGCCCGGTGCTCGGCGACATCTACCTCGGCAAGATCAAGAAGTGGAACGACCCGGCGATCGCCGCACTGAACCCGAAGGTCAAGCTGCCGGATACGGACATCGCAGTGGTTCGCCGCGCAGACGGCTCGGGCACGAGCTTCATCTGGACGAACTACCTGTCGAAGGTCAACGGCGAGTGGAAATCGAAGATCGGCGAAGGCACGACGGTCAACTGGCCGACGGGCACGGGCGGCAAGGGCAACGACGGCGTCGCGGCCTTCGTGCAGCGCCTGCCGGGCGCGATCGGCTACGTCGAGTGGGCGTACGCGAAGAAGAACAACATGATCTACACCGCGCTGAAGAACTCGACGGGCACGGTGGTCGAGCCGAAGACGGAAACGTTCAAGGCCGCTGCTGCCGGTGCAAACTGGTCGAAGTCGTTCTACCAGATCCTGACTGACGAGCCGGGCAAGGACGCATGGCCGGTCGTCGGCGCGACGTTCGTGCTGCTATACGCGAAGCAGGACAAGCCGGCACAGGGCGCGGAAACGCTGAAGTTCTTCGATTGGGCCTTCCGCAATGGCAATCAGGCTGCCACGGAGCTCGACTACATCTCGCTTCCCGATCCGGTCGTATCCGAAATCCGCAAGCAGTGGAAGGCGAAAATCAAGGACGCCTCCGGTAAAGCGCTTGTGGACTGAGCGCGCCGGGTGAGCGATTTCATCAATTCGTTGCATCGACGGGTTGAATCCGCAGTCGGCAGCTGTCGGTCGCGATCTCGGGCAACCGACCGAAATGCGAGCGTTTCGTTTGATGTCCGACCTATCCTGGCGTGCCCTTGCCAAGCGACTCTTCCCTGCGCTGGTAGAACCGTGCAATACGACAGCAACGGGTTTCATGGCGCCGCTCCCAATAGTCCGATCCCCGTCAACCCCCTGCCTGGAAAGTAGCGATCTTGTTCCGGCCGGTTGCCTTCGCGTAGTACAGCGCTTCGTCGGCGGCCTTGATCAAGGCGCTGGCCTCGCCATCCTGATCCGACGTCCAGCTCGCCAGCCCGATGCTGGCGGTCACACGCCCGAATTCGCTGCCGGCATGCTCGAGTGCCAGCCCGTCAATTGCAGCACGAATCCTTTCCGCGATTTGCGCGGCCCCGGTATCCGGCGTATCCGGCAGCAGCACCACGAACTCTTCCCCGCCGTAGCGAGCGGCGACATCGCCGGGGCGGCGGATATTCTCGCCGATGCACCGCGCGACGGCGGCCAGCGCATCGTCTCCCGCCTGATGCCCATAGGTATCGTTGTAGGACTTGAAACGGTCGACGTCGACGAACAGCAGCGAGAATACGCAGCGTCCCCGGCGTGCGCGGCGCCACTCCTGGTCGAGGATCTCGCCGAAGGTGCGGCGGTTGTTCAATCCTGTCAGGCCGTCGGTCCGGGCCAACAACACCAGTTCCGATTCCGCGCGCATCCGGCGGCGCAATTGCATGCTGAGCACGACCGCCAGCGCGATGAACCCCACGCCGAATGCGGCGACCAGCATGCCGATCGTCACCGCGCGATTCCGCCATGCCGCATAGATGTCCTGCTCGGCCTCCGCGACCATGAGGATCAGCGGCAGGTTCGGCAGGTTCTTGAAATAGTAGAGCCGGCGCACGCCGTCGATCGACGCCGTTTCGGAGAACGTGCCCTCCGGGGCCGACCGAAAACGCCGGAACGTCTTGGCATGGCTGATGTCGCGTCCGACGATGTGCGGATCGTACGGATGTCGCATCACCATCAGGCCGTCCTTGTCGATCAGCGACATCGAGCCGTGCGATCCCAGCGACAAGCCCGCGAACAGTGTGCGGAAATACTCCAGGTTGACCGCGATCATCACGATGCCGGCGAACGAGCCGTCCGGGCTGGAGATCCGACGCGTCAGCGCGATGCTCGGGCTGCCGCCGCGCAAGCGCGACGTATACGGATCGCTGATATAGAGGCCGACGCTCGGGTTGTCGCGGTGAATCGTGAAGTACTTGCGATCGGAGAAGTTGCCCTTGCGCGGTACATCGTTGGCGGAATCCAGCACGATATTGCCGCCGGCATCCAGGACCAGCATCGAGCCGAGATACTGGGCGGTCATCGCATAGTCGAACAGCACGCCGCGGCGCAAGGCAGGCGAGGCCTCCATCACGTCCGGACGCCGCAAACCCTGAATCACCGCCTGCAGCGAGAGGTCGTAGAGTTCGAAATTGCGCTCGATGTCGCGTTCGGCGATCAAGCCAAGGTTGCGCGACGTCTCCCGCGCGCGGTCAAGCGCGTCGTGGCGGCTTTGCAGCAGTTGGAGCGTGCACAAGCCCATCAACGCGAACGCGATAGCAACGCCGACCACCACGACGTAGAAAGGAGCCGCTGACCGCGATTGCATGACTGTCCTTGTTGGCTGGGGCGGCGCTCGACGCACGCCAAAAGGTCTCGGGACTCGTATTCCGCATACTAAATAAAGACAGCGGCGGGAAGCAAGGGAGGTTCACCCGAAGGGAGAACCTCCGTAGCCAGTGACTTGCCCCCAATATCACGAATTCTGGTGCCCGAAAATGGCGGATTCAACCAACGGAGTGACGGCAACGTTCCCGGGGCGGCGCGGCGAATCACTACGGACTGGGCGTCCCGCCGCGGCGCGTCATAACAGGTATGCGCCGCGGCCCGCTGAATCTCCAGCGGGTGATAAGCTCGAAGCCGGCGCACAGTCGCGCATCCCCCCTCCTCAACCGCTGACCGCCCAGGTGACCTCAACGAGCCCCCTCATGCCCCTAGCCCCTTCCGTTCTCTCCGCCTTCACGCCGACCGGCAAGCTGCGCGCGTCGATCAATCTCGGCAACCCGATCCTCGCGAACCGCGATCCGGCGACCGGCGAACCGTTCGGCGTGTCGATCGACCTGGCGCGCGCGTTCGCCGAACGCCTGTCGGCCGAGCTGGAACTCGTGGTGTTCGACGCGGCCGGGAAATCGGTGCAGGCGCTGACCGATGAGCGCGCCGATTTCGGCTTCTTCGCGGTCGATCCGCTGCGCGGCGAAACGGTCGCGTTCACGGCGCCGTACGTGCTGATCGAGGGTTTCTATCTGGTGCGCGACGCTTCGCCGATCCGCGCGAACGAGGACGTCGACCAGCCGCACAACCGTGTAACCGTCGGCAACGGCAGCGCGTACGACCTGTTCCTCACGCGCGAGCTGAAGGCTGCGCAGATCGTGCGCGCGCCGACGTCGCAGGCCGTCGTACAGACATTCGTCGATCAGCAGCTGGAAGTGGCGGCCGGCGTGAAGCAGCAGCTCGAAGCCGACGCAGCTAAGGCCGCAGGCCTGCGCCTGCTCGACGAGCGCTTCATGGTGATCCGGCAGGCGATGGGCGTGCCGAAGAGCCGCGGCGAGGCAGCCGCAGCGGTGCTGAATGAATTTGTCGAGGAAATGAAGGCGTCGGGCTTCGTCGCAGATTCGCTGCGACGGCATGGCATCACCGGCGCATCCGTCGCGCCGCCAGCCTGATCGAAAACCGCCTGACGTAAAAACGGCCCCGATGTCTCGCCAGACACCGGGGCCGCTCATTCGAAGCGTCGCGTTCAACCGACCCGCGCTTCTCCCTGGCGCTCGGTTTCTCCCTCATCCGAACCCGTGCGCGCGAGCACGGGCTTGAGCGCCTGCCCGGTGTGGCTGGCGCTCACCTGCACAAGCGCTTCCGGCGGCGCCGCCGCGACGATCGTGCCGCCGCCCACGCCGCCCTCCGGCCCGAGATCGATGATCCAGTCGGCTTCCGCGATCACGTCGAGGTCGTGCTCGATCACGACGACGCTATGCCCCGCATCCACGAGCCGGTGCAGCACGCGGATCAGCTTCGCGACGTCCGCCATGTGCAGGCCGACCGTCGGTTCGTCGAGCACGTACAGCGTGTGGGGTGCCTTCTGGCCGCGCCGCGTGATGTCGTCGCGCACCTTGGTCAGCTCGGTGACGAGCTTGATGCGCTGCGCCTCGCCGCCGGACAACGTCGGCGACGGCTGGCCGAGCGTCAGGTAGCCAAGGCCGACATCCTTCATCAGCTGCAGCGGATGCGCGATGTTCGAGATCGGTGCGAAAAACCCCACCGCCTCGTCGATCTCCATCGTCAGCACGTCGCCGATGTTCCGGCCGCGCCACGTGACGGCAAGCGTCTCCGGGTTGAAACGCTGCCCGTGGCACACGTCGCACGGCACCTTCACGTCGGGCAGGAAGCTCATTCCGATCGTGCGTACGCCTTGCCCTTCGCACGCGGGGCACCGCCCGTCGCCGGTATTGAACGAGAAACGCGACGCCGTATAGCCGCGCGCACGCGCCTCCAGCGTATCCGCGAACAGCTTGCGGATCGTGTCCCATACGCCGATGTAGGTGGCCGGACACGAGCGCGGCGTCTTGCCGATCGGCGTTTGATCGACTTCGAGCACGCGATCGATCTGCTCCCAGCCGCTGAGCGACGCGCAGCCCTGCCACGCATGCGTGACGTTCAGCGACGGCCGTGGCGCGCTGCGCGCGAGCACGCTCGAGCGGCGGTTGGCCGCCGGTGCATCCTGCTGCGCGGCCTTGCGCGCGCGCCGCGTGGCCGGCGACGACAGCACCGAGCGGCCGACCGCGTCGAGCAGGTTCGTCATCAGCACGTCGCGCGCGAGCGTCGACTTGCCCGACCCGCTGACGCCCGTCACCGCGACGAGCCGCGCGAGCGGAATGCCGGCCGTGACGTCGCGCAGGTTGTGCAGCCTGGCGCCGTGCACGGTCAGCCAGGCCTCCGGCACCGCGGCACCGCCCTTCTTGCCCGGCAGGCTCACACTACGGCGCGGCTGCAGCGGATGCGTCATCGGCTGCGCGAGCAGTCGCCCCGTCACCGAATCGGACTGCGCGGCCAGATCCGCGACCGCGCCCTGCGCGACCAGCGTGCCGCCGCGCTTGCCGGCGCCCGGGCCGACGTCGATGATGTGATCGGCGCGGCGGATCGTGTCCTCGTCATGCTCGACGACGACGAGCGTATTGCCCTTGTCGCCAAGCTTGCGCAGCGCGTCCAGCAGGATCTGGTTGTCGCGCGGATGCAGGCCGATCGTCGGTTCGTCGAGCACGTAGCAGACGCCCTGCAGGTTGCTGCCGAGCTGCGCGGCGAGCCGGATGCGCTGCGCTTCGCCGCCCGACAGGCTCGGCGCCGCACGATCGAGGCTCAGGTAGCCGAGGCCGACTTCCTCGAGAAACGCGAGGCGGCTGCCGATCTCGCTAACGATGTCGCGTGCGATCTGCGCATCGCGCCCGGTGAGCTGCAGCCCGTCGATCCAGCGGCGCGTGTCCGACACCGTCCACTGCGCGACCTCGACGATCGGATGCGCGTCGAACGTGACCGCGCGCGCGGACGGGTTCAGCCGCGTGCCGCTGCAATCCGGGCAAGGCTCGTTGCCGACGCCTTCCGGCTCCTGCTCGTCCGACGGCAGCGTCTGCTCGCGGCCGCGGCCGTCCTCGGCGACAACGGTATCGTCATACGCCGCGCGCTGTTCGCGCGTGAGCGTGACGCCGGTGCCAACGCAGGTCGTGCACCAGCCGTGCTTGCTGTTGTACGAGAACATCCGCGGGTCGAGCTCCGGGTAGCTCGTGCCGCACACCGGGCACGCGCGCTTGACCGACAGCACCTTGACCGCGCCGACGCGCGCGGTCGAATGATCGTTCCGCATCGCATCGTGCAGCCCGTCGAGCGGCGCGAGCAGATGCATCACGCCCTTGCCGAGCTCGAGCGTCTCGTCGAGCCGCTGCCGCAATTCGGCCTCGTTGTCCGGCGACACGACGATATCGGCCACCGGCAGCTCGATCGTGTGCTCGCGGAAACGGTCGAGCTTCGGCCACGGGTCGACCGTCACGAACTCGCCGTCGACACGCAGGTGCGTGCTGCCGCGCGCCTTCGCCCACTTCGCGAGATCCGTATACACGCCCTTGCGGTTGACGACGAGCGGCG
Source organism: Burkholderia pyrrocinia (assembly GCF_003330765.1). Lineage (NCBI taxonomy): Bacteria > Pseudomonadati > Pseudomonadota > Betaproteobacteria > Burkholderiales > Burkholderiaceae > Burkholderia > Burkholderia pyrrocinia. Next base: position 143,380 of record NZ_CP024904.1, on the reverse strand, counting down.
CGAGCAGCCCAACGTGCTCGCCGCGATGATCGCGCAGCAACTGCGCGGCGATCGATTCGACGGATTGCGACGTGACCGGCGTGCCGTCGTGGATGCAATGCTGCAGGCCGAGCTTCACATACAGCAGCCGCAGGAAGTGCCAGACTTCGGACGTCGTCGCGACCGTGCTCTTGCGGCCACCGCGCGACAGCCGCTGCTCGATCGCGACGGTCGGCGGAATGCCGTACACCGCGTCGACTTCGGGGCGCCCGGCCGGCTGCACGATCGAGCGCGCATACGCATTCAGCGATTCGAGGTAGCGCCGCTGGCCTTCGTGGAACAGGATGTCGAACGCGAGCGTCGACTTGCCGGACCCCGACACGCCGGTGATCACGTTGAACTTGCCGTGCGGGATATCGACGTCGAGCGACTTCAGGTTGTGCTCGCGCGCGTTGACGATCCGCACGACGTCCTCGCCCTCGATCGCACGGCGCGCGCGCGCGGCGTTCAGCGCGGCCTGCAGCGGCACGCCTTCGTCGGCGAGTGCCATGCCGGCATCCATCGCGCGGTCGTACTGCAGCAGCGCCACGCCCGTATGCGACTCGGCGCAGGCTTTCACGTCGTCGGGCGTGCCCGCGCACAGCACGAGGCCGCCGCCATCGCCGCCTTCCGGGCCGAGATCGATCAGCCAGTCGGCTGCGCGGATCACGTCGAGGTTGTGCTCGATCACGATCAGCGAATGGCCGGCCGCGAGCAGCTTGCCGAACGCCTGCATCAGCTTCGCGATGTCGTCGAAGTGCAGCCCGGTGGTCGGCTCGTCGAACATGAACAAGCGCGCACGCGCGACGCGCGCCTCTGCCGTGACCACCCGGCGGCCGTTGCCGGCCGCCGCGGATTCGGCGAGGAAGCCGGCCAGCTTCAGCCGCTGCGCTTCGCCGCCCGACAGCGTCGGCACCGGCTGGCCGAGCTTCACGTATTCGAGCCCGACGTCGACGATCGGCTGCAGCACGCGCAGCACTTCGGCGTCGGTCGCGAAGAACGCGGCCGCTTCGCTGACGGTCAGGTCGAGCACGTCGGCGATGTTCAGCGCACGGCCGTCGCGCTCGATGCGCACTTCGAGAATCTCGGCGCGGTAACGGCTGCCGTCGCAGTCCGGGCAGCGCAGGTAGACGTCGCTCAGGAACTGCATCTCGATGTGCTCGAAGCCCGAGCCGCCGCAGGTCGGGCAGCGGCCGTCGCCCGAGTTGAAGCTGAACGTGCCGGCGCCGTAGCCGCGCTGCAGCGCGAGCGGCGCCTTCGCGAACAGCTTGCGGATCTCGTCGAACGCGCCGACATAGCTCGCCGGGTTCGAGCGCGTGGTCTTGCCGATCGGCGACTGGTCGACGAACACGACATCGCCCACCTGGTCGGCGCCCGTGAGGCCGCGGAACGCGCCCGGCGACTCGGTCGCCTTGCCGTGGTGCCGCGCCATCGCCGGATAGAGCACGTCCTGCAGCAGTGTCGACTTGCCGGAACCCGACACGCCGGTCACGCAAACGAGCCGTTGCAGCGGAATCTCGACCGTTACATCGCGCAGGTTGTGTTCGCTTGCGCCGTCGAGCACGATGCGCGGCGTGTGCGCATCGACCGGCCGGCGCGCCCAGTTCGACGCGTGCGCGACATGCTTGCGGCCGCCGAGATATTCACCCGTCAGCGTGTGCGCCGAACGGATGTCGCCCGGCGTGCCGTCATAGACGATCGTGCCGCCGCGCTCGCCCGGGCCGGGCCCCATGTCGATCAGCCGGTCGGCCGCGAGCATCACCGATGGATCGTGCTCGACGACCACCAGCGTATTGCCCGCGTCGCGCAGCCGATGCATCGCCTCGACGATCCGCGTGAGATCGCGCGGATGCAGCCCGATGCTCGGTTCGTCGAGCACGAACAGCGTTTTCGTGAGCGACGTACCGAGCGCCGTCGTCAGGTTGATCCGCTGCACCTCGCCGCCCGACAGCGTGCGGCTCTGCCGATCGAGCGTCAGGTAGCCGAGCCCCACGTCGCACAGGTATTTCAGGCGCGTACGCACTTCGGCGAGCAGCAGCTTCAGCGCATCGTCGAGCAGCGCGCTCGGCAGGCTGACTTCATCGAAGAAGCGGCGGATGCGCTCGATCGGCAACAGCATCAGGTCGTGCACGGTCAGGCCCGGCAGCGCTTCGAGCTGCGCGCGGCTCCAGTCGACGCCGCGCGGCATGAAGCGATCGGCCGGCGCGAGCACGCCATCGGCGTTCGCCTTCGAGCCGAGCCGCCATTGCAGCGATTCCGTCTTCAGGCGCGCGCCGCCGCACACGTCGCACGGCGTGTAGCTGCGGTATTTCGACAGCAGCACGCGGATATGCATCTTGTACGCTTTCGATTCGAGGTAGCCGAAGAAGCGCTTCACGCCGTACCACTGGCTCTGCCACTTGCCGTTCCAGTCCGGCGACCCGTTGACGACCCAGTCGCGCTCGGCGTCCGACAGCTCGGCCCAAGGCGTATCGCGCTGGATCCCGGCCTTCGCCGCGTAGCGCATCAGGTCGTCCTGGCACTCCTTCCACGCGGGTGTCTGCATCGGCTTGATCGCGCCGCCGCGCAGCGTCTTGCGCGCGTCGGGAATCACGAGGCCGAGATCGACGCCGATCACGCGGCCGAAGCCGCGACAGGTTTCGCACGCGCCGTAGGCCGAGTTGAACGAGAACAGCGCCGCCTGCGGCTCCGCGTAGCGCAGGTCGCTGTCGGGATCATGGAGCCCGGTGGAAAAGCGCCACACCTGCGGCTCCGCGGCCGCGCCGCCGGCGTTTTCCGGCTCCGGCGCGAGCACGTAGACGTTCACGCGCCCGCCGCCGCGCTTCAGCGACGCCTCGATCGCCTCGACCACGCGCACCTTGTCGGCCTGCTGCACGCGGAAGCGGTCGGCCACCACGTCGAGCACCTTGCGCGGCCCGGTGGGCGACGCGACTTCGCGCTGCGCCTGCACGCGCGTATAGCCGCTCGCCGACAGCCACTGCGCGACTTCGTCGTCGGATGCCGTTTCCGGCAGCTCGACCGGGAACGTGACGACGACGCGCGGATCGTCCGCCTGCGTGCGCGCGACGAGATCCGCGTAGATCGTCTCCGGCGTGTCGTGCCGCACCTGCCGCGCGGTCTGGCGGTCGAACAACTCGGCCGCGCGCGCGTACAGCAGCTTCAGGTGGTCGTTCAGCTCGGTCATCGTGCCGACGGTCGAACGCGAACTGCGGACCGGGTTGGTCTGGTCGATCGCGATCGCGGGCGGCACGCCGTCGACGCGCTCGACCTGCGGCCGGTCCATCCGGTCGAGGAACTGCCGCGCGTACGCGCTGAACGTCTCGACATAGCGCCGCTGGCCTTCCGCGTACAGCGTGTCGAACACGAGGCTCGACTTGCCGGAGCCCGACGGGCCGGTGACGACCGTCATTTCGCCGGTACGCAGGTCGAGATCGATATTCTTGAGATTGTGCTGACGTGCTCCGCGAATGCGGATCAGATTGCTGGATGACAATTTGCCTGCCCGTCTGAATAAGTTAGCCAGAGTTCACGGTGCCGGAACGCTGCGGCGGATACCCGCAGGCGCGGCGCACGTGCCGCAAGGGGTGCGCCCGCGCGGCTCGAATTCGACGGATACTATACTGTATATTCATACAGTTTTCCATGGCCGGAGCGAAGGCCCGGAAACGCCCATGGTCATTCCGGTTTCGACTTGACTGCGTTGGCTTTGCGTCCGCGCGTCGTCGGCTTGACCGGCACGCTGCGCCCATATTCGTTCCACCACGCTGTCAGCGCCTCCATCGTCGGTCCCAGCCCACGCGCCTTCGCGGTAATTTCGTATTCGACGCGCGGCGGCACTTCCGCGAAAACCGTGCGGGTTATCAGGCCGTCCGCTTCGAGTTCCCGAAGTTGCGCCGTCAGCATGTGCTGCGTAATGCCCGGAATCGATTTTCGTAGTTCTCCAAATCGATAGATTCGCTGGTTGAGCAACCACATGATCTCCAGCTTCCACTTGCCTGACAGCAACGCAAATGCACGCCGCATTTCGTCGTGCATGTTCACTTCGCCGGCGTCGTCATTAGTCATCTTTTCCATACCAGCAGACAGAAAATCATCCTACTTGCGGGCTTTCATCTTAGACGACATTCTTGAGTCACGTCGATATCGACAAACTTCAGGAACCCGTAAAAATGGCGGTAAATTACGCATACTGGATCAGCACGGCATTGCTGTCGCTGCTATATCTAGCGTCCGCGACGCTATACATCGTCAAGCGGGATCGGGTTCGCAAGATCCTCGCCGGATTCGGCTACCCCGCCTACCTCGTCTCGATCCTGACCATCGCGAAGATTCTCGCCGTGGCAGCCATCCTCACACGCATTGGCGTGCCGCTCAGCGATCTCGCCTACGCCGGCATCTTCTATCACCTGCTGCTCTCGGCACTGGCACACGTCGGGGTTCGCAAGCCGGCCGGTGCGCTGCCGGCAGCGGTCGGCCTCGCATGCCTCTTCGTTTCATTCACCACGCAAAACGCAGCGCGCGACATCCCGTCGCCTTATGGCCCGGTCGCGACGATGCATCACACAGCAGTTAGCTGAAGGAGAACGTCATGGCCCGACTCAGCGGGAAAATTGCCATCGTCACGGGCGCCGGCCGAGGAATCGGACGCGCCACCGCGAAACGGTTCGCAGCCGAGGGCGCCACGGTAGCGGTTGTCTCGCTCACCCCCCCAACGTCGATGCGGTCGTGGCCGACATCGAGGCTGCCGGCGGCAACGCGCTCGGCGTGCCGTGCGATCTCGGCAATGCCGACCAGATCAACGCAACCGTCGACAAGGTAGTCGCAACCTGCGGTGGAATAGACATACTCGTCAACAACGCATTCGATCCATCGGCACCGTTCTCGTCGATCGTCGACCTGTCGGTGGAGAAACTCCAGCGGAACTTCGAACTCGGTCCCATCTCATACCTGAGAATGATGCAGGCGGCCTACCCGCACCTGAAAGCGAGCGGTGAAGGTCGCGTGATCAACTTCGGCTCGATGGCCGGGGTCATGGGGCTGGCCGGGTACGGTCCGTACAACATGGCGAAAGAAGCGGTGCGCGCGCTGACGAGAACCGCCGCACGCGAATGGGCGGCGGACAAGATCACGGTCAATAACGTGCTGCCGTTGGCGCAAACGTGGGGCGAAGACGCCGACGTGCCGCCACCGACCAACCCGCTCGACCGCTTCGGAACGCCAGACGATGACATCGCGCCGGTCGTCCTGTTCCTGGCGAGCAAGGACGCACAGTTCCTGACGGGATACAGCCTCACGCCGGACGGTGGTTCGATCATCGACAGTGCACGCTGAACGATGATCGGCGGGTGCGCCCACTGCCGCCGCAAGAATATCGAGTGCGGTCCGGTTGCTGAATGACGCATTTTCCTCGTACAAGGAAAGGACTACGCGGCGGCGCCCTCGTCCGGACGCCATTTCGTCACGCGCGTGTCCGGGCCGGGCGCCGGCGATGCCGACAAAACCTGATCCAATGCCGAGGCGCTTGAACCACGCCTCGAGCCCGACGGGCATCGATCGCGTCATCGATGCCGGCCCCAAACTGGAAGCCGGCTCAGCCGCCCGCCGCCATCGCATAGGCAATGCATGTGCGGGCGAGCACGTCGGTCGGATCGACGAGCGTTGCCCGACTCCCGTTCCGCGCGACGTATTCTCCGCCCGGAAGCAGGATCGGCAGTTCGGTACATCCAAGCACGATCACGCTCACGCCCTCGGCAATCAGTGCCTCGATGGCGGCGCCGATATCTTCCTCGCACTGTCCGGTCGTGAAGCCGGCCTTGACGCCCTGCTTTCCGTAGATCGCTTCCATCACGCGCGCCTGCAACGCCGGCCCCGGCGCCACTTGCCGAAGCCCTTGCGACTCCAGTGCCTTTTTATAGACACCGCTTTCGATCGTACCGGACGTCGCCAGCACGCCAACTTCCCGCAGCGCCGGACAGGTGTCGCGCAGGTAGGCGACCGTGACGGTCAGCATATTGACGATCGGAATACCGAGGTAGGGCTGAATCCGCTCGACAAACGCATGCGCGGTATTGCACGGAATCGCGATAACGTCGGCATCGCCGTCCTCGAGCTTCTTGCATGTCGCGTACAAGGAGATCGTCGGATCCGCGCCGGTGCCCACCAGATTTTCGGTCCGGTCTGGAATCTGCGGATTATGTTCGACCAGCAGCTTGATATGTTCCTGATCGCGCGACGCTGGCGTGTTGCGAACGATCTTGTCCAGGAAATCGACCGTCGCGGCCGGTCCAACGCCGCCGACCACGCCGATCTTGAACGTCGCCGCGCACGAACCCGACTGCCCGGTCACGGCGTACTGCGCATACGCCAGATTCGAATCCACGAGCGGCACCCGCTGCGGGCCGATTTCATCCGCGACCAGCGCAATCTCGGTCAGGCCGGGGACGATGACCTGTACGCCCTGATCGACAAGGTCCTCGCATGCGCGGCGCAACAGTTCGGCCGGACGGCCCCGAAGATTGCCGCGCTTGATGCCATCGGATCCGTAGATGGCTTCGGTCACGAGGTCGATACCCTCGTGCGAGCGCGGATAGACGATTTCGAATTGCGGTAACGGGAAGTACCTGTCGAACAGTCCGTTGGCCCGCACGTAGTCCGAGGCCATCACGCCGATGCGCGTCGCGTCGGGATACTTGCACTGTACGTGGCTGCGAACGGCTTCCACGATATCCACGATAGGCAGGCGCGTATTCGCCTTCAGCTCGTCGATGAACGTGTGGCTCAGAAAGCACGGAAGCACCACCGTCGTCACGCCGCGCATCTCGAACGCCCGAATCATGTCGAACACGTACAGCTTGCGTTCGATGGTCGCCGCACTGCCCGCCCCCGATCCCTTGAACGGGTATTGCTCGAAGATCAGCTCGACGTGCTCCTCGTCGGACGATGCAGGCGTTGCCTTCACCAGCTTGAAGAAAACGTCGGCGCTCCCCAGCGGCCCGAGGCCACCGACCACACCGAATTTTCGCCGGGCATTCATGATTTCCGGGCCCGTCATGCGTTCAGCTCCGACCGGTCGAACACGGCATCGCTCGACTTCGCTGCTCGCCTGCCCTCCCACTTCGCGATCACCGCCGTCGCCACGCTGTTGCCGATCACGTTCGTCATCGTACGGCCCATGTCGAGAATCTGGTCGATCGCCAGGACCATTGCAACGCCGGCGGCCGGCAAATGGAACATCGGCGCGACCGCCGCGACAACGACCACCGATCCGCGCGGTACGCTTGCCATGCCTTTGCTGCTCAACATGAGAATCAACAACATGAAGATCTGCTGCGAGAGCGGCATATGAACGCCAAAGGCTTGCGCGATAAAGATGGCCGCAAACGCCTGATACATCATCGAACCGTCCAGGTTGAACGCGTAACCCAGAGGCAGCGTGAAACCGACCACCTTCTTGTCGACGCCGAACTTCTCGAGTTGTTCGGTCAGGCGCGGATAGGCGGCCTCGCTGCTCGCGGTCGAGAACGCGATCAGCGCGGGTTCGCGTACGGCTTTCAGCAGGCCCCCGACGCGTCGCCCGAGAAACAGATACCCGACGCCGATCAGAATCGTCCAGAGGATCAGCAGCCCGAGATAGAACGAACCAATCAGCTTTCCGTACGTGTAGATCACATCGAGCCCGCGCAGCGTGACCGACGAAGCAATTGCACCGAACACACCGAGCGGCGCCGCGCGCATCACGTAGTTCGTCAGGCGCAACATCACCGGTACCATGCCGTCGATCGACTGGATGACGATGCCGACCCGCTTGTCGTGCTTCAGCGCACTCAGCGCGATGCCGAGAAAGACCGAGAACACCAGAATCTGCAGGATATCGTTGCGCGCCATCGCATCGAGCAGGCTGGTCGGGAAGGCATGCGTGATCACATCCCTCGCGTTCAGCGCGGCGGTATTCAAGCCGACATTGACCTCGCCCGCGGTTTCCGTGAGGTTCAGACCGGCTCCAGGCTGCAGCGCATTGGCCATGACCAGGCCGAGGCCCAGCGAAATCAGCGATGCGCAGACGAACCACCCGACCGATCGAAGGCCGATGCGCCCGACGTCTTCGCCGCTGTCCATGCCCGCGAGACCGGAAACGAGCGTCGCAAAGACCAGCGGCGCAATGATCATCTTGATCAGCCGCAGAAAGATGTCCGTCACGATCGAGAAATAACCGGCAATCGTCTTGAGCGTGCCCGGGTCCGAGATGCTCGTGTGACACGCATAGCCGGCGATGACACCGAGGATCATGCCGACTGCAATACTTAAGGTAAGGCGATTTTTCATGTCCATCCGTCCGTGGGTGGCGCCCGACCGCCGGGAGGCGATCGACGAGCGCTGCGAATAGGGCCGCGCGACGCGGGCCACGCGTCACATTTGCCGTTGGAACGAATGGTAGGGACGGTCGATAAAACCATGATGCCGGTGCATCATGGCGGTATGCGAGTTCCGCATAAGGCGGGAAAACCCTAGACGAGCCGGGAAGGCTCCGCGCGCAGATGCTGCCAGAGCGTGTCCAGGAATTCACTGCGATTGGACACGTCGCGATATACGCGCAGCTCGACTTCCAGGTTCCACGCCGCCGGCCCGGCCGGTACGAGTTCGCCGGCCGCCAGTTCGGCGGCGATCGCGCTCCTGGGCAGCCACGCGACGCCCTCGCCTTCCATCACGAGTTTCTTCAGCACCTCGGCCATGTCGGACTCGTAGTGCAACTGCAAGGCCGGCGCATCCGCTGCGCGACCGAGCAGCAACGCGAGGCACCGCCCGAAGTAGCTGGTTTCCGTATACGAAATAAGCGGCAGCGGGTTCTGCTTCGTTCCGGGCAGGCGAAAGGCCGGCGCCGATCGACGGTTTGGCCTGCACGCCGGCATCAACGTGTCGAGGCCCACGGTCAGGTGCTCGTACTTCGCCGGGTCGAGATGGAGCGGAAGCTCCGGATGGTGATAGGCAAACATGAGCTCGCAGTTGCCGTTGACGAGCATCAGGATCGAGTCATGGACGTTCGTCGGAATGACGCGCGCGCGCACCTCGCCGAAATGCGGTGCAAGCGCCTTGAGCCAGGCCGGCAGGAAACTCAGCGCGATCGTGTGGCCCGCGGCGATCTGCAAGCTCTTGCCGGCAATTCGCTGCTCGGTTCGGATAATCGCTCGTGTGTCGAACAACCGGCTGAGCACGTCTTCGGCCGTCTCGCGAAAGAGGCGCCCCGCCGGCGTCAACACTGGAGGAAAGCTGCTGCGGTCGATCAGCTCGGCGCCGATCCACTGCTCGAGCGACTGAATGCGGCGGCTGAAGCCCGATTGCGTGACGTTGCGAAATTCAGCCGCCCGGGAAAAGCTTTGATATTGCGCGAGGGCGAGAAAATCCTCGATCCATTTGATTTCCATGTCGGTCTTGGAGGTTCGCAGGTGAATCGGCCTGCGCGTCACCAAAGTCATGGTGAAGTGCCTGCCGACGGACACCTCCATTGTATGTGCGCAATCCCGCGCAACGCGTAGGCGTAGGCGTTCGCACCGACGCCGGCAGCCGCACCTCGTGACGCGTTTCGTTCCGCCACGGCCCGCGTTTCCGGAGGGCATCGCTGCCGCAAGCAAGCAGTCCGGTCGATTCCGACGGTCACGCCTGCGGCAGCCCGGTCGCTACTTCTGCAGCGAAATCTCCACACGGCGATTGCGCGCCCTTCCCTCGGCGGTATCGTTCGAGGCTGCCGGCTCGGCTTCTCCATGCCCCGTCGCTGCAAACGAATCCGCCTTCAGCCCGTGTTCGCGCAAATACGCCGCGACCGCATCGGCCCGGCGCTTCGACAGCGCCTGGTTGTGCGCATCCGAGCCGGTCGCGTCGGTATAGCCGTCCACTTCCACGCGCGCGAAATGCTTGTCGCCCTGCCGGTTCAGCAGCTTGTCGAGCGCGGCGCTGGCTGCGGACGTCAGCACTGCCGAGTCGGTCGCGAAGTACGCATCGCCGGTCAGGCTCACTTTCTCGACCGGGGCAGGCGCCGGCGCAGCGGCCGCGGCGACCGGCGCGGGTGCCGCACCGCACTGAAACGCGATCGAGTGCGGATCGGCGCCATCGCGGTACGGCGTCGTGGAATCGACCAGGCGCACGGCCTCGTTGCCGCACATGCGCGTCGCGACCTTCATGCAGGTCTTGGCGCTCGACAGGATGCCGTGGCAGTCGACGCGGAAGGTTCGGATGCCGTCTCTCGGCTGCAGTTCGTATGCGTTGTACGTCGGCCCCGACGCGCTCGAACAGGCGGTGAGGGAAACGACGGACACCAGCAGTGCAAGATGGATGTTTTTCACTTGATTACTCCGAAAATGCGATGGGCGCAGCGCGTGCGGCGCGATCGCGCGGCCGCATTCGCGTGCGTTTGCGTTCGGCGCGGTTCGCTCCGGCAGTCCGTGCCGGAACGAACCGCTGCGCGATCACTTCCACTGATACAACATGCCCGCGCCGACGACGCGCTGGCTGCCGGCGAAGCCGCCATTCACCGTCGCTTTCAGGTTCTCCGTGATGCGCGCCTGCATGCCGACTGCCATGGCCTTCTGACCCTGGAACGTCGCCGTACCGACACCCATCGCGAAATTCGAGTCGCGGTCCATGTGCGGGATCGATGCCATCGCGGCGGTTGCGGCGATCCCTTCACGTGCCATCGAATCGGTCTGCTGGATCTGCTGCTGCATCTGCGTGAGCTGGTTGTTGACCGTGTTCAGCGACTGCGTGAACTGGTTCGATACCGCATTCAGCTGATTGACGTTCACTGCGTCGTTACCCTGCGTACCCGCCGCGACGTTGACCACCTGGCGCGCCGAATCCGCCGAGCCGACCGCGACGACGTTCGAACGGCCGCCGTCGTTGCTGCCCGTGCCGATCGCCGTCGAATTGCTGCCCGACGCGGTCGACCCGACCCCGATCGCGGTCGACCCGTTGCCGGACGCCAGCGAAGCGTTGCCGACCGCCGTGCTGTTCGAGCCCGACGCGACCGCGCCCGAGCCGCCCGCCGACGAGTTCGCCCCGGTCGAGCCCGGCGTCACGTTCGTGCCGGCCGGATTCGTCGTGTACGAGCCGCCGAGGTTCGACGTGCGCTGGGTGATCAGCGTCGTCAGCTGGTTCGCGACCGAGTCGAGCTGCGACACGTTCACCGCGTCGGTGCCGCTCTTGCCGGCGGCGAGACCGGTGATCTGCCGGTTGCCGACGTTCACTTCGCCGGACGACGACTGCGGGCTGCTCAGGCCGTACGCGATGTAGTTCGTCAGCGCGCCGACCGTGGTCAGCGAACCCGCGCCGAGCGCGACGCTGTTCGCCAGCGTCGCCGACGCACCGGCGCCGAGCGCGAGCGCGTCGGTCGCGTTGCTGCGCGCGCCCGATCCGAGCGCGACGCTGCCCACGCTGGCCGCGACCGCATTGGCACCCTGCGCGACGGACTGCGCACCGGTCGCCGTCGCGCCGCTGCCGAGCGCGATCGCGTCGGCCTGTGCGGAACTTGCGGCCTGACCGATCGCCACGCCGCCCGGCGCGGTGGCGTCGACGATCGCACCGTTGCCGATGCCCACGCCGTTATCCCCGTTGACAACCGTCGTCGGGCCGACCGCGACCGAATCCGCACCGACCGCGAGCGAATCCACCGCGGTCGAGTTCGCGTGGAAATACTTCTGGCTCGTGACCGCGAACGACTGCATCGCGCCGGCCAACTGCCGCACGGTCACGGCATCCTGCTGGCCGGTGCCGTCCGCGACGTTGGTGATCTGGCGATACGTCTTGCTGGCCGCATCGCCGACCGATACCGCACCCAGCAAGGTCTGGTCGGCCGTGTTGAACGGAATCGACGCGCTGCCGTTGCGGATGATGCCGGAGGCCGGCACCGTCGCACGGTCGGCCACCGAACCGGCGCCGAGCGCGATGCTGCCGTCCACCTTCCCGATCGCGTTCGGGCCGATCGCGACACTGTCGACGCCGAGCGCCTGGCTGTCCGGCGCGGTCGAGTTCGCGTGGAAATACTTGATGCCGTTCGCGTTGATGTTGTCGATCGCCGAGCCGACGTTGTTGTTGATCGTCGTCGAACCGTCTTTGTTGTAGGTCACGTAGGACGGTGCCGAGATCACCCCGGTCGTCGGGTTGTAGGTCGCGCCGCCGCCGATCGCGCCCGCCGTACTGTTGCCGAGATTCGTGTTGTTGTTCGCGATCGAGCTCAGGCCGGTCGACAACGAACTGATCCCGGTCGACGTGGCGGTCGACAGCGATGTCAGGTTGCTGTTCGTCGAGCTCAGGCCGGTCGACAACGAGCCGACGACGGTCGACGTCGACGTCGACAGCGACGTGATCGTGCTGTTGGTCGAGCTCAGGCCGGTCGACAGCGAGCTGATGCCGGTTGACGTCGACGTCGACAGGGACGTCACCGAGCTGTTGGTCGAGCTCAGGCCGGTGGACAGCGAGCTGATGCCGGTTGACGTCGACGTGGACAGTGACGTGATCGAGCTGTTGGCCGACGACAGGCCGGTCGACGTCGAGGTCGACAGCGAGGTTACCGAACTGTTGGTCGAACTCAGGCCCGTCGACAGCGAGCTGATGCCGGTCGACGTGGACGTCGACAGGGACGTCACCGAGCTGTTGGTCGAGCTCAGGCCGGTGGACAACGAGCTGATGCCGGTTGACGTCGACGTGGACAGCGACGTGATCGAGCTGTTGGCCGACGACAGACCGGTCGACGTCGACGTCGACAACGAGGTCACCGAACTGTTTGTCGAGCTCAGGCCCGTCGACAACGAACTGATGCCGGTCGACGTAGACGTGGACAGCGACGTGATTGAGCTGTTGGCCGACGACAGACCGGTCGACGTCGACGTCGACAGCGAGGTCACCGAACTGTTGGTCGAGCTCAGACCCGTCGACAGCGAGTAGATGCCCGTCGAAGTCGACGTGGACAGCGACGTGATTGAGCTGTTGGCCGACGACAGACTGGTCGACGTCGAGGTCGACAACGAGGTCACCGAGCTGTTGGTCGAGCTCAGGCCGGTGGACAGCGAGCTGATGCCGGTCGACGTCGACGTGGACAGCGACGTGATCGAGCTGTTGGCCGACGACAGGCCGGTCGACGTCGAGGTCGACAACGAGGTCACCGAACTGTTGGTCGAACTCAGGCCCGTCGACAGAGAGCTGATGCCGGTCGAGGTCGACGTGGACAGCGACGTGATTGAGCTGTTGGCCGACGACAGACCGGTCGACGTCGAGGTCGACAACGAGGTCACCGAACTGTTGGTCGAGCTCAGGCCCGTCGACAGCGAGTTGATGCCGGTCGAGGTCGACGTGGACAGTGAAGTGATCGCGCTGTTAGCCGACGACAACCCCGTCGAAGTCGATGTGGATAGCGAAGTGATCGCGCTATTGGCCGACGACAGACCGGTCGATGTCGAAGTCGACAGCGAAGTCACCGAGCTGTTGGTTGAACTCAGGCCCGTCGACAGCGAACTGATGCCGGTCGACGTCGACGTCGACAACGAAGTCACCGCGCTGTTGGTTGAACTCAGGCCCGTCGACAACGACGAAACCCCGGTCGACAACGAGGTGATGCTCGTCAACGTCGACGTCGACAACGAATTGACCGCCTGGTTCGTCGCATCGAGCTGCGAACCGTTGATCGCATCCGTGCTCGACGAACTGATCCGCCCCGCCGCGACGTTGGTGATCTGGCGCTCGCTGCCCACTGCGCCGACGCTGACGACGCTGGTCGGATTGACGCCGTTGAAGCTGTACGTGACGCCGCCGATGGTCCCGGTCGCGGTGGGATTCGGCGCGGCCGTCACCGAACCGGAGCCGAGCGCGACATCGTTTGCGTTGTTCGCCACGGCCGACGCGCCGAACGCCACCGCGCCCGCCGCTGCCGCCGTCGACGTATTGCCGAACGCAAGAGAACCGGTGCCCTGCGCGTTGTTCGAATTGCCGATCGCCACCGCGCCGTCGCCGTTCGCCGTGTTGTTCGAACCGGCCGTGACCGCGCCGGTGCCGATCGCGGTGCTCGGGTCGCCGATGGCCACCGCGCCGTTGCCGCTGACCGTCTGGCCCTCACCGAGCGCGACGGCGCCGGTACCGCTCAGCACCTTCGAGTTGTTGCCGCCCGCGATCGAACCCGCGCCCGCCGCGGCAGCGACCGAATTGGTGTCGCCGATGGCGACGGTGGAACCCGCCGCCGCGACGCTGTTGATGCCGATTGACGTCGCATTCACGGCCGATGCCGTCGCCCCAGGCCCCAACGCGGTCGCCGATATGCCGCTCGCGAGCGCGAGATTGCCGAGCGCGACAGCGAACTGCTGCGTCGCGGTCGACTGCACGCCCATCGCGACCGAACTGACGCCCGACGCATTGGCGCTCAGGCCGACCGCCACCGCCTGATTGGCGCCGGCCGTCGTGCTCGAGCCCAGCGCGATCGAGCTGATGCCGAGCGACTGCGTGCCCGATCCCGGCACGCCGGCCGTGCCACCCCAGCCGATCGCAATCGACGTCGCGCCCTTCGCGCCGCTGTTGACGCCCATCGCGACGCCGGAATTGCCGGTCACCAGCGCACCGCTGCCCACGGCCACCCCGGCCGCGCCCGAACTCGTCGACTGATTGCCGATCGCGATCGTGCCCGTATCGGTGGCATGCGATGCATAACCGAGCGCGACACTCTGGACCCCGACCGCGCTCGCCCCGAGACCGAGCGCCGCCGCATACTGGCCGGAGGCCAGCGCATTGTTGCCGAGCCCGATGGCCGACACGCCGGTCGCGGCCGCGCCGCTACCCATCGCCACCGAGCCGCTTTGGGTCGCACTCGACAGGTTGCCGATGGCAACCGAATAGTCGCCCGAGCCGATCGCCTGCACGCCGAGCGACGCGCTGTTGACGCCGGTCGCCTGCGCGTTGATGCCGACAGCAGTCGAAGCGTTACCGGTCGCGTGTGCGCCCGGTCCCAACGCGGTGGCGGAAAGGCCCGTCGCACTCGACAGGTTGCCCAGCGCCGTCGAGTTTTGCTGCATGGCGACCGAGCCGACGCCGATCGAAATCGAAGTGATGCCGCCGGTGGCGGAGCCGCCGTCCTGCGCATACTGCGCATGGGCGGCGGGATGGAACAAGCCGAGATACACCGATGCCATCAGCACGGCCAGCCGCCGTGGCGACGGGGGTGACAGCATGCCCGCGCGTGTCGCGGCACACCCGTTCGCGGCGAGTTCCGGCGCGCTACTCGACGAAGCAACGCGCTTGCCGCGCGCGCGATCGAGCTCCGACGCCGCAACCCAGGCCCCCAATGCTTCGTTCCAGATCGACTTGAACGACTTGTTCATCTTGTCTTCCCTCGGTTCTCATGTGCTGGATGACGCAACAGCGAACGCGACGGCCGGCAAAGAGCGCATCCTCCCCGCTTTTGCCTGCCTCGCGACGCTCCGCTTTTCAACTTCGTACCACTAAACAAATTGATGCACAGCGCTGCACGACACTCGCGATACACGTCGCGATCGCGCGACCGAACGCCGCACGTGCCCGTTCGGCACGCTGCGCGACGACGATCGCCGGTTATCGAGTCATGGAAGCCGATGTCGCCGGCAAAACGACGGCGCGATGCTCCGCGCACCGCGAATCCGCGCGTGCGTGCACCGTCGCGCCGAACGCAGGGCGACCTCGAATCTCATGGGAAGGCGTCGTTCAGACGCCGGATGGACGGATGCCGGCCCGCACCGCAGGCGGCCCGTCATGTTTCATTCAGGAGGAGGATGACACCGTGTGGTCCCCGGGTCTGAAGCATGCGCCGCCGGATCGCTGGCGCTGACAGCCGGCCCCGGTTCGATCGAACCGGGACCCTGACCTGCCATGCTTGTCGTGCTCATATTTTTCGTGCCCGCCTGATTCGATGGAGCGCCGCGCGCGACCGCCCGGGGTGGAACAAACCGCCGGGTTGCCAACGCGAAGCCACTCACCCCTTTCCGCCCGGCCGTCAAACGATTTTTCCGGATTTCCGGAAAATCGGCGACTTGCCGAACAACCCCTGCATCCAATTAACCGATCGAATTTCTTTGACGATTTCTTCTTGCTCGATGCATCACAACCAAACCAACCTCAGAACCCGCTGGCTTATCTTATATATCAACGCATTCGCGGAATTATGAAATTTGCATTACCCTCGTGCCGATCACCCTGCCGCTGTCGCGCTCCCACATATCGAGAATGACATTATTCAATGTCACATTGAATGTCGCGTCTCGGGATGCCGCAGCGGCAAAAATTCAAGCGGAATCGGCCCGTATCGAAAGAACCGATTCCAGCCGCATCCGGCCTAGTGTGCGGGCATTCGTCCAAACAAACCTTTTCCGGAGCGGAAAAAATCTTTTCCCGAGCGGACAACATTTACATTCATACATAGCGACTCGAATCCGGTTTAAACGTGAGAGAAATTTCGACCGATCATCGACAAAATCTTAATCAAGAGAGTGGCTAATTGAGACATTCAATTCCGTCAAGCACATCGGATTTCTCGACACAACGCGCACAAATTTATTATTCATGCAAATTCGATTTCATACCCATTAAAGCGGAAATAAAGACCGATATTTAAAAGGCATTCGGCATGTTTTTCCACTTCGTTTCTTTCAGGTCGCTTGCCGTTGCCGGGAACGCGCGGCGCCGCGTCCAACATGCCCCCACAGACCGCACGGAATCCCCACCGTCGATGCCGTTGTCGGCATATAATTTTTTGCAACAATCGAGCACAAAGATGCTTCCCGTCTGACCAGGTCTGGCTTCCCTACGCATTCGCAACCATGTCATCCCGCACGTCCAGTCCGGCGTCGCCTCGCGCCACGCCGGATCTCGTTGGCGCACATATTCTTGTCGTAGACGATCGCCCGAACGACCTGCGGCTCCTGACCGAGATCCTGCGTACCGCGCGGTGCCGGATCAGCGTCGCGTTCGACGGGCTGCAGGCCTATCATCGTGCGCAGGCGATCGCGCCCGACCTGATCCTGATGGACGTCCGCATGCCGCGCATGGACGGTTTCGCCGCGTGCCGGCTGCTGGCGTCGACGCCGTCCACGCAGTCCATCCCGGTCATCATCCTGACGGCCGCGGGCGATCTCGAAGATCGCATCGCGGGGCTCGAAACCGGCGCGATCGACTACATCGTCAAGCCGTTCGAACCGGTGGAGGTGATTGCCCGAATCCGCAATCACCTGAAGCGCGTGCGGCGCAACCAGCCGTTTACGCATCTGCCCGACCTTCCCGACAATCCCGACACGGCCTTGGTGCGCGCGGCGAGCGGCGTCCTGCTGCGCGACCTGCGCCACCCGCCGGCGCTCGAGGATCTCGCCCGGCAAGTCGGCACGCACGAAAAACGCCTGTCGCGCGTGTTCCGCGACAATCTCGGCCAGACCGTGTTCGAGTACCTGCGCGACACGCGCCTGCGGGCTGCGATGCACTTTCTCGCGGAAACGTCGATGGGGATCGGCGACATCGCCGAGGAAATCGGGTTTTCCACGCCGGGCAATTTCGCGACGGCGTTCCGCGAACGCTTCGGCATCACGCCGTCCGACTGGCGACGCCAGCGCAACGCGGTCAATTCGCCCGCCACGCCCCGGGAGCACCACGGCGATGCATAGGCCATACGCGGCCTGGGCAGCCGGACGTCGCGCATTGCTGCCGCTCCTGATGGCGTTGGCCGTCACCTGCGCGACGGCCCGGGCCGCATCGACGCCCGACCCCGCACAACTGGAATCGGTGTCGGTATTCGAGGACGCCAGCACGACGATGTCCGTCGACCAGGTCGCCGCACGGCTCGCCGCCCCGTCTCCCGGCGCGCCCGCGGCAACCACACCTTCGTTCAACGTCTCGTTCTCCCGGTCGGCCTGGTGGGTTCGCGCGACGCTGGCCAACCGCGACAACGCGGCGCGCCCGCTGGTGCTGGTGATTCGCGACGCGCGCGTCGACCAGGTCGACTTCTATGTCGGCCAAAACGGCAAGTGGGCACTCGACAGCCGTTTCCCGGCCGACCGCGGCGACGCGAACCACCCGCCTTCCCGCTATCCGACACTCGACATGACGCTGCGTCCGGGCGAACAGGTGCCCGTCCTGATACGCGTCACGTCGCGCAGGGAGATGCGGCTCGCGCCGGCGGCGTTCACCCGCGAAGCGTGGAATGCGCAGGAATTGCGCGCCGCGATGTGGGATTTCGGTTTCTTCGGCGGGCTGCTCGCACTCGTATGGTGCGCGTTGCTGATCGGGTTCTTTTCGCGCAGCAGCGTGTTCCATCTGCTGGCCGCGATCGCCTTGTGCACGACGCTGTTCGAAGCGGCGTACCGCGGTTATACGGGCTTGTATCTGTGGCCCGGCGCGCGCGAGTGGGCCGCGCGCAGCGGGCCGATCTTCGCATACCTGGCGATCGCGCTCTTCATCGTGTTCGTCCTGACGGTCGCGCATCGCGAGAAGGCACGGCTACCGATGCGTGCCGTCTACGTGACGATGCTCTGCCTCGAATGCGCGGGGATGGCCGGCGCCGCATTCGGCGACCTGCTGACCTTCACGTGGTTCTGCGTGCGGCTGAACACCGTGCTGACGCTCGTGAACATCGGCATCGCGCTGACGCTAGCGATCCGCCGGACGCCGACGGGCCGTGTGATGCTGATCGCGGTCACGTTCGCCAGCTTCAACATCATGCTGCGCACGCTCGACGGCCTGGGTGCGCTACCGCCGATGCTGTCCTGGCTGAAGTCCGATATCACGCCCAACCCCGTCGTCGCGATCATCGGGCTCGCCACGCACCTGCTGGTGCTGGCCGCGTGGATCCACCACGTGGGCCGTCAGCGCACCGAGGCGAGGAAGCGGCTCGAACACTGGCAGCTCAC
The DNA here is from genome assembly GCF_003330765.1 of Burkholderia pyrrocinia. Taxonomy (NCBI): domain Bacteria; kingdom Pseudomonadati; phylum Pseudomonadota; class Betaproteobacteria; order Burkholderiales; family Burkholderiaceae; genus Burkholderia; species Burkholderia pyrrocinia. The sequence continues at coordinate 124,469 of NZ_CP024904.1, read as the reverse complement.
CGAACAGGATCGGCTGCGCGACGAGGTCGCGAAGCGCACGCTCGCGCTCAACGACGCGCTGCAACAGGTGACGACGCACATGCAGCAGAAGATCGAGACGCTCGGCTATGTCAGCCACGACCTGCGCGCGCCGCTGTCCACCATCAACGGCTACGCGAAGCTGCTGCTGCAAAGCGCGACGCGCGGCCAGGCGCGGCTGATCCGGTCGATCGACCGCAGCATCCGCTACCAGCTCGCACTGATCGACGAATTGCTCGCGTTCACGAAAGCAGAACTGCAACCGCTCGGCGTTTCACCGGACACGACCGACCTGCCCGGCCTGCTCGACGACATCGGCCACTATGCGGTCGCGCTGTGCGCGCAGCAGGACAACCGGTTCGTCTACCGGCCGGCCACGGCGGTGCCGCGCACGGTATCGATCGACGGCATGCGACTGCAGCAGGTGCTGCTCAACCTGTTGTCCAATGCGTCGAAGTTCACGCGCGACGGCATGGTCACGCTGTCGGTTCACGCGTCGCGGGAAGGCGATGCATGGCGCCTGTTGTTCGAAGTCGCCGATACCGGCATCGGAATCGACATCAGCGGAACCCGCGACATCTTTCGCGCCTACCAGCAGGTGCAGGCCGTAAACGGCGGAACCGGGCTCGGCCTGTTCATCGCGCAGCGCATCGTCGCCGCGATGGGCGGCGAACTGGCCGTCGCCAGCCGGCCGGGCGTCGGCACGTCGTTCTCGTTCGCGATCGTCGCGCCGGCCGACGGGCACGCGCTCGTGCCGGCGTCGGAGCTCGTCCGGCGGTTTCATCCGGCCGACGATGCCGAACCGGCCATCGCCGCACACGCGATCCACGGCCCGCCCACCGATGCGCTCGACGAGCTGATCCTGCTCGTCGGCGAGGGGCGGCTCACCGATATCGAGGATTGGCTCGCTCAGTATGCGGACGAGCCGGATCATGCAGCCTTCGTGCAGGACGTGCGCGAGCACCTCGATACGCTGGACCTGAACGCGATCGAGAAGCTGGCCGGCTCGCTGAAACGCGCGCGTATCGCGGATGCGTCGTTCGACGCCGAGACGGACGCGGCCGGGCCGGCCTGATCCTATTCGTTCGCGTATTCGAGCTGCAGCGCAACCCAGTCTGACGTCGTGGCGCCATAGCGCACCGCTATATCTCCCAGCGCACCGGGCAGCACGGCATCGCCACGCCGCCCATCCGGAATCGTAACGCGCTCGTGCTCGATACTTGCCGGCCGGGTCAACAACCTCAACCCGTGCCTTGATACAACCTCCCGCCCCTCTCCCGTCGCAACGACATCGCTGCGCCACGTCCGTACCCACGCATCCGCGGTCAACGCGACCGGCAATTCGTCAAAACCCGGCTCAACCGGCAGATCGAACGTCTCGTGCCGCCAGAACGCTACGCGATTCGTCAGCGCGGTCGCCATCGTACGCGCGGTCAACCCATACCGGCTGCCGTCGTGATCGTCGTTCCAGGCTTGCACACCGATGTTCCGTGCAGTCTCACGCGCCGCCGCGGGCCCGGCAAGCGCGCTCACCAGAGCAAGCGAGGCGGGAACGGACGCCGACACGCCGCTCGTTGTCATCACATTGCCGTCCATCACGTAGCGGCGATCGTCAACCCAGGTCGTCTCGGCAAACCGGCGGCGCAGGCCGTCGCGCGAGTACCAATGAGACGTCGCAGTACGATGTCGCAGCAGTCCGGCATTCGCGAGCACCGCCGCGCCATCGCAGATCGCCACCATCGTCGCACCGGCAGCGGCCTGTTTTTGCAGCCATGCCATTACCACCGGTCGGTCGGCACGATGCATCGCGGGCACAATCACAACATCGGCCCCGGCAGGTATCGCGGCATCGAACCGGTCGAAGTTCGTATCGGCCAGCATGCGCAGCGCGGGCATCAATTCGACGGCCCCAGCGTCGACCGACACGGCGACGACATCAACCGCGCCGGACGCCTTCAGGATCGAATAGGGAACGATGAAATCGGTCGTCTCCGTTCCGGTGTTGTCCGCGACGATCGCAACGAGCGGCCGCTTGCGCCCGTCCTTTGGCGCGGACACCGTCAGCGCTTGTGTGGCCGGCAACATGCGCTCAGCCAGCGCATGCGTCGACACACTCCACGCCCACGTGCAAAACTGCACGCAGGCAAACAGCGCCACCGTGGTGCGCGTCGTCCTGCTCCTCGTTCTTCCCGGCATCGCCCGCCCACGCTAATCGATTGCACGTCCGGAACATTACAAGGATCATGCATGCGGTCACAAGGACAACTCCACCGCACTTTCTGCCATGTCTCAGTCAATCCGTCCGGCCCGCGACATCGTTGTCGTCGGCTTCGAAGGCGTGCAGTCGCTCGACATCACCGGTCCGATGGAAGTGTTCGCGGTCGCGAACCGTTACCTGCCGGATCATGCCGAACCCTATCGGCTCACGCTCGCATCGCAACTCGGCGACGACATCCTTACGCACGCCGGTTTGCGACTTGCCGGCCCGATCGCACTCACGGCACTGCCCGAGCACATCGACACGATCATCATCGCCGGTGGCAGCGATGCTGCGCTACGGCACGCGGCATCGGAAGCCGGTGTGCTGCCGTGGTTGCACACGCGCATCGCAAACACGCGGCGAATCGCCAGCATCTGCACGGGTGCATTCGTGCTTGCCGCAGGCGGATGGCTAAACGGAAAACGTGCGACCACGCACTGGGCCCAGTGTTCGACGCTGCAGGCACTATGTCCTGACGCTCGCGTCGAGCCGGACGCGATTTACGTCAGCGATCCACCGTTCCATACCTCGGCGGGCGTGACGGCTGGCATCGACCTGTGTCTCGCGCTTGTCGAAGCAGACTGCGGCGCACCGACCGCGCTCGCGGTCGCACGCGAACTCGTGCTCTTCATGCACCGTCCCGGCGGACAAGCACAGTTCAGCGTCGGACTCGACATTCAGGCGAACGCGACGCCGCGCATGCGGTCGCTGCTCACCGCCATCGTCGATGACCCGACAGGCAATCTCAGCGTGCCCGCCCTGGCAGCACGCCTGCACATGAGCGAGCGGACGTTCGCCCGCCATTTCCACGAGCAAACCGGACGATCGCCCGCGCAGTTCGTCCTGGCAGCACGGATCGAACGCACGAAGGCTCTGCTGGAGCGGGCCGACTGGCCGCTCGAACGGATAGCGGAACGCGCAGGATTCGGAAGCGTGGACGCGCTGCAGCGCGCGTTCGCCAAGCAGGTAGGCGTGTCACCGAGCGATTATCGTGCCCGCTTTGGCAAGCGACACAACGCGTCACCGACAACCTAGGTCGGCATTTGGCCACAACCCGCCACTTGCACCAACGCGCCATTGATTGGTATGGCCGGATAGCATGGAAAGACGTCCCCGTCATCGCCCGGGGACATCGCCGGCGTCACTTCAGGCCCGGGTTCCACATTCCGCTTCGTCAACCGTCCAGCCTGCGACGCGATCGCTGAGCGTCACGCCCAGCCCCGGGCGCGTGGGGACGATCATCCTGCCGTCGCGGGTTTCGAGCCTTTCGTTGAACAGCGGCTCGAGCCATTCGAAATGCTCGACCCACGGCTCGCGCGCATAGCAGGCGGCAAGATGCACATGCAGTTCCATGGCGAAGTGAGGGGCAAGCATCAGTCCCGCATGATCGGCGAGCGCCGCTACTTTCAGGAACGGCGTGATGCCGCCGACGCGCGGCGCGTCCGGCATCAGGTAATCGGCCGCACGCAACCGGATGAATTCCCAGTGCTCCGACACGCTGGTCAACATCTCGCCGGTCGCGATCGGCGTGTCGAATTGCGCGGCCAGTGCCGCATGACCTTCGGCGTCGTAGCAGTCGAGCGGCTCCTCGATCCAGACCAGGCCGAACTGCTCGAACGTGCGGCACATGCGCTGCGCAGTGGGCCGATCCCATTGCTGATTCGCATCGACCATCAACGGGAACGCGTCGCCCAGATGCTTGCGCACGGTTTGCACGCGGTGGATGTCGAGCGCGCAATCCGGCTGGCCGACCTTGAGCTTGATGCCGCCGATGCCTTTCTCGCGCGACGCGTCCGTATTGGTCAGCAACTGATCGAGCGGCGTATGCAGGAAACCGCCGGACGTGTTGTAGCAGCGCACCGAATCGCGATGCCCGCCGAGCAATTTGGCCAGCGACAGGTTCGCACGCTTCGCCTTCAGGTCCCACAGCGCGACGTCGAATGCACCGATCGCCTGTGCCGCCATGCCGCTGCGGCCGACCGACGCGCCCGCCCACGCAAGCTTGTCCCACAATCGCGCGATGTCGCTCGGGTCCTCGCCCAGCAGGGTCGGCGCGATCTCCTTCGCATGCGCAAACTGACCCGGGCCGCCCGCCCGCTTCGAGTAGCTGAAGCCGAGACCGCGGTGACCGTCGGCGGTTTCGATCTCGACGAACAGAATCGCGATTTCCGTCATCGGCTTCTGGCGGCCGGTCAGCACTTTTGCATCGCTGATCGGATTGGCCAGCGGAAGAAACGTCGACGCGACGCGAACCCATTTGATCCGGTCGTTCGACGTGCCGGAGACGAGGGAGGACGAGGTATGCATGAACAGGGCCTTTGGCGAGAGAAAATCGGTACGTGGTGTCAGCTGCTGCGTGTCGGCTTCAGAGAGACGGCCGCAGCGCCGCCTTGGGCTGCCGCATCGGACGCATCGCCTTCGATGCGCTCGAGCTTGCCGACGATGAAGAGATACGAGAACGCGCCCAGCAGCGAGAGCGCCGCGACATACGTGAGCGCGACTTCGAACGTGCCGGTGCGCTCGATCATCCAGCCGATCGCAAGCGGCGTGACGATGCTCGCGAGGTTGCCGCAGAAATTGAAGATGCCGCCGCTGATGCCCATCGCATGCTTCGGCGACACATCGCCGACGATGCACCAGCCCAGATTGCCGACGCCTTTCGCGAAAAACGCGATGGACATCACCAGGATGACGATCGTGGTCGAGTGGACGTAGTTCGCCGCGACGATCGTGCTGGACAGCACGAGACCGCTGATGATCGGCGTCTTGCGCGCGGCCGTGAGGCTGAAGCCGCGCTTGAGCATCCAGTCGGACCACAGTCCGCCGATCAGGCCGCCGATGCACCCGGCGACGGCGGGCAACGCGGCGACCAGGCCGACCTTGAGGATCGACATGCCCTTCGCTTCGATCAGGTACGTGGGAAACCAGGTGAGGAAGAACCACGTGATCGACGTCAGGCAGAACTGGCCGATATAGATGCCGATCATCATGCGGTTGGCCGCGATCGCGCCGGCCTCGCGCCATTTGAACGGCCGCGGGCTGTCGCCCATCGTCGGCAGCCCGCCGCCGGACGCGATGTAGTCCAGCTCGGCCGCATTCACGCGGTGGTCGCACTGCGGCTCCCGAACCGACTTCAGCCACCAGAGCCCGATCAGCACGCCGATCGCGCCCGTCGTGAAGAACACGTAGTGCCAGCCCCAGCGGCTAACCGTATAGGTCATCACCGGCGTGAACACGGCAAGCGCGAAGTACTGCGCCAACTGGAAGATCGACGTGGCGAGCCCTCGCTCCGCGTTCGGAAACCACATCACCGTGAGCCGGCTGTTGCACGGGAACGCCGGCGCCTCGGCCACCCCCATCAGGAATCGCAACGCAAACAACGCGGCGAATGCGGACGCGAACAGATGCACGTAGCCCTGCACGAACGTGAGCGCGGACCAGACAATCAGGCTGACGCCGAGCACGAGCCGCGCGCCGAGCCGGTCAAGGACGAGCCCGCCCGGAATCTGCAGCGCGGTATAGGCCCACCCGAACGCCGAAAATGCGATCCCCATCGTGAGTGCATCGAAGCCCAGGTCGTGGCGCAGGCTGGGCGCCGCGATGGACAACGTCGCCCGGTCGACGTAGTTGAACACCGTGACGATGAAAATCATCGCGAGGATGAACCATCGAACGTTCGTTCGCCTGCCGACGCGCTGGTCGATTGCCACTGTCGTCTCCTTGATCTTCGCTATGTCTCTTGTCGATGGACATGATCATACAATGATTGCGCAATCATTCAAGGTCGATATGATTGCGCAATCATCATCGTTTACACCGACATTGGAAAACACAGGTTCCAGCCCCATTACCCGGCGACGCCCGGCTTCGTGCTCTAATGCCGGTCTGACGCCAGGCCCCGCCCTTTCCGCTGCACGATGTCGACGGAACCCGGCCCGCCGAAGCAGACGATGTGAGAACAGACCAACGCAGGACGCATGGAGATGGCAAGAAAGAACGAACGCCAGTCGGCTGCCGCCGCAGACACGAGTGGAAGCGTGACGCTGATCGACGTGGCGCGCGTGGCAGGCGTCGCGCCGATGACCGTGTCGCGCGCGCTCAATCGTCCGGAACTCGTTCGCAGCGACACGCAGAAGAAAGTGCTCGATGCCGTTCGCGCGACCGGCTATGTTCCGAACCTGCTCGCCGGCGGCCTCGCCAGCAATCGAAGCCGGCTCGTGGCCATCTTGCTGCCGACCATCGCAAACTCGATCTTCGCCGACACGGTCCAGGCGATCATGGACGGGCTCGCCGCGTCGGGATACCAGACGTTGCTCGGCCTGACCGCCTATTCGAAGGCGCGCGAAGAGGCACTGGTCGAAGCCATTCTCGGACGCAGGCCGGACGGCATCGTGCTGGCAGGCACGAGCCACACGAGGGCGACGATCAAGCGGCTGTCGAAAGCGAACATTCCGGTCGTCGAAATCTGGGATCTGACCGACAAACCGATCGACATGATGATCGGGTTCTCGCACGAACGGGTCGGCAGCGAAGTGGCACGCCATCTGGTTGCCAAGGGATACAAGCGGTTCGGCATCGTCTCGGTCGACGATCCGCGCGGCCTGCGCCGGTGCGAAAGCGTGAAGCTCGAGCTGGCCCGGCAAGGCATCGCGCCGCCTGCATTCGAAGTCCTGCCCGCACCGGCGACCTTGCAGGCCGGCCGCGAGGGCCTGAGCCGGATGCTGGCCGCGGCATCGCCGGACGTCGTCGTCTGCAGCTCGGATACGCTCGCGCAAGGCGTGCTTGCCGAGGCAGCCAGCCGGCGGCTCGACGTGCCGCGCGATCTTGCCGTCATGGGTTTCGGCGATCTCTCGACTGCCGCACACGTCTATCCGTCGTTATCGACGGTTCGCATCGATGGCACGACGATCGGCATGAAGACGGCCGAGGCGCTGCTGGCGCGCCTTGCAGTCGATTCGCAGCCCGAAGCACCCGGGAACAAGGTGCGCATCGATACGGGCTTCACGATCGTTGATCGACAAAGTGCATGAGGGCAGCGGATTGGCGACGGGCAGACGTGCGCGTGACAATCGTGGCGCAATCCCCGGATCTCGACCTCGCTGCTAAAACGATCGACTCGCCGGTCGGCCGTGTCGCCGGCCCACTCTTTCCGATACGCGCCCTGTCGAGCGAACCGGTCGACCCGGCATTGCCCACGAAACGTCAAGCCGAAGCCCCCGTGCCGCGCGCACCCGGCTGACATACCGGATTCGGCACAACCGGCTGGCTGGCCGCACACGTTTGCGGCCACGTCGCGCCGATTCGCTTCGCATGCGGACCTCGATTTCCTCGCCGACTTGCCGTTAACCCGGATTTCAGCGCAGCCTCGGTCATCGCACCGGGCATTCCCCACGAGCGCGAGCATGTCCGCATCCACTTTCATCGAGAAAATCGCCGACTGGGCGGGACGAAACCATCTTGTCGTCGGCGCGCTGGGCACACTGATGTCGCTCGCGGCGCTGAGCATCAGCGCGATGACGCTCTGGGTCACGAAAAACGAAGCCGTCGAGCACGCGCACGAGACATCGCGCAATGTCGCCGCCGTGCTGGTCAGCGAGATCGCGCGAACCGTCGACACGTCCAACAACGCACTGATGTCGCTCGCCGCCGATCTCGGCAGGCCGGCGGTCCGGCGCATGGACGCCGGGCTGCGGCACGATCTGCTGTTCCAGCGCGCGGCAGCGCAATACGTGACCGGCATGGGCGTGACGGACCGGTACGGCCGGCTGATCGACGGGTGCTGCGGCCCGTCTCACCATTGGGACTTCAGCGATCGCGACTACTTCAAGGTTCATCGCGACGCGGCGAATGTCGGCCTTTACGTGTCCGAGGCCTATCGTGCGCGCTCGCGCGGCGGCACGGAGTCCATCGCGCTGTCGCGGCGCATCGAACGGCCGGACCACGCGTTCAACGGGATCGCGGTAGTCGCCATCGACCTCGCCTACTTCGATCAGCTGCTGTCGCGACTGAACGTCGGGCCGCACGGCATCAGCGCGATCCTGCGCGCGGACGGCACCATCCTGGCCAGGAATCCGCGATTGAGCGACCACCAGATGGTCCGCCTGCGCCGTTCGAAAGCCTTCGATCGCATGCTGAGCCAGGACGCGGGCTTCTATGCCGCCCATTCGCGCATCGACGGAACGTTGCGGCTCTATACGTTCCAGCGGGTGCCCGGCACGCCGCTGATTGCCGTCGTCGCGCCAGCCGAACACGACGTGCTGGCCGGCTTCATACGGATGTCGTGGTCGGTCGGCGTGTCGGCATCGATCATCTGCGCGCTCTTCTGCGCCGTCGTCTGGCTGCTCGCATTCGCGTTGCGGGACAATCTTCGCAAGCAGACCCTGCTGACCGACCTCACCCGCACCGATCCGCTGACGGGCCTGCACAACCGCCGCGCGCTCGATGTCGCGCTGGCCGACGAATGGGAACGGCTCCAGCGCAGCACCGACGGCAGCCTGTCCGTGCTGTTCATCGATGCCGACCACTTCAAGCAGTACAACGACCGATACGGGCATGCGCAAGGCGACACGGCACTGAGATTCCTGGCCGAATGCATTCGCACCCATACACGGCGGCGCGGCGACATCGCCGCGCGTTACGGCGGCGAAGAGTTCGTCGCGGTGCTGCCGGACACGGATGAAAGCGGCGCCGCGAAAGTCGCGCAAGCCATTCGCCGGGAAGTGGAACGCAACCGGCTCGCCGAATTCGCCGAGGCAGTCCCGGCTTTCACGGTCAGCATCGGGTGCGCGACCGGACATCGCGCATACCCGACGTCCGTCGACGCGCTCGCGCATCAGGCAGACCTTGCGTTATATGCGGCGAAGCGCCAGGGACGAAACCGCGTGTGCCGCGGCGACGCGGAACCCGTGCCGCAACCGGCTTGACGAACGTCGCGGCTTGCAGCCATCCGGCGGCTTCGCGAGCGGCGCGGCCGCCAGCGTGGAGACGCCGGGCATGGGAACCGTGTTCCGTTTCATGTTTTCCGTCGTTGACCGCCGTATCACCGCCGGTTCGACCGCGACACCACGTCGATCCATACCGCCAGCACCAGCACCGCGCCCTTGACGATCATCTGCCAGTACGCGTCGACGTCCAGCATCGACATGCCGTTGTCGAGGCTCGCCATCACGAGCGCGCCGATCAGCGCGCCATAGACGGTGCCCGAGCCGCCGCGCATCGACGTGCCGCCGATGAAGCACGCGGCGATCGCGTCGAGTTCGCCCATCGTGCCCGCGGACGGCGAGCCGGCCGCGAGCCGCGCGGTGTTTACGATGCCGGCGAACGCGCACATCAGCCCCATCAACGCGAAGATCGCGAGCTTGACGCGATCCGTATCGACGCCCGACAGCCGCGTCGCCTCGAGATTCGAGCCGACCGCATAGATGCGCCGGCCGAACACGGTCTGCGTCGCGATCCACGAGAATGCGCCGAGCAACGCGAGCAGCAGCAGCACCGGCACCGGAATGCCGCCGTAGCGGTCGAGCGTCGCGACGAACGCGAACAGCACCGCGCCCGCGCCGGCGACCTTCACGACGTCCTGCCACAGCGGCGCGACCGCGAGCCGGTAGCGGCGCCGCGTGCCGCGCTGCCGCACGACCAGCAGCGCGACGAGCGCGAACAGCAGCAGCGCGAGGCCGTCCCCCGCCACGCGCGGCAGGTAGCCCTGCCCGATGAACACGAAGCCGTCCGATACGGGCGCGATCGTCGAGCCGCCCGTCACGCCCAGCAGGATCCCGCGAAACGCGAGCATCCCGCCGAGCCCGACGATGAACGACGGCACGCGCCGGTAGGTCGACCACCAGCCGTTGAAGAGCCCGACCAGCACGCCGAGCACAAGCACGGCCGGCACCGTCGCGGCGACCGGCCAGTGGCGGTTCACGTCGAGGATCGCCGCGACGCCGCCGAGCAGCCCGAGCAGCGAGCCGACCGACAGGTCGATCTCACCCGCGATGATGACGAACACCATGCCGCACGCGAGCATGCCGGTGATCGACATCTGTCGCAGCAGGTTCGACACGTTGCGCGGCGTGACGAACGCGCCGTCGGTCAGCACCGAGAAGAACGCCCAGATCGCCACGACCGCGAACAGCAGCGCGAGCACCTTGTAGCGCGCGAAGACCTGGCGAAGCGGACTGCCGGTTTGACGACCGGTCGTGCTGCGCGCATCGGCGTCCGGCGCCGCCGGGGTAGAGGAAGAAAGTTCGGAATTCATGTCGCGCTCGTTGCGGTGGGTTCGGTAGGCCGCCGGCCGGGCTTCAGCGCAGCGCCGAGGATCTGTTCCTGCGTGAGGCCATCGTTGGCGAAATCGCCGCGCAGTTCGCCTTCGCCGATCACCAGCACGCGGTCGGCCAGCCCGAGCACCTCGGGCAGTTCCGACGACACGACGATCAGCGCGACGCCGCGCTTCGCGAGCGCGAACACGAGCCGGTAGATCTCCGCCTTCGCGCCCACGTCGACGCCGCGCGTCGGCTCGTCGAGAATCAGCACCTGCGGCTCGGCCAGCAGCATCCTGGCGAGCACCGCCTTCTGCTGGTTGCCGCCCGACAGGCTCGCGATCGGCAAAAACGGATGCGCGGCGCGCACCGACAGCCGCTGCATCTCGGTGCGGATCGCGTCCAGCTCGGCGGCCGCGTCGATCCGGCCGCGCGCCGCGAAACGCCGCAGCACCGCCAGCGTGATGTTGTGGCCGACGCCGAGCTGCGGCACGATGCCGTGGCGCTTGCGGTCTTCGGGCACCATCGCGATGCCGGCGCGGATCGCGTCGGCAGGCGAGCGAATCGACAGCGGCCGGCCGTTCATCAGCACGGTCGCCGTGCACGCGCCCGGATACGCGCCGAAAATCGCCTGCATCAGTTCGGTACGGCCCGCGCCGACGAGCCCGGCGACACCGAGGATCTCGCCGCGCCGCACGCTGAACGACACGTCGTCGACCCGCTTGCGGCGCGTGTTCGTCACGTCGCGACAGGTCACGTGGCGTGCTTCCAGCACGACGTCGCCGATTTCGTGCGGCTCGCGCGGATACAGGTCGCGGATCTCGCGGCCGACCATCATCGCGATGATCCGGTCGGTCGTCAGCGCGCGCATCGGCTCGGTCGCGACATGGCGGCCGTCGCGGATCACGCTCACCGTGTCGCATACGGCCTCGACCTCGTCGAGCTTGTGCGAGATGTACACGCACGCGACACCGCGGCGCTTCAGGTCGCGCACGATGTCGAGCAGGATCCGCGTCTCTGCGGCGCTCAGCGACGACGACGGCTCGTCGAGGATCAGCAGCTTCGCGCGCTTGTTCAGCGCCTTCGCGATCTCGATCAACTGCTGGTGGCCGCCGCCGTAGTTCATCACCGGCTGCGCAACGTTGATCGAGTCGATCCGCAACTCGTGCAGCAGTTCCTCGGCACGCCGGACCATCGCCGCATAGTGCATGCGCCCGCCCGGCAGCGTGATTTCGTTGCCGAGGAAAATGTTCTCGGCCACCGACAGCTCGGGCACGAGCATCAACTCCTGGTGGATGATCACGATGCCCGCGCGCTCGGTGTCGCGCACGCCGGATGCAACCAGCGGCGCACCTTCCCAGCGGATCTCGCCGTCCCACGTGCCATGCGGATAGACGCCCGACAGCACCTTCATCAGCGTCGATTTGCCCGCGCCGTTCTCGCCGCACAGCCCGACGCATTCGCCGGGCCGCACGGTCAGGTCGATGCCGTCGAGCGCTTTCACGCCGTCGAAGTCCTTGACGATGCCGCGCATCGTCAGCAAGGGTTCGGTCATTCGTTCATGCCTCGCAGGATGCGCGCGGACGCGCCGGTGGGCTGCCCGCGCGTCGCGCCGTTACTGGCTCGCCAGCTGCGCCTGGGTATAGAAACCGTCCTTCACGACGATGTCGACGTTGCGCTTCGTCAGCAGCGTGGGCTGCAGCAGCACCGTGTCGACCTTCTTCTTCCCGTTGTCGTATTGCGCGTTGAACGCGGGTTTCGCGCCCTTCGCGAGATCCACCGCGAGCTTCGCCGCTTCGCTCGCGATCAGCTTGAGCGGCTTGTAGACGGTCATCGTCTGCGTGCCGGCGATCACGCGCTTGACCGCCGCGAGGTCCGCGTCCTGTCCCGACACCGGCACCTTGCCGGCCAGATGCTGCGCGGCGAGCGCCTGGATCGCGCCGCCCGCGGTGCCGTCGTTCGACGCGACGATCGCGTCGATGCGGTTGTTGTTCGCGGTCAGCGCATCCTCGACGATCCGCAGCGCGGTCGACGCGCTCCATTCGGGCACCCACTGCTGGCCGACAACCTTGATGTCGCCGCGATCGATCGCCGGCTTCAGCACCTTCAACTGCCCTTCGCGCAGCATCTTCGCGTTGTTGTCGGTCGGCGCGCCGCCGAGCAGGAAATAGTTGCCCTTCGGCTTCGCGTCGTAGATGCCCTGCGCCTGCAGTTCGCCGACCTTCTCGTTGTCGAACGAGATGTACGCATCGACGTCGGCGTCGAGGATCAGCCGGTCGTACGACACCACCTTGATGCCTGCCTTCCTCGCTTCGGCGACGACGTTGCCGAGCGTCTTCGAATTGAACGGCACGATCACGATCACATCCACGCCGCGCGAGATCAGGTTTTCGATCTGCGAGATCTGCCGCTCCTCGCTCGCGTCCGCGGACTGTACGGACACTTTCGCGCCGAGCTTCGTTGCAGCGGCCACGAAATAGTCGCGGTCGCGCGACCAGCGCTCGACGCGCAGGTCGTCGATACAGAAGCCGATCTCCGGCTTGTCCTTGCTCGCATGCGCGAGCGGTGCGCCAAGCGCAAGGGCCGCCAACGTAGCGGCGCCTGCCAGCGCACTCAACACGGTACGACGCGTTACGGTTTTCATGTCTCCGCTCCTTGTTATCGAACAACCTCACGAACGCCGGGCGATCTCCGGAATGCGCCGCCCGTATCGCATCACTTCAACGTACGGCACCGTGCCGGCAAACTGCCGTTCACGCGCCCTGTGCAAACACCGTTTCGAGTGCGCGATACAGCGCGCGAAACGTCGGCCGCCGCACGTCGCGATACCACGCGTGGCGCGCCATGTCGGGCTCACGCACAGCCACGACGGGTGGCTGCGGGCACACGACGTCGAGCGGCGCATCCGGTTCGAGCGCGAGATGCGCGAGCCGCGCGGCGCCGAGCGCCGGGCCGACTTCGCCGCCCGCGCGCAGCGTCAGCGCGCGGCCGCTCAGGTCGGCGAGCATCTGCGTCCAGTACGTGCTGCGCGAGCCGCCGCCGATCACCGTGATGCTGTCGGGGGCGAGCCCGGCCGCATGCAGTGCGTCGATCCCGTCGAGCAGCGCGAAGCCGACACCTTCGAGCGTCGCATTCGCGAGGTCCGCACGCTGCGTATCGGGCGTGAGCCCGTAAAACACGCCCTTCGCATTCACGTCGTTGTGCGGCGTGCGCTCGCCGCTCAGATACGGCAGGAACCACGGGCGATTCGCGCGCGCGTTCGTCTCCGCATCGCCGAGCAGCGCCGCGACGCCGTCGTAACCGGTCAGTTGCGCGGTGAAGTCGAGGCAGCCGGCCGCGTTCAGCATCACGGACATCAGGTGCCACGTGTCCGGCAGCGCGTGACAGAAGCTGTGCACGGCCGATTCGGGATTCGCGCGAAAACCGTCCGATACCGCGAAATAGACGCCCGACGTGCCGAGCGACAGCAGCGCATCGCCGGGCCGCACGATGCCGACGCCGACCGCGCCGGCCGCGTTGTCGCCGCCGCCCGCGACGACCGGGATGTCGCGCAGCCCCAGCATGCGCGCGACTGCCGGCAGCAGCGTGCCGGTGATGCGGTTGCCCTCGAACACGGCGGGCACCTGTGCGCGCGACAGCCCGCACGCGGCGAGCAGCGTGTCGTCGTAATCGCGCTTCGCGACATCGAGCCACAGCGTGCCGGCGGCATCCGACGGATCGGTCGCGAACGCGCCGGTCAACCGGTAGCGCAGATAATCCTTCGGCAACAGCACCTGCGCGATCCGCGCGAATATGTCCGGCTCGTGCCGGCGCACCCACAGCAGCTTCGGCGCGGTGAAGCCCGGCATCGCGAGGTTGCCGGCGACCGCACGCAGCGCCGGCGCCAGCTGCTCGAGCTCCGCGCACTCGGCATCCGCGCGACCGTCGTTCCACAGGATCGCGGGGCGCAGCACGTCGCCGTGCGCATCGAGCAGCGTCGCGCCGTGCATCTGCCCGGTCAGGCCGAGCGCACCGATGTCGTGCGGGTCGATGCCGGCCGTGCGCGCGTCCGCGACGAGCGCCGCCAGCGCGCCGCACGCGGCGTCCCACCATTCGCGGGGCGCCTGTTCGGACCAGCGCGGCCGCGGCCGGCTCACCGCCAGCGTGCGGCTCGCGCTTGCCCGTACCGCACCGTCGCGGTCGAGCAGCACGGCCTTCACGCCCGACGTGCCGAGATCGAGTCCGATGTACATGGTGTCAGCGCAGCCCGTAGATCGCCTGGTTCACGATGTTCTCGAGTCGTTCCTGCGCGCCGCTCGCGTGCTGCGGATTCACGCCGCGCGCGAGCGCGTCGGCGGCGAGCTGCTCCAGCGTGTAGCCGCCCGACAGGATCTCGCGGCCGAACGCGCTGTCCCACTGCGCGTAGCGCTGGCGGCGCAGTGCGTCGAGCCGGTCGTTCTCGACCAGCACGGCCGCCCGTTCGAGCGCAAGCGCGAGCACGTCGATGGCGCCGACATGGCCGTAGAACAGGTCTTCCGGATCGACGCTCTGGCGGCGCACCTTTGCGTCGAAGTTCATGCCGCCGGTGGTAAAGCCGCCGTGGCGCAGGATCTCGTAGAACGCGAGCGTCAGCTCCTCGACGCTGTTCGGGAACTGGTCGGTGTCCCAGCCGTTCTGCGGATCGCCGCGGTTCGCATCGACGCTGCCGAACACACCGAGCGCGAACGCGTTCGCGATCTCGTGATGGAACGAATGGCCGGCGAGCGTCGCGTGGTTCGCCTCGATATTCACGCGGATCTCGTTCTGCAATCCATATTGCGTGAGGAAACCGTGTACGGTCGCGACATCGTAGTCGTACTGGTGCTTCGTCGGCTCCTGCGGCTTGGGCTCGATCAGCAGCGCGCCGTCGAAGCCGATCCGGTGCTTGTGCTCGACGACCATCGACAGGAAGCGGGCCAGCTGCTCGCGCTCGCGCACGAGATCGGTATTGAGCAGCGTCTCGTAGCCTTCGCGGCCGCCCCACAGCACGTAGTTCTCGCCGCCGAGCCGATGCGTCGCGTCGAGCGCGTGGCGCACCTGGGTGGCCGCCCACGCGAACACGTCGGGGTTCGGGTTGGTCGCCGCACCCGCCGCGAAGCGCGGATGCGAGAACACGTTCGCAGTGCCCCACAGCAACCGGACGCCGGTCGCCTGCTGGCGCTCGCCCAGATAGTCGGTCATCCGCGCGAAATTCTCGGCGTACGCGTGCAGGCTGTCGCCCTCGGGCGCGACGTCGGTGTCATGGAACGTATAGAACGGCGTGCCGAGCTTCGTAAAGAACTCGAACGCCGCATCCGCCTTCTGCCGGGCCCGCTCGAGCGGGTCGCCCGGCTGCTGCCACGGCCGCAGGAACGCACTCTGGCCGAAGATGTCGTGGCCCGGCCACACGAACGTGTGCCAGTAGCACACCGCGATCCGCAGGTGTTCCTCGAGCGTCTTGCCGAGCACCCGCTTCGTGCGGTCGTAATGCCGGTACGCAAGCGGATTGTCCGATTGCGGGCCTTCGTAGCGAATCGCGGGAATATGTTCGAAATACGACATGGCGTCTCCGTCCGGTGTCTTGTTGCGGTGCGGCGCGCATCGCGATGGCGCGCGGGCCGAATTCGGTCTGGCTGGATCGTGCCCCCGCGCCCCCGTGCCCGCAATTGCGAAATTGCGCAGGAGGCTTAACGTTTCTTGCCAGCGCACTGCGCACCGCGCGCGTTCCGTCCTACAATCGCCGGACACCATACAGCCGCGCGGCACTGCCCGCGCGCCCGGAGACAACGGCGCGACACCTCGGTGCGCGCGCTTCGAGACCGAGATGACCCGCGCCCCTTCCGCCCAGACGCCGCACCGCATCGCGCTGCTGTTCAACGCAAACAAGGTCTACGACCGCGAGATCATCAGCGGCATCGGCCAGTACCTTCGCTCGACGCGCGTGGTCTGGGACCTGTTCCTCGAAGACGACTTCCGCTGCCGGCTCGCCGGCATCGAGCGCTTCGACGGCGACGGCATCATCGCCGACTTCGACGATCCGGCCGTCGCCGACGCGCTCGCCGGTTCGCCGCTGCCGATCGTCGCGGTCGGCTCGTCGTACGAGCATCCGGCGCAGTATCCGGACGGCGTGCCGTATATCGCGACCGACAACCCGAAGCTCGTGTCGCTCGCCTACACGCACCTGATCGGCGCCGGGCTGCCGCACTTCGCGATGTACAGCCTGCCCGTCGCGCAGCAGAACCGCTGGGCGCAGCAGCGCGAGCTGGCGTTCGACCGGCTCGCACGCGCGGACGGGCTCGATGCGCCGATCTACCGCGGGCTGTCGACGAGCGCATCGGGGTGGAACCACGCGATCGAGCGATTGATCGGCTGGCTGCATGCGCTGCCGAAGCCCGTCGGCGTGATCGCGGTGACCGACGCGCGTGCGCGGCACCTGCTGCAGGCGTGCCTGATCGCCGGCCTCGCGGTGCCGGAACAGGTCGCGATCATCGGCATCGACAACGATCCGCTCACGCGCACGCTGACACGCATTCCGCTGTCGTCCGTCATCCAGGGCACCGAGGAAATGGGCCGTACCGCCGCGCACCTGCTGCACCAGATGCTGCGCGGCGCGCGTTTTCCCGACCGGCGGATTCTCGTGCCGCCGGTCGGGATCAACGTGCTCGAATCGACCCGCTACCAACCGCTCGCGAGCCCGCACGTGATGCGCGCGCGCCACTTCATTCGCCAGTACGCGTGCCAGGGCATCAAGACCGAGCAGGTCGCCGACTACGTCGGCGTATCGCGCTCGCTGCTCGAAGAGCACTTCCGGCGCGAACTGCAGCGCACCGTGCACCAGGAAATCCTGCGCCACAAGCTCGAAGCGGCGCAGGCGCTGCTCGCGGGCCGGCAGGTGTCGAGCGCGGAAGTCGCGATCCGTTGCGGGTTTACGTCGCTCCAGTACATGTACGCGGTGTTCCGGCGCGAGCTGGGCTGCACGCCGCGCGAATACCAGGAACGCGCCGTCACAGCGCACTGAATCTCGCCGTTCACATCGAATCCACCCATGCACATCGATACCGATTCCTCCCGCCTGACGCCCGGCGTCGCACGCGTGCGTTCCGAGCCGTGGGGCACGCTGCCCGACGGCGACGCGGTGCGGCGCTACACGCTGCGCAACACGCACGGGATGCGCGTCGTCGTCAGCGACCTCGGCGCGACCGTCGTGTCGTGGCTCGCGCCCGATCGCACCGGACGCTTCGCCGATATCGTGCTCGCGCACGACACGCCCGCCGAGTATGTCGAATCGGGCGCCTATCTCGGCGCGACGATCGGCCGCTGGGCGAACCGGATCGCCGGCGCGCGCTTCACGCTCGACGGCGTCGACTACCTGCTCGATCGCAACGAGAACGGCAATCTGCTGCATGGCGGCGCAAACGGTTTTCACCGCCAGCGCTGGGAAGTCGTCGACGACTGCGGCGGGCTGACGCTGCGACTCGATTCGCCCGAAGGCGACGCGGGCTTTCCGGGCAACGTGAGCGTGCAGGTTCGCTACGCGCTCGACGACGACGGCACGCTGACGATCGACTACACCGGCATCACCGACGCACCGTCGCCGCTCAACCTGACGAATCACAGCTATTTCAACCTCAGCGGCCGCGCGGGCAGCGATGTGCGCGGCCACGTGCTGAGCATCGACGCCGACGCCTTCCTCGAAGTCGACGACGCGCTGATCCCGACCGGCACCGCGGACGTGACCGGCACGGCGTTCGATTTCCGGCAGAGCGCGCCGCTCGGCGCGCGCCTCGACTGGCCGCATGCCCAACTGGCGCGGGCGCGCGGCTTCGATCACTGCTTCGTGCTGCGCGACGGTGCGCGCGCGGTGAGGCCCGTCGCACGCATCTACGATCCGGAAAGCGGCCGCGAGCTGATCGTGTCGACCGATCAGCGGGGCCTGCAACTCTATACGGGCAACTATCTGGACGGCGTGCGCGTGAGCGGTGGCACGCGTTGCGCGCGACACGCCGCGCTATGCGTCGAAGCGGGCGGCTTTCCGGATCAGGTCAACATGGCCGGCCTGCACGACGACGTCATCCTTCATCCGGGCACCGTCTATCGACAGACCACCTTGTACCGAGTTGCCGTTCGCGCGTAACGCGCGCGCCGGCCGCCTTCGATAGGCACCCGCAGCAAGCATCGGCCACGCCGCGCGCCGCTGCCTTGCTGCCCGTCACGGCGCGGCGCGCGTCGTGTGATCCACTACACGCGCCGCATCGTCGACACCAGCGCCTCGTCCTCGCCGGGCTCGGCCGGCCGCGCCGGCGCCGTGTCGCGCTTCGGCCGCTGCGCATCGAGCCCCGTGCCGCCCGTGCGCCGCCGCGCCGCGTGCCGCTCGATGATCCGCTGCAGTACGCAGAACACGCACAGCAGCGCGCCGATCACGATCCGCGTCCACCACGAACTCAACGTGCCGTCGAACGTGATCAGCACCTGGATCGTGCCGAGGATGCCGACGCCGAACACCGAGCCGACCACGTAGCCCACGCCGCCCGTGAGCAGCGTGCCGCCGATCACGGTCGCGGCGATCGCATCGAGTTCCATCCCCTGCGCCTGCAGCCCGTAGCCCGACAGCACGTACAGCGTGAACACCACGCCGCCGAGCGCCGAGCACAGCCCGCTCAGCGCGTAGACGCCGATCTTCGTGCGCGCGACCGGCAGCCCCATCAGCAGCGCCGAGCGCTCGTTGCCGCCGATCGCATAGACGTTGCGGCCGAAACGCGTGAAATGCGCGACGTAGATCGCAGCGGCCAGCGTCGCGAGCGCGATCAGCGCGCCTGCGCTCAGCATCCCGCCGCCGAGCGGCACGCTGATGCCGGCGATCGCATGAAACGTCGGCTCGTTGATCGTGATCGACTGCGTCGTGATCAGGAAGCACGCGCCGCGCGCGAGAAACATCCCGGCCAGCGTGACGATGAACGGCTGCAGCCGGAAGGTGTGGATCAGCGCGCCCATCGCCGCGCCGTACAGCGCGCCGAACGCGAGCACGAGCGGCACGATCACCCACACGGGCCAGTGCAGCCGCTCGGCGCCGACCGCGCATAAGATAGTTGTCAGCGCAACGACCGAGCCGACCGACAGGTCGATGCCGCCCGACACGATCACGAACGTCATCCCGATCGCGACGATCAGCAGGAACGCGTTGTCGACCAGCAGCCCGGTAAGCACCTGCATCGAGAAGAAGCCCGTGTACATCACGGATCCGAAGCCGAACAGCGCGGCGAACAGCACGATCGTCACGACGATCGGCAGCGTGCGCGGGTCGGCGAGCCGGCCAAGGAATCGGGTCATCTCGGTGTCGCTCCGGGCGTGGCACGCGAAGAACGTGCGGAAGGCAGCAGTCGTGACGCATGCCGGACCACGAGCGCGCGCGCCGCGTCCGACTGGATCAGCGTCACGACGATCACGACGACTGCCTTGACGACCAGCGTCGCCTCCGGCGGCACGCCGATCGAATAGGTCGTGTAGGTGAGCGTCTGGATGATCAGCGCGCCGAGCACGGAGCCGGCGAGGCTGAAGCGGCCGCCGAGCAGCGACGTGCCGCCGAGCGTCACCGCGAGGATCGCATCGAGCTCGAGCAGCAGCCCCGCGTTGTTGCCGTCCGCGCTGCGCACGTTCGAGCTGGCGAGGATGCCGGCGATCGCCGACATCACGCCGCAACACAGATACACGCCGAACACGACCGCGCCCGAGCGCAACCCGACGAGCCGCGTCGCGACCGGGTTCACACCGATCGCGCGGATGAACAGCCCGAGCGCCGTGCGGTTTACCAGCAGCGCGGTCGCGGCGATCGTCGCGAGCGCGATCCACACCGAGCATGGCACGGTAGCGAGATAGCCGCCGCCGAGCGCGAGGTAGCCGGGCGCGCCGATCGGGATGATCTGGCCGCCCGTCAGCAGTTGCGCGACGCCGCGGCCGGCCACCATCAGGATCAGCGTCGCGATGATCGGCTGCATTCCGACGAACGCGACGAGCAGGCCGTTCCACGCGCCAGCCAGCAGCCCGACGCCGAGCGCCGCGGCCAGCGCCGTGCCGACCCGCGACGGATCGGCGTCGAGCACGATCGCCGCGGCCGCACCGGCGATCGCGACGATCGCGCCGACGGAAATGTCGATCCCGCGCGTCGCGATCACGAGCGTCATCCCGAGCGACACGATCACGAGCGGCGCCGCGCGGTTCAGGATATCGATCGGCGCGCCGAACAGGTGGCCGTCGAGCAGCGCGATCGACAGGAAACCGGGGCGATGTGCGACGTCGAGCGCGAACAGCAGCGCGAGCGTCAGCACCGGCCACACCAGCGAATGACGGAACAGCGTGCGCAACCACGTCATGACTGGCCTCCCGCGATCAGCCGGTAAACCTGTTCCTCGGACGCGTCGGCACCGGTCAGTTCGGCCACCTTGCGCCGATCACGCAGCACCGCGATCCGGTGGCTCACGCGCACCACCTCGCCGATCTCCGACGAGATGAACAGGATCGCGAGCCCGGTCGCGCACAGCGCGAGCACCCGCTCCATGATGTCGAATTTCGCGGCGACGTCGATCCCGCGCGTCGGCTCGTCGAGGATCAGCAGCTTCGGGTCCGTCGCGAGCCAGCGCGCGAGCAGCACCTTCTGCTGGTTGCCGCCCGACAGCAGGCCGATCGGCTGCTCCGCGTCGCGCGCCTTGATGCCGAGCCGCGCGATATACGTGTCGGCGATCTCGCGCTGGCGCGCGCGCCCGATCAGCCGCCACCAGCCACGCCGCGCCTGCAGCGCGAGGATGATGTTCTCGCGGATCGACAGCGCGGCGACGATGCCCTCCTTCTTGCGGTCTTCGGGACAATACGCGATCCCGTGCCGCACCGCATCGTGCGGCGAAGCCAGCCGCATGCGCGTGCCGTCGATCTCGATCGCGCCGGTGTCCGAGCGCTCCGCGGCGAACGCGAGCTGCGCGGTTTCGGTGCGTCCCGAGCCGAGCAGCCCGGCCAGCCCGACGATTTCCCCGGGTCGCACGTCGAGATCGAGCGCACTCATCATCCCGCGCCTGCCGACTCGCTGCATCGACAGGAACGGCGCGGCCGCGGCGGCCGTGCGCTCGACGGCCGCAGCGCCTGCCTGCAGCGTGTCTGACATCCGTTCGCGGCCGGTCATTTTCGCGACCAGCACGTCGACCGGCAGGTCGCGCGCCAGGTACTCGCCTTCGCGCTCGCCATTGCGCATCACCGTGATCCGGTCGGACACCGCATAGGTCTGCTCGAGGAAGTGCGTGACGAACAGGATCGCGATACCCGACGCCTTCAGCCGGCGCAGCACGTCGAACAGCCGCGCGACCTCGCCGTCGTCGAGGCTCGAGGTCGGCTCGTCGAGAATCAGCACGCGCGCGTCGACCGACACGGCGCGTGCGATCGCAACCATCTGCTGCACGGCGATCGGATACGCATCGAGCGAACGCGTGACGTCGAGCGACAGATCGAGTTCGGCCAGCGCGGCGCGTGCACGCGCATGGATCGTGTTCCAGTCGATCGCGCCGCGCCGCATCGGCTGCCGGCCCGCGAAGATGTTTTCGGCGACCGACAGGTTCGCGCACAGATTCACTTCCTGGTAAAGCGTCTGGATCCCGGCCGCCTCGGCCTCGCGCGGCGCGGCGAAGCGCACGGGCCGGCCGCCAACGCGAATCTCGCCCGCGTCGTGCGTGTGCACGCCGGTGA
Source organism: Burkholderia pyrrocinia (assembly GCF_003330765.1). Classification (NCBI taxonomy): domain Bacteria; kingdom Pseudomonadati; phylum Pseudomonadota; class Betaproteobacteria; order Burkholderiales; family Burkholderiaceae; genus Burkholderia; species Burkholderia pyrrocinia. The sequence goes on along the minus strand of NZ_CP024904.1, from coordinate 102,218 downwards.
GCACGTTAATCAGCGTCGACTTGCCCGCGCCGTTCTGGCCCATCAGCGCGTGGATCTCGCCCGGAAACAGCTGGAAACTCACGCGCTGCAGCGCGCTGACGCCCGGGAACGTCTTGTCGATGCCGATCATCTCGACCACCGGCGGATTCGTCATGAACCTTCCTTCGAAGCGGTTGCCGGACAGCGGCCGCCACGCCGCCGCCCGTGCGGACCGGTCAGTACTTGCGGGTCGGCAGCACCTGCGCCGCGACGTTCATCGGGAACACCGTCTCGTTCGTCACGATGCGCTTGGGCAGCGACTTGCCGGCGGCGACGTCCTTCACCGCGCTCATCAGCTGCGGGCCGAGCAGCGGGCTGCATTCGACGTCGACGTTGATCTTGCCGGCGACCATCGCCTGGAAGCCGCCCTTCGTCGCATCGAACGACACGACGCTCACGTCCTTGCCGGGCTTGATCCCGGCCTCTTCCATCGCCTGGATCGCGCCGAGCGCCATGTCGTCGTTGTGCGCGTAGACGACATTGATCTGCTTGCCGTAGGTCTTCGCGAACGCTTCCATCACCTGCTTGCCGCCGGCGAGCGTGAAGTCGCCGCTCTGCGATGCGATCACCTTGAATTTCGGATTGCTTTTGATCACTTCGAGCAGGCCCGCGCGGCGATCGTTGGCCGGCGCCGAGCCTACCGTGCCCTGCAGCTCGACGATGTTGATCGGGCCCGCGTCGTTCTTGTAGTGCTCTTCCATCCAGTGGCCCGCGCGCCGCCCTTCCTCGAGGAAGTCCGAGCCGATCATCGTCACGTACAGCGACGAATCCTTCACGTCGATCCCGCGGTCGGTCAGGATCACCGGGATGTGCGCGGCCTTCGCTTCGGTCAGCACGGGCTCCCAGCCCGATTCGACGACCGGCGAGAACGCGATCACGTCGACCTTTTGCGCGATGAACGAGCGGATCGCGCGGATCTGGTTCTCCTGCTTCTGCTGCGCGTCCGAGAACTTCAGGTTGATGCCGGCCTCCTTCGCCGCGCCCTTCACCGACACGGTATTCGCGGTGCGCCACGCGCTCTCCGCACCGACCTGCGAGAACCCGAGCGTGATCGGCTTTTGCTGCGCGAACGCACCCGGCGCCAGTACCGTCGCCGCGGCGACGAGCGCACCGGCCGCCAGTTTCCTGATGAATGTCATGGTCCGTCTCCGATGATGTCGTTGTATGCCGCGGCGCTGTTCTGTTTCTGCATGGCGCGGGGGCGGTGCGGGGCTGTGCTGGCCAGTGGTTCCGGCCGGCCCGGTATGCATACCCCGGATCAGTCTAGGAACAAGTCCGATAACCTTCCAATGAAATCTTGGATTGAGGCGATACCGAAATCGGCATACGTATAAACACCTAAGCGGGTGGATGGACCCTCTTGCGACGGCGCGGCGCGGCCCGGCCGCGACAGCACGCCTATTCGGGACGCGCCGCGTTCCCCCCCGACTCGACCAGCGACACCCGCTTTTCCATCTTCGTTTGGCCCATCCGCTTCGAGGTCAGTCGCGCCCCAGTGCGTCTCTCGTAGATCGCGCCGACCGTATTGAAATCCCGGTTGTTGTGGGTCCAGAACCTATCGGGCGTGACTGCCGCGCGGCGACGCGCGACGCGAACAAATATGCGCGGGTGACGGCGTTCGCGCGCGACAACGCGTCGTACGGGCTGCCGGCGCGGCTGCATCCATCCGGTGGTGCTCGACACATTCGAGGCCGGCATGCTCGTGACGCTCGAGGTTCGCCGCTACGCGTTCAACCGGAGTTGCGTTCGATCAGGAAACGGTCGCGACGGCCCCCTTTGATCCAGTCGGGCTCGCGACCGCGCCCGCTCCACGTCGCGCCGGTCTCCGGATCGCGATACCTGGGCGCTGCCGCAGTCTTTCGCGCGATCGCTTTTCCCGCGCCGCCCTGGCGGCCGAATACCTGCCTGGCGGTCAGGCCATATTCGGCGACCCGAGTGCGAACCTCGTGTATGACGGCCTCGAGTTCGGCGAGTCTCGCTTCCTCGACGCGCTTCATCAACTCGTCGGCTTGCGCCTTCAATTCGCGATAACCGGACATGCGTTTCCTTCACATTTTTGTGATGTCATAAAAATCCGAACGGGCGCGACAATACGAACGCCAAATTTTCACGATGCAATGTCTTGAAACGGCGCGGCGGGAACGTCCATTCGGAAAAACCGGAAAATGGATCACGCACGTCCCGGCGCGCTTTCGGCGCGAAATTCACAGACCAGCTCGCCGCCAGCCGCCAGTTCATCGATCTGATCCAGCGTCAACGCGACAATGGACGCGGCAATTTCGTCCGAGATACCCAATTGCCGCTTGCCCTGCTCGCGGTCGATACGCAATATGCGCTGCGCCAGCATGAGATACGCGCGATTGAATTCCGCGATTGCATCGAAGATGTCGCCGTGTCCAGTCATGAACGCTCCTGAGTCGACGGCGGTTCCGTGTGCCGCGAGCGCGGCGCCGTTACCGGACCGCCCGGTAGTCGATGCCCGAATCTATGTCATGCGATCGACGTCATGCCGACAATTCCTAGATGGCATCCGACACACCGGAAATCGGCAATCGCATATCGCGATTCGTCGCTGTCGGATTCAGCCTAGATTCGGTCACCACCCGAAACCGGAACGCCCATACGATTTTCCGACGGCGCGCGGGTCCATTTGCGCGAGCGGCACAGCACCGGCGAGCGATGATTGCATTCCTGAATCGCCGCCTTCCATCGGCATTGTTGATGCCTGATCCCGAACGGATGGAATCCGAAAATCATGTTGAAAGTGACGAAAGCCGTATTTCCCGTCGCCGGTCTCGGCACGCGATTTCTGCCTGCGACCAAAGCCAGCCCGAAAGAGATGCTGCCAGTCGTGGACAAGCCGCTCATTCAATATGCGGTCGAAGAAGCCATCGACGCCGGCATCACCGAAATGATCTTCGTGACCGGCCGCAGCAAGCGCGCGATCGAAGACCACTTCGACAAATCCTACGAGATCGAAGCCGAACTCGAAGCGCGTGGCAAGGAAAAGCTGCTTTCCCTCGTGCGCAGCATCAAGCCGAGCCACGTCGACTGCATCTACGTTCGCCAGGCCGAAGCGCTGGGACTCGGCCATGCCGTGCTCTGTGCGGAAAAGCTCGTCGGCAACCAGCCGTTCGCGGTGATCCTCGCCGACGATCTGCTGGATGGCCCGACGCCCGTGTTGCGCCAGATGATCGACGTATTCGATCACTATCACGCGTCGGTGATCGGCGTGGAGGAAATCGCGCCGGAAGAGTCGCGGTCGTACGGCGTAATCGACGGCAAGCGCTGGGAGGACAATCTTTTCAAGCTGTCCGGCATCGTCGAGAAACCAGAGCCGGCGAAAGCACCGTCGAATTTCGGTGTGGTGGGTCGCTACGTGCTGAAACCGAAGGTATTCGAGCATCTGCGCGCGATCCGGCCAGGTTCCGGCGGTGAATTGCAACTGACGGACGCGATCCAGTCGCTTCTGACGGACGAGCAGGTGCTCGCCCATCGCTACGACGGCACGCGTTTCGATTGCGGCAGCAAGCTCGGGTATCTGAAGGCGACGGTCGAGTTCGCGCTGCGGCACCCGGAAGTTGCCGCGGACTTCGAAAGCTATCTGGCCGCGCGCATGTCGGCGTTGCTGGTCGCCTGACCGGACTCCGACAGGAGCGCACTCATGTGGACGGCCGTCAGCGATCTCGGCGACGCGGCGATGACGTTGCCGCTTGCCGTCGTGTGCATCGGCTGGCTGACAAGGTCGACGACGGGGCGGCATGGCGCGGCATCATGGACGCTGATGCTCGCTGCAGGCATGGCGCTGGTCGGCATCACCAAGATGCTGTACGCCGGCTGCGGGATCCAGATTCGCGCGATCGATTTCCGCGTGATCAGCGGGCACACGATGCTCGCGTCCGCGGTCTGGCCGATGACATGCGTGCTTGCGCTGAATGGCTGCGCGCAACTGCGGCCGGGCACGTCGCTGTCGCTCGGGCTCGCGCTCGGCGCGCTGATCGGCGTCGCACGCGTATTCGACGACGCGCATACGCCGTCGGAAGTCGTCGCCGGCTGGATCGTCGGCTCGGCGGTTGCGCTGACGTTCGTGTGGCGGCATGGCGCGCCGCGCGTCGACGCCCGGTATCGCGCGCTCGTCGCCGGCTCGCTGTTGGCCGTGTCGGCCGTCGCCTATGGTCGACATGCGCCGATTCAGGCGGCGATCGAGCTGTATTCGCCGTTTCTGTGCGGGCGGTTCGCGATGCAACCCTGATGCGCGCGGTCTCGCGTCGCCGGACAGGCACGGCGCGGTGCGAACCCGGTTGACGAGCCGCCCGGTGCAGGTCCGCGCATACCCGATAGGCGAACCCCGCCGGAAAAAGACAGAATGCCGCCGTGATCGGACAACCCGGCTCGCCAGTCCCTCCTACCGTCTATGCTTGATCGCCGGAATCGCTTCGCCCCCAATGACGGGCGCATCTTCCGCGTGCGAACCGGCGAGCAAGCCAGCCCTGCCCGACAGGCGTCTTGCCCCCGGTCGCACGGCATCTCGCCGCGCGGCGCCGGAACTGCCGGCACGCGGCGAATCCGGATTCTCCGATCGGGCGCACGCATGTCGACCTTGCTCTTTTCAGCCAGCGTACTGTTCTTCTCCCTCAATGCGTTCAGCGTACGGGCGACCTTCGCCGCGTATTTCCTGCTCTGCGCGCTCGCCTTTCTCAGAGCGCCGACGCTGATGAAGCAGCAGCGGCACCTGTTTCCGGTCTGCGCGTACTGGCTGATCAGCACCTGCTTCGCGTTCATCCTGTCCGCGTTCGGCGACTTCTACGTGAACTTCTATATCAAGTTCCTGCTGATCCAGACATATATCGCACTGAGCTACTGGATGTTTGCCGGCGGCGTGCTCACGCGGCATTCGCTCGACACGGCATGCAAGACGCTCATCTACGTCCACGCCGCGTTCTTCACCTTTCAGCTCGTCTACTACCTCGCGAGCGGCAACTTCATCGACTTCGACAGCTATGTCCGCGAATCCGACTCCGAAGCGCTCTACGCGACCAAGGCGCTGACCGATAGCCTGATCTCGATCCGCGCGCTGGGCTTGTATTCCGAACCGTCCTTCTATGCGATGACCGTCGTCCCGAGCGCGGTGGTCCTGCTGCTGTCGCAGCGACGCATCACGCCCGCGCCCGTCGTTGCGTTCGCCACCGCGCTGCTCAGCTTCTCGATCGCGTCGATGGCCGTCTGCGCCGCACTGTGCGGGCTGCACGTCCTCGCCGGGCGCGGGCGGCTCCGGACCAGGGTCGCCGTCGTCGTCGTCGCGCTCGCCTGTATCCCGTGGCTCTACAGCGTGTACGACCAGCGCATCAACCAGTCCGTCGACTACGATGCGGTCGGCAGCCGCACACTCGTGCTGACCGAATTGACCGAGCGCGACGTCGTCGCGGGCGTGTTCGGTGGCGGTCTTTTCTGGGACGAGCGGAACAACGTCGGGAAAACACACCTGCGCGGCTATCAGGTGCGAGACAGCTCGTTCTACATCTACCTCGTGTTCGCCGCGGGAATCGCCGGTTTCGTCGTGTTCTTCGGTACGCTGATCGTGCTGTTCCGCCGAAAGGGCCGACGGAAATATCTGCTCTATCTGCTGCCGATTCTGCTGTTCAAGTATCACGTTCTCTATGGCATGCTTTGGCTCACCATCCTGCTGTTCGTCGTACTGGCCGATCAGGACGCGCCGCGCAGGCGCGCCGTCCCCCGTCAAATCCCGCGCGCGTCCGGCGGCAAACCGCTGGCGCAACTGACATGACATCACTCCGATACTCGTCGACGTTTCACGCGATGAAGCGGTCGATCATTGCAGCGCTGTACGTGTTCTGCGCGACAACGGTATCCCGCGCCGAACCCGTGCCCGCCCCGCCGGGCCAGGTGATCGCGCACAGCCGGGCAGCCACGCGCGTGTATCTCGGCTCCCCGTCGCTGGCCGTGCTGCCGAACGGCGAGTATGTCGCGACCTTCGACACGTTCGGCGCCGCCGCGTCGCAGAACAGGGTGTCCGTCTTCGCGTCGCACGACAAGGGCTCGACCTGGTCCAGGCTCGGCGACGTGCCGGACCAATACTGGTCGTCGCTGTTCGTGCTGAACGGCGCGCTGTACCTGATGGGCACCACCCGCTCGATGGGAACGCCCTCCATTCGCCGATCCGACGACGGCGGCGCCTCGTGGACCACACCGGTCGACGCGTCCACCGGGCTGTTGCCGTATTCCGGACGCTATATCACCGGGCCGGTCCCGGTTCTCGTCGATCGCGGGCGTGTCTGGCGCGCGTATGAAAGCGTCGAGGACGGCGACCTGCGCGCGCTGGTGATGTCCGCGCCCGCCAATCGCGATCTCCTCGATGCGCGCAACTGGCGTGTGTCCGCTCATCTGCCGTCCGACAAGCAGTGGCTCGACGGCAAATTCGAGTCCTGGGAAGAAGGCAACGTCGTCGGCAGGCAAGGCACTTCGCCGGCCATCATGCTTCGCGTGAACACGGCAAACGGCCCGGAGAAGGCCGCGTTGGTAGCGACCGGCGAAGACGGCCGAACGCTGTCGTTCGACCCCGCGCGCGATTTCGTCGACTTGCCGGGCGCCGGAAAGAAATTCACGATTCGCTTCGATCCGCAGTCGAAGCAATACTGGACGATCACGAACGCGGTACCGAAAAGCGTCGGAAGGGTGAACCTCGAGCGCGTCCGCAACACGCTGGTACTGCTGTCCTCCCCCGATCTTCGGCAGTGGGCCGCCCGGCGGATCCTGTTGCAACACGCCGACACGAAACGGCACGGCTTTCAATACGTCGACTGGCAATTCGACGGCACCGATATCGTCGCGGTACTCCGCGTGGCGTTCGACGACCTGGAAGGCGGTGCGGCAAGCCAGCACGACTCGAATTTCATCACGTTCCTGCGAGTCCGCCGTTTCCGCCAGGACGCCGCGTCCAATGCACTGATACAAAGCCTGCAGTAGCCCGCGCCGGTATCGGGCGCGCCTTCCGCGCGTCAATCCGTGCCGCGGGAGCGGGAGCCGGCGCCTACTTCTTGAATACGCCGACGATGTTCGCGCCGTCGACCACCAGCAGCGCGCCGATCCGCTGCTGCTGCATCAGCAGCAACGCATCCTCGACCCGCGTGCCAGGCGGCACCGTCGACGGTTCGATCGACATCATGTCGGCGGCCGTGCGCCGCAATACGTCGTCGCCATGCCGCTCGATCGCGCGACGAATGTCGCCGTCGGTCACGATGCCCCAGCCGACATCCCGCTTCACGATCGCGAGTCCGAGCCGCCCGCGCGTCATCGCGTCCAGTACGTCGAGCGTCGACATGTCCTCCGTCACGAACGGCAGATCCCGACACGCCATTTCGTCGTCGACCGTGGACAACAGCCGGCGGCCGAGCGAGCCGCCCGGATGGAAGCGCGCGAAGTGTTCCGGCTGGAAGCCGCGCGCGCGCATCAGCGTCACCGCCAGCGCATCGCCCATCGCGAGCGTCGCTGTCGTCGACGCAGTCGGCGCGAGCTGCAGCGGGCACGCCTCGCGTTCGACGCCGATGTCGAGATGGACCCGCGCCGCGCTCGCAAGCGTCGACGCAGGATTGCCGGTCAGCGCGATCAGGTCGTTGCCGTTGTTCCGCAGGAACGGAATCAGCTTGATCACCTCGTCCGTTTCTCCGGAATTCGAGATCGCGAGAAACGTATCATCCGGCGTCACCATGCCCAGATCGCCGTGATAGGCCTCGCCCGGGTGCATGAAGAAGCCGGGCGTTCCGGTGCTCGACAGCGTCGCGGCGATCTTCCTGCCGACGATGCCGGACTTGCCCATCCCGCACACGACGACGCGCCCGCTCGATCCGAGGATGGTCTCGACCGCCTCGTCGAAATTCGCGTCGAGCCGCGCGGCAACGCCGGCTAAGGCCCGTGACTCGATCTCGAAGACCTGCCGGGCGGATTCAATATGGTTCTGTCGCATCATGAGTTTGCCGTTTGAGAAGGGAGACGATACGGGCGACGTCGTCTGGCGTATCGACACCGGCGGGTGGCGCATCGGGCCATCCCATCACGTCGATCGGCATGCCGAGCCATAGCGCGCGCAACTGCTCGAGTTTTTCCAACTGCTCGAGTTCGCATGCCGCGGTGCTAGCCAGTGCCTGCAATGCCGTATTCGAATAGCCGTAGAGACCGATGTGCCGCAGGAACCCGCCGCCGTTCGCGCCCGCCGGTCGGCCATCGCGGCAGAACGGGATCGCCGCGCGCGAGAAGTACAGTGCACGGCACCGGCGGTCGACGACGAGCTTGACGATGCCCGGTTCGTCGATCAGCGCGGCGTCGCCAATCGGGCAAGCCACCGTCGCGACGTCGAGATTCAGCGCCGCGCCGCAGAAGCCGACGAACGCCTGCAGCAGCGCTGTCGGCACGAGCGGTTCGTCGCCCTGCACGTTGAGCACCACATCGGTGTCGCGCCAGCCGCATGCACGCGCCACTTCCGCCGCACGGTCGGTGCCCGATGCGTGATGGGTGCCGGTCATCGCGAAACGGATGCCGCGCGCGTCGAGCGCATCCGCAATGCGCGCGTCGTCGATCGCGACGACGATTTCCGTATCGGGCAGCGCGCGGCTCACGCGCGTGTGCACACGGACGATCATCGGTTCGCCGTCCAGGTCGACGAGCGGCTTGCCGGGCAGGCGCGTCGAACCGTACCGCGCGGGAATCACGACGCGCACCGGCCGCCCGCTATTGAACGACATGATGGCTTCTCCATTGTTCGAGTAACGGCCGGTATGCGTCGTCGAGCGACAGACCGGCACGGATCAACAGGTGCTCGGCCACCTCGCGCGCCACGCCGCGGCCGCCGGCCGTGCTCGCGACGTGATCGACGCACGCGCGGACGAGGTGATGTGCATCGGCCGGCGCATACGACACGCCGACGCGTTCGATGACCGCGAGATCGTTCACGTCGTCGCCGACATATGCGATCTCGCTGTCGTCGCACTGCTGCCGCGCCTTGATATCCTCGTAGCCCGCCGCCTTGTCGTCGCAGCCGGTCACCAGCACGTCGACGCCGAGCTGGGCCGCCCGACACGCCAGCGCGCCGCTGTGCTTGCCCGACAGGATGCCGCTGCGGATGCCGTGCGCGCGCAGCAGCGCGACCGCGACGCCGTCGCGCACGTGAAAACTCTTCATGAACTCGCCCTCGGCGGTCATGTGCAATAAACCGTCGGTCAACACGCCGTCGACGTCGAACAGCACCAGGCGTACGGCTCCGCGATACATCACGCTGCTCCCCGGATATCGAGCGGCGGAAGCCACTTGACCAGGTCGTCCACCGCCTTGACCTGCCGCAGGAATGCGTCGAGTTGCGCGAGCGGCAGTGCGCTCGGGCCGTCGCAGCGTGCGTGGTCTGGGCTCGGATGCGCTTCGAGGAACAGTCCGGCCAGGCCGACCGCCATTCCGGCGCGTGCTAGGTCGAGCACCTGCCGCCGCCGGCCGCCCGATGCGGCGCCGTGCGGATCGCGCATCTGGAGGCTGTGCGTGACGTCGAAGATCACCGGGCAGTCGCCGGTCGCGTCGCGCATCTGGCGAAAGCCCAGCATGTCCACGACCAGATTGTCGTACCCGAAGGACGAGCCGCGCTCGCACAGGATCACCCTGTCGTTGCCGGCTTCACGACACTTCGATACAACGTGCTCGATCTGCGTCGGGCTCATGAATTGCGGCTTCTTGATATTGACGGCGTTGCCGGTCTGCGCGATCGCCACCACGAGATCCGTCTGGCGCGCGAGAAACGCCGGCACCTGCAGCACATCCACGACCTGCGCGACCGGCTCGGCCTGCCATACCTCGTGCACGTCCGTAATCACCGGCACGCCGAACCGGCTCCTGATCTCGTCGAAGATCCTGAGCCCCTCGTCGAATCCCACACCACGATACGAGTGGATCGACGAACGGTTCGCCTTGTCGAAGGAAGCCTTGAACACCAGCGGAATGCCGAGACGGTGCGTGACCTCGACAAACGTGCTGCAGACGTCGAGCGTGAACTCGACGCTTTCGAGCACGTTGAGGCCGCCGAAGAGCACGAACGGCAAGCTGTTGCCGACCGTGACGCCCGGGGTAATCGATACATTCATACAGTTCTCCACGAAATGGAATCGGCGTTGTTCGCGTCGCGCCGCGGCGGACGCCGCGCGGTCGCGTCGGTTGATCGAGGTCGCTAGGGCTGTCAGCGGGCCACCCAGGCTGCATAGAGCGGTGCGAGCTCTCCAAACAAACGCTCCTCGCCGAAACGCTGCCGCGCCTCGCGGCTCGCCCGCCGACCCAGTTCCCGGCGCAATGTTTCGTCGCCGGCGAGACGCTCCAGCCACGCGACCGCGTCAGCCGCCGTCGCATAGATCGCGCCGGTCTGCTGATGACGCACGACGTCCACGTTGCCGGCGCAGTCGGACACGACGACTGGCCGGCCAGCCAGCATGGCTTCGATGACCGACACCGGCATGCCTTCCCATGACGACGTCGACAGGTACATATCCGCGCGTTCGAGCCTGCACGCCACCTCGTCGCGCGGCAACCAACCGGTCACTTCGACGCCGGCTTGTGCCAGTTCGGCCTTCAATGCATCGTCGCCGTCGCCGATCCAGACGAAGCGCATGCCTCGCGCGCGCATGCCGTGCGCGATCCGCGCGAACAGAGCGGGATTCTTTTGCGCACGGATTCCGCCGACGGTCACCACGCATGCGGAGCCGCCCGAAGACCGCTGCGCGCCGCCCGAACGTGCAGACGACGGGCTGTCGCACACCGCGTTTTCGACCACCACCACCGGCTGACGAAGCCATGCGCGGATCGCGCGGCCCTCGCTTTCCGAGCAAGCGACGTAAAGGCACTTCCGGACACATGCGATCCGTTCCAGGGCCACGAATGCGAGGCGCTTGACGCCGGAGATATCGCGGCGCATGAATGAAATGCAGTGCGGACTGTAAAAGAACGCCGTCTTCGGCAACGCGAAGAGCGTCGACAGACGCCCGAGAAAGCCGGCGAACGACGAATGCAGATGTACGACGTCCGGGCCGATCTTGTTCAGCGTTGCGCGCAGCCGACCTACGGTTCGCAGCAGGCCCGCGCCCTTCATCTGGACATGGCGCAACGAAACCCGCGCATCGAACATCACGGCAAGCCCGGGCGGCGTATCCGGTCGCACCGAGTAAATGACATGCACATCATGGCCTTCGCGAGCAAGGCGATTCGCGATCAGGCACACCATCGACAACGTGCCCGTCGCGCTGGATTCGACTATGTGGACGATCTTCATCGGGATCCATTCCATGAGGGGTGGGCCGTCGCGCAAGGACGGCGAACGACGTCGTCAGATGCCGGGACGATGCCCCGCGACCGAGTCGATATACGCGAGCACGCCCGACCGCTCGATGACGCGCCCCCATTCGAGCGATTTCATCGCCGCCGAATCGGTATGGCTCGCGCGGATCCGCGACAGCGGAAACAGTTCGTCGAAGATCGTCGCACCGGTGACGTGGCACTGGATGCCGAGCTCGTTAGCGGTTCGCACGTTCGACGGCGCGTCGTTGCAGACGATTTTTTTGCCGAGCGACGCGTATTCGAGCAGCTTCGTCGGCGTCTGGAAGCAATGCGGCCGGTGATACGGAAAGAAGCACACCGCGTATTCGCTATCGCGGACGATGCGTAGCGCCTGGGGCTGCGGCACGCGGCCGACGAACCGGATGCCCGGCGTATCGCTGAACGCCGCGCGGATTTCGGGCTCCGGGTGGCCGACCAGCACGAGCGTGTCCGTCGCGTCGCGCCGCGCGTCGCGGTAGGCGGCCAGCACCTTGTGAAAGCCGCGTTCACGGCTCATTTCGCCGATATAGCAGAACCTTCCCGACGGAGTTTGCACGGTATCGGCATCAGCATCGACCTCGGCGGCGACATCGGCGTCGGCAGGATCGAAGATCCAGCCTGGCACGCCCATCGGCAGCAGCAACGACCGCACGTCGTCGCGAAACGCCATCGCTTCGCGCATACGCGCGTTCTGGAAGATCCTCAGATCGGGCCGGACATTGAGCACGCGCTTCACACGGTCCTTGATGGCCGCGAGCCTGCCGACCGACAGCGAGCGATAGTCGTGAATCACGAACCTCGCGGGCGGCAACGAACGATAAAAACCCATGATGCACCACAGGATGCACATGTTCCGATCCGGAAAACGCGCGTAGGCGTCGAGGTCGCCGTCGAATACCTCGCATCCGTGCGCTCTCAGACTACGCCCATAGGCGGCGATCTCGGGATAGTTCGCCTTGCCGGGATGCAGAATGAACACTTTCATTTCGGTTCCTGTCCGTTGTCGAGAATGCGCGCCGGGACGCCGACGGCGACGCGGCCGTCGGGCACGTCGCTCAACACCACCGCCCCGGCACCGATGCGGGCGCGATCGCCGACGCGGATCGCACCGAGCACGACGCTGTGGACGCCGAACTCGACGTAATCGCCGATCGTCGGAACACCGCCGATCGTGCCGTCCTTCAGGATGGTGTTGCCGATGGTCACGCCGTGCCGCAGCGTGCAGTAGTCGCCGATCACCGCGTATCCGTTGATCACGAGCCCGGTGCCGTGATAAATCGCGAGCCCCTTGCCGATCTTCGTCTTCACGGGAATCTCGATGCCCATCAGCCAATCGCACAGCACGATGTACATCAGGATCAGCGGCGCGCCGGCCAGCAGCGTGAGGCGGTTCCGGCACGCGAGGTAATGCACGACGCGGTAGAAGACCACGACGCTGCGTGTCTTGACGAACGCATTGCGGCGGCAGTCTTCGGCGATCGCCTCGGCGGTCTGTCGCAATGTGATGGCCATGTCAGTGCCGCCTCGCAAACACGCGCCGGGCCGCGTCGGCGGGGATGCGCGCGGTGCCGAAGTAGTCGATTCCGTCGATCAGGAACGAATGGATGTACTTCAGCAGACGATCGCGGTCGAAATCCTTGTAGAAGCACCGGCCGAGCGACACCACGCGCTTGCCGTACAGCATCGCCTCCAGGCCGACCGTCGAATTGATCGTGACGACCGCATACGCGTGCCTGAGCAGGTCAGTGGTCGGCGACGTGACGATTTCGAAGTGATAGACCTCCTGCAGGCGCACGATCGCGTCGATCTCGGCCGCATCGGTCTCGGCCGGATGAAGCTTCACGAACAGGTCGGCACTCTCGTTCGCCGCGAACTCGAATGCGTGGCGAATCGCGTCGAGATTGCCGACGTCCGAGTGCAGCTTGATCTGCGTGTCGCCGGACACCTGGAGCGGGAGAAACACGTAGCGGCAGGTCGACAGCGTATCGGCCGACATGTACGTGGCTTGCCGCAGCGCCGGTATCCCATTGCGCGCGCGCACGCTGGCCAGGCGCCTTCGGGCAACCCCGCGGCTGACCACCTTCAGCACGTAGTTGGTCGCGGACGTCGCCTTGCGCGCGAGCGACGTTCTGGCCTGCGGCAACGGCATCTGCTTGTCGCGTTCATAGGTCGACAGCCAGCGCGCATGCGTGTCCTCGTCGGGCAGCGGCAGGCGATCGATGACCTCGGGGTTGCGGCTGATCGTCGACAGCGCATTGACGCCCAGCGAATCGACGAACAGCTTGCCCGGCAGATTCGAAATCTCGATGAAGCGGGTCGCCACGCCGTGCACCGTGCATGCTTGCCGCACCGCGCGACACACCAGTTGCTGCCCGTTCCACATCACGCACTGCTCGACGCGCAGGCCGCGCAGGACTTCCGACGCGATATGAAAGATCGCCGCCGACTCGCGCTTCGCGCGTGCCTGCGTCATCTGCCCGTTCAGCACCTCGATCGATAGCTGGTACGGCGTTCGGTCGACAGGCTGCCCGTCCGGCACGTCGATCGGCATCATCTGGTTCAGGTACACCGACCGGAATCCGTTCAGCAGCAAGCCGAGATGCGCGACGGGTTCGCTCGTCAGGAATGCGAACTCATACTCGTGCCTGACCGCGTTCACCAGGCGGGTGGCGAAGTAGTATCGCTCGAGAGAATCGATGACTAGCAGGATCATGGTGTGCTCGTTCGTCGTATCGGCGATTTCACGCCAGCGCCCGGGATCCGGACAGATTCGTGTTGAGTACCCGGTACGTCAGCGCGATGCCGACCGCCATCAGCGCCGCGCCCGTCAGCGAGAAAATCTGCACGCTCGCCGGGGCCGACAGGTTCATCAGTCTCCCCGCGCCCAACACACCGGCGAGACAGGTGCCGCAGGTCAGCTGAAACAGGAAATCGACACGCTGCGCGCGCGTGGCCAGGAAGATTTGCGACAGCGGCACGTAGATCAGCTGCAGCGCGAAGAGCGGCATCAGGCTGTGATAGAACCCGACCGAGCCTCGCCAGGTTTCGCCGAAAAACAGACTGACAAGCGGTCCGAACAGCAACGCCCCGCCGGCCATATAAACGGCCGCAAGCCCCGCGAGCGCGCGTGCGTAGGCCCGGTACACCCTCGGCACCGTCGTGGACGCATCCGGTCGCGCCATCGCTCCGATGGCGTCGCGCCGGAAGACCCCGCCGACGCTCTGCGCGATCAGCGAAACCGGAAAGAACCCCAGCCGGTAAGCCGCGGCAAAGTAGCCGGCGCTCTGCGCATCGAACCAGTGCGGAATCGCGATCGACAGCGCGTACGTCAGCACCGATGCGCACAGCGTCGACGGCAGGATATACAGCGCGAAACGGCGGTTCCGGGTAAAGAAGCCGCGTGAAAGCCTGAACGAATGGCCGGCCCGATAGCCGGTCAGCAGGATCGCACCGACCATCACGATCGAGACCGCCGCGGTCACCGACGCATACAGCCGGAACACGTCGACGCGCCCGCACGCGGGGCACGCAAGCGCCAGCACGAGGCCGGCGAGGAACGCACCGTTGACGACCACGCGCGACACTGCAATCCATCCGTAGCGTCTCAGGCTGTTCAGGTAGGATGCGGCGGCCAGCTGGACGAACGATGCCAGCGCATAGACGGCGACGATATACAGGTCGACGCGGCCGGCGATGCGGATCAGCAGCACGAACACGGTAACGACGACCAGGCTCAGCGCCGTCACGTTGACGAACGCGTTGAACGACTCGCCCGGCTCGTCGTCGACGCATGCCAGTTCGTAGCGAAATGCAAGCAGCGTTCCGCCGAAGGTCGCCAGTGCGAGCAGATAGTTGAATTGGCCGAGCGACTCCGGCCCGAACCGTCGTCCGATCACGAAAATGCAGACGAACAGCGCGATCTGCCCGATCACGACGCCGGCCAGCGAAACGATCGAATCCCTCGGATTGATCATCTCGCCTCCCTGCGCAACGCGTAACCACGATCGCGTGACGGGCCGCCGACGGTTCTGCGCACGTCATGCATCGTGCGCACCGTATTCGTACGCGACATACCGGTAACCGCCGTACTTCGAGCCGTACCCGTATTGTCCGAGCCGCGGATTGACGCCGTTGAAGATGACGCCGTTCAGGCGGATGCCGTTTTGCGCGAATCGCTTCGCTGATTCGCCGATCTCGCCGAGCTTCGTCTTGCCCGCCATCGTGACCAGCAGCGCCGTGCCGACGAACGCACCAAGAATGCCTGTGTCGGGCACGGCGAGAACCGGCGCCGAGTCGATGATGACGATGTCGTAACGCGACGACAGATCGTCGACCAAGGGCGCGAGGTTCCGGTTCAGCAGCAGTTCGGCCGGATTCTTCGGCATCGTCCCGGTCGAAATGAAGTCGAGACCGTCGACCACCTGACGATGGGTCACATCCTCCGCGCGCGCGCCGCCTGCGATCAGTTCCGTAAAGCCCCTGCCGCGCGGGAAGCCGAGATAGTCGTGCAGCCGGCCCTTGCGGATGTCGCCGTCGATCAACAGCACGCGCTTTCCGGCGCTGGCCATCACGACCGCGAGATTCGACGAGATGAACGTCTTGCCGACGCCAGGCGCCGGGCCGGCGATCAGCACGATGTTGTTCTTCGCCTCGAGCATCGCGAACTGCAGCGCGGTCCGCAGGCTCCTCAGGCACTCGACGGCCGGTTCGTTCGGGAAGTCGATCGACAGGATCGACTTGTGGCCGCTCTTACGCGCGGCCTCCTCGGCCAGATCGTGCTGACGGTCACTGATCGGTACGGTCGCGTACACCGTGAGGCCGAGACGTCGCTCGATTTCGTTGTGATCCGAGATGCCGTGGAACAACATCGAGCGGACGATCGCGGTGCCGCAGCCGGCGAGCAGCCCGAGCAGCAGCGACGCCAGCGCGACGAGCGCCTTCTTCGGCCGCACTGCCAGTTCCGGCACCGCCGCCGTGTCGACGAGACGAACGTTGCCGACCTTGCCGGCCTGCACGAGCTGCAGTTGCTGCATGTTGTTCAGCAATGCCGTGTAGAGGTCGGTGTTGACCTTGACGTCGAGCATCAGGCGCACGGTTTCCTGCTGAAGGTCCGGCAACCGCCGGATCTGAAGCTCGGCGGTGTTCCGATAGCCGTTCAGCGCAGCGATCTGTTCGTCGATGACGGTCACGCTCGGATGCCGTTCGGTGAAACGGGACATCAGCTCCTGCCGCTTCTGCTGCAGTTCGAGCAGGCGCGTCTTCGCGTCCGCGGTCTGGGCCAGTGCGAGCTTCGCTTCCTCGGTGAGATCGACCGTGCCGTGCTCGTTGCGCACCTTCGTCAGACGCGCCTCTGAATCGGTCAGCTGCTGCTTGAGCTGCGGCAGTTGCGCGGTGAGGAATTCGAGCGACTGCGCGGCCTCCGCCGATTTCCGCTCGATGTTCTGCCGCACGTACTGGCGGCCGATCTCGTTCATCGTGTCGCTCACCCATTTCGGATCGGTATCCTGCAGGCTGGCGACGACGACGTCCGATTGCTTCACGCGCTCCTGGACGTTGAGGCGGTCCCGGATATCCTCGATCGTCTTCAACCGGGAATTTCGGATCAGCACGAATGCGGCGCCGGGCTTCGCGGCGATCGCGTCGACGCGCAGCGAGATCGGGCCGCGCGGCGACCTGAACCGCTCGAGCGTGCCGACCGTTCCGTCGACCGCGGCATCGAGATCGCCGCCTTCGAGCCGATAGCGTTTGCCGCCGAGGCTCGTCAGCGTGAATGTGTCGCCTTCATTCTTGCGCGGCACATCGAACAGCGGCACGTCGATGCGCTCGCGGCCCCATGCATAGCCGCCGAACCCGGCCAGGCCAGGGTCGGACAGTCCGTCGCTGTGGCGCGCGATCCAGTCGCCGATCAGCGGAAAGCGCTTGGGCGAGGCGTCGATAAAGAGGTTCAGCTTGTCGACCGCGCGTTCGACGACCAGCCTCGACGCGAGGATCTGCTGTTCGGCGGCGGCCGACGACTTGACGTCGAACAATGCGGACACATCGCCCAGCAACGACTTGGCGGCCGACGTGTCGGGACTGTCCTCGACCTGGACCATGATGTTCGCTTCGAACACGGGCTTGCCGAGAATCGCGTACGCGAGGCCTGCGGCCAGGAACACGCACGTGACTGCCGCAATCAGCCAGCGGCTTTCCAGCAGGATGTCGAGCACCGCGACGAAATCGGTCTCGCTGCCGTCTTCGACAGGTTGCTGCGGCGGGGCGGATTGTTGAGTCATGGCAACGATATGAGACGAATGAGTTTCAGTGGGGCATCGACCAACGGCCGATTCAGACGATACGAAGGCGCTTCGACCACTCGGACACGCCGAGCTCGATCAGTCGCGCGCAGCGTTCGAATACGAACCTGGGCTGGCGGTAAGGGTCGTGCACGTCGAAATCCGTGTACTCGCCGATACGGAACACGCGTCCCCGCACGAACGGAAACTGGTTCTCGAGCGACGTGCGCTGCCGTCTGTCCATCACGAGGATCAGGTCGGCGTCGGTACACAGCGACAGGCCAATCTGCTGCGCACGATGCGTCGACACGTCGAATCCGCGCAGGCGCATGACGTCCTGCGCATACGGCGCGGCTGGCATGCCGACGAGCGCATTCAGGCCGGCGGACGCGACGCGGCGCCCGGGCATCGTCTGACGCAGCATCGCTTCGGCCATCGGGCTGCGGCAAATGTTGCCCTCGCAGACGATCAGGATGGATTCGATCATTTGGTCGCAATCGCCGCGGTCAGGCCGGCATTGATGGCCGGCAGCAACAAGCTGAGCACGCGGCTGAAGCGGACGAGCCCGTTGCCGTCGACGTACACGACATCCTTCGGCTTCAGCTGGAACTGATTCGCGAGCACCATCGCGACCGGCGAGCGCGCATCGAGGTGATAGACCTGCGGCTGCTCGTCCTGCATCCCGCGCACTACGTAGAGCTGCGCGGCGTCGGCCGTGTTCGCGTTCAGGCTGCCGGCCTGCGCAATCGCCTCGCTCAGCGTCAGCCGGCCATTGCGCATCGGCAACGCCGTCACGGGCTTGTTGACCTCACCCATCACGAATACGCCGCTCTCGTCGCGCGGCAGCACGCGCACCAGATCGCCGTTCCTCAGCACGATTTTCGACGGATTGCGGCCTTGCTCGGCCATCTCGGTCAGGTCGATCCGGCGCTCGACGCCGTCGCGCACCAGCACGATGCGGCTCTGGTCGGCCGCCGCCGAAAAGCCGCCGGCTCGTCCGATCGCGTCATACAGCGTCATCGGGATGTCGTTCACGGGCTGCGAGCCCGGCGTATGCACCTCGCCCTCGATATACACCTGCTTCGCGCGGAACGATGCGATGCGCACCGTGACCTGCGAATTCCTGAACGTCTTGTCGAGGCGACGCGTGAGCTGCGTCTGCACTTGCTCGGCCGTCAGTCCGGCGACCGCCAGCCGGCCCGCATAAGGAAACTGCAGCGTGCCGTCCTGGTCGACGACGAAACCCGGGGGCGCGTCCGCCGCGCGCGGTGCGGCCTGCGCCGGCGCGCCGAGCGCCGCCGCCAGTTCGGGGTGGTCCCAGACGGTGATCTGCAGCACGTCGCCGCGGCCGATGGTGTACGCGTCCGGCGCCGCGACGATATCGCGGGCTTCGCCGCGCGTACTGCGCTCGGTATCGCGCATCCGCCGGATCAGCGACAGGTCGATGTTCGTGACCGGAACCGGCAGCGCGGCACTTTCGGCCGGCGTGGCGCCGCTTTGCAGCGGAATCGACGCCGGCTGCTGCATGCGCATGCCCGGCGCGATACCGCACGCGCCCAGCAATGCACACAGTGGCAGGATCATCACGAGCGGACCGACACGCGATGGTCGGCGCGGCGCGAACGCGCGCGCCGACTCCATTTGACGCAACCTCTGCATTACAACCTCGCACTTTTTTAATTTGAAATTGCGCCGGTCGCCTCGCGCCGTGTCGACCGCGAGTACAGCACCCCTGTCGAGACCGGACATGCTTGCTGCCACTGCATACTGCTGACCCCTGCCGCGCCTGCTGCCGTCACGCGCCGCCGCCGCGCATCCTTCGCGGCGTGCGCGCGGCAGCGGCTAATACGCGCCCGACCCGCGCACCACCACGTTGATCGTCCGGAACAGAATGCCGATGTCGCGGCGCAGCGACCATTCGCGAACGTAGGACACGTCGAGCGACACGCGCGTCGAATAGTCGGTGTCGTTGCGCCCGCTGACCTGCCAGAGGCCGGTCATGCCGGGTTTCGCCATCAGGTAGTAGCGCACGTCGGCGCCGTAGCGTTCGAGTTCCGCCTCGACGATCGGGCGCGGCCCGACCAGGCTCATGTCGCCCTTCAACACGTTCAGCAGCTGCGGCAGTTCGTCGAGACTCGTCTTGCGGAGCAAGCGGCCGATCGGTGTGATGCGGACATCGTTCTTCAGCTTGAATTCGCGACCCCATTCCGCGCGGGCGTCGGCGTCGCGCTCCAGCAGCGCCTTGAGAACCGCATCGGCGTTCGTCACCATCGAGCGGAATTTCAGGCACTTGAACCGCCTGCCGTTGCGGCCGACGCGCTCGTGCCCGAAGATCGCCGGGCCGCCGTCGCGCCGCACGGTCCAAGCGATGCCCAGCAATACAGGCGCCAGCACGACGAGCAGCATCGATGCGCCGACCAGGTCGAAGCCGCGCTTGACCATCCGCTTGATGCGCCCGACCGTCCGGTGGCCGATCTCGAGCTGGCCGCGCAGGTCCGCGTGTACGATTGCCGCCGCACGCACCTGGTCGCCCGCACGCTCGATCATCCCGAAGATCGCGAGCGTCAGCGCGCGAAATGCGATCAGGCCGATCCCGCTGGCGAGCGTCCAGTACACGAACCACTCGCTCGACAGCACGTGCGCACGATGCAGCACGTACAGCAGCGCAGTGCTCATGCCCTGCACGACGATCCATGCGAGCACCGTGCGGCCGAGCACGTGCAGCGCCGAGCGCGTCCGCGCCGCCTCGTAAATACCGCAGGCGGGAAATACCGACAGGGCCAGCGCGGCGGCAAAGGCGACGAGCGCACCGTCGAACAGGGTCCCGCGCGCACCGCCGGTCGCGCCGATCAACGCGGGAATGAACGCGCCCAGCACGATCAGTCCGATATCGGTCGCTCGATTGATCATCGAATTCATTGATATGAACTCCTAATTCATCATCCAACACCCGTTCGCGGTGCAGCGGTGCATCACGTCTGCTACGCGTGTCGTCCGGGGTGTACGCTCGAACTCGCCGCGGCGGCCTGCCGGGGCTGCGACACATCACGATCCAGCCGGATGCGATACGCGTTTCACGTGGTGCGCTCGTCGCGACGCCGTTTTTTCAATGTTTCCGCAGCGCATCATATTCGTCGCGACTCGCGTTTTTATCGCTTGCGTCCGAATCCGCCTTGTTGATGGCGGAACAAATCAAGGCCGATTCCGCGAGCGAATTATTCGATCGATTTCACGAATTAAGCGATGCATGTTCCATGCACGAATAACGTGCACACGCCAGGATTCATGCTCGAATTTAAATCGGATGAACGACATGTCATTCATGCCGATTCGCGATTCATGGCGCCCGCCATCGCCGGCGCATCGAGTAGCGCGTGCCTGTCTGGCGCCTCCTGCAACCTGCAACCTGCAAGCGAGCATCGGCCGGACTGGATCGACCGGATGCTCGCTCAACGAATAAAAAGGCCTGCACAGTGCGCTCACGGCGACACGACAGGCAAAATTCCGAGGAGTGCCGGGGTGCCGACTCCTCGAAAGGCCAGTCGATAAATTAATCCAGTAGATACGGGTTTTGAGCGACCTGTGTCGGACCGCGCCACGATTGTGGCTGAATCCGCCTTCGTCGCATGGAGACTGGCTTATATCCGGTATTGTCCATTCCAGAATAACGGCACTGCTATTCTGGCGAAACATTGATATCTGGATATTGATTTGGATTCGCGCAATGAAATTCCGCCGATTGACGGCGGACGGCGAATCGCGATCGTCCGGTCTAGGATGGCGCGCCGTTCATCCAGTCACCCAGGTCCGATGCGTACAGCATGTCCGTCGAAGCGTCGCCGTCTTTTCGTGCGGCCGCCCGATATTCGGTCGGCGAAGTCTGCAAGTGCTGGCGAAACAGTTTCGCCATCCGGTCGCCGCTGCCGAGGCCAGTGCGTCGCGCAACCTTGTCCGCCGGAAGATCCGTTTCGATCAGCATGCGGCACGCCTTTTCAAGGCGGATTCTCAACACGAACTCGGTGGGCGTGACGCCGATTTCGTTCTTGAAACGCCGCAGGAAATTGCGCTCGCTCATCGCGGCGGCCTGCGCCGCGTCGGCGATGGAAATCCGGTTCTCGCTGTTCACGCGCAGGTGATGCGCGGCCATCCGGATCAACTTGCTCGCGCGTGCGACGCGTGCGCCGAACAGCACGTCGGTCAGCTTCCGGTTCGCGCCGGACACCATGCACATCACGATTTCCTGCGCGATTTCGTAGCCCATGTCCACCCGGACGATCGACAGCGCATCCGAGAACGGCCCGTCGTCTTCATCGCCGGCAGGTTCGCCGTCATCGCGCCCGGCGGACGATGCACCGCCGCCGTCCGCGGCCGGCGCGGCCTTCTCGGCCTCCTTCTGCGCCAGATGAATCTGCGTCAGCAATTTTCGGCCGCCACCGCTGCCCCTGACGACACGTGCGCGCTGGTGCGCATGCCTGACCCACGTGATCAACTGCTCGTCGAGCTCGTCGATCCCGCCTTGACCGCTCAACACGAACATCGCGTGCACCGTGCTCGCTTCAAGCGTGCGGGCCGCTTCCGTCCAGATGCCGACGCCCGACGACGAGCGAACCGGGCCGCCATGCACGGAATACAGTCGCAATTCGTAACGGTCGACGAATGCGCCATCGGCCCGCCCGAGCTGATTCGCGAGTTCGAAAACGGCAGCCAGCTTGCCCATCTGCATAATGGAAAAACCCTCGAGCAACAGTACGATTACGCTTGCTCGTTGATGCCCGTTGCCGGCGCTTCTACCACGATTCACGCTTAACCCCGTCGATGAATGATTCGACACTGTTTGCATCATTACGGCCCTTTAACAATTTCTTACATTTCTTGTTTTCTGCGCCGCATCATAGGGGCGACCCTCGCCCGCCGATTTACCAATGTCTGTTTTCGCCGTGTTGTTGTCGGATTCAATCAAGCCAATGGTATGGCACTATTTATTGAGATTCGTCACATTCGGCGGAAATACATTCATGCGATTTCTCGAAAAATTGACGTGCATCAATGCCCCGAAATTTGAATCGGGATAGCGCGGGCCGGCTTATCACCATACGAATGAAGAGAAGCCGAAATCGATCGGATGAGTCATTCATTCCCGCTGGCACTGCCGGAACGGATGAAGGGACAGTATCGCGGCGACACGACGCCGATACTGTTGAGAACCGTTTCAATGATGCATGGTCGAATGCCGCTCAGGTTCGAATGAAGCCGGCCGGCAAACGGGGCGCGCGGCAACACGCACTGGCGTGCCGTCGAGCCCTGATCCGGGCCGCCGCTCCGATTAATCGTGCAATCCGGCGAATGTTTACGTCGAAGCCGAACGTACCGGCTTTTAACGTCATGCGAGCAGCAGTCGGCCGAATTGAGCGCGGTCGGTCCGGGATCGCTGAATGCGAATCGGTGATGCCGCTTTTGCATCGTACACGCATCGATTTCGCGTAAACGTCCGCGTCGGCAATTTTCGTCGAACGTTAATGGAAATTCAGACAGTGTTTCGTCTCGTGTCGACAATGAAATACCGGTGTCATCGTCGAATCTTCCGATATAGTGCCGCGCAAACGTTGTCATTGAAACGGATTCACCCATGAACGAACACATGGTCCGTACGGGATTACTCTGGATTACGCGGAATTACATGGGATTCGGGTGCCAGCCGAATCCTCTGTCATCTACCGGACTTGTCGGTGCGGAATCGTCATATGAGATTTCGTCCGGCATGCGCGTCAGCGGAATCGAATTCAGATTGAATCGTTTTCATGACTGTTGCGCTCCGGTCAAATGCCGCGTATGCGATGCGCGCGTCGCCATGTTCGCGCCGACAATGCTTTCGCGTCTCGGCTCGACGCGTTCAATGGATTGCGGTCGGCGGTAATAGCCGTCGCGTGGAACTGACAGCGCGGGATCGGCGGAAGGGGAAATCGGTTACAGGCAGGCGGGCAGGCACGCGCGATCCGTCACTCGCAGCCGCGCCTGCGGGCGAACCGTATCGCGTTCGCGGCACGGCGCGTTGCACCAACGCACCGCGCACGCGTCAAACATGCGTTCGGATTTCTGGCATCCATGCGACAACGTGTATCGCTCAACGCCCGACCGAATTGGCAGCACTGCGAAAGATCAGCGGCCGTTCGTCCTGCCGCTCTGCCCGTCGCGCGAATCGCACGGCCTGCTCGACCTGCCCGTGATGCGCGGATTTCGCGCACACCGGATCGGCTTCCGCCGGATCGCCTGCCAGCATGTAGGCCTGGCAGCGGCAGCCGCCGTGATCGTCATGGCGCTCGTCGCACGTGCGGCACGGCTCGCGCATCCACGCGTCGCCGCGAAACGCGTTGAACGCGTCGCTGTCGTACCAGATGTCCTTCAGCGACCGGTCGCGCACGTTCGGCAGCGCGAGGCCCGGTAGCGCGCGCGCGGCATGGCACGGCAGCGCGGTGCCGTCCGGCGCGACGCCGAGGAACACGGAGCCCCAGCCGTTCATGCAGGCCTTCGGCCGCTGCTCGAAATAGTCGGGAACGACGAACAGGATCTTGCACCGCTCGCCGACGAGCTTGCGGTAGCGGTTGACCGTTTCCTCCGCTTCGCGAAGCTGTTCGGCGGTCGGCATCAACTGGTCGCGATTGAGCATCGCCCAGCCGTAGTACTGCGTATTGGCGAGTTCGAGGAAATCCGCGCCGAGGTCGAGCGCCATCTCGATGATCTGGTCGACATGCGGCAGGTTGTAGCGATGGAGCACGCAGTTCAGCACCATCGGGTAACCGTGCGACTTGACGAGCCGCGCGACGCTGCGCTTGAGTTCGAAGGTGCGCGTGCTGGTCAGGAAGTCGTTCAGCTCGCGGGTCGAATCCTGCAGCGACAACTGGATATGGTCGAGCCCGGCGGCCTTGAGCCGTTCGATGCGCGCGGCGTTCAGGCCCACGCCCGACGTGATCAGGTTCGTGTAGAAGCCCAGCGACCGCGCGTGCTCGACCAGCACTTCGAGGTCGCCGCGCTGCAACGGCTCGCCGCCGGAAAACCCGATCTGCGCGGCGCCGAGCGCGCGCGCATCGCTGATCACCGTGCGCCATGCATCGGTATCGAGCTCGGCGCCGTGCGTCGCGAAATCGACCGGGTTGTAGCAGAACGCGCAATGCAGCGGACAGCGGTACGTGAGTTCCGCGAGCAGCCACAGCGGCGCGGACGGCCGGTTCGGAGCGGGTGTCGTGTCCATGTCAGTCGAGCCAGCCGCGCAGCCGCGCATGATCGAGGAAGCGGTAGACGTCCGACGCGAGATCCGACGTGCTGAACAGTCGCTCGAGTTCGCCGATGATGTCGTCGAGTTCGCGCGTGCCGTCGCAACGCGCGAGGATCTCGCCCGCGCTCGGGTTGAGCTTGACCATGCCTTCCGGATACAGCAGCACGTAGGCATCCTGGGCCACCTCCCACTGCAGGCGGTACATGCCCCTCAACGCGGGGCGCAGCGGCACGCCGCTGACGATGTCGGTGGAATTCATGCTGGGTATGCCTTTTCAATCGCATCGAGAATCGACCACAGCACATCCAGCTTGAACGACAGGATGTCGAGCGCGCGCTGTTGCGCGCCCGGTGTCGTGAAGTGGCTCAGCGTCACCGCGAGCCCATGCTCGACGTCGCGCTGCGCGAGCGGCACGCGGCTGCGGAAATACTGCAACCCGTCGGCGTCGATCCACGGATAGTGCGACGGCCAGCCGGCCAGCCGATCGAGATGGATCTGCGGCGCGAACATTTCGGTCAGCGACGAGCACACGGCTTCCTGCCACGGCGCGCTGCGCGCGAAACTGACATACGCGTCGACCGCGAACCGCACGCCGGGCAGCACGTGCGCGAGCGACCACAGCTCCGCGCGATCGATGCCAACCGCCTCGCCGAGCCGCGCCCAGGCCTCGATCCCGCCTTCGTTGTCACCGTGACCGTCGTGGTCGAGAATGCGCTCCACCCACAGCCGGCGCGTGTCGCGATCCGGGCAGTTGGACAGGATCGCCGCGTCCTTCAGCGGAATGCTGACCTGATAGTAGAAGCGGTTCGCGACCCAGCCGCGGATCTGCGCCGGCGAGCATGCGCCGGCGTTCAGGCGCCGGTTGAACGGGTGGTGGATGTGGTAGCGCGATTCGAGCGCGCGCAGGCGCGCCTCGAATTCCGGCGCACTCCAGGGCGCCGCGTGCAGCGACGCGGCGGGAATCGGTGCGGTCATATCAAACCTCGAATTGCATGCCGTCGTGGGCAACGTCGATGCCGTGCGCGCGCAACTGCGCGCGCTGCGCGGAACCGGGGTCGAGAATCGGATTCGTGTTGTTGATGTGCGTCAGTACCTTGCGCGTGCGGGCCGGCAATGCAGCAAGCCGGTCGATCATCCCCGGCTGCGCGCCGTCGCCGCACTGGGCAAGATGGCCCATGTCGGCCGCATGCTTCGTCGACAGCCCGAGATCGATCATCTCGGTGCCGGTCCAGAACGTGCCGTCCACCAGCACGAGATCGGCGTCGTGCATCGCGGCCCGTACGGTGTCGTCGACCTCGGCGAGCCCCGGCGCATAGAACGCGTGCCGGCCGCTCGCGACGTCCTCGATCAGCAGTGCGATGTTGTCGCCGGCCATGGCCGCCGCGCGACGCGGCGAATAAGGCGGCGCCTTGCTGTCGACCGGCACGGCGGTGAAGCGTAGGCCGCCGGCGCCCGGAATCGAGAACGGTTCGCCCGGTTCGATCGGGTGTGCGTCCACGCCGCAGTAATGGCCGAGCAGCGGCACGAGCGGCAGCCCCGTCGACAGGTCGTCGAGCACCGGCGCACATGCGTACAGCGGCAGCGGCGCCGTGCGCTCGCGCAACATCAGCAGCCCCGTCACGTGATCGATCTGCGCGTCGCACAGCACGACCGCGACGATCGCGCTGTCGCGCATCGCACGCGCCGGCTGCAGCTCCGGCGCGGCGCGCAACTGCGCAAGCAGGTCCGGCGATGCGTTGACGAGCACCCAGCCGGTGCCGTCGCCGCTGACCGCGATCGACGATTGCGTGCGCGGCGCGATGCCGTCCATGCCCTCGCGTGCGCGCCGGCAATTGCCGCAATTGCAGTTCCATTGCGGCAGCCCGCCGCCGGCACCCGAGCCGAGTATCTTGATCTTCATTGGCTTGTGCTCCCGATGCCGCCCGCATCGCCTACGACGACGCGGGCGGCACTGCGCGCGGCGCTCAGCGGTTGGCGATGTACATCGTGATTTCGAAGCCGAAGCGCAGGTCGGTGTAGGCGGGGGGCGTCCATTGCATGATGTGTCTCCTGGTTGAGGTAGTGAGTTGAAGAACCGCGTCGATCGAGCGGCCGATACCTGTTCAGCAAGGAGCGTGCCGGGGCTGCATTCCACTCGCGCGACGGCCGACGGCGTCCGCCGCGCGGTCATGACGCCGGAATGATTACGATCACCAGACGAAATGTTTTCAGAAGCCGTCGGACGACGGCTCGTGGCATGCGCGCGCGGCGCGGCAGGTGTTGCATCCTTGAGCACCGGGTGTTGCAACCTGGTACACCGGTGTTACATCGACATCGGCGTGTCAGTGTTCGTCCGGCTCGACCGGCTCGGATCCGGCGGCCGGCATCTTCCGGTAGATCGTGTTGCGCGACACGCCGAGCGCACGCGCCGCGGCCGATACGTTGCCGCCGTGGCGGGCCAGCGCGGCCGCGATCGCGGACGCGGCCACGTCCTGCAGCCGCGCGTCGCCCGGCGCGGGCACATCGATCGCGGGCCGCGGCACGCATGCGTCCTGCGTCACCTGCGCGCAGTCGCGCCGGATGTCGTCGAAGAAATCATCAGGCAGATGTTCGCAGCGGATCTCGCAATCGTCGTCGACCATCGCGGCGGCGGTTCGCAGCAGGTTCGCCAGTTGCCGGAAGTTGCCGGGCCACGCGCAGCGCTCGAACAGCGCCATCACGTCGGGCGCGACGCTCAGCGGCCGCCGTCCGGGGCCCGACAGCGTCTCGCGCTGCAGCATCTTCTGCACGACGACCGCGAGATCGGTGCGGTCGCGCAGCGGCGGCAGGCGCACGACGAGGCCGTTGAGCCGGTAGTAGAGATCCTCGCGGAAGCGGTTCTGGGCGATCATGTCGCGCAGGCCGCGGTGCGTCGCGCAGATGATCGCGATATCGACGCCGATCGCCTTCGTCGAACCCAGCGGATTGACGATCCGCTCCTGCAGCACGCGCAGCAACCGCACCTGCAGCGGATACGGCATGTCGCCGATCTCGTCGAGGAACAGCGTGCCGCCGTTCGCCTGCAGCAGCTTGCCGGTCGCGCCCTTGCGGCGTGCGCCGGTAAACGCGCCCTCCTCATAGCCGAACAGCTCGGATTCGATCAGCGTCTCCGGAATCGATGCGCAGTTGACCGCGACGAACGGCCCGTCGCGGCGCGGCGAGTCGTTGTGGATCGCCTGCGCGAGCAGTTCCTTGCCGGTGCCCGTCTCACCGGTGATCAGCACCGGAATGTCCTTGCCGATGACCTTGCGCACCTTCGCGATCACCGCCGCCACCTGCGGGTCGCCGGTGTCGAGATAGCTGAGCCGCGACAGGCTCGCCGCGTTCTGCGCGGCGGCCGGCCGCGCGGCCGCGGCCGCGCCGCCGTGCACTTCCGCCGGACGGCTGCCCTCGGCCCGCAACGCGCGCCGGAACTGCACGCGCGCGCACACCACCGCGCCGGTGCCGAGGTTCAACGCCACGTGCGGCTCGGTGCTCGCGCGCATCCGGTCGATCAGCTGCGCGCTGGTGACGTCGAACAGCGATGCCAGCGTATGCGCGCGCAGCGCGGCAAGCGGCATCCCCAGCTGGAACTGCGCGCTGCGGTTGGCCGACAGGAAACGGCCGTCGGCGGTGAACGCGACGATGCCCTCCATCAATGTCCCGAGGAATTCGGGGCGGCCATGGAACGACACCTGCAGCGTCTCCTGGAAGGTCGTGGTGAACAGGTGGTTCTCGATCATCTGCACCGACATCTTCGCGAGCGCCATCGTGTGCTGGTGAAAGCTGCGGTGGTCGCCCGTCACGTCGAGCACGCCGATCGCGTCGCCGTACGGATCGAGAATCGGCACGCTCGAGCAGGTCAGGAAATGGTTGGCGGCCAGAAAGTGCTGGTCGCCATGCACGACCATCGGACACAGCTCGGCGAGCGCCGTGCCGATTGCGTTGGTGCCCTGCCGGCTCTCCGCCCAGTTCGCACCGGGGCGCAGCGCGACCCGTTCCGCGCGCCGCAGGAAGTCGTCGTCGCCGATCGAATGCAGGATCAGGCCTTCCGCATTGGTCAGCACGATCATGCTCTGCGTATTGACGATCTGCTCGTGCAGCGTTTCCATCACGGGCATCGCGTGCACGCACAGCACGCGATTCTGCTCGCGCTTGAGCGCCAGCGCGGCACCCGAGATCAGGTCGTAGTCGGGGCGTGCGGTCGCCTGCAGGCCGAACGTCTCGGACCGCTCATGGGATTTCTGGATCGTGGGCGTCGGCCAGCCGGGCGCAGGCATGGCCCGTGCGTTGGCCGTCGGGTGAACGTCATCGCGCATTGTCTCCTCCGGGGATCCTGCCGGTCGGTCGCCGGACTCTTTGTCCTTGATGCAAGCAAACATCGGGCCATACTGCGATCGATGTTCGAACCGGCATCCCTGCACCGCCGCACGCCCCGAGCCGAAAGGAAAATGCAAGACGAACAACGCCGCGCGCGCCGGATGGCGCTACGCGAGCACGGTCGATGCAGTATCGCGATTCGGCCGCCCGCCGCCCACCCGGACGAATCCCGATCCTCATCGCTGGCGCGATTCTGGCTTCGTCACCGCACGGATCCCGCGCGGACCAACCGCCTCCTTTTCCCCGCACCACAGCCGACATGACGCCATCAGCAGACCGATTCCCCTCCTCCTCCGGCCGCCGCGCGCGGCTGTCCCGCGATGCGTGCGCGATCGCGTGGAGCGCCGCCGGCAACCCGCTCGGCCAGCCTGTCGTCGTGCTGCACGGCGGCCCCGGCAGCGGCAGCCGGCCCGCGATGCTGCGCCTGTTCGACCTCGAGCGCGCGCGCGTCGTGCTCGTCGACCAGCGCGGCGCCGGCGCATCGACGCCGCGTGGCGGGCTGCGCCACAACAGCACGATGCGGCTGATCGGCGATCTCGAGGCGCTGCGCGCGCAGCTCGGGATCGAACGCTGGGGCGTGGTCGGCGGATCGTGGGGCGCGGCCCTCGCGCTCGCGTATGCGGGACGGCACCCGGCGCGCGTCACGGGCGTCGTGCTGCGCGGCCTGTTCCTGACGTCGTCGCGCGAAGTGCGCGGCCTGTTCGTCGGCGCCCGCACGCGGGCGCCCCGGGAATGGCAGCGCCTGACGGCCGCCGCCGGCACCGCGCGCGCCGATCGCCTGATGGCATGCTGCGCGCGCCGTCTGCAAGCGGGCGCCGGCAAGGCACGGCAACGCGCGGTCGCGCTCGCGTGGCATGCGTACGAAGACGCGATCCTGTCCGGGCGGCCGACGCTCGCCGCACGCACGACGCAACGCACGGTCGACCGGCTGATCGACAAGTACCGGATCCAGGCGCACTACCTGCAACGAGCATGCTGGCTCGGCGAGCACCGGCTGCTCGCGCTGGCGCGCCGGGCCGCGCAAGCCGGCGTGCCGTTGCATGCCGTGCACGGCACGCGCGACCGCGTATGCCCGGTCGACAACGTCGACCGTCTCGCGCGCGCCGTGCCGGCCGCCGTCATCGAGCGCGTGCCGGCCGGGCATCTCGAGAGCGACGACGCGCTGGCCCGCGGCGTCGACAATGCGGTGCGCGAGATGCTGGCGGTCACAGCGGACGCACCGCCCCACGCTCAATCCCACGCATAGCGCGCGCCGACCCACGCGCCGCGCGGCGCGCCCGGCCCGACGAACTGCTCGTTGACGGGATTGAGTCCATCGAACGAATGATTCGGCCCGTTGAAGAAATTCTGGCCGAGCAGCCCGAAGCTCGCGTAGCGCTTGTCAAGCAGGTTGGTGATCGACGCGAACAGTTGCAGGTGCTTCGTGACCTGCCAAGTCGTGTCGACGTCGATCAGGAAATAGCCGGGAATCTTGCCGTTCGCGTCCTGGTTGTTCTCGTCGCCGCGCGCGAACACGCCGCTGCGATAGGTGATGTTGGTGCCGACGTTCCACTTCGGCGTCGCCGCATAGTCGAGCCGCAGCTTCACGGTGCTGGACGGAATGCCGGGAATGCGGTCGCCGGAACGGACGACGATGTTGCCGTGCGCATCGGCGCTCGAATTGCTCGCGCTGCTTTCGGTCCACGTCGAGCGATAGGTGGCGTCGACATAGCTGTAGCTTGCCCCGATGCCGACCGGCCCGAGCCGCGTATGCCCGGCGAGTTCGAAACCTTGCCGGCGCGTCTGGCCGACGTTCTGGAAATAGCCGAGCGTGCTCGCGCCGCCGTTGCTGCTGATGAACTGGATATCGTCGTCGAGCGTCGTGCGGTAGACCGCCGCGCTCCAGGTCGTCGCCTGCCCGGCGCGGCCGCGCGCGCCGAATTCGAATGTCTTCGCGATGACGGGCTTCAGCGCCGGATCGGCGAGAAAGTCGTTCGGCAACGAGCACGGCGCGGCCGGATCGGCGCACGCGAGCTCGATCGCGGTCGGCGAACGCATGCCTTCGTTGTACGTCGCGTAGGCGGTGAAACCCGGGACCGGATTCCACGTGACGCCGACGGCCGGATTGAACCGTGAGAACGTGTGACGCGCAGTGAGCAACGGCTGCAGGCCGCTCACATCCTCGATGGCCGCCCGCGACCTGTTGTAGCGCCCGGCCAGCGTCAGCGACCACTGCCGCGTCAGCGACAGCGTGTCGTCGAAATAGAAGCCATAGTTCGCGTTGCGCGTCTTCGCACGGGTCGTCTGCGTGAAATCGCCGAGGCCGATCGTCGCGCGCGGCGCCGTGAAGGACGCATCCTGCGACGATTGTTCGAAACCCGAGTTCGCGAGATCGGCCGACGCGCCCACGACGAACTGGTTGTCCATCCCGGCCAGCTTGCCGAGCAGCGTGAGCTGCAGGTTCGCGCCGTAGCTGTCGGTCGTGATGACCGACCGGTCGTTGGTCGCCTGCACGGTGTCGGTGGCGCCGCTGTCGTCCACGTTGCCGAAATCGTTGTTCACGTTGCTGCTGATATTGGTGTTGCGGTAGTGGCGGTAGTACACGTTGCCGCTGAGCTGAACGTGGTCGTTGAACGAATGGTCGCCCGACACGGTGACATACCCGGCGCGGTTGCGATTCAGGTCGGGATAGGTATAGGCCTGCGTCCGATTGTCGAGAAACGAGCGCGGAATGGTCTGCGTGCCCTGCAGCGCGTTGTCCGCGCCGCCGGCCGAGATCGACAGCGTCGTATCGGCGTCCGTATAGCGCAGCTTGCCGAACCCCTGCCGCACGCGGCTCGCGTTGTGATCGGCCCAGCCATTGTCGTTCGCGACGTTGCCCGTCACGTAGTAGTCGAGGTGGCTGCCGATGCGTCCGCCCTGCTCGATCTGCACGGTCTTGCGCCCCCACGAGCCGGCCGACACCTGCGCCGCGCCACCCGGGCTCGTCTTGCCGTTCTTCGTCGTGATCGCGAATGCGCCGCCGAGCGTGTTGAGCCCGTAGGTCGGGTTCGAACCGGGGATCAGTTGCAGCGTGTCGATCGCCGACTGCGGAATGAGATCCCAGTTCACGACGTCGCCGAACGGCTCGTTGACGCGCACGCCGTCGACGAACACCGACAGCCCCTGCGGCGTGCCGACGACCGGCGATGCCGTGAAGCCGCGATAGTTCACGTCAGTCTGGTACGGGTTGCCCTGTGCCTCGTTGATATCGACGCTCGACACGTTCTTCTCGAAGTAGTCGGTCAATACGCTCTTGTGCTGACGCTCGATGTCGCCACCGCGAAACGTCTGCACGTTGGCCGGCACGCGCGACAGCGGCGTGCCGATCCCGAGCAGCGGCGTCGTGCCGACGACGACAACCGGCGCGAGCGTCGGCGCATCGGCGTTGCCGGATGGCGCGACCTGCGCCGACGCGGGCATCATCAGCCCGCCGAGCATGCCGCCGAAACACAGCGTGACGCTTGCACGTCGCGCGACGAAGCGGTGCTTCGACGTATCGGCTTCCTTCATCTTCCTGCCTCCTCTGCGGGTGTCTTTTGTATCGTTATCCGTAACGATGCGTCGACGGCAATGGCCGCCCCGCATGGTTGGCCTATGGCGTTGCGCCGGCTTCGCCGTCCGCGGTCGCGATCGCGACGTGCGCCACGTGTGCGCGTCCGATCGACGCAATGACCGCGGCGACGGCACCGAACGACTCGCCGCGGTCGGCATGCAGGCTGACGCTCGTCCGCGGGTCCTGCGCGACGCGGCGGGCGAGCGCGGATTCGACGTCGGCCGGTGTTGTCGGGCGGCCGTCGATATCGATCGCGCCATGCGCGTCGACGGTCACGATGACGGCCCGCGCAGGCGAATCGCGCGCGATGCCCGCCGCCTTCGGCAGGTCGACACGTATCGCATGCGTCATCAGCGGTGCCGCGACCAGGAAAATCACCAGCAATACGAGCACGACATCCACCAGCGGCGTCACGTTGATCTCGCCGAGCGGTTCGCCCCCGTCGGCTTCACGGCAATCGGATTTCATACGGCCGCCCGGCGCGCGGCGCCCGTGGCGCGAGCTTCCGGTATCGCCGCATGCACCGGCGCGTCGATCCGGAAATCGCGCTGCTCGGCAAGCGCGACCAGATCCTGCCCGAAGTCGTCGAGCTCGGTCATGACAGTCTTGAGCCGTCGCAGGAACAGGTTGTACGCAAGGACGGCCGGAATCGCGACGCCGATGCCGATCCCGGTCGCGACCAGTGCCTGCCCGATCGGGCCCGCGATCGCGTCGATCCCGTTCGCGCCCGACGCCGTCATCGATTGCAGTGTGTGCACGATGCCGAACACCGTTCCGAACAGCCCGACAAACGGCGCGACGTTCGCGATCGATGCAAGCGCCGTGAGCCCGCGCTCGAGCGGCCGCCGCTCGCGCCCGATCTCGCGCGCGAGCGTGCGCTCGAGCATGTCGCGGCGATCCCACGCGACGAGCGTGGCCGGCGCATCCGGATCGGCCGCGGGCGCATGGCGCAACGCATGGCACACCGCTCGCTGCAGGCGTGCGTTCTGGCTGGCGGCCGCATCGTCGTCCGCCGGCATCGACAACGCGGCGCCATCGCCGCGTCGCGCGGCGAAACGCCGGTTGCCGAGTGCCACGCGCGCATACAGCAGCGCCTTGGCGACGATCAGCGTCCAGGTGATCGCCGACAGCACCGCAAGGAGCGCGAAGGCGCCGACAACCGCATGGTGGATAAAGTCGGACATGATGGATTCCTCAGTTTCCGAGTTTGAAGACGACGGGCACCTTGACCCACCCGTCGGTCGGTTCCATGCCACGTTTCGCCGGCACGAAACGCCAGTCACGGACCGCCGCGACAGCCGCGTCGTCGAGCGCGTCGTGTCCGCTCGTTGCCGACAGCAGGACCTGATCGGGCCGGCCGTTTGCGAGCACATGCACGTTCAGGAACGTGGTGCCCTCCCAGCCGCGCTGCTGCGCGAGGTCCGGGTAATCCGGCGCGGGATTGCGCAGATAGGCCGCCGCAAAACGCGGCGCGGTAACGGGTTCGGCGGCCGTTGTGGCCGGCGAGGCTGGCACCGTGCGTGCCGCCGCTGCGGTGGTATCGGTCGGCGCAGAAGCGGCAGCCGGCAGCGCCGGTGACGGTGCCGACACGGCGCGCGATCCCTCGCCGGCCGGCTTCGCGGCCTCGGTTGCCGCGGTGCGCGCAGGTGTGCGCTGGTCGGCGCGACGCGGCGCCGGCACGCTCGGTCGACTATCCCGATGCGTGAGCACATCGCGACTCACCTGCGCGTGCGCCCGCGGGCGGGAGACCGTGGCGTCCGGCTGGCGATGCCAGGCCGGCACGGCAGCGTTCATGGGCGCGCTCGCGTCGATTTCGACGGCGAGCGCGCGGGGCAGCGTCGAGCGCGCGTCGTCGGTGGACGCATGCCAGAGCGCGACGAGGATCGCCGCATGCACCACGAGGACAGCCAGCGCAACGGCATGCAGCGGTTCGCGCGGCCGCCGGGCCGGTGCCATCCGGACCGTCGCCGGATACGTGCCGACAGGTGCGACGCCATAGGCGAGCGCGGCCAGATGGCGGCGACCGGACAGGCGAGCAGCGTCGGACGATGTCGGGACATTCATGGCGGGATCTCGCTGCGCGGAATCGTTTCCCGTTCCGAACGGCAAGAAGCATGCCGATGCGCGCATCGCCCGACCGACAACGGGCCGACGCCGCCACGCACCGGAGCAGCGCCGCGTGCCGTCGCGCATCTGTTGCAGTTCGTGCCAACGCCTGTTGCACCTGTGTCAATCCGGATCAGCGACGCGACGGTTCGCCATCGTGCGCGTCACGGCTGCGCGGATCGGTCATGGCATCGTCCGCACGTCGACCGCCGCGCACGCAGCGTGACAAGCACGTGCGCGATTCATCACCCGCAGGTCGTCGTTCGCCCCGCCCTCTTCGCGACGCGTGCTGCGCGCCCGGCACTGTCATGTTTCGCAACACCGCGGCCGCGGATGTTCCCGAACGCAACACATGCGGATCACCCGCGACCTGTCGCATAGCTCGGCCCGATCGCGCGTCATCCGCCGCTCGGCCTTGCAGCGCGCGGCGCGCGCCGCAATGGCATGCGATTTGCGTAACTGGCTGTGCACTGGATCCGGAACCCACCCTGCCGGCCCGGCCGATGTTCGCCGCGGTGCGACCACAATGACTCAGGAGACAACCATGAAGAAACTCTCGGCTTCGACGAGCCGGCTGGCAACGATCGGAATCGCGGCGGCCGTCGCCATCGCCTTGAATCCCGGCCTGGTGGATGCAGCCGCGGATTACCCGGCCGTCACGTACCAGCGGCTCACCGACGCGCAACGCGATCCGGGCTGGCTGACCTACTACCGCACGTACAACGGCCAGGCGCATTCGCCGCTCAAGCAGATCGATGCATCGAACGTCAAGAAGCTCACGCAGGCGTGGAGCTACAAGTTTCCGGCCGAGCTGAAGCAGGGCTTCGAGGCCACGCCGATCGTCAATGGTCGCTATCTGTTCGTCACCACGCCGAAGGACAACGTGTATGCGTTCGACGCGTCCACCGGCGCGCAACTGTGGAAATACGAACCGAAGCTCGGTGCGGAATCGTTCAAGACGGCCTGTTGCGACGTCGTGAACCGCGGTGTCGCGCTGTACGGCAAGAATGTCTACGTCGCGATGCTCAGCGGGGAAGTGGCCGCGCTCGACGCGCAGACCGGCGCACTCGTATGGAAGAAGCAGATGTTCGAACCGGGCCTCGGCTACGCGTTCTCGCTGGCACCGCTCGCGCTCGACGGCGCGATCGTCGTCGGCAGTTCGGGCGGCGAATACGGCGCGCGCGGCTTCATCGCGGCGCTCAGCCCGAAGGACGGCGCGCTGCTGTGGAAGCGCTTCACGATCCCCGGCCAGGGCGAGAAGAACGCCGATACCTGGCCCGACGGGATGCAGGCGCACGGCGGCGCGCCGGCCTGGCTGACCGGCACCTACGACGCCGCGACGCGCACGCTGTACTGGGGCGTCGGCAACCCGGGGCCGTGGCTCGCGGACCTGCGCCCGGGCGACAACCTGTACTCCGATTCGCTGCTCGCGCTGGACCCGAAGAACGGCGACCTCAAGTGGCACTACCAGTACACGAAGCACGACACCTGGGACTATGACGGCGTCAACACGCCGGTCCTCGCGACGATCAAATACAAGGGCAAGGAGCACGACGCGATCATCCACGCGGACCGCAACGGCTACTTCCATGCGATCGACCGCGACACCGGCAAGCTGATCTACGCGGAGCCGTTCGTGAAGGCGACGTCGGTCACCGGCTACACGGAAAACGGTGCGCCGGTGCAGGATCCCGCGAAGTACCCGAAAGTCGGCACCACGATCGACACGTGCCCGAGCTTCCTTGGCGGCAAGAACTGGTGGTCGGTGTCCTACGACCCGGAACGCCATCTGGCGATCGTGCCGTCGCTGCACGCGTGCATGAGCCTGTCGGGCAAATCGGTCAACTACATGGAAGGGCTGCCGTATCTCGGCGAAGGCTTCGAGATCAAGCCCGAGCCGGGCAGCGAAGGCTACGGCGAACTCCAGGCGATCGACGTCAACACCGGCAAGAAGGTGTGGAGCCACTGGAGCAAGCTGCCGTGGAACGGCGGCGTCGCGACGACCGCGAGCGGGCTCGCGTTCAGCGGCTCGCTCGACGGCCACCTGTACGCGTTCGACGTGTCGACCGGCAAGGTGCTGTGGGAGAGCCCGCAGCTCGCGAGCGGGATCATCGCGCAGCCGTCGGTCTTCGAAGTCGACGGCAAGGAGTATGTCGCGGTGCTCGCCGGCTACGGCGGCGCCAATCCGATCTGGGGCGGCCCGATGGCCAAGGCGGCGGACGACGTGCCGCGCGGCGGCACGCTGTACGTGTTCGCCCTCGACCACGGTTGAGCATCGCGCGCCCGCCTGCATCGCGCCCGCGCCACCGGCGCGGGCGCCCCCCTCCGTTTCCACCCGAGCGTACGATCATGAACATTCGACTTCCCCACCTCGCCGTGGCCTGCGCGCTCGCGGCAGGCACGGCGCTGTCCGCGGCCGCGGCACCGGTCCGCGTCTGCTCGCTTCCCGGCACGCCGACGGCCGCGCTCGACAAGGCCGTCGCCCGCGAGGCGTTCCACACGGCCGGCATTGCCGCGACGTTTGCCGCACGTGGCGCCGAAGGCGGCGACGATGACGACGGCGTGTCCGCACACGAGCTCGCCAAGCTACTCGAACGCGATTGCGACGTACTCGCCGGCTTTCCGCGCTCGGCCATCGCCGACGCATCCGATACGACGCTGCTGTTCTCGCAGGGCTACCTGCGCTCCGGCTACGTGAGCGTGACGCTGCGCAACGCCGGCACACCCACGACCGACCGGGAGATCGTCGCGGCCACCTACGCGAGCCCCGCGCAACTAATCGCCGTCCAGCAGAAGAACGCCCGCTTCGATCTCGAGAACACGTCCGAGCGAACAGTCGACGCCGTCGCGAGCGGCCGCGCACACCGCGCGATCGTCTGGTATCCGGCGGTCGTCGCGTACCAGGCCGCACACCCGAAACAGGCGTTCCATATCGGACCGACCTCGTCCCCGTATGCGGACTGGCAGCTGACTTTCGCGTTCGCCGCGCGCTCGGTCGCGCTGCAGCAGCGCATCGATACGGCGCTGACGCGCATGAAGAACAACGGCCGGCTTGCTGCGCTGACCCGCAAATGGGCGCTGCCCGGCAGCGCTCTCGAAGCGCGCGCGGCACGTCCGGCTTCACGCTTCGCCGATGGCGCGATGGCGTCCGCCGGTCGCGCACCCGGCGGCATCGTCCGCACGCGCGGCGTGCCGGCCGGCGGCGCCTTCATCCGCGTCGCCGCGAGCACCGGCGATGCCGCCCCGGCGTTCGACGCCGCGCAGGCCGCGCACGGCAAGACGCTCTACGTCAATTCGTGCGCGAAGTGCCACGGCGCCGACCTCGAAGGCAACACGGCGCCCGCGCTGAGCGGTCCGTCGTTCGCGCCGCTGTCGCATTCGCACCTGACGATCGGCGGCGTGTTCGGCTACATGGCCAGCAACATGCCGGCGGACCAGCCCGGTAAGCTGAAGGACGACGACTATGCCGACCTGATGGCCTTCTTGCTCGCGTCGAACGGCTATGTCGCGGGCAACGGCAAGCTCACGGCCGATGCGGCGCGCGCGTCGAACGCGCCGCTCGTCGCCGGCCCCGCCGCGCACAAGGACGCCAGCCAGTGAAGCCGGCACGCGGCCCGGGCACGCGCATCGGGCCGCGCCCTTCCCACGATTTCATCTTCACGAGGAAACGACCGTGACCCACCCGACCACCCGTAGAACCTTCATCGTCAACACCATCGGACTGTGCGCGGCGCTCGCCGCGACACACCGCGCACTTGCGGCGCCGCCGCTCGTCGACGAGAACGACGCCGCGGCCAAAACGCTCGGCTATCGCGCCCGCGCATCGACCGTCGATACGGCGAAGTTCCCGAAATACCAGTCGGGCGAACGCTGCGCGAATTGCCGCTTCTACAAGGCGGACGCATCGGATGCCGTCGGCACGTGCCCGATGTTCGGCGGCAAGTCGGTCGCGGCGGACGGCTGGTGCAACGTGTATGCCAGGCGCGCGTGACGCATCGCGCGGCGGGATGCCGACGCTGCGCGCGCCGGCACTCGTGGCCGGCATCGATGACGGCTTGCCGCCGCAAGCCGTCGCCCGTCTCCATGCGCTGATCGCGACCGGCCTGTCACGCGGCTTCGTCACGCGCGCCGACATCATCGATGCGCTGCCCGACGACGATGCGAACGAAAGCGGGATCGATGCGACGGCCGCGGTACTCGGTGAACTCGGCATCGCGGTGTGCGACGGCGCCGACACGGCGACCAGCTGGACGCTCGACCGCTACTTCCGGCCCGCGCTACACGCGCGCGCATGGGCCGAAGGCGCCGGCGCACTCGTCGCGGCCGACCTGCTCGCACCGCGCACGACCGATCCGGTTCGGCTGTATCTGCGCGAGATGGGCACGACGCCGCTCCTCACGCGCGACGAGGAATTCGCGCACGCGCAGCGTATCGAGCGCGGCCGCGCGGCATCGGTCGCGGTGCTGTGCGGCGATCCGGACGCGCTCGGTGCGCTGGTGTCGATACGCGGCGAGATCGCCGAATGCCGGACGGCCGCATCCACCTATGTGATCTTTCTGGCCGATGGTCCGCGTGAGGATGCACCTGCCGCGAGCCCGAGCACGGGTGTCTCGCCGGCCGTCGTCGCGCCCGCACGCGACGACGACACGCCGCCGGAGGATTCGGCCTGGCGCAACGCGGTGCTGGCGCGGCTGGCACGCATCGACGCGCTCGCGAATGGCATGCGTGAGGCGCTGACGTCCGGCGGCACCACCTCTTCCGCGTATCGTGCATACGTACGCGACGCCGCCGCGTTGCTCGGCACGCTGCGCCTGTCCGCGCGCGCGGTCGAGCGGATGAGCGCGCCTTTGCGCGGCCGCGCACGC
Source organism: Burkholderia pyrrocinia (assembly GCF_003330765.1). Taxonomy (NCBI): domain Bacteria; kingdom Pseudomonadati; phylum Pseudomonadota; class Betaproteobacteria; order Burkholderiales; family Burkholderiaceae; genus Burkholderia; species Burkholderia pyrrocinia. The sequence continues at coordinate 62,357 of NZ_CP024904.1, read as the reverse complement.
CGGCATCGCGAACTGCGGAGCCGGCTCGAGCGCATGCTGGCCGACGCGGGCGTCCCGCCGTCATCCGCGCATGCCGCCGACGACGACCACGCCGGCTGGCTCGCGTCGTGCATTGCCGCGCATCCGGGCTGCGAGCCGGCGTTGACCCGGCGCGCGGCGGCGCTCGTCGATGCGCGCGAGGCGGTCGTGCGCGGTGCATTTGCGCAGGATCTGCCGCCCGACGCTACCGCGTTGCTCGATGCGCGCCTCGGTGCGATCGAACGCGCGATGCAGCCGGCGAGGACGGGACTCTTCAACGCGAACCTCCGGCTCGTCGTATCGATCGCGAAGCGCTATCCCGATCGCGGCCTGCCGTTCGCGGACCTGATCCAGGAAGGCAATATCGGCCTGCTGAAAGCCGTCGAGCGCTACGACCACCGGCGCGGCTTCCGGTTTTCGACTTACGCGACCTGGTGGATACGGCAGGCGATCACGCATGCGCTCGCCGACCTCGGACGCACGATCCGCGTGCCGACGCATACGGTCGACGCGCTCAACAAGCTGACGCGGATCGGGCGCGACCATCGGCAGCGATCGGGTACGGCCGCGACGCCGGGAGAACTGGCGGCGCACATGGGCGAGCCGGTCGAAAAGGTCCGCGACCTGATGGCGATCGTGAAGGAGCCGATCTCCGCGGACCTGCCCGTGTCGCCGGACGGCGACATGACATTCGCCGATGTCGTGCCCGATACCGCGACACCCTCGCCCGACGACGCCGCCGGCGCCGCGCAGTTGCGCGATGCAATCGCCACTGCGATCGACCGGCTGCCGCCGCGCGAGGCGATGATCCTGCGGCTGCGCTACGGAATTCGCACGGGCGAAGGATGCTCGCTGCGCGATATCGGCCGCCAGTTGAATCTGTCCGCCGAACGCGTGCGGCAGCTCGAGGCCTCGGCGCTCGCGCGGCTGCGCGCGTCCGACGCGCACGGCGCCCTCCGGTCGTTCATCGCGTAGCACGGGCCGCGTCGGCACGGCGTGCGCGCTGCACCGTTCGCCGTGTTGTCGCCTGCAACACCCGCTGCTGCATTTCGGCGCACCGGGCGCACCATCGACAATGCTTCGCAGTACGTATCGCATGACGCGAAAGACGCCGCCGCACTGCCGGCGCCGCATGCACGCCGATGCCCGCGCGCCGGCTCGCGACTGGCATGCAAGTTGCGTTTCGACAGGCAGGCCACACCCTACGATTTCCATGGAGAACACCTTGACCGCCCTCGTATCGATCTTTCAGGAACGCCGAATCTTCGAACCGACGGCCGACACGCGCGCCCGCGCGACCCTTTCCGGCATGCCGGCCTATCGTGCGCTCGCCGCCGAGGCCGAACGCGATTACGAGGGCTTCTGGGCGCGTCTCGCGCGCGAGGGCCTCGCGTGGCACAAGCCGTTCACGAACGTGCTCGACGAGTCCAACGCGCCGTTCTACACGTGGTTCGACGACGGCGAGCTGAACGCGTCGTACAACTGCCTCGACCGTCACGTCGAAGCCGGCAACGGCGAGCGCGTCGCGGTGATCTTCGAGGCCGACGACGGCACCGTCACGCGCGTCACCTATGCGGATCTGCTGGCACGCGTGTCGCGCTTCGCGAATGCGCTGAAGAAACGCGGGATCGCCAAGGGCGATCGCGTCGTCATCTACATGCCGATGTCGATCGAAGGCATCGTCGCGATGCAGGCCTGCGCGCGCATCGGCGCGACGCACTCGGTCGTGTTCGGCGGCTTCTCCGCGAAATCGCTGAACGAGCGGCTCGTCGACGTCGGCGCGGTGGCGCTCATCACCGCCGATGAGCAGGCGCGCGGCGGCAAGACGCTGCCGCTCAAGAGCATCGCCGACGAGGCGATCGCGATGGGCGGCTGCGAAGCGGTGAAGAGCGTGATCGTCTATCGCCGCACCGGCGGCAAGATCGACTGGCATGCAGGCCGCGACCTGTGGATGCACGAGCTGGCGGACGGCGAGTCCGAGCGCTGCGAGCCGGAATGGGTCGGCGCCGAGCATCCGCTGTTCATCCTGTACACGTCGGGCTCGACCGGCAAGCCGAAGGGCGTGCAGCACAGCACCGGCGGCTACCTGCTGTGGGCCGCGCAGACGATGAAGTGGACCTTCGACTGGAAACCCGACGACGTGTTCTGGTGCACGGCCGACATCGGCTGGGTCACCGGCCACACGTACATCACGTACGGCCCGCTCGCCTGCGGCGGCACGCAGGTCGTGTTCGAAGGCGTGCCGACCTACCCTGACGCCGGCCGCTTCTGGAAGATGATCGGCGATCACAAGGTCACCGTGTTTTATACCGCGCCGACCGCGATCCGCTCGCTGATCAAGGCGGCCGAGGCCGACGACAAGGTGCATCCGAAGAGCCATGACCTGTCGAGCCTGCGCATCATCGGCACCGTCGGCGAGCCGATCAATCCGGAAGCGTGGATGTGGTATCACAAGCACGTCGGCCAGGAGCGCTGCCCGATCGTCGACACGTGGTGGCAGACCGAGACGGGCGGCCACATGATCACGCCGCTGCCGGGCGCGACGCCCACCGTGCCCGGTTCGTGCACGCTGCCGCTGCCGGGCATCATGGCTGCGGTGGTCGACGAGACGGGCCAGGACGTGCCGAACGGGCAGGGCGGCATCCTCGTCGTCAAGCGCCCGTGGCCGGCGATGATCCGCACGATCTGGGGCGACCCGGAGCGCTTCAGGAAGAGCTACTACCCCGAGGAGCTCGGCGGCCGGCTGTATCTTGCCGGCGACGGCACCGTGCGCGACAAGGACACCGGCTACTTCACGATCATGGGCCGGATCGACGACGTGCTGAACGTGTCGGGCCACCGGCTCGGCACGATGGAGATCGAGTCGGCGCTGGTCTCGCACGAGCTCGTTGCCGAGGCGGCGGTGGTCGGCCGTCCGGACGATACGACGGGCGAGGCCGTGGTCGCGTTCGTGGTGCTGAAGCGCGCGCGTCCGGAAGGCGAGGAAGCCGCGGCGCTCGCGAAGACGTTGCGCGACTGGGTCGGCAAGCAGATCGGGCCGATCGCGAAGCCGAAGGAGATCCGCTTCGGCGACAACCTGCCGAAGACGCGCTCGGGCAAGATCATGCGGCGCCTGCTGCGCTCGCTCGCCAAGGGCGAGGCGATCACGCAGGACACCTCCACGCTCGAGAACCCGGCCATCCTCGACCAGCTTGGCCACGCACTGTAACTGACGCGGCCGGCAGCGACCGGCCCCTCCCGACACCTTCGACGCACGCGCGTCCCGGCGCCCATCCCCGCCGCGAACGCGTCACGCGCGGTCGACACCCGACCGCGGACGTGCGTCCCGCCGCGCCCCACCCCGCCTGCACGGCTTGCGCGACGGACACCGCTTGGCCGGCTTCCGTCGCATCCCCTGTTCGATGCATGGACGTACAACAACACTGGAGACACTCAATGAAAAGCAGCACCCTGATCGGTTGCGCCGCGCTGGCAGGCGCGATGGCCAGCACCAGCGGTTTCGCGCAGAGCAGCGTGACGCTGTACGGCAACCTCGACGCCGCGTTGCTGTATACGAGCAAGACGCTCGACTCCGCCACCGGCGGGAATGCGGGCCATCAGTTCGCGATGACCGACACCGGCATGACGCCGACGACGTTCGGGATGACCGGCACCGAGGATCTCGGCGGCGGCCTCAAGGCGAAATTCCAGCTCGAAAGCGGCTTCGCCGTCACCAACGGCGCGTTCAATCATTCGAACGGCAATTTCTTCGGCCGCCAGGCATGGGTCGGCCTCGACGGGGGATTCGGCACGGTCAAGGCCGGCCTGCAATATTCGCCGTTCCTGCTCGCGATCTTCGATTCGGATCCGCGCAGCTTCTCGCACTTCGGCAGCGGGCTGATCAACTACGTCGACAACGTGCTCGTCACGGGCCTGTTCAACGCGAACGCCGTGTCGTATACGAGCCCGACGATCGCCGGCCTCACCGGCAGCGCGATGTTCGCGTTCGGCGGCAAGGCCGGCGACTTCCAGGCCGGGCGCCAGTACTCGGCGAGCCTCAAATACGAGCATGGCGGCTTCATGATCGACGCCGCGTTCTACGACGGCAACGACGGCACTACCCCGACACCGGTCCCGAGCACCGTCGCGTTCGTCGGGCGCACGATCGGCGCCGCGTACCGGTTCGGCCCCGTGACCGCGAAGGCATCGTTCGCGAGCTACAAGGTCGGCGGATCGTTCAGCAACAACGTCTACGGCGGCGGCCTCGACTACCAGGCGACGCCGGCCGTCGACGTGAACGGCGGCGTCTGGTTCACGAGCGATCGCAACGACACGGCCAATCACTCGCTGCTCGCGGCCGTCGGCACGAGCTACAGCCTGTCGAAAGCCACCGCGCTGTACGCGCAGGTCGCAATGGTCAACAACCACGGCGCGATGAACACCGGGCTCGGGATCAACAACGCGCTCTACGCGGTGACGGGCACGACCGTCGGTGCAAACGTCGGGATCCACCACATGTTCTGATGCGCAAGCGGCGGCCTTTCCGACGGGCCGCCTCATTTCTTTATTCGCATTCCGAACGACATTTACGGAAGCCGGATCGAGGGTCGGCCGGGATTCGTGAAATTTTCGCCAAAATGGCCTTATACGATTGAGCTATAAGGGGAATTTCAGTTTTTCGTTCGAGTTGACCGTGCGCTAAATTTTGCGTGCCTCAAACGCCTGGTCGAACCTTTGTTTTCCGGATTCCGAAGCGGCCCCATGTCGCTTAACGAAGCTATTGCGACTGCCGTAAGTGTCGAGTAAGCCGTATTGATAGATGATGGGATCGATCGATGTCCCGGGCTTTCCGAGTCTCGTCCGCCGACATTCTCCATTTCCCTTTGAACGACTATCAGAAGATCGACATGCGATTCAAGATCACTCCGAACGTCGGGCCTCGATACTGGGCCGCGATCGCCATCGCGAGCATGTGCGGAGCAAACCAGGGCGACATCGTTTCCGACATCCTCAAGATGAGTCCGGGCGCGAGCCTCACAATGCTCGCGATCATGTTCGCGGTCGTCACCCTCGCCGAGCGGGCGACCACGCGTGGAAGCGAGGTGTTTTACTGGGTGGCAATCCTCATCGTACGAGCCGCTGCGACCAACATTGCCGATTACTCGATAGGTCACGCGCACTTCACCTACGTCGAAGTTTCCGTCGCGTTGGCGATAATTCTGATCGGCCTGATCGCACTGCCCCAGGTGTTGCGGCGGAAGCCGATAACCACCGGGCTGCCGCCGACGGGGAGCCTCTACTGGTTCACGATGCTGACTGCGGGATCGCTCGGCACTGTGATGGCGGACGGCATTGGCCATTCGTTCTCGTCGGTCCAGATTGGAGTTCCCCTTTCCGCATCAATCGCCACCGTCGCACTCCTCGTGATCCTGAGTGTGAAGTCGCGGATGGCCTGGGTCGGCGCAGCAAGTTACTGGGCCGTGGTCGTCGCCGTCAGATGGTGGGGCACCAACGTCGGCGATATGTCCGCGTTTTTTCTGTCTCTCGTCGTCAGCGCCGCAATCACGGGTGTCGCACTCACGATGCTGTTGGTCATTTGGCGTGCGCCTCCCATCGAACGCGCGGACGACGAACGGCCACTGGGGGCGTGAGAAGGGGTATCCGTGCTTTTCGATACAAGCCGCCAGAAATTGCGTGAAAAGCACAACAATTCCTGTTCAAAGCCATACGCTTTCGTCGCACTTGGGCATTCTCTGCCCGCACCCGCGACGACATGTGCGAGCCGTTCAACCGGTCGGTTCGATGATGAAGTGTGCGGGCTTACCATTCACTTACCGCGCGATATCCGTTGCGGATCAAGCGAACCCTCTGCGATCCGTGCGTGGATGATCAGTGTCAGGCAAGCCATCCGCGCGAGTAAGTAACGAGTAAGTCTGCCAGTCCTAAAGTCGATCCCGTTCCACTCTCCGACTCCAGGATCGACCGTGAAAAAAACCTTTCGTCGTAAGCACCAGCTCCTGCTGGCCGTGGCTTCGGTATGCCTGCATGCGGGCGCGGTGCGCGCGCAAGAGGCCAGCCCGGAGCCGCCCGACACCGACGGCACCGGCTTCACCGTCTTGAGCAACGCCACCAACGTGACCCGCTGGGGCCTCGGCGCAGGCGCGGGCGTCGAGTCGTCGCCGTACAAAGGCTATGGCACGAAGTTCTCGCCGATCCCGCTCCTCTTTTTCGACGATAAATGGGTGCACGCGCTCGGCACCACGATCGACCTGAAGATCGGCACGTGGAGCAACGTGAGCGTCGCGCTGCGCGGCAAATATGCGCTCGGCGACGGATACAAGCAGTCCGACGCGCCGATCCTGAACGGCATGCAGGACCGCAACGGCGCGTTCTGGTACGGTCCGGCGCTCGCGTGGCGCACGGCATTCGGCACGCTCTCCGGCGACTTTCTCGCAGGCGGCAACAAGGGCGAGCAAGCCAGCATCGATTTCGGCAAGTCGTTCGACTACGGCCACTTTTCGTTCGAGCCGCACGTCGGTGCCGAATGGCTGAGCAGCAAATACGTCGATTACTATTACGGCGTGCGCTCATCCGAAGTCCGGGCCGGTCGTCCGCACTATACTGGCAAGTCAACCTACGGCGTGTCGATCGGCACCCGCGTCGACTACAAGTTCACGCGCCATCAGAGCGTCATTCTCGACGTCGGCGTCGAGCATCTCGGCAGCGGCATCACGAACAGCCCGCTTGTCGGCAAGCGCTACATTCCGCAAGCGAAGATCGGCTACCTCTATCAATTCAATTGAGCGCAGCATCATGTCGCGAGTCGCATTGATCGAAGACCATGAGCGTCTGGCCGCCATGATTCGTCAGGCGCTGTCCGCCGCGGGCATCGAGGCCGATCACTTCCGCACGATTTCCGAAGCCCGCTACGGCGTGAGCCGCGGCGCCTATGCGGTGCTGATCGTCGATCGCGGCTTGCCGGACGGCGACGGTCTCGCGTTTTTACGCACGTTGCGTGCGGCAGGCCAGATGACGCCCTGCCTGATGCTGACCGCCCGCGACGCGCTGCATGACCGCGTGGACGGACTCGAAAGCGGCGCCGACGACTACGTGACCAAGCCGTTCGCCATGAGCGAGCTGGTCGCGCGGGTGCGCACGCTGATGCGCAGGCCGGCGGCGCTGACTGCGCTGGTCGTGTCGTTCGCCGAAATCACCGTGGATCCGCGGCAGCGCATGATGTGCTGTGGCGCCGAGTCGGTCGTGCTTGCGCCTGCCGAGCTGCAGGTCATGCTGTGCCTGATGAGGGCGGACGGCGCGACGGTGCGCCATGCGGCGCTCGAACATGCGGGCTGGGGGCTCGGCGACGCGGTGACGCCGAACGCGCTGGAAGTGACGTTGCACCGGCTGCGCAAGAAGCTGGCGGCAATCGGCGCGACCACGCGGCTGGCGAACATCCGCGGCGCGGGCTTCGCGCTTCAGACCGCCCAGGGTCCTGACGATCCGCCCGAGCGGCCTGCGCAACCGAGGAGGGGCGCATGAAGCAACGGATCCTGGTGGTCGACAGCGATGCTGCGTGCCGCGACGCGTTGCGCACCGGCCTGCAGTCGAGCGGTTTCGATGTGGCTGTCCTGTACGAGCCCGGCCGCGCAAACGGATACGTGTTTCGTCCGGACGTCGGCGATCGAAGCCGCGGCAGGACTGGTTGCCGCAGCGCGGCGCTGCCGCCTGCGGCAACCAGAATCGACGAACGCGAGGTCTATCGCTAATCCGCCGGCGCTTGCATGGCACCGGAGGCCAACCATCGCAGGTTTGACATGCTCAATCGCTGGATTCGAAGTTTGTCCGCACGGCTGTGGGTGACGAGCGTGATCGTGCTCGCGGTCACGCTGACCGCGCTGGCCGCGCTGGCCGTCTACTTGTTCGATCATTTCCCGGAGCAGCCGCTCGGACGACACGAGCTGACGGAAGATATTACGCACGTCGAGGAGGGACTCCGTTTTGACGATGCCGGCCGCCCGATTTCGGTAGCGCTTCCCAAGACTACGGCGTGGATGTTCAAGGTGCTGCCGACCGAGGTCAAATATCGGGTGCTCGACGAGCGCGGAAACATCTTGCTCTCGTCGAGCGCTGCTCCGGGCAGCGCGCCCTGGATTACTGGCGACCTTTCCGCCATCGGCAAATTCGCGTCGGCGACGATCGGCGGCGAGCCGTTCGACATCGTGACGCTTCCGGTTCTGCGGGCCCATCAGGTCTTCTATGTCCAGACCGCGACGAGCATGCGTTTTATCGAGGCGTTGATCGGCGCGAAGGTCAAGCAGATTCCGGGCACGGTCACAACGACGATCGTCTTCACGACGATCATATTCGGCCTGACACTGACCTTCGCGGTGCATTGGCTGCTCAGGCCGCTTCGAGAGGCGTCGAGCGCCGCGGCGCTGATCACGCCGCGCAATCTCAAGACGCGCCTTTCTTCCAGGGGCATTCCGAGCGAGATCAAGCCGCTCATCGACGCATTCAATGCAGCGCTCAGCCGATTGGAGAACGGGTTTGCCGTGCAGCAGCAGTTTCTCGCGTCCGCGGCGCACGAATTGCAGACCCCGCTTACGCTGATCCGAGGCCAGATCGAACTGCAGCCCGAGATCGAAAACAAGGACCTGCTGTTTCGCGAGATCGACCTGATGGCGCGCCAGGCTCGCCAGTTGCTGCATCTGGCCGAAGTCAGCGAAGCACAGAACTTCAGCTTCGGCGAAGTCAGCAGCGTGGATATCGCGCAGGATGTCGTTGCGTATCTGGCGCGCAAGGCCGACCGTGCTCAGGTCAAACTTCAGATCGACGCGCCGGTTACGCTTGCGCCAATCTGGGCGGACCGGAGCGCGTTGTTCATCCTGCTCAAGAACATTGTCGAGAACGCGATCAATGTTTCGTTACCCAATAGCGTCGTGTCGATCGTTATCGACGAAGTCTCGATCCAGGTGGTGGATGAAGGGCCCGGCATCAAGCAGGAGCATCTCCCATTCCTGTTCAATCGGTTCTGGCGCGCGCCGGATGCCCGGCACGACGGCGCCGGCCTCGGACTGGCCATCTGCAAGGAAATTGCCGTTGCGCACGAATGGCGATTGACGGTCAGCCGCCTGGCGGTGGGGACCGCGTTTGCTATTCGGCTTTAGAAACAAATAAACCAGTGACCCTGTCTCGTTTTCACGTACAGCAACGCATGCGGCGATCAAGCTCCGCTCCGGTATAGACCGCCGACGCTCCGATACGGACCGCCCGGCGTGTCGTTTACAACCGGTTTCCAGGCGCATGACCGATAGTCCGCCCTCCCCGTGTTTCTCTACACTGCTTCACACAACACGCTTGCCCGGTGTAGCCCGCTGCACGCCGCTTCACCGACACCGAGGCGATCCCGAGACACCACCTTCGCCCCCGACGGCCCGCGCCCTCCCGCCGCGCCGACCGTCCGGCCGGTCGCCAGGGCCCTTCCAGGAGAGTTCATTGAGTTCATCGCAAGCGCACCCCGCGAAAGCCCGGTCTTCGCGCAAGTCCGTCAAGCTGGATGACATCACGATCGTCGACCCTGCCGTCGTCAAGCGCGCGGTCGGCGCGATGGCGTTCGGCAATGCGATGGAATGGTTCGACTTCGGTGTGTACAGCTACATCGCCGTCACGCTCGGCAAGGTGTTCTTCCCGTCCAGCAGCCCGTCCGCGCAGCTGCTCGCGACCTTCGGCACGTTCGCGGCCGCGTTCCTCGTGCGCCCGCTCGGCGGCATGGTGTTCGGCCCGCTCGGCGACCGCATCGGCCGCCAGCGCGTGCTCGCCGCCACGATGATCATGATGGCCGCCGGCACGTTCGCGATCGGCCTGATCCCCAGCTACACGTCGATCGGCATCATGGCGCCCGTGCTGCTGCTCGTCGCGCGTCTCGTGCAGGGTTTCTCGACCGGCGGCGAATACGGCGGCGCGGCCACCTTCATCGCCGAATTCTCGACCGACAAGCGCCGCGGCTTCATGGGCAGCTTCCTCGAATTCGGCACGCTGATCGGCTATACGCTCGGCGCGGCGACGGTCGCGCTGCTCACCGCGACGCTGTCGCAGGAAGCGTTGCTGTCATGGGGCTGGCGCGTGCCGTTCTTCGTCGCCGGCCCGCTCGGCCTCGCGGGCCTCTACGTCCGGCTCAAGCTCGAGGAAACGCCGGCGTTCAAGAAGGAGGCCGAAGCACGCGAAGCGGACGAACGCGCGCGGCCTAAGCAAAGCTTCGCGCAGTTGCTCGTCGAACAGTGGAAGCCGCTGCTGCTCTGCGTCGGCCTCGTGCTGATCTTCAACGTGACCGACTACATGGCGCTGTCGTACCTGCCGAGCTATCTGTCGGCGACGCTGCACTTCCAGGAATCGCACGGCCTGTTCCTGGTGCTGCTCGTGATGGTGCTGATGATGCCGATGACGCTGTACGCCGGGCACCTGTCGGACAAGATCGGCCGCAAGCCGGTGATGATGGCCGGCTGCGTGGGCCTGCTCGTGCTGTCGGTGCCGGCGCTGATGCTGATTCGCACCGGCGGCATGCTGCCCGTGTTCGGCGGGATGCTGATCTACGGCACGTTGCTGTCGACGTTCACGGGCGTGATGCCGTCGGCGCTGCCGGCGCTGTTTCCCACGCGGATCCGCTACGGCGCGCTCGCGATCGGCTTCAACGTGTCGGTGTCGCTGTTCGGCGGCACGACGCCGCTCGTCACCGCGTGGCTGGTCGATCGCACCGGCGACCTGATGATGCCCGCGTACTACCTGATGGGCGCGTCGTTCATCGGCATCGTGTCGGTGCTCGCGCTGCGCGAGACCGCGCGCCAGCCGCTGCCGGGTTCAGGCCCGTGCGTGTCGAGCCGCGCGGAAGCGCTGAGCCTCGTTCGCGGCGGCATCGACGAAGCCCGGGTGCAGGACAGGAAGTTCACGCCGGTCCGCGAGCGCGCGTGACGCAGGTTGGCGTGACGCGACGCCGCGCGGCATGCGCCGGCGTCGCCCGCGCGTGCGTCAGCCTGCCGACAGCCGTTGCCCGTCGAACCAGTCGAGCAGCGCACGCGTGACGAACGCGGGATTTTCCAGGTTCGAGATGTGGCCGGCGTCCGGCACCAGCGCATGCGGGCACCCGATCACGCTCGCCATCTTCACGGTTTCCGACGGCGGACGCGCCATGTCGCCCGCGCCGCACATCAGCAGCGTGCGTTCGGCGTCCAGCCCGGCCAGCGCCGACAGCGTGTCGGGCCGGCCGAAGATCAACCGGCCCAGCGGGACGATCGATTGCCGCAGCCGGTCGGCCGGCAGGCTCGCCAGCGCATCGCGAAACGCGGTCGGCACCGGGTCCGCCAGATTGACGTCCGGCCGGAAGAACAGCGGCACGATCGCATCGAGCAGCGGCGGCGCAATGCGGCCCGCGGCGGCGATCGCATCGAGCATCCCGAAGTAGCGCATCCGCGTCGCGTCGGGTTCGGCCTCCAGCGACGCATCCATCAGCACGAGCGAACGCACGCGCTGCGGTTCGCGCAACGCAAGCCGCGCGCCCCACATGCCGCCGACGCTGAGCCCGACGACCGCGCACTGTTCGATCTCCAGCGCATCGAGCAGCGCACTCGCATGCGCGGCGAGATCGTCGAGCGTCTGCGTGCCTTCGGGCAGTGCGCCCGATGCGCCGTGCCCCCACAGGTCCGGCACGATCACGCGATACCGGCGCGACAGCGCGTCGATCTGAGGCGCCCACATCGCCGCGTCCCACAGATAGCTGTGCCCGAGCAGCACTGGAAAGCCGGTGCCTTGATCCTGGTAATGCAGGGTACTGCCATGAACGATGTGTGCGGGCATGTCGTCTCCGGGTGTCGGCACGATTGGCAGCGGCCCGGAAGCGGGCGCCGCAGTCAGTGGCGTTCTGTGACGAACGCGAAGCGGCGAATCATCGCACAGGTTGCAGGCGCGCGTATGACGAGGCGCCCGAACGCCCACCCGGAACAGCGGCGTGATGCCTCCGCCGATCCGGCGCCCGCCCACCCACCCGCGATACCGTTTTGCCGCTCAGGCGTCGGCCTTGTCGCGGAGGTTCCGGGCAATGCCGATTCCGGAACCGGGTCAGCCCACGTGCGCGATACGAAAGACCGACATCGCGGCCTGCATCGAGCTGGCCTGATGCTCGAGCGCGGTCGCAGCAGCACTCGCCTGTTCGACGAGCGCAGCGTTCTGCTGCGTCATCTGATCCATCTGGCTGACCGCCTGGCCGACCTGGTCGATGCCGGCACTCTGTTCGACCGTCGCCGTCGTGATGTCGGTCATGATCGTCGCCACGCGTCGCACCGACGACACGATCTCGTCCATTGCATGGCCCGCCTGCGCGACAAGTTCGTTGCCGCTGCGGACGTCGTCGATCGACGTGCCGATCAGCTGGCCGATCTCCCGCGCGGCACTCGCGCTGCGCTGCGCGAGCGTGCGCACCTCACCCGCAACGACTGCAAAGCCGCGCCCGTGTTCGCCCGCGCGTGCCGATTCGACCGCCGCATTCAGCGCGAGGATATTGGTCTGGAATGCGATCCCGTCGATCATCCCGGTGATCTCCGCGATCTTCTTCGAGCTCGCATTGATCACGCCCATCATGTCGACCGCACGGCCGACCAGTTCGCCACCGTGCTGCGCGAGGTCCGCCGCGCTCGCGGCAAGCGTGCTTGCCTGCTGGGCATGGTCCGCACTCTGGCGAACCGTCGACGTCAGTTGCTCCATGCTCGCAGCCGTTTCTTCGAGCGACGCGGACTGCTGCTCGGTGCGGCTCGACAGATCGAGGTTGCCCGCAGCGATCTCGCGTGCGGCCGTGTGGATCGCGTCGCTGCTGTCGCGCACGCCGGCGACGGTGGCGACGAGACCGCCCTGCATCCGCTTCATCGCCGCGAACAATTGGCCGATTTCATTGCGGCCTGCGTCCGGTACGGTCACGGTCAGGTCGTTCGATGCGATGCGGTCGAGCAGCGCGGCTGCGTTCGCGAGCGGCCGCGACACGATCCGGCGCAACGCGAAGTGCGTCGCGACGATCAGCGCGAGCGCAAGCGTCACGCCGATGCCGACCATCGCGATGATGCGCGTGTAGGCGGCGTTGTCGTCATCGATCGTTTCTTCCGACAGCCGGTTCGCGAGGCGCTGGAATTTCTCGACGTTCGCCGAGTAGACCTGGCCGGCCGTGGTGATCTCCTTGTCGTTGATCGTTGCGTACGCAGCGGTATCGCCGTTGCGCAGCGCGTCGGTCGCGCGTGCGAGGACGGTCGCGAGATGCGTTGACGATTCGACCAGTGCCCGCTTCAGGTCGGTGTCGATGCCGGCGGCTGATGAAGCGCTCTGAAACGCCTGCGTTTCCTTCGCGGACAAATCGAACGTCCGCTGCGCGCTTTGCAGTGCCGAATCGCGCTGCGCCGGGTCGTTGTGCTCCTTCAGCGCCGCATAGGCGCGCACGAGTGCCGAGCGGGTACGGGTGCTGTCCTTGTAGGCGTCGTTGACGAGCAACGTCTGGGCGGCGATTTCATGCAGGCGCTTCGCGTTCGTGTTCGCGTTTCCGAGTGCCGCGATCCCGACGATGCCACCGACCACGATCATCGCTGCAAAAGCGGCCAGCACGGCGAGCAAACTGTTCTTTACCTTCAGATCGCGCATGATGAATCGGTTCTTGAAGTTTTACTGTATGGGTTAACGGCCTGCGTCTCGTTAACTTGATTCGATCAAAGGCATTCCCGCGTACGGTCCTGCCGCCGCGTTTCGGAAACGAGCGGCACGTGAGCCAGGCCGCCCGTTTCGTCGCCACTCAGTTCGTCCCGTCGTACGACACGATCTCCACCCAGTTCGCGCCGTTGCCGACCGGGTATTTGCCGATCTCGTCGAGGTGCCCCGTGCTGCGGTCGATCCGGTAGACGGCCAGCGTCGGCGACAACTGCCCGGCCGCGAGCAGATAGTTGCCCGACGGATCGATGCCGAAGCCGCGCGGCTGCTTCTCGGTTGCAATCGTGCCGATCCGCGTGAGCTTGCCCGACGCGGCGTCGACGCGATACGCGGCGAGCGTGCTCGACGTGCGCTCCGACGCATACAGGAATCGTCCGTCCGGCGTCAGGTGCAGGTCCGCGCCCCACGGCTTGTCGCCGTGGAAGTCGGGCGGCAGGATCGACACGGTCTGGATCGGCCGCGCCTCGGCGCCGCCGCGCGACAGCGCGAGCACGTGCAGCTTGCCGTCGAGCTCGTCGATCAGGTACGCGAAGCGCCCGTTCGACGAAAACACGAAATGGCGCGGGCCGGATTTTTCCGGCAGCCGGTACGCCGGCGTCGCGACGTCGGTCAGTGCGCCCGTCGACGCGTCGAACGGCAAGCGCAGCCACGCATCGGCGCCGAGCACCGACGCGAACGCGTAGCGGCCGTCCGGCGACTGCCGAATCGCGTGCGCCATCGGGCCCGTCTTCACCGTCTGCTGCACGTCGCCCGCGATACCGTTCTCGCCGATCCGGTTCACCGCGAGCAGGTTGCCGCCATACGACGCCGAGAACAGATAGCGGCCCGACGCGTCGGTCGACACGTAGGCCATGCTGTCCGCGAGCGGCGCGCGGCCCAGCTCGCTCAACCGTCCGTCGAGCGGGTTGATCGCGAAGCTGACGACGCGATACGGCGTCGAGCGCAGCGCCGCATAGAGGCGATGATGATCGGGCGACAGCGTCATCGGCATCACGGTGCCGCCGACCGGCACGGTTTCGATCGCGGTCAGCGCGCCGTTCGACGGGGCGACGCTGAACACCGAGATGTCGCGGCTGTCGCTGTTCGATACGTACGCATACGTCGCCGCGTGCGCGAGCGACGCGACCATTCCGAAGGCGGCCGCCGCGACGGCGCGCCAGAGTGCTTTCGTTTTCATGCGTTTTCCTGGGGAGTAAAGAGAACCGCAGATATGAATGCGGCGCCGGACAACCTGCGTCGTCCGGCGCCGCGACAGGCGAAGCGCGCGATCAGAACACCGCGTGCCCGCTGATCAGGCTCGGCAGCCAGGTCGAGAAGAACGGCAGGTACGTGACGATGTTGATCGCACTGAAGATCGCGAGGTAATACGGCCACGCCATCTTCGTCGTCTCGCCGATCGACACGTTGCCGATCGCGCATCCGACGAACTGCACCGACCCGATCGGCGGATGCACGAGGCCGAGCGAGCAGTTCAGCAGCAGCATGATCCCGAACTGGACCGGCCCGACGCCGCACGCCATCGCGATCGGCAGGAACAGCGGCGTCGTGATCAGGATGTGTGCGGCCATGTCGACGAACGTGCCGAGGAACACCTGGATGATGTTGATGTACAGCAGCATCAGCCACGGCGCGGCGGTCGACGCCTTCAGCAGCCCTTCGATCGCATCCGGAATCTCCAGGTACGACATCTGGAAGCGCAACATGTTGGACACCGCGATCAGCAGCAGCACGACGCCCGTCGTGCGGGCCGCATGCGACAGCGCGCGGCGCAGCTTCGCGACCGTCAGCGTCCGGTAGACGATCGCGGTCAGCACCAGCGAGTACACGACGGCGATCGCGGCCGCTTCCGTCGCGGTGGCAATCCCCTTCGCGACGCACACGAGGATGATCGCGATCACCATCAGCCCGGGCACCGCGCCGACGAAGCTGCGCAGCACCGCATACCAGCCGGGAAACGCGGGCAGCGCGGACGAGCCGTCTTCACGGCGCGGATAGCCGTGACGCACGGCCTGCCAGTACGCGGCGGCAAGCACGAAGCCCATCACCCACAACACCGGCAGCAGCCCCGAGAACAGCAGGTCGCCGATCGACACGCCGCTCACCGGCTGGCCGTGCAGCATGCCCGTGATCCCCTGCGCGGCGAACGCATAGATGATCATGTTGGTCGACGTCGGCATCAGCGCGCCGGCGAGCGACGCATGCGTCGTCACGTTGACCGCGTACGCGGCGCTGTAGCCTTCGCGCTTCATCAGCGGGATCACCACGCCGCCCATCGCCGACGTATCGGCGGTCGGCGAGCCCGACACGCCGCCGAACAGCGTGCAGGCGACGACGTTCGCCATCCCGAGGCCGCCGCGGAAGTGGCCGACGGTCGCCTGCGCGAAGCGCAGGATCCGGTCCGCGATGCCGCCGTGCAGCATCAGCTCGCCGGAGAAGATGAAGAACGGCACCGCGAGGAACGAGAACGCGTTCATCCCCGAGATCATCGCCTGCATCGCGGTCGCGATCGGCAGGCCTTCGACCATATAGGTCAGCACGCAGGCTATCCCGAGCGCGAACGACACGGGCACGCCGAGCACGAGGAAAATCAAAAAACTGACGGACAGGATCGCGAGTTCCATGGCGTTATTGTTTCGACGGAGGACGACGAAGCGCGAGCAGGTGCTCGAGCGAAAAGAGGATGATCGCGATCGCCGCGGGCATCGTGATCAGGTAGCGCACGCCTTCGGGCAGACCGATGATCGGAATGCGGTCGCCCATCGTCTCGGCGGCCATGCTGCCGCAGCCGACCATGATCGCGATCGCGAACGCGATCAGGCTCAGGTGCTGGATCGCGACGACCACGGTGCGCGCGTTCGGCGGCAGCCGGCGCACGAGCGAGTCGAGGCCGATATGGCCGCCGTCGCGCACCTTCATCGCCGCACCGAACATCGCGATCACGATCACCAGCAGCAGCGCGATCGGCTCGACGAAATCCGGCGCGTTCTCGAACACGTAGCGCATCACGACCGCGTAGAACACCAGCACCGTGAGCGCCGCGAGACAGGCCGACGCGATCACGGCCAGCACACGGAACAGCACGTCGTTCACGCAGCGCAGCAACGGCGCGGCGTGCGGCCGTGCCGGCGCCGCGCCGTCCGGGGCGGCGGCCGACGAACCGGCGGCCGCCGCGCTGTTCAGGGAAGTGCGACGCGTCACTTGGTCGCCTCGATCTCGTCGACGATCTGCTTCATCTGCGGCGTCTTCTCGTACTTCGTCCACAGCGGCTGCATCGCCTTCACGAACGCCGCGCGGTCGATCTGCGCGGCCGGCAGGATTTTCGCGCCGCCCTTCGTCACGCTCTGCTGCGCGGACGCCTCGCGCGCGGTCCACAGCTTCTGGTAGTACGGCACCGAATCGGCCGCCGCCTTCCGGATCGCCGCCTGCTCCTGCGGCGACAGCGTGTCCCAGGTCTTCTTCGAGAACACCAGCACTTCCGGCGTCATCGCGTGCTGCGTCTCCGAGTAATCGGGCGCCACCTCGTAGTGCTTCGTTTCCTCGTACGACGGCAGGTTGTTTTCCGCCGCGTCGACGAGGCCCGTCTTCAGCCCGGTGTACACCTCGGCGAACGGCATCGGCGTCGGCGTGCCGCCCATCGCCCTGATCTCGTCGACCATCAGGTCGGACGGTTGCACGCGCACCTTCAGCCCCTTCATGTCGGCCGGCGAGCGCACCGGGCGCTTCGCATATATCGAGCGCGCGCCGCTCTCGTAGAACGTCAGCGCGATCATCCCCTTCGCCGTGAACGCATCGAGGATCTTCTGGCCGGCCGGGCCGTACATCGCCTTGCGGAAATGGTCGACGTCGCGGAACAGGAACGGGAACGACGGGATCAGCGATTCCGGCACGATCTCGTTGAACGACGCGCCGTTTACGCGCGCCATGTCGATCGCGCCGATCCGGACCTGGTCGACCGTGTCCTTCTCGGAGCCGAGCGCGCTGTTGCCGAACACCTTGATCGAATCCTTGCCGCCCGTCTGCTTCGACAGCTCGTCGCCCATGAACTTCACGGCCATGTTGGTCGGGAAGTTGTCGCCGTGCACGTCCGCCGAGCGGAACACGCGCGCGTGAGCGGACATCGCGAAGCCGGCCATCAGCGCGACGGCCAGTGCGGTACGGGAACCGGTGAATCGGTGCTTCATGGTGAATCTCCTTGATGGTCGATCGTTGTTGTGCGGCGATCCGTCGGGATGCGCGCTCGTCGGCGATGCGCTCCCTGAACCGCTGAGTCGTACGTCGTATGACATGTTGACGCGAATGTACGTCGGTTAACCGTTTAACTCACTTGGTGCATACCCCTATAACCATTGCCATTAGGGGTTTTCGGTGCATTCCGGGGAATCACATTCTCTGCTTGGCCGATTTTCAGCGAAACGTTTTCCGGAAACGGGTCCGCATTTGAATCAGCCGCCCGCGCGACCGTTTCCCGGTACCAGCAGGCAATCTTTCGCTTTGCCTGATGTCGTTATAGGATGACTGACCACGACGCGAACTGTCCGCCGCGATGCCACGAGCACGCGCCGGCCACGCATCGCGCGCGACGCGATCGCGCCCGTGGCGCCTGCCCCGACGACCCGCGCCGGAGGCCTGCGCCCGCCCGCTCCAGCCTTGCCGGCAACACGTTCAGGCGGCGCGCCCGCGCCGCGATGACGCGTGCCGTCCGAACGAACTACCCATACCAACCCGGCATCGCGCGCAGCCGATGCCTCATCAGGAGATACCGTCATGACTTCCCTTGTTTCCCGGCCGAACGGACGCCCCCGCGCGCTCGGCCTGCTTGCGGCGTTGCTCGCGACGGCCGCGACGCTGAGCGCGTGCGGCGGCGACGACTCGAGCACCGGCGGCGCGGCGGCCACCGCGCCGCCCGCCACCAGCGTGTTCCAGGTCGGCACGACGACCGTCGATGCAAACCTGCCGGCCGAACCCGCGCTGCCCGCCGATACGCAGGTCTGCAGCACGCTCGAAGCCGGCAATACGCTCGTGAGCCGCCCCGACGGCTCGCTGCCGCCGGAGGCCGACCCGTCGACCGCGGGCGTCGGCAAGGCCGTGTCGGCCGCGACGGCCAACCCCGACCAGGCGCGCATCCAGGCCGCGCTCGACGCGTGCGGCGCGGCGGTGGACGCCGAGGTCGGCGCAACGATCGCGGCGGCCGACGCCGCGGCCACCGCCGCGCAGAAGGCGGCCGCCGCACCGAACGTCAACATCGCCGGCGCGTCCGGCGAGGAGCTCGCGAAGCCGAAGTACCGCGCGAGCAAGTTCGCGGTGCGTCTGGTCGTCAATCACGCGGGGCCCGGCAACGGCTTCATCAGCGGGCCGCTGACGCTGCCGTCCGGCGTGACGCTGTGGATCGACAAGGGCGTCACGCTGTATGCGTCGCGCGACGTGAAGACGTATTCGCCCAACGCGGCCGGGCCGTATTGCGGCAACACGGCGGTCAGCTCGACCAAGGCCGGCAGCTCGTCGAACTGCGCCGCGCTGATCACCGGCACGAACCTCGTCAACGCGGCGGTGGTCGGCGACGGCCGGATCGACGGGCGCGGCTACGCGGAGCTCGTGACGTCCGATGCGAAATATCCGCTGATGAAGGTCGACCTGACCTGCTCGAACACCTACGCGGCATACAAGGGCGGCACCGTGGCGCCGGACGGCACCGCCTGCGACGACGGCGGCACCGTCGTCGATTCGAAATCGACGGTACGCAACATGACGTGGTGGGATCTCGCGTATCTCGGCAACATGGTGCAGAACGGCACGACAGGCTTCGGCTCGCAATCGAATTTCCGGCTGATGGTGTTCAACTACGCGAAAAACCTCACGCTGTACCGCGTCACGCTGAACAACAGCCCGAATTTCCACGTGGTGCCGAGCGGCGTCGACGGGCTGACGATCTGGAACGTGAAGGTGCAGACGCCGACGCTCGCCGCGTTCGCGAACCCGGCCGGCAACGGCAACCCGCTGTACAACGGGCAGACGTTCAATGCGGACAACGTGAAGAACACCGACGCGTTCGATCCGGGCTCCGCATCGAAGCCCACGTCGGCGACGCTGTCGACGGGCAGCACGACGACATCCGCCGGCACGATGTCGTTCGACGGCTACCTGAAGAACTTCGTGTTCGCGTACAACTATGTGAGCACCGGCGACGACGACATCGCGCTCAAGGGCAGCAACAACCCGGCGCCCGCCGGCTCGCAGCTGTTCGGCATCGACGGCAATCGCGACGTGCGCGCCGATCGCAAATGGGGCGTCGTGATCGCGCACAACCACATCTACTGGGGGCACGGCATCTCGATCGGCAGCGAGACCAACGGCGGCGTGACGAACGTTCAGGTGTACGACAATTCGTTCCAGGATTCCGAGGAAGGGCTGAGGATCAAGTCCGACTATGCGCGCGGCGGCGAAGTGAGCAACATCCGCTACGCGAACATCTGCATCCGCGATGCGAAGAACGCGCTGCTGTTCACGCCGTACTACAGCACGAAGGCCGTGCCGGCGAGCGGCCCGCTGTATCCGAACTTCCACGACATCTCGCTCGCGAACGTCGTGATCCTGGGCACGGCCGGCGTGAAGCTGCAGGGCTTCGAAGCGAATACCGGCGGATACGGCGAGCCGGCGTTCCCGCTCGTGATGTCGCTGAGCGACGTGGTGGCCGACACGCCTGACGGCATCTCGACGATCGCGTCCGACGCCAACCTCACGCTGCACAACGTGAACCTGCCGGTGTTCCCGTCGACCGCGAACCGTGTCGTCGTCAACGGCACCGCGACCCGCACGATCGATCCGGCCAGCGTGCTCGATTGCAGCAAGGCGTTCGTCGACTTCCCCGGCATCGACCAGTCGAACCCGTTCGGTTCGACGTGGGCGCCGGCGTTGTAACGGGCGAAGACCCGACCGGGTTTCCCGCGTTCGCGCGGGAAACCTGTTGCGCCGGCGAACGGCTCGAATGAGGTGATCCAGCAGATTCTCAAGGCATTCGGCGGCCCCGGGCGATCGGCGCTGGCCTTTACGCCCGCGTATCCGATGTACGACGAATACTGCCGCACGACCTTCACGCGCTTGCATACGTTGCCGCGCGCCGAGGATTTCGCGCTGGATCTGAATCAGGCGATCGACAGCATCCGCGCGCATCAGCCGAACGTGATTCTGCTGACGTCGCCGAACAACCCAACCGGAACCGCGCTTCCTGTCGACGATATCCGGGCCATACTCGACATCGCGCCGGGCGTGGTCGTCGTGGACGAAGCCTATGCGGAGTTTCGGCGTCGTGGAGTCCGCAGCGCGGTGACGCTGCTGCCGAACCATCCGCGGCTTGTCTTCTCCCGCCCGTTGAGCAAGGCGTTCAAATTCGCGGGTGGCCGCGTCGGGTATTGCGCGTGCGCGCCTGCGATCGTGGCAGCGCTGAAGCTGGTTCGACTGCCCTATCACCTGTCCGCCTTTACCCAGGCGGCTGCCTGCGCGGCGCTGGTCGCGCGAGACGAGATGCTGTCGCAAGTCGAAGCGATCAAGGCCGAGCGCGACGCAACCGTTTGCTGGCTGCGCAGCCAGGGCCTCGCGGTAGCCGATTCAGACGCCAACTTCGTGATGTTCGGCAAGTTCGTGGATCGCCACCGGATCTGGAGCGGACTCCTGCGCCACGGGGTCCTGATTCGCGAGTCCGGCCCGCCGGAATATCTTCGCGTGTCCATCGGCACCGCTGCGGAGATGGCCGCGTTTCGTGCGGCCCTGCTGGATGTGATGGCGTCCGGGTGAGCCGCGACGACGGGATGGAACACGACGCTTCCGGATCACGGCCGCTCACGCTCACGCGCGCCGTGCCGGCCGGGTTGTCCATCGCAGCAGCCCGCGCGTTCGGCGCATGTTCCGACGATGCACTTACTTCATCGTCGGAAACCGCAATTCCATCGCGTCGATCTTCGCGAGCACCGCTTCGCCGAGCTTTCTGACGTGACGCGGCACATCGGGCGTCGACAGCAGTTCCTCGATTCGCCCTCGCCAGTAACTCGGATGCCTCACACGCGCGGCGCCCGACATCGACGCATCGTTAGCGATCGTCTCGTTATCCAGGAGAGCCACCATTCTCTGTATGTGAGAAAGCTCTCGTTCCACATAGTCTCGAGCCAGCATATTGATTGAAATTCCCCGAAATGCGATATCAGGCCTTCCGTCATCAACGCGCCATCGTGCCGCGATGCAAACGACGCACCGCACACGTTGCTCGTCATCGTACGCAACGGCTGTGTCAGTAAACTGCGTGGACGTTCGCAGCAATCGACACGGAATGGCAGGCCTGTCCGCTTGCTTTGGTTACATCGAGTACCCGGCGCCCTGCTGGCAATAGTAGGCGTACCGTCCGGCGATAGCATCCCCAAAAATGGGGATGCCGGCGGAACGGCGGTTTCCGGGAATCACGGGGAGATCACGGGGAGTCTGGAATGGCCCGACAGGCATCGGGCCGTGCGCAACGGAGCCTGGCTACCGCCGATAGGACGGCGGCGCGAGTTCGAGCGGATCGGGGTTCAGGCGCACCCATGCGACAGCGAACCGGCATAGTTGCGCCGGGTCGCCGGCCTGGCGCTTGACGTCTTGTACGACCGTATCCATATCCGACAAATCGGCGGCCGGCAGCGACGTGCCGGTGCGCACGAATGCCGCGAACGCATCGGCCATCTTCCGGAAGTCCGCGTCCCAGTTGCAGCCGCCGTTGTGGTCGAGCTCATGCGCGATGCGGCCCGAGATCCGGATGATTTCGCCCTGCACGGTCGCCGCGTGCCCCGCCCCCGGCACCAGTTGCGTCCACAATGCCTGATGCTGTTCCTGCCACGAGCCGGCCGCGACGACGATCGGCGAGCGGCCGTCGTGCAGTTGACGGCGCGGCACCGGCGGCACGTCGAACAACGCGTAGAGCCGGTCCAGCGCGGTGCTCGCCGCGTCGACGGATTCCGGGTTGAAGCGCTCGCGCATGAACTCGAAACGCTCGCCGATCTCCGTCACGCAGGTTTGCATGCGCGGCGTCCGCGCCGCGCCGGCGTCGAGCAGCACTTCGGCGAGCGCCACCATGTGCTCCAGATCCGCATTGCCGCAGCTGCGCAGCGCGCGCTCGAGCGGCGTCTGCCCGTCGCGGTTCAACGCGTCGACGCGCGCGCCGTGATCGAGCAGCAGTCGGGCGGACCGCGCATTGCGCGAGTCGGCCGCCGCATGTAGCGCGGTGCCGATCGACGCACCGTCATCGTGAACGTCCGCGCCGAGTTCGAGCAGCACGTCGAAGCGGCTGCGGCGGCTGCGGGCGCGAACGTGCAGTGCCGTGTTGCCGTATGCGTCGGCCGCGCCAACGTCCGCACCCTGCGCGACGAGCCAGCGCGCGAGATCGTCGGGACAACGGTCGAACGACAGCGCGGTGCGCTTGCTCGGGCCGCCGCGCGCATTCACGTCGCAGGTGTCAAACACCGCCTGAAGCTTCGCGAGGTCCCCTTCGTCGAGCAACGTCTCGAAGTCCTTCGGCAGTAGTTTCTTTTTTTCTTTCGGCATTGCAAGCCTCCGTCGTCGCAGGAACACGCATCATCCGCCGATTTTCTCAGATCGGCGGAGCGTAATCGGATGCGAGGCGATGCGTCAATGGGGTCGCGTGCACGGGCCCGAACGGCCCTCTGTCACCGTTTCGTCACGCCGCCCGTTCGGCCGGCGAAGCATCGGGGCTATCCGGGTTGAACCGCGTCATGCAGTTCAGGTCGAGTGCGCGTATCTGGTCGGTCATGAAGTCGACGAAAATACGAATGCGCGTCGGAAGATGTTGCCGGCTGAGATAGCAGATGTAGTGGCCGCGATCTTCCGGCACATGCTTCGCCAGCGCGACAACGAGCTCGTTCGATGCGATATGGTCGCGGATCTGATAGCCCGCCATCTGCGCAATGCCCGACCCGTTCAGCACCGCGCGCAACACCAGATCCGCGTCGTTGAACGTGAGGCGGGACGTCGGCAGGTACTTTTGCACGCGGCCTTCGACATTGAATTCCCATTCGAATACACGACCGCTGGCAAAACGGAAATTGATGCACTCGTGCCGGTCCAGGTCGTCCAGACTTTTCGGGAGGCCGTGCCTGGCCACATACGACGGTGCCGCGCAGAGCGCCATCTGCATCGGAATCAGTTGCCGGGCAATGATGCTGGAGTCCTCGATGCGTCCATTGCGGAACGACACGTCGATCCGTTCCGACACCAGGTCGATCGGCCGGTCGTCGAGCAGCAGATCGATGACGATGTCGGGGTAGGCCTGCGCAAACGTTTCCAGCAGCGGCGCAACGATTTTCCTGCCGAATCCCACCGCCGAACTGATGCGAATGAGGCCGCGCGGCGGCCCCTGCCGCAACTCCAGCATGTCGTTCATGGCTTCCACGATCTGCGCAACGCCCTGATGGCAGTTCTCGAAGAATCGTTGGCCTTCGCAAGTCAGTTCGGTCATGCGCGTGGTCCGCTGGAACAGCCGCGTACTCAGCTGCGCCTCCAGCTTCTGGACGTTGCGGCTCACGGCCGGCCGGCCGACGCCGAGACGTTCGGCGGCCTTGGTAAAACTCCCCTCGCTCGCCACTGCGACGAATGCAAGGATGCCCGCATAGCTCGCACCGAAGCTCGCCGACAGTGCATCGGCGCGGCCGGCCAGGTCGCGACGAACGCCATGCTCCGATGTATCCGATTGATTCATTTCAGCTGCCCCCAGACATGCTGCTCATTCCGATTGCCCGTCGCCGGCCTGCGCCGGCGAACCGCCACACGTGCGAACGCGAATCAGCTTCTTGCAAGCCACGAGTCGAGACCGATGCGGCCGAGTCGCGCAGGCCCGAGCGGCACCAGCGATTTTTCCTCGACGCGGCCGCCGTAGTAGCGGGCCTCGCGATCGATCACCACCGCGCGCGTGTCGCCAACCGACTTCAGATAGCGCGCAACGATCTCCGCGAACGGCGCACGATCCGGGCCCGCGATCTCGACCGTGCCGTTCAGCGGCCCGGCGAGCGCGATCTGCGCGACGAGTGCCGCGACGTCTTCCGCGGCGATCGGCTGAAACAGCCCATCGCCGACGCGGACCGTGCCGCCTTCCGTGCCGAAATCCGCAATACCGCCGATGAACTCCATGAATTGCGTGGCGCGCACGATCGTGTACGGCACGCCCGCCGCTTCGATCGCCTGTTCCTGCGCAACCTTGGCCGCGAAATAACCGTTCTCCGGCATCCGGTCGCAGCCGACGATCGACAGCGCGACGTGATGGCGCACGCCTGCAGCCACTTCGGCCTTGCCGAGATTGCGTGCCGACGTGCGGAAGAAGTCCAGCACCGCCTGGGGTTCCCATGACGGCGCATTCGCCACGTCCACCACGACGTCCGCGCCCGTCAATGCGTCGGTCAGGCCTTCGCCCGTGATGGTATTGACGCCGGTACGCGGCGATGCGGCCAGCGCCTGATGCCCCGCTTCGCCGAGCAGCGTGACGACGCGTGAGCCGATCAGGCCCGAACCGCCGATGACAACGATCTTCATCGCAAAATCTCCTGACGAAAGGATTTCATTGGAACGCGTGGAGGACGTGACGGGGGCCGTATCCGCTGAAGGCGTCATAACCGCCGCATCGCGTGGCGCAATTGTGGAAGAATCATGTCCTATCCATAAGTGCCAAGAATTGGCGATCGGACTGGTCCATGCCGTGTCTGCTCCCGTCACCCACGAGACCGTGATGTCTGCACAAACGCCCACCCTGACCATCGAAATCGACCGGCAACAGCAGTTGCCGGTCTATCTGCAGATTTGCGAGCGGTTCAGAACCGCGATCGCCGCGGGTCATCTGCGCCCCGGCGATCGCGTGCCCGCGCTGCGCGGCCTGGCGACGCAACTGAATACGGCGCGCGGCACCGTCGAACAGGCTTACACGATCCTGGTCGACGAGGGCTATCTGCAAATGCGCGGCGCGGCAGGCACGTTCGTCTCGCCGTCCCTGCCGATATCGCTGACGCGGTCGCCGCCCGCGCGTGCCGACGAACCGGCACCGCACGCCGAACACGCCGACGCGCGCCCGGCGCCGGGCATGTCGCCCGACAGTCCGCCTCCGCGGCGCCCGCAGCCGATCGCCGTCGCGATGAGCGGCGAGCCGCGCCCGTTGCAACCCGGGCTCCCGGCGCTCGACGCATTTCCGCGCAAGGTATGGCACCGCCTCGTGTCGTTGCGCACGCGCAGTGCCGAACGCGCGCTGCTCGGCTACCCGAATCCGGCTGGTTACCGGCCGCTGCGCGAACACATTGCCACCTATCTGACGCTGTCGCGCGGCGTCACCTGCATGCCCGAACAGGTGTTCATCACCGGCGGCTACCGCGCCACGCTGGAACTCGTGCTGCGCAGCCTCGCGCGTCCGAACGACCGTGTCTGGTTCGAGGATCCCGGCTATCTGCTCGCACGCAGCTTCCTGTCCGAGACCGGCGTGCAACTCGTCCCGGTGCCGGTGGACGCCGAAGGGATCGACGTCGCGCGCGGCATGCAGCTGGACGCGCAGGCACGCTTCGCGCTGGTGACGCCGTCGCATCAGAGCCCGCTCGGGCACACGCTGTCGCTTGCCCGACGCATCGCCCTGCTGGATTGGGCCGAAAAGGTGTCGGGCTGGATCGTCGAGGACGACTACGACAGCGAGTTTCGCTATCTCGGCCGCCCGCTGCAGGCGCTGAAGAGTCTCGACCGCCGCGATCACGTGATCTATTGCAGCACCTTCAGCAAGGCGATGTACCCCGGTTTGCGGCTTGCGTACACCGTTGTGCCGGAGCGCGCGGTAGAGCGCGTCGAGCGCGTGGCATGCAGCATGAATGCCGGCTCGCCGACGCTCTTGCAGGCGGCCCTGGCGGATTTCATCGAACAGGGGCACTTTGCCAGGCATCTGAAACGGATGCGTACGCTGTACGGCGAACGGCGCACGCTGATCGTGCACGCATTGCGGCAGGCGTTCGGCGAGCGCCTGATCGTCGAATTGCCGGCCGGCGGCATCCAGTTCGCGGTGCGGTTCGCAGACGGGCCCGACGGGCCGGTCGACGACGTCGCCGTTGCCGCGCGTGCCCGCGACGCGGGACTCGCAGTCTTGCCGCTCTCGATCTGGTATACGAACAGCCACACGCAGCAAACGCCGCGCGGCCTCATCATCGGGTTCGCGAACATCGCCGACGCGGGCGAAGCGCAGCGTCACGCACAAACGCTGCGCGCCTGCCTGGGCAGTTGATACGCGAAAGCTCGTGGCGGCGCCCATCGCGCCGAGTTCGGATTGGTGTCCAACGGGAAACAGACAATCGCCCTTGGCGGCTATACCGTCACCATTTGTGCTCCTCTAGCATGGAAGCGTCTTTCTCCCGTAGACGAACCGGGAATCCGGCTGCACCGGAAGATTGCCGTATTCCTCACACGATAGTGCGCTTCACGGCATTTCCTGAAGACGCTATCTGCCCGGGCAGTGCAGCCCCCTTCGCAAGACGCTTCGACGAATGCATGACTGAGGGTCGGAGCGCGCCGCTGAACTCGAGCATGCATCATGGATGACAAGAAGCTGCAAGCCCCTCCGCTCTCCCTCCTCGACAGGTATCGGGGCCGGGATTTTCAAGCGCTTTATACGACGACCGTCACCGTGTCCGGCGGTGAGACAGGACACGGCCGCGCATCCGGCGTGGCCCGCTCGGATGACGGCAATCTCGCCGTCGATCTGCGCCTGCCCACCGAGTTCGGCGGGCCCGGCAACGGGACCAATCCGGAGCAGCTGTTCGCGGCGGGCTTCGCCGCGTGCTTCCACGGTGCGCTGAACCTGCTCGAGAAACGCGCCGACATGGAGATCACCGACACGGTCGTGGAGGTGCAGGTTTCGTTCGGGCGCGATCCCATGGACGGCGGCTATGCATTGCTCATCGATGTCCGGGTCCGGATACCTGGCGTCGATCGAGACATCGCGGAAGAAATGGTTCGAACTGCAGAGCGCCTGTGCCCGTATGCAAAGATGGCCAGACAAGGCACCATCAATATCGTGACCGTCGTCGACTGACTCGATGTCTGTCGCGCGGCGGCAGCGCGTTGTCCGTTGAAAACGTTCATTGCCGCCGCCGTGCGTGACTGCCCCACGGCGCACTTCGCGATACGCGTGGGGCGCCGACAGGTCAGTCGGAGGATGCCTGCGGATTACCCGCTGCCAACGCGTCGGTACGATTCGGTGCCGGCGGGTAGATCCACTGCGTGTTGATCATCTGCTTGCGCGCCTTGCCTTCCGCATGGGTCAGCTTGATCTGCCGATCCCAGCCTTCCGAGTACACAGCGCCCCATTCGCCGAGGTCGACGCATGTCGCATAGAACGGCTGCCGGTATTCCAGTGTCGGCACGCCGATCAGGTCTGCGGCGACGTTGTGTCCGCCGAATTGCCCCATCACGATAGCGTGCTGGCACGACATCAATGCATCGTGCCCGTCATCGTCGCACCGCGCGCGCGCCACATCTCCCGCCACGAACACATGGGGCGCTTCTGCCACGCGAAGATCAGGTGCGACCTCGACACGTCCGAGCGGGTCGAGACGCGACGAGACATGTGCCGTCAGCGGGCTGGCGCGCATTCCGCCCGCCCAGATCACGGTCATCGCTTCGATATGCGTGCCCGACGCGGTACGAACGCCATCCGCCCCGACCGACACGACACGCGATCCGAGTACCGCCTCGACGCCCAGCGAGTCGAAGGCTTCAGCGACATACGGCCGAGGATTGGGGCCAAGATCGGGACCGATTTCGTCCTGCGCCCCGATCACGACGACACGGCTCGTCGCGTCCGGGCCAAACCACTCGCGCAATCGCTTGGGCAATTCAGTCGCGACCTCGATACCCGTAAAGCCGCAGCCGACCACCGCGACCGTATTGCGTGCCGGCGAATCCGGCAGTTTCGCCAGCGCCGCGAAGTGGTCATTGAGCGCGACCGCGTCCTCGATACGATCGACCGAAAACGCGTGCTCCGCCAGACCGGGCACCGGCGGCCTGCTCAACTTGCTGCCACTGGTCAACAACAAGCGGTCATACGCGAGCAAATGCTTTTGGCCGTTGGCGCCAGCGACACTGACCGTCTTCTCGTGAACGGAAATCGCTTCGACGCTACCCTCGAGAAATTTCACGCCAACGGCATCGAGCAGCGGCAGCAGCGGTGCAGCCATCTGCTGCGGCTCGCTTTCGTACAGCCGCGGCCGAATCTGCAATTCCGGTTTCGGGGAGATCAACGTGATTTCAACGTCACTGCTCGTCACACCCGCACCATCCAGCACGCGAGCTGCGCCCAGTGCGCCCCACACGCCGGCGAAGCCGGCACCCACGATCAAGATTTTCTGCGACATGGTTGTTGTCCTCGGTTGGAAAATTGCGATGTCGACGGATGCCGTTAGCGGCAATCCGCCGCACGAAGCCATCCTAGGTCGACACGGCATTGCGCAGTAGAGCCGCAATCGTGCTCACGATGTTGTCTCTTTGGCACCAATCGATCACATGCCGCCCGAATCGATCGCAGGCATGATGCGTGACGGAAGATCTTCGGCCGTACGTCACCCACGCCAGGTGAGCAACCTCCGAAACAGGAGCCGTCCGGCTATTGTCAATTCAGCAACAAGGCAGCACTGGTTTCGCGCGTTAATAAAACACCATCCTCGTCACCCACCTGAACCATCAATGAGGAAAACAAAATGCACCTCGGGAAATCGTACAAATTATCGGAATTCCTGATCTGGACTCGCTGGAAGATTTACGAGCTTCTTATTTTCGGTTCCGTACCGGTTATTCTGTATAAATTCTGTTCCATCACATGGCTGTCGATACCCCTGACGATCGTGGCGCTCCTCGGAACCGCGACGTCGTTTATCGTCGGCTTCAAGAACGTTCAAACATACAACCGGGCAATGGACGCGCTGGACATCTGGACTGAAATCCTCGGCAAAAGCCGCCGCTGGGGCCAAATCACGCGCGATTTTGTCACGGACGACGAGATTTCCCGAACACTGGTCTATCGGCACCTTGCCTGGCTGACCGCACTGCGATACGAGCTGCGTCGTCCCCGGATCTGGGAAAGCACGCACAAACGTTTCAATGCCGAGTATCGGCGGTTCTATCGCGTTCCGGAGTGGGAAAAAGACATCAAGGAATTGTTGCCAAAATACCTGTCTCCGTCTGAAGCAGCGCAGGCACTTTCTTCTTCCAATTCCATCGCTACATTCCTGTTGAGCCTGCAAGGCACGTCGCTGAAGATGCTTCACATGGCCGGCCACCTGAATTCTAATTTCTATATGGAGCTTCAAAAAATGATCGGAGACTTCATTGATCTCCAGTCAAGATCGGAACGTTTCAAGAACTTCCCCTATCCGCGTCAGTACGCGACCGTCAGCTCCCTGTTCGTACGATTCTTTTGCCTGTCGCTTCCGTTCGGTCTTCTGAACGAATTCAACCGGCTGAACGATAGCGTGAGCGGCTTCATGCACGGCAACATGGTCTGGCTGGTGGTGCCATGCAGTGTCGCGGTATCGTGGATGTACACATCGCTCGATCAGGTTGGCGAAAGCACGGAGAATCCGTTTGAAGGCGGCGCAAACGATGTTCCCATTTCAACGCTGTGCGGCACGATCGAGCGCGATCTGAAAGCGATGCTCGGAGAACATGCCGGCGATCCGTCGAGCCACACGATCATTGCGCTATAGGGCGTCCGGTGCCTTCTCGCTGGTATCGGACCATTGCCTCGCACGCCTCCTGTCGTCGATTGTTGTCGCCGAGACAACATGGTGAGGTCCTTTGCGAGGCTACTGCCGCAACACCACATCGCCTACGCTTGCGCTGACGGTAGCCGTACATGCTGCCTGAAGCAATCCGGGAAACAAACACGGCACCGCAAGAGAAACGTGCGAACGCGCGCGGCAAGTCTGCGCCGCGTGGCGTCTTCGCACGTCATTGGCCGCGGCAGCACAGGCTGTTGCGATGGGTGTGACGCAGCACCTCACCAACCGAGGAACGATCCGTGACAGAAGAAGATATCCGCAACAACGCCTTTGCGATGCCCGTGCACAATCCGGCGTATCCGCGTCCGCCCTTCCGCTTCATCAATCGGGAGTACTTCATCATCTCGTACGAGACGGACATGGACGCCCTCCGGGCCGTCGTTCCGGAACCGCTGACGGTCGACCATGCCGTCGTCCATTACGAGTTCATTCGCATGCCCGATTCGTCAGGATTCGGCGACTACACGGAAAGCGGCCAGGTGATCTCCGTTCTGGATGAGAACGGCAACCGAGCCAATTTCACGCACGCGATGTACCTCGACGATGAAGGTCCGATCGCAGCCGGACGCGAAATCTGGGGATTTCCGAAGAAGCTGGCCTCACCGAAGCTCTGTGTCGATGGCAAGGACACGCTGCTCGGCACGCTCGACTACGGAACGCAGCGCATCGCCACCGGAACGATGGGCTACAAATACCGCGCGCTCGACCTGGCAGCCGAGCGTCGCAAGCTCGCCGACACGCCCAACTATCTGCTCAAGGTCATTCCGCACGTCGATGGCTCGGCTCGCATCTGCGAACTGGTGCGCTTCTTCCTGCGCGATGTCGACGTGATCGGCGCATGGGAGGGGCCCGCCGCGCTCGAACTGCATCCGCATGCACTCGCATCGGTTGCCGATCTGCCGGTTCGCAAGGTGATCGGCGCACGTCACGTCATTGCAAATCTGACGCTCGATATCGGCGAAGTGGCTTATGACTATCTCGCCCCTGCCGAGTCGTTGAAACTCGCGGTCAACCAATAAGCTCCCGGAGGATGTATGGCATTGAATGACAAGGTCGCGCTCGTGACGGGCGCAGCAAGCGGTATCGGCGAAGTGTGCGCGCGCAAGCTCGCGGCAGACGGCGCGACGGTCGTGATCGCGGATCTGAATCTCGAGGCCGCCCGAAAGGTTGCCGACGACATCGTCGCCAACGGCGGGAAGGCGTTGGCAATCGCGATGGACGTCACCAGCGAGGAAGCCGTCGATGCGGGCATGACCGAAACGGTGAACCGGCTGGGCGGCATCGACGTGCTCGTGTCGAACGCAGGCATCCAGATCGTCAACCGGGTCGAGGACTACGCATTTTCCGACTGGAAGAAGATGCTGGCCATTCACCTCGATGGTGCGTTCCTGACGACCCGGGCCGCCATCAGGCATATGTACGCGTCGAACAAGGGTGGCACTGTGATCTACATGGGCTCGGTGCATTCGCACGAGGCCTCGCCGCTCAAGTCCGCCTATGTGACCGCGAAACACGGGTTGCTCGGTCTCGCGCGCGTGGTCGCGAAAGAAGGCGGACCGCGTGGCGTGCGTGCCAATGTCGTGTGTCCGGGTTTCGTCAGAACCCCGCTGGTCGACAAGCAAATCCCCGAGCAGGCGAAAGTGCTGGGAATCTCCGAACAGCAGGTCGTCAAGGACGTGATGTTGAGGGAGACGGTCGACGGCGAATTCACGTCGCTGGCCGATGTCGCGAACACGGTTGCCTTTCTGGCCGGCTTCGAGTCGAACGCGCTCACCGGACAATCGATTGTCGTCAGCCACGGCTGGTTCATGCAGTAAGGAGAACACGATGAATTCAAGCCAGCGTAACAAGCTGACGCAGCCCCATCGCATCAAGCTCCCCGCCTATGACGAAATCGGGCTCGTGCTGCAGGGCGGCGGCGCGCTCGGCTCCTACCAGGCCGGCGTATATGAAGGCATGGCCGAAGTCGGCGTGGAACCAACGCGCATCGCCGGCGTATCGATCGGTGCGCTGAATACGGCGATCATCGCCGGCAATGCGCCCGCGGATCGAACGGAAGCGCTGCGCGGCTTCTGGAACACCATCGGTCAGTCGACCGATCCGCTCTCGCACGTCGGCATGTATATGTCGGCGTGGCCCGGTCTTGCGGACATGGGGCGCAGGTGGTCGAGTGCGTGGGCCGCCACGCGCACGCTGATGGAAGGTCAGGACGGATTCTTCTCCCCGCGCATGCATGCGCCCTTCGCGGGGCTCGGCAGGAAACGCCCCGATCAGGTCAGCTATTACGACACGTCGGCATTGCGTGAAACGCTTTTGCGGTACGCAAACTTCGATCGCATCAATGACGGGAACATTCGCGTATCCGTCGGGGCGGTCAATGTGCGAACGGGCAATCTCGTCTATTTCGACAATTCGAAAATGCGTCTGGCGCCGGAACATTTCATCGCGTCCGGCGCGCTGCCGCCGGGCTTTCCGGCGGTCGAGATCGATGGCGAGTTTTACTGGGACGGCGGGCTGGTCTCCAACACGCCGCTCACCGAGATCATCCGGGAAAGCCAGCACAAAGACACGCTCGTGTTCCAGATCGACCTGTGGAGCTCGCGAGGCAAGCTGCCGGGCGATTTCCTCGATGTCAGCGAGCGCACCAAGGACATTCAGTATTCAAGCCGCACGCGCGCCATCACCGCGTTCATGTCGCAGAACCAGAAGCACGCGCAGATGATCAAGGCGCTGCTCGAGCATATTCCCGAACACCTGCGGCTCGCGCACCCGTTGTTGCGGGAGGCGCAGAAAACCGCGGATGGCAGCGCGGTGAACGTCGTGCACCTGATCTACAAGAACAAGACGTTCGAAGGGCACTACAAGGACTATGAATTCAGCAAGGATACGATGCGCGAGCATTGGGCGAGCGGCCTCGATGATATCCGGCGTTCGTTCGGACACCCGGAGTGGTTCGAGATTCCGAGCCGGGAAACCGGCTTCGTCACGCGGGACGTGCACCGCTATCGGCAGGACGTCAACGAAATCGGCGGCTCGGGCAAGGACGCGTTGCCGGCATCAACGCACTCGCCGGAAGAAGAACCGTCTGTCGCCAGGTAGCGGGGATCGAGCCTTCCCCGGGGTCGTTTCATTTCGGCTGGTCAAGCGATGACGCCATGCAGCGCCGAACCGTCGCCGTGACGGCAGGTGCGGAGCCGGCGTCGGGCAGGCCGGTTCCGGCGGAGCGATGAACGATCGTCGAGATCGGGTATGCGCAAGCCTCAAGGAGAGCATCATGATGTCGCATGAAATGATCGCGCGGTACGGCACGTTGGTCGTATTCCTGAATGTGCTCGGGTCTTCGCTGGGCCTGCCTCTGCCTGCCATACCGACGTTGATCACGGTAGGGGCCGGCATTGCGCTCGTCACGCACGTTGCATCGTCGACGTTGCTGCATTTCTCGACGATACTGGGCGCCGCCGTGATTGGCGGCTTGCTCGGCGACCTGGTCTGGTTTCAGGGCGGCAAACGGTACGGCAAACGCACGCTTCATACCGTCTGCAAACTGTCGCAGTCGCGCGAAGCTTGCGTCAGGACAACAGAGCGCTTTTTCGGACGCTGGGGCGTCCGCGTGCTCGTGGTGGCGAGGTTCGTACCGGGCCTGTCGCTCGTTGCCGTTCCGCTCTGCGGTGCGATGGCCGTCAGGTTGCGCTCCTTTGTCTTGCACGATTGCGCCGGCATTGCGCTGTGGGCGTCGATCGGGCTGGCGATCGGCACACTGTTCGCTTCGCAGATCGACATGATTTTCGCACTGGTCGCCCATCTTGGCTGGCGTGCGCTCATCGTGGTCGGCATCGCACCGGTGCTGTATGTCCTGTATTGCTACTGCCGCCGACTCATGTTGGCAAACGCGCTCGAGAAGGCGCGGATCAGCGCGGGCGAATTGCATGCATTGCTCGCGAACAATCCGCGGCCGGTTGTGATCGATATCCGCTCCACCGAGCGAAGAATGCTTGATCCGTTTGTCATTCCAGGCGCGGTGATTGCCGATGAGCGAAAGCCCCGGCAGATCATGGAACGCTATGGAACGAACCGGACGCTCGTCATCTATTGTTCGTGCCCGCACGAAGTGTCTGCGGTGTCGGTGGCCAGGCGGTTGCGACTGTCCGGCGTCAAGCTGGCGTTGCCGCTCACCGGCGGGATCGATGCATGGCGCGTTGCGGGCTTCGACGTCGAGCCGATGATCGCGATGAACGACGCGGCAATCGGCGGAACAGAGCGGAAAGTTTTCACGTATTGATTGCAGGGGCGCACCAGGCGCCAGGCGCCTGAGTAGCCGGCTATTGCGCCGTTGCCGGCCTGTCAGGCCGGCGATCCGCCCGGCCACGGGCAGCGCCTCGATTGCCTCGAGCAGAGACAGAGAGCGTCCGAAAGCGGCGCCGCGACCTTTGCTATTCCGGTTTCAAGCACCTTCCCGACCGAATCCCTGTGTTCACCAACTACATGACGGCTGATGACGACGTCATCCGCAATCGAATGGTGAAACCCCGAACGACATCGCACATCCCCCTGCGTGACAGGTGCCGTGGAATGATCGCGTGCGATCCAGCGGAAATTCCTGACGTGCCCCGCTCATGTGTAATGTCGAACAACGCCTTGGCGAACTGGGCATCACGCTTCTCGCGATCGTTTCGCCGCGCGGCAACTGTGCCTCTTACGTGAAGCATGGAAAGACGATTGATCTGTCGGGTAAAGGCTAGTCCCTTCGTGCGCCGGGAGAGCCTGTTGCCGAAGTAAGCGCCGAGATCAGCGCTACCGAGGCGCAGCACTGTACATGAGAGGTGGCTATCCACCTCGTTGCAGTGATGAAGGAGGCGTTCAGGGGCTTCGAACAGCCTGATCGGGTGGATAAGGCGTTTGGAGTGGTCAATGCCGTACCGGTTTTCACTGAACACACCGAGGTGATCGACGGAGCCTCGGATTTGTTTGTTCAGGTTCTGGGCGACCGGGGCGTACATGCCCGATCGGCAATCGGGCGGGCTCATTGCAACGCGGGTTTGCAGTGGAAGCTGAAGCTGTCGTTGAACAACGCTAACCGCATCGCATTCGACAGTCAGCTGTCCAGCGCTCGTGAGCCAATCTGGCGACCGAAACGCCGGGCTTGCCCGCAGCCATCGCCAAACGACGCCGGAATTCGGGACCAGGGTTTTGGCATCCTTTACGACTGCCCGGATTCTCCATCGGCCCTGGCCAAGTGGTGCCCATCCTTTCGAAAATGATGGACACCACGTTGAGACCAACCCTCACGGCTTCGGCGCATTCCGGTTCGGCGGCATCCGAGCGATCATCACCGTGCGATTCGACGTGACCTCGCTCAGTGCGCCCCTGCTCCTACCCCGCCACCGCCCTTGCGGGGCTTGGTCAGCCAGACGAGCGGGATGATCACGATGAAGATGATCGACGACAGCCAGAAGAGATCGTTCAGTGCGAGCATCGCGGCCTGTGCATTCAGCGCGCGTTCGAAGAATGCCGCCGCCTGGTCCGTGCCGCCGCCAAGCGCTGCGTGGAGCTGCGCGATGGCGCTCATATAGTCGGGGTTGTTCACGCTCGACTGCTCGGCGAGTCGGGCATGGTGCAGGATCGTCCGGTCGTTCCACCCCGTCGCGATCAACGACGTGCCGACGCCGCCCGCGAACACACGCACGAAATTGGACAGGCCGGCGGCCGCCGGAATCCTGTCCGGCGTCAATCCCGACAGGATGATCGCGGTCAGCGGCGTAAAAAAGAGCGCCATGGGAATACCTTGCAACAGAGTCGGCAGCACCAGCGTATAGGGGTCGACACTCGTCGTGTAATGCGAGCGCATGAAGAATACGCCCGCAAAACCGAGGAAGGCCAGCGTCGCGAGCACCCGTGCATCGGACTTCGGCATGATCTTCGCCATCAACGGCGCAAGCAGCACGGCGAAGATCCCGAGCGGCGCCGTCACGAGTCCGGCATCCACCGAACGATAGCCCAGATAACCCTGGATCCATTGCGGCAGGATCACGAGGTTCGAGAAGAACACCGCATACGCGACGGAAATCGCAA
Organism: Burkholderia pyrrocinia; assembly: GCF_003330765.1. Classification (NCBI taxonomy): domain Bacteria; kingdom Pseudomonadati; phylum Pseudomonadota; class Betaproteobacteria; order Burkholderiales; family Burkholderiaceae; genus Burkholderia; species Burkholderia pyrrocinia. Next base: position 25,734 of record NZ_CP024904.1, on the reverse strand, counting down.
TCGTGCCGCCGCGGAAATTGCGCACCGCGAAAAGGCGAATATCGACGATCGGGTTCTTCTCCGTGAATTCCCAGATCAGGAAGAACAGGAAGCCGATGGCGGCAATGACGGCCAGCGCGCAGATCACGGGCGAACTGAACCAGTCGAGATCCTTGCCCTTGTCGAGCATGATCTGCAGCGACGCGACCCACACGACGAGCGACATCAGGCCGACCTTGTCGATGGGAAGTTTGCGCACCGGCGTCTCGCGGTCGCGATAGATCATCCACGTCACGCCGGCCGCAAACAGGCCGACGGGAATGTTGATGTAAAAAATCCACGACCAGCTGTAGCTGTCGGTGATCCAGCCGCCCAGCGCGGGGCCGGCGATCGGGCCGACTGTCGCGGTCATCGACCATAGCGCCAACGCAGTCGAGCTTTTCTCCTTCGAATACGAGCCCAGCAGGATCGCTTGCGAAAGCGGAATCAGCGGCCCTGCGACGACGCCCTGCAACACGCGCGAGGCGAGCAACACGAGCAGGTTCGGCGCGACGCCGCACAACCACGACGAGAACACGAACAGCACGATGGCGGCCACGAACAACCTGATCTGCCCGACGCGCTGCGTGAGCCAGCCCGTCAGCGGAATCGCAACGGCATTGGCCGCCGAGAACAGCGTGATCACCCACGTGCCTTCGTCGACGGATACGCCGAGGTTTCCCGAGATGGTGGGAATCGCAACGTTGGCGATGGATGAATCGAGCACGTTCATGAACGTCGCGAGCGCGACGGCGATGGTCGCAAGGACGAGCTTTCCGCCCGTCAGCGGCGGCGGTGCAAGTTGCGTTGAGGAATTCATCTCGCTTCCAGTCTGAAGGTTCGACAGGCCCGGCGTATCGATCCGGCCGGTCAGATGATTGAATCGCCCGGAACGCGACGGTGACGCGCACGCCGGGCGGCGATTTAGCTTGCGCGCGGTGTTGCGTCGCGCTTTGCGGAAGTCGTTGACGATACGACGCGCCCCGCTTGCCCGGCCTGCCCCGCGTGCTCGACCACGATGTTTTGCGCGATGATCTTCTCGATCTCGGCATCGGCCTGCGCGCCATATTCGGCAAACACATCCGTGCGATACGACGTATTCATCGCGGCGCCGAGTTGCGGGCCCGTGTTGTCGCGCGTATCCACATCGACGTCCATCGACAGGCCGATGCGCAGCGGATGCGCTTCGAGTTCCTTCTGATCGAGCTGGATGCGCGCGGGCAAACGCTGGACGATCTTGATCCAGTTGCCCGTCGCGTTCTGCGCCGGCAGGCTCGCGAACGCACTGCCGGTGCCCGCCGAGAAGCCGACGACGCGGCCGTGGTACTTGACCTTGCTGCCATACACATCGGCCGTCAGCGTGACCGGTTGACCGATGCGCATGTTGCGCAACTGGCTTTCCTTGTAGTTCGCATCGATCCACACGCCGTCGAGCGGCACGATCGCCATCAACGGCGTGCCTGGCGACACACGCTGGCCGACCTGAACCGAACGCTTCGCGACATAGCCCGTGACGGGCGCGGGCAGTACGTTGCGCGCGTAGGCGAGATACGCGTCGCGCACTTTCGACGCGGCGGCTTGCACGTTCGGATGCTGGTCGATCGTCGTGCGGGCGGTCAATGCTCGGTTGGCTTCCGCCTGCTGACGCGCGGCGTCGAGCGTGGCCCGCGCGGCCGTCACGGTGTCGCGCGCGTGTGCGATGTCTTCGGCCGACACGGCGCCCGTGTCGGCAACGGCCTGGCGGCGGCGCAGATCATCCTGGGCACGGGCCAGATCGGCCTGCTTCTGGGCGACGTTCGCGGCATAGAGATCGTTGTTCACGTAAAGACTGCTCACCTGCCGCACGGTCTGACCCAGCGTCGCTTCGGCATTGCCGAGCGCGACTTTCGCATCGGCGTTGTCGAGCCTGACGACCGGATCGCCCGCTTTCACGATCTGCGTATCGTCGGCATTCACGGCGACGACGGTGCCCGCCACCTGCGGCGTCAGCTGCACGAGGTTGCCGCTGACGTACGCGTCGTCAGTGGATTCGTGGTAGCGCGCAACCGTCAGGTAGTACACGCCATACGCGACCGACGACGCGACGACCGCCACGCCGAGCAGCGCCAACAGCATCCTGCGCCGTCGCGTAGCGGGTTCGGTTCCGACATCGTCTCCGCCCGAGGGCGACGAATCATGATTCACGCGCGCGGCGTCGACCGGTTTCTGAACCGGCGGGTTGATTTCGCTCATTTCAATCTCCAGGCAAATTCGATGGATAGCCGCTCAACGCGCGGCGACGGCAGGCCCGCTGGACGCGGGCATCTCGGCACGTGCCGCGGCCCCGGAGTCGGCGATCGACGTGTCGACGAAACCGCCGCCCAGCGCGGACGCCAGCGCAATCTGCCGATCGCGGCGGTTCATGCGCAGATTCGCGACGCTCTGATTGGCGGAGAGCGCATTGACGTCGGCGTTCAATACCGTCAATTGATTCGTAAGGCCGGCCTTGTACTGCGCGAGCGCGAGTTCGGCGGCTTTCAGCGCGGCTTGCTGCGCAGTCTGCGCATCCACAAGCTGCGCATCCGTCGAACGCACGTCGGCGATGTGCGTCGCGACTTCGCTCAACGCGGTCACAATCGCCTGGTTATAGGTCGCGACGGCGTAATCGAAGTCGGCGTAGCGTCCCTTCAGTTGCGCGCGGAGTGCACCCGCGTCGAAGATGGGCAGGTGGATTGCCGGGCCGACCGATGCCGTGCGACTCGCCGCCGTCAGGAAGCGACCGAAGCCGAACGCATCGAGCCCGATGGCGGCGCTCAGGTTAATGTCGGGATAGAACTCGGCCTTCGCTTCCTTCACATCGTGCGCGAATGCCTCGACGCTCCAGCGGGCGGCGACGATGTCGGGGCGCCGGCTCACGAGATCGGCGGGCAAATTGTCGGGCAGGCGAACGTCGTCGCCCATGCCGAGTGCCGGGCGCACGATCTGCAAGCCGCGATCGGGGCCGGCGCCAAGCAGCGCGGCGATCTGATAGCGCGTCGCGAGAATCTGGCCGTCGAGCGATGTCATCGCAGCGCGGCTCGACGCGAGATTCGAACGTGCGGTCTCACGCTCGACCTGCGTATCGAGCCCTGTCGCGATACGGGCTGCGGTGATGCGATCGATCTGCGCGCGCCGGGCGATCTCCTGTTCCGCGATGTCATGCAACACGTACAGGCGCGCGAGCTGGTTATAGATGCGAGCAATCGACGTCGTGAGCGTCAGCCTGACCGTTTCCTCGTCGGCGCGACTCGCCTGAAGCCGGGAGACCGACGCCTTCAACGCTTCGCGCTTCTTGCCCCAGAGGTCGAGTTCATACGAAGCGCTCAGGATCCCCCGGTTCTCCGTCTGCCATGACCCGCCATACGGCGGCGGAACCAGCGCCGTTCCTGAAAATTGCTGGCGTGTGAGCGCGTAGCTGGCGTCGACGCGCGGCATCGTTCCCGCACGCGCTGATTCACTATAGGCCTGCGCGTGCGCCACGCGCGCACGCGCCTGATCGAGTGTCGGACTGCTTCTCAGCGCCTCGTCAACCAGTGCTTTCAGTTGGCCGTCGCCGAACTGATCGGCCCAATCGGCGGTGGGCCAATGACCTCGCTCGAACGGAAGACTCTGTTGCGTCGCGTACTGCCGAGGATCAGCCATCGCTGCATCGCCATGAATGCCGGCATAGTTCACGCACGCCGACAACCCGGTCGCGACGATCACCGGTACACCCACCTTGAACACGCGTGACGCGTGTCGTCCGGCGATTGAAAATATGTTCATTGCTCGTCTCGTCACGTAGTAGGCAAAGAAAACCGTTTGCAGAAAATTCGCCGTTCCGGTTCGGTCCGGCATCGGCAGAAGCGCAGCGCGACTCGAGCGCTTTTCATCGCGACGAGGCAACATCATGCGTGGGCGAGAAGCAAGCATCTCGTTGGCAAACGCGAACAATGTCCTGATGCCCGTCCACGGATTCCTCAAACCACGGCGTACCTGCTCACTGCGCCCGACACCCTGTACGCACCATGTACAGAAGTGTTCGCAGTTGTTCGTCAGCAGCCTGTATCGGTCTTCACCCAGGCGCGACCGGGCCCGCTCGACGACGGCCGTTCCGGTATAAACGGCATCCGGTTCCGGTTGAACGCGGATGCCTTTGTTCGCCGCGAAGCGACGCAACGAGATGCATTCCACCGGGCACCGCCTGGTGCAACAATGAAAGCCGCCATAGTGAATAACCCGCCCGTTTCCCGCGTAGATTCCGTGATGCGCATACCCTTCGCGCTCACTGACGAGATGAGCGCCTGCTTCGATGTCGGGTTCCGTTCGGATCGGCGCCAGCGAAGTCATCAGCCAATCGATATTCAACGTTTCCATCGCAAGCCTCCGATTTCGTATGCGCGTCGCATTCCGTGTCGCTGATGGTCCTATTGCCCGCGCAAGTCAGTCACGATTCAGCGCGCGTGCATCGGGCGCTATCGAAACCGATGGCTCGTCGGCGCCCTGATAAGCCGCATTGCCGTGCCGTAATACTAGGAGCCGGCCTCATGCGCAGGTAGACCTGCATCGGAACACTTTCCCGTTCCTCATTTGCACCAATCCGCCCCGTCACTGCATTCGTCGCGAGATTGAAGCCATCGATCGCCTCCGCGGCCTCACCGGATTGGTGCGGAGTGGGCAACACCATGCATCCCGATGCGATCTGGTGCGACGACTCGTCTTTGCCTAGCATGCAAGAACGTTTGGTCCATCGTTCGGATGGAGGTCATGGGGATCGACTTGCAGGCGAGACCTGCGCCAGCGCGCTGATTCGCTTCGAAAAACAACGCACCGTCTCGATACGCAAGGTTCGAGAACTGCTCGCGTTGGCCGATACAAGCAACCGGGAGGCATATGGAGAACGAGAGGTTGAAACCTCCGCCGCTGACACTGCTCGACAAATACCGCGGGCGCGAATTCGCCGCGCTCTACACGACCACGGTCACGGTTTCTGGAGGCAAATCCCGGCACGGCCGTGCATCGGGCGTCGCGCAATCCGACGACGGCTGTCTCATCCTCGATCTGCGGTTGCCCACCGAACTTGGCGGCCCGGGCGGCGGCACCAACCCCGAGCAGCTTTTTGCCGCCGGCTACGCCGCGTGCTTTCACGGCGCGCTGAGCCTGCTGGCGCAACGCAAGCAGATCGACATCGGAGAGACAACCGTGTCCGTCGAAGTATCGTTCGGTCGCGATCCGGTAGATGGCGGATATGCGCTGATCGCCAACGTCACCATCCGCATGCCGGGTGTGGACCGGCATGTCGCGGAAGTGCTTGTCCGCGACACGGAACGCCTGTGCCCCTATACGAAGATGGCGCGACAGGGAATCTTCAGTGTCATCGCCGTGTCGGCCTGACTGCACGCCAACGATGTGTGGGCGACTGCTGAATCCGACGGGCGATTGGTGCCGAAGCGACAACAGAGTGCGCACGTTCCCGGCACTACTGGCCCCCGACGCACACGATTACGATGGTTGCCAGACAGGTCCTGCGGTGAATCGTTATACGCAGAGTCGGTAGTACCGCTTCCACAGCCAACAGATCAGGAGAACAGATCATGACGCAACGTATCAACTACTTTCAGCAATCGCCGGAACTGACCAAGAAGCTCGTCGAGCTGGACGGGTTGTTTCAGAAAACGACGATCGAGGCGCCGGTCCGCGAGCTCGTCGAGATTCGGGCATCACAGCTCAATGGCTGCGCATTCTGCGTCGACATGCACATCAAGATGGCAAAAATCCACGGCGAGCGCGAACTGCGCGTTCATCACGTCGCGATCTGGCGCGAGTCGCCGCTGTTTTCACCGCGCGAGCGTGCCGCGCTGGAATGGACCGACGCACTGACTCACCTGCCAGCCAACGGCGTGCCGGACGACCTCTACGAGCGCGTGCGTGCGCACTATTCCGAGCAGGAGCTGTCGGATCTCACCTTCCTGGTGGGCGCGATCAATAGCTGGAACCGGCTGAATGTCGCATTCCGCATCGCGCCCGGCTCGTTCGACAAGATGTTCGGGCTCGACAAGGCCAACCTGGAGTGACGACATGAAGCGCATCATGCGTGTTCTCGCACCGTTGGTATCGGCGCTGCTGATGGTCGCTCAACCGGCGGCCGCCGCACCGCAAGCCAAGGTTACGCAGCTGACCACGGAGCCGTTGCCGGAATATCCGGGCAAGGAAGTCCAGATGATCGTGGTGGACTATCCGCCCGGCAGCGTCGATCCCGTTCATCGCCACGATGCGCATGCATTTGTCTATGTGCTCGACGGCAGCATCGTGATGGGCCTGAACGGTGGCAAGGAGGTCACGCTCCACGCGGGCGACACGTTCCACGAAGGCCCGCAGGACGTGCACACGGTCGGACGAAATGCCAGCAGCACGAAGCCGGCAAAGTTCGTCGTGTTCCTGATCAAGAACAAGGGTGCGCCGGTCCTTACGCCCGTGCAGTAGCGCGGTTGCTCGTCGTGGCCCGGCCATGCCGGGCTGCGGATAGATCAGTGCCCTGCATGGTCACGCTCGCGCTGCAGCGAAAAAATAAAATCCGCTTCCACCGACGCGCCCTTGGGTAATTGCAGCACGCCGACGGACGAGCGCGTATGGACGCCCGCGTCGCCGAGCACCGCATACAAGACATCGGACGCGCCGTCGGCAACTTCGCTTTGCATCGTGAAGCCTGGCGCACTCCTCACGTACACGGTCATGCGCGGAACAGCCGATATCGCATCGAGCGTGCCGCAATGCTTTCCGATCAGCGACAGCGCACGCAGCGCCGATATGCCGGCCGCACGGCGACCGTCATCCAGCGTAACGGTTTCACCCACCACGCCGACGAAGCGCACCACTTCTCCCACTCGCGGAATCTGGCCGGCAATGTAGGCCGTGCCCCCGTCGACCAGAATGGGCCTGTACTTTCCGCCGATCCTGATTTCCTCGTCCGGATCGAATCCGAATTCGGCCGCGACCTGTCTCAGCTTATCGTCTCTGTTCATGAGTGGATTCCCCGATACTTCAGAAAAAAGATAAAGAATAATTGAGTCGCCAGAGCTTGTCCCGAAGGATAGGCGCTGCCTCGAACGACCAAAGAGACGCGGCCAGACCGTTTAACGCTCCCGGGCAATCATGTGCGTATTCATCAAAGCGACGCACTTTTCAGGTGTTCGAAGCAGTCCTGCGCCGCCAAATCGATGGCGGAACGCGTAGTCGGCGAGAATTTTCTCATCATTTCCGATTGAAACCGCTATCATGTGTGTACACAACCTGAAGAGCGATATATGGCGACTTACAAGGAACTGAAAGCCCAAATGGAAGCTTTGGCAGAGAAAGCCGAAGCAGCGCGCACCGCGGAATTCCAGGCGATCGTCGACGACATCCGCGCCAAGGTCGCGGAATTCGGCATTACCGAGAAGGATATTTTCGGTGTGCGTCGAGGTCGGTCGGCCAAGCAAGCGGCGGCCCCCGTGCAGGCGAAGTATCGCGATCCCAAGACCGGGGCAACCTGGTCGGGCCGCGGTCGCGCGCCCGCATGGATCAAGGATGCGAAGAATCGCAATCGATTCCTGATTCAGGAATAAGAGATTCTCGACGCGCACCGGCGCGCGGTTCAGCGCGCTGTCCGGCGATATTGGCATCGATACCCGCGGTATTCAAAGACCGCTCCGGGTTGACGGCGATTTGTCGCATCCGGCGCGTGGCGGCACGCGCCCCCGGCCAATACATGTTTCAGCGTTCGTAATAAATCGCAAGCCAGACAGTTTGCTCGTCTTCATGCGTCCACGCGACGCGATGGCGGCAATGCGGCTCGATCAGCACGTAATCGCCCGGGCGCATGTCGTGCCGCGTCGAGCCTTCTTCGAACTCGAGCACGGCCGCCCCCGACAGCAGTACGACCCATTCGGCGCGCGAATCGTCATACCAGAACCCGTCGGGGCTCGCGTGCCCCATCGACACGATCCGCTCGACGTTCAAGCGCTGTCCCGTTACGAGCAGGTCGATCCGCTCGTCGCCGCCGCGTTGCCCTTCGACGCTGAACAAGTTACCGGTTTGAAGCTGCATGGCTCGACCTCGTCGTTGGCCTTCGTGTGAAGGAAGCGGGTTCAAAGGTGCCGGGGAAATGCCCACTGTAGTCTAGCTGCTGTCATTGAAGCGGCCTCGTTTCGAAGGTCCGAAGCGGGAAGGACGCGACCCATTCAAGCCCCTCGACAAGCGCGTCGATGATTCCACGCGTTTCGGTAATGAAATGTCAGGCGCGCAAGCGGGCTTGACTGCGCGCCTGACGAGTTTCACATCACGCGAACGCCGCAATTGCCGATCAGCATGACCGCTTGATCGACGGCGAGTATCGCTCCCTTGAGATGGAGCAGGACATCGGATAGCCGCAGGCCGCTCAGGTCGACAGAGCGCAGGTCGGCGCCGTCGAATCGGGTGTTCAGCAGACGAGCGTTGCCGAGGCTGCCGCCATCGAAGACAGCATCGAGAAAATCGTAATCGGACAGGTCTGCGTCGGAGAAATTCAATGCTTCGAGGGTCTGCTTCCGGAACGACAGCCCTCTGAGACTGGCGCCAACGAGCAGGGAATCGTGGAAGCGGAACCCCCAATCAAACCACTGCCTGCAACCACGCCAGCAGATCCGACTGCGCGGTTCCGGCTGCAACTGGCGCCGGCGTCAGCAAGCAGTAGTGCGAACCGTCTTCCACGAATCCCATCGGCGCGACCAGCACGCCGCTTTCAAGATCGTCGCGAACGAGGTGCCACGGGCCGATGGCGACACCGAGCCCCGCAACGGCCGCCTGCAGACTGAAGTAGAAATGGTCGAACATCTGCTGCCGCCCGCTCCCGGTCGGCTGATTCGCCGCCACTGCCCATTCCTTCCACGCGTCCGGCCTGGTCCGCGCATGCAATTGCGGAACGTCTGGCTTCAACGAGCAACCGCCGCGACGAGCGGAAAACCACGCATCGACTTTGTCGGGACGGCAAACCGGGCCCACCCTTTCGGTGAACAGGCGCTCGGCGTGATAGCCGTCAGGCCAGGCAAAGTCGTCACGGCGGATGGCCATGTCGATGCCGCTGTCGAACGAGAACGGACCGCCCGCGGCAGCCAGGTGGATGTCGACGCCCGCGTGTCGGGCCTGGAAGTCCGGCCAGCGCGGGATCAGCCAACGCATCAGCAGCGTCGGTTCGCAAGACAGGACCCAACGCCGCGCACGGGCGGCCTCGGTGCGCAATTCGTGCGCGGCGTGACGCATCAGGCCCAGGCCGTCATGGACTGCCTGGGCCAGCTTGCGGCCCGCATCGGTCAGGAACACACGACGACTGCGCCGCTGGAACAGCGCCACGCCGAAGTCGTCTTCGAGCAGGCGCACCGCACGGCTGACCGCGCCGTGGGTCACGCACAGTTCGTCGGCGGCACGGCTGAAATTCTCGTGACGCGCCGCCGCCTCGAAACAACGCAAGGCCATCAGCGACGGCAGGTTTGCGCGGATCGATTGTGAGTCGATCTCACCATTCTGGTCAGAAATCATCGCTTTTCCCGATGGAATACGGTCCTTAATATTGTGCCATGACGACCTCAATCGAAAGGACAATGCGATGACCGAACTGATAGTTGTAGTCACAATCACGTTGCTGGCCGTCATCAGCCCGGGCCCCGACTTTGCGATGGTCACGCGCAACAGCCTGATGCTGTCGCGCCGCTCAGGCTTGCTCACCGCACTGGGTATCGGACTGGGCGTGACGGTCCACGTGAGCTACACGCTGCTGGGCGTGGGCCTGCTGATCCGCCAATCTCTGTGGCTCTTCAATGCCGTCAAGCTGGTCGGCGCGATCTACCTGATTTACCTGGGCGCGAAGATGCTCATGGCAAAGGCTCACGACGGGCAACCCGACGCGCATGTGGCGCCGCTGTCCGATCTGGCGGCGCTGCGCACCGGCTTTTTGACCAATGCGCTGAATCCCAAAACCACCGTTTTTATCGTCAGCCTGTTCATGCAGGCAGTCCGGCCCGACACACCGTTGATCGTGCAGATCGGCTACGGCGCCTTCATCGCGCTCGCACATGCCAGCTGGTTCAGCCTGGTGGCCGTCTGTTTCTCCGCCACTGCAGTCCGTGATCGCTTGCTGTCCGTGCGGCATTGGATCGACCGCACCTTCGGAGGCTTGCTCGTGGGATTCGGGGTCGTGCTCGCCATCGCGCGTGGCGAGCGCTGACTCGACTATCCGGGCCGCGCTTCGAAGCAACCGTCGGGCGCGATCCGCTGGCGTGCCGGAAGCGAAGCGCGGTAGCGTCAGAACACGCGCGCGATCGTGCGGGCTTCGTCGATCGCACGACTACGATCGACCTGGCCGTCGGGACCGAACAAGGTGCGCTCGACAACGATACCGGTGACGTCTTTCACGCCCACGAACTTCAGCCAGGTTTCCATGTACGGGCGCTGCAGGTCGAACTCGCCGGCCGGCGTAAACGAACCCGGCGACTGGTAGCTGAGCCCGCGCGCGTAGACGACCGCCGCCTTTTTGCCGGCCAGCTTGCCGGCAAAACCCGAACCGTCGAACGTGAACAGCACGTCCTTCTGCGAGATCGTGTCGATCAAGTGCTTGAGCTTGTACGGAATGCTGAAGTTCCACAGCGGCACGCCGAACAGGAACTTGTCCGCTGCGTGGAATGGCGCCGCGAACTGTTCGATCCGCTGCCATGCCACCGCCTGCGCCGGCGTCAACGCCGTTCCGCTCAGCTCGGCATATTTTGCGGCCAACGCGGCTTCGTCGAATTCAGGCATCGCCAGATCCCAGATGTCGAGCTTCTGTATTTCATGATCGGGATGGGCGTGCCGATACGCATCGAGAAATGCATTGCACACTTCGATAGACGCCGAATATTCCTTGTTGGGTGAGCCTTCGATATAGAGCACGCGCGTCATGGAGTTGGTCCTTGCCAAGAGTGACGGCGCCACGCGGGATGCGCGGTCGCCCACTGCGATTCGCAGCCTATCGGGTCGGCTTATAATTTTGAAACGATATTAATTGATTGAATTAACCCGGATTGGTGATCAATGGACACTCCCCTCGATACGGCGCTGCTTCATACGTTTGTTGCGGTCGCCGACGTACGGAGCTTTACCGGCGCCGGTCGCAGGCTGAATCTCAGCCAATCTGCGGTCAGCGCCCAGATCGTTCGCCTCGAAGAACAGGTCGGCCGGACGCTGCTCGTACGCAATACGCGCAGCGTCACGCTCACCGAGCATGGCCAGACGCTGCTCGGATACGCACGAGCGATGCTCAATCTGAGCGAGGAAGCGAGGGCCAGGCTGGGAACCGCCGACGCAGTCGACATCAAGCTGCGTATCGGCGCGTCGGAGGATTTTGCGGGAGGCTGGCTTCCCGACGTGATGCGCCGCTATAGTGCTGCGCGGCGCGGCTTGCGGCTGGATCTGACGGTCGATATCGGCGACAGTTTGTTTCGACGGCACGCAAACGGCGAATTCGATCTCGTGATCGGCAGCCGGTGCTCACCCTCGGACCAGGGCGCGACGTTGTGGCACGAGCCGCTCGTCTGGGCATTTGCGCGCCACGAGCCGCTTCCCGAAGGCGATGTCCCGCTGGCGTGCTTCCCCGATCCGTGTCCGTATCGAGGGGCCGCCATCAAGGCGCTCTCGTTGGCCGGCATGCCTTATCGGATCGCATGCGAAAGCCCGAGCGTCACCGGCATCCGGACGTTCGCGCGGGCCGGCATCGCGATCGCCCCGGTGCCGCGGAGCGCGATCGACGACACGCTCCGCGAATTGGGTGGGTCCGAAGGTTTGCCGGAACTGCCGGAAATGGAATTCGTGATGATGCATGACGCCCGGATGCCGGCTGCCGTTGAATTCGCCGCGACGATTTTCGACGAAACCGCCGTTCGCACGGGGGCAGGCAAACGCAACAGGCCGTGACAATCAGCTGTCTCCTCACGTTGCTTCGCAATCCGATATTGATTGGCTTCCTGTCGAATAGCGGGCGGGACTCGCGCTCAAATCACCTCGAAACGCAACCCTGCATGACGAACCAGACGCTCGACGAAACGCTCGTCGAACATCGTCGCGGGCGTCCAGAAGCCGCCGCCGCAGCCGGTCTTGACGCCATCGCTGGCGCAATCCAGCGCGAGACTGATCGCGGCCTGGCCCAGCATCTTGCCGGTGGAGCCGTAGCCCGGATCGCGATCTCCGGTCACTTTCACACGCAGCGTCCGCCCGTCGTCGGCGCGGCCGTAGAAACGCAAATCGTAGCGTCCGGCCAGTTGGGCCTCGGCGCTCGGCCCCTCACCGGGCTTCGGCAGCAGGAAGCGCTCCATCAGGCTGCGCACCGGCTTGACAACGACACCCACCATGAACGCACCGAGGCCCGCCACCATCGTCAGCGCGGTCAGGCGGCCTTTGAAGCCCGTGCCCGTCATGACGGCTTCGTCATAGGTGAACTGGCTGCCGTAGGCGTTGCCCGCAAGCGCATTGGAGCGGTGCACGACGCGCTCGTTGATCGCCGCCATCACGAAAGGTGCAATCCACGCGTCGCAATCGCGATCGAATTCGGCCGATCGGACCGCGTGCTGCCGCGCCGTGAAGCCATGACCTTGCGGGCACAGCGAATAAGGATCGAGCAGTTCCCTACGCAATGCGGGATCGGCCGCGGCTTCCCGCACGACGTTGATCACGCTCGCCACCGTCCCGCCCGATGCGCCGCCCTTCAGCGTTTTGACGCGCATCTTCACCTGCCCGGCCGGCATGCCCCACTGCCGCCGTGCCTGTTGCTGCAGGAAGAAAACACCCATGTCCGACGGAACCGAATCGAAGCCGCAGCAATGAACGATGCGCGCACCCGATTGCCGGGCCGCCGGCTCGTATTTTTCGATCATCCGCTTGATCCACTGCGTCTCGCCGGTGAGGTCGCAGTAGTCGGTGCCGGTTTGCGCGCAGATCCTGACCAGCGGCTCCCCGTAAAGCGCGTAGGGTCCGACGGTGGACACGACCACCCGCGTTTGCGCGCAGAGCGCTTGCAGCTGCGCTTCGTCGGCCGCGTCGGCGACGATGATCGGCACGGACTGCCCCGCCACGCCCAGCGCATCCCTGACCTGCCTGAGCTTCGCTTCGGACCGGCCGGCGATGGCCCAGCGCAGCGTCTCGCCGGCCCCCGACAGGTAGTCGGACAGGTAGCGGGTCAGAATCTGCCCGACAAAACTGGTGGCGCCAAATACGACGAGATCGTGGGTCGGCTGGGTCATGGACGATTCCTTCGGAGCGGGCGTATCGCGGACATCCGTACCGTTAGCGTTGCTTTCCGGGTTCATCGAAGGCCTTTAAAGACGTCGGCAGATTAAAGACCAGCTGCGCGTCTTTTACCACGTCGAGACGCATGATGGTGGATGCGCCGAGCCCGTCGAGCAACTGGCTCCACAGAAAATCAGGGACGGCGTTTCGAATCGACGCAAGATACGCCGCCATTGCACCGGCCACTTTTCGCACGGCGGGACGCGCCGTCATCCGTTCACGCCACGCGAGCAGGTTGGGCGTCTCTGCCGTCATCGGCGCACCCTTGCGCGCGCCGAACAACTGCGCCATGTAGAACGCGATGTCGGCATAAGAATACGTTCCGGCCAGAAATTCCCGATTCGCCAGCACGCGTTCCATGCGCCGATAGTATTGCGACGCCTCGGCGCGCGCCGCCTGCGCTGCCGGATCGTCCGGCGTATCTTCAAGCCCCATCAGCCGGACAACGTGCGGAAAATAGATTTCGTCGCTGCAGTGTTCGAGCTGACGCGCGATCGCGCGCGCCGCCGGATGTGCCGGCCATAACGCGGGATCGGGCTTCACATCCTCGAGATACTCGAATATCTGCGTGGAATCGAAAATCTCCAGCGTGCCGTCCGTCAGCACCGGCACCTGGCGCTTCGGGTTGATGCGCAAGACATCCGGATGTTTGGGTTCATAGCCGCGAAGCTGGCTGAACGGCGTCATCACCAGCTCGAAGTCGATGCCTTTCTCGTGCGCCGCAATCTCGACCTTGGCACCGAACATGCTCAAGGGTCCGGAAATGATCTTCATGATTCGCTCTCCATTGATGTCATGCGCCCCACCTCGAACACGTTCACGCGTGAACCGCCGAGCGCGCAGCGGGCACCAGCCGATGCGTGTCGGTAGCCCGAATCGACCCGTGCGCCAGTTAAGCGGCAACCTCATGCGTCCATCGATTCGAACGACCGAATTCGTCGAAACAACGGATCAGGCATGCGGCAAAGCATAAGTCCGATAACATGACATCCCATGTCATGTATTAGAGGTACGTGTCGCCCATGAAAGCCAGCCGCCTGTTGTCGATCATGATGATGCTGCAAGCGCGCGGCCGGATGACCGCACCGGCGCTGGCCGAAGCACTGGAGGTGTCCGAGCGCACGATCCTGCGCGATATCGACCAGCTCTCCACGGCCGGCGTGCCCATCTGGGGCGATCGCGGCCGCAACGGCGGATTTCAGCTGCGTGACGGCTGGAGCACCAATCTCACGGGGCTCACCGAGCACGAAGCGCACGCGCTGATCCTGGCGGGTTTGCCCGGGCCGGCGCGAGAGCTGGGCCTCGACGGCATGGCGACCTCCGCGCGGCTGAAGATGATGGCCAGCCTGCCCCCGGGCTCGCGCGAGCAGGCCGATCGCGTCGCCAGCCGGCTGCACATCGATACCGTGGATTGGTACCGGGCGCAGGAAACGCCCGAGTTTCTGCGTGAAGTCGCCGATGCGGTGTGGGATTCGTACCGTATCGAAGTGAAGTATCAGAGCTGGCGTGGCTTGTCCCGCCGCGAACTCGAGCCGCTCGGTCTGGTGCTCAAGGGCGGCGCCTGGTACCTGATAGCTAGGGTGGCGGGCAAGCCCGGCGCACTGACGTTCCGGCTGGCGAATATCTGCGAACTCAACGCGACGCGCCGCCGTTTCAGGCGCCCAGCGCGATTCGATCTGGCGACGCACTGGCGTGACGCGATGAGCCGGTACGAAACCGATCTCTATCGGCTGACCGCCCATATCGCCGTATCACCGCGCGGCGAAACCTGGTTGGCCAACGCGCGGATCAAAACCGCGCCGGTCTCGCAGGATGCAGGCAGCGCGGAGGTGCCGCCGGGATGGAAAGCGTTCCTGATGCCCATCGAATCGATCGAGCACGGCGCGCGGAAGCTGCTGGGGTACGGCGCGCACCTGAAAATCCTCGGGCCGCAAGCGCTCAAGGATCAATTCATCGAAGAGTTGGCGCAGTTGAAAGCGCTCTATCAATCAGGCGACGATTGAAGCGTCGCCTTTTGCATCGATGCGGTCGCCGAGCGATGCACGGCGCCGACGGCTGCCGATGCTTGTGCCGGCGCACCAGCGGCACCACTGCCCGCATTTGAAATGCGCGGCGTCGATCAGTCGCACATCGTTGCATGCCGGGTGGTCGCAATCTTACGGCAGGCGTCACGATTGGCCGACGACAGCGGAGCGCGTATGCCGGTTAGCGGCCACAACCGGTCGTTCGACATCGACGCCTGAATCGCTGACAATCCGTGGGAAGCCGAAACTCGATCCGACTGTCGACAATCGCGAACCATGACATCCACTCTTTCTGATTTTCACGGACGCAACCTCAGGAGTGAAGATGTCAGCGCTTGGGACTCGCTATGCCTGAAAAGAAACTCCGTGGTATCCCTCGTCGGCTTCGAGCCGTCCGACAATGGCCGGAAAAACTTTCGAACTGCATTCCGGCCGACGTCTGGAACTCGAATGAGCTTTACTGGAATTGGAAAATCCCCGTGCTATCCAGCCTTGTTCGGGGGCGATATGCCACCGTTGCCACCCGTCGCACGTGTGCACAAGGCCTTATAGATGCATCAGCGTTCCTTCTCGCTCGTAAACCAACCGCGAGTAGGTCGGCCCGAGTGACGTGCGCAATTTCCCTTCCCGACATGTTTGCAAGCGAGGTATGCGTCTACCTCGACGAAGACTACTTCAGCGCCCACGTTGATGACGGCGCGAGTATTTTCGGCGAAAGGAATCTCATACGGGGCCGTAAATTATCCAGTGAATGGATGTTACACGTGCCGCCCGGCATGTCTGAGTTGGGTATTGCCATCAAAGACCTTGACGACGATGGTCGCCCGTTCATGTATGAATGTTGGTACTTTGGTGAAGTGACCCGATGAGCGCAGGTGTTCCGCGAGCCGGCGCTAGCAGGACGCTTGCTTGCAGCCTGGCGAATGACCGTCAAGGCCAATACTGAATGCCCGATTCGGGTTGCGGATTCAACCGCATCAGACAAATGTCGGCCACAAAACGAAACC
Source organism: Burkholderia pyrrocinia (assembly GCF_003330765.1). Taxonomy (NCBI): domain Bacteria; kingdom Pseudomonadati; phylum Pseudomonadota; class Betaproteobacteria; order Burkholderiales; family Burkholderiaceae; genus Burkholderia; species Burkholderia pyrrocinia. Next base: position 9,362 of record NZ_CP024904.1, on the reverse strand, counting down.
CTCAATTTTAGAAACGCGCCTGGGACGTGCGGAATCGGAAACGCAGTATCTTGCTTCCCGTGCTACACGCTGTTGCGCACCGCATGCAGTGGTTCGACGTCTTATGTGACGCTCCTTAGCGAAGCGCAGCCGCCACCGCCTCGTCAATCTGCAGCGCAAAGCGCGCTTCAACATCGGGCACCGTAAAACCGATTGACAGTTCCAGATACGCGTCGCCCAGCACCAACTGGACGAATGTCGCTGCCCGGAATGCAGCAGTCGATTCGTCAAATCGCTTCCGCAGAATTCTTGCGGCGACGGCACGCACGACCTTTGCGCCATTCTCGTAAAACACCTGGCCGAGTTCCGGAAGACGCTCAGCTTCAGCAACGATTGCCCGGTAAAGCCGCAGATTATCCGGCGCGATCAGGCTTCGTGCCAGCCCCCATCCCAACTCGCGCAACTCGACTTCGGGTGAGCCGTCGGACTGCTCGCCCTGCGTGCTGGCAAGAAGCGCACCCACCTCAGCGCACATCGAGCGCACCAGACCGACGAAGAGCGCCTCCTTCGACCCGAAGTGACGATAGACCGTCTGTTTGCCGACGCCGGCGGCCGAGGCGACATCGTCCATCGTCGCCAGACCGAAGCTCTGGCGTAAAAAAACGGTTTTCGCGCCGTCGAGGATGGCAGACCGCTTGCGGCGTTGCAGCGGGCTCAAGCTGGAAAGGGAAGAAGCGTTCATTCGAAATAAATACCAGATCGCCGAGCAGTTGACAAGACTGACCAGTCTCGTCTATGGTTCCGATAACGAGACTCACTGGTCTCGTTTTGGTGGCTATTCAACCTCGCAGGCAATCCGTTGGGAGAACGCTTTGGAACTGTTTATTACAGGTGGTACTGGCTACATCGGGCAGGCGGTCGCGCGCAAAGCAATCAGTCTCGGTCATCAGGTGACGGCGCTGGTGCGCCAGGACCAATCGGCGGCCGCCAACGCGTTGGCACGTCTCGGTGTGAAACTGCATACCGGCGACCTGCGTGAGCCACAGTCTTTCGCTGCGACTGCCGGTGCCGCTGATGGCGTGGTGCACACCGCGTCAACCAACGATGCTTCTGCCGCCGCGGCTGATGAGGCCACGGCTGTCGCGATGCTTTCGCATATGCATCCGGGCGCGGCGTTTGTCTATACGTCGGGCACCTGGGTCTACGGCAACACGAAAGGGGAGCCTGCGACTGAGGCATCGGCGCTGAACCCGACACCACTCATCGCCTGGCGGCCCGCAGTGGAGCAACACGTGCAGGCGCTGGCAGCGAGCCGCTCGATTGCCGCCGTGATTCTGAGGCCGGCGATGGTGCATGGCTACGGCGGTGGCATCTTCGGCATGCTTGCCGGCATGGTCCGTCAGTCCGGCGCTGTGAAGATCGTCGGCGAGGGTCGCAATCACTGGCCTGCCGTTCACGTCGATGATCTCGCCACGGCTTACCTGAGCGCGGTGGAGCAGGCGGCAAGCGGGGACGGTCGAGTCACGGGACAGATCTTCAACGTCGTCGCGGAAGATGCCGTTGCCGTTGTCGAAATGGGTGAAGCGATTCGGGCCTCGGTCGGCGCCGATCGCGTCGAACTTTGGTCGCTCGACGATGCTCGCCAATCGCTTGGTCCGTTCGCTGACGCACTGGCGCTCGACCAGACAGTCAGCGGCCAGCATGCCCGGCGAGTTCTTGCGTGGGAGCCCCATGGCTCCGGCCTGATTGCGGACCTCTCCGCACAAGAACACTTTCGGCAAACCAACGGAGCATGACGATGGCGTGGAACAGTGCGTCTCTCGAATCGATCCTCGCGATGAGCGTAGCGGTTCTGTTCGCGATTGCCGGGGTGGTCAATCTCGCACGGCCCGGCGCGGTGAAGCGCGACTTCGCACGCTGGGGTTATCCGGCATGGTTTCAGTTGCTCTGTGGCACGCTGGAATTGCTCAGTGCGGCACTTCTTCCTGGACAACAAACCAGAGTTTTGGGCCTCACGCTGGCCGGCGCGATCATGATCGGCGCGCTCTTCACGTTGATACGAAACCGGGAGCCGTTCCGGCATCTCGCCCCGGCGCTGATCTTCTCGGCTCTCATTGTGGTGACTGTGGTGGTCCGCGGTTGTGGACTCCTTATCATCACGTGAGAGAGTCCGTGACACTAACAGGCGGTACAGGCATTCTGATTTCCGGTTTTCTTACTGCGACGATCGCCGCATTCGGATCGACCTGTATCCATCGACCGGCTTCGACGTTCTACTCTTCTGTCGTGCCACAACCGTAATACGCATCGAGCCGGGTTCGTGAACCAGTAACGGTACTTGAGTCCCCCGTCAGCAGAATCAGATTTCGTCGGCAAACTCGTCGAGAAAACGACGCAAGCGATCGTGGCGGATTTTCGCCAAACGGGCACCGGTGACGGTCTGGAAACCGGACGCCAGCTTCAGCAGTTTCGTTTGAAAATGATCGATGGCGAATCGCGTGTCGTCGAGTTCCCGTTCCGATGCGTGCGGATCGACCGGGTCATACAACGCGCTGCCCATCCGGCCGGCGACATAAAAGCAGCGTGCAACACCCAGCATGCCGATCGCATCGAGCCGGTCGGCGTCCTGCAGCGCCTTGGCTTCGAGTGTCATCGGTGCGACACCGGCCGAAAAACTATGCGCCTCGACCGCATGCGCCACGGTGTCGATCTTCGCATCCGGCCAATCCAGCGACGTCAACAATCGCCGAGCCCGCTCCGCCGACAGCCGCGATGCCTGCGCGCGAAGCGGAGAATTTTTCTCGACCGCTACGCAGTCGTGCAGCAGCGTCGCCGCAAACAGCACTTCGGCATCTCCGCCCTCCTCGGCATGGATCGCCGCCGCGTTCTTCCACACGCGCTGCAAATGCGACGTGTCATGGGAGCCGTCGCCATTGGCGTCGTTCCAGTGAGCCAGCAAGGTGTTGGCCAAATCCTGAAAGGGTGCGAACGCAGGGGTAGTCACAGGTGAGCATGGTTAAAGACCGGAAGCCGATTATCGCCCCAGGCGCCGCGCGGCACACGATCTGCGGTCGAATCCGGCATTGACGCAGATGCGTAAAGCAAACCGTTACCTACGGCGAAACCCGGTTGGCTTATAGTGCGGAGTGCCCATTCGACGAGGAGAGCTGCGATGAAACTGCTGGCCAACGGTCCGTTCGAAGTGAAGCTGAATCCGGAGTCCCTCAGCAGCGTCGCGGAAAATACCGGGCTCGGCCGCATGTCGCTGGACAAGCAATTTCACGGCGACCTGGAAGCCGTCAGCCACGGAGAGATGCTCGCGTTTCGCAGCAGTGTCCAGGGCTCCGCGGGCTACGTGGCGATGGAAACCGTGCAAGGTACGCTGGGTGGCCGCCAGGGCAGCTTTGTCCTGCAGCACAGCGCCACCATGACCCGTGGGCAGCCGAAGCAGTCGATCACCGTCGTGCCCGATTCCGGGACGGGGGAATTGCTGGGGCTCTCCGGCTCGATGATCGTCAGCATCGACAACGGCCAGCATTCGTACAGCTTCGACTACGCGTTGCCTGAATCGCCGCAGTGAGTCGACTCGCATCGATTCCGCTACTTCATTGTGTCGCTGACCAGCGGCCGGTGACGCGTTCCAGTCTGTCGCGCGCCATTCATCGGCACGTCACCGGCGCATTCGCCATCGACGATCCGGCTGCGGTCGCGCACATGCGTACGTCACGCGACTGCCGCTTCACCCAGACGGAACTGCGCGACCGCCGCGCTCAGCCGTGAACCCTGTTCGTCGAGCGACAGCGCCGCGGCCGCCGCCTCCTCGACCAGCGCGGCATTGCGTTGCATCGTCTGCTCCATCTGGATGACCGCGTCGTTCACCTGCTCGATGCCCGCCGACTGCTCTTCGAATGCGTTGCTGGTTTCGCTCATGATCGCATTGACGCGCTCGACCGCGGCGACGAGTTCGGCCATCGCCGAGCCGGCCCGTGCGACGAGGCCGCTGCCGTCTTCGACGCGCCGCGCGGAATGGCCGATCAGGTCCCGGATTTCCTTCGCCGCCGACGCGCAGCGCTGCGCGAGCCCGCGAACTTCTGTTGCGACGACCGCGAAACCGCGCCCCTGCTCGCCCGCGCGCGCAGCCTCGACGGCAGCGTTCAATGCGAGGATGTTCGTCTGGAACGCGATGCTCTCGATCACGCCGACGATGCCGGAGATTCGCGTGGAGCTGTTAGAAATCGCCGACATCGTCTCGACGACACGCTGCATCGCCTCGCCGCCGCGCGACGCGATGCCGGCCGCGCCCTCGACGTAGGTGCGTGCATCGCGCGCGTTGTCCGCATTCTGGCGCACGGCCGCCGTCAGTTGCTCGACGCTCGCCGCCGCCTGCTGCAGCGACACGACCTGCTGCTCGGTGCGCGCGGACAGGTCGACGTTGCCGCTAGCGATCGTGCGGACGTCACCGACGATCGTCTCCGTGCTCGTGCGCACCTGGTGCACGGTGTCGACGAGGCCGTCCTGCATCCGCTTCAGCGCATTCAGCAGATAGGCCATCTCGTTTTCGCCGGGAATGACGACCGTTCCGGTCAGGTCGCCTTTCGCGATTTTTTCGAACTGGTCGACCGCGAGATTGATCGGCTCGATGATCGCCTTCGCGAGCATGCGCTGCGCAAAGAAGCCGACGACGATCGCAAGCACGGCGACTGCCGCCATCCCCCACACGATCCGGTGGAAATGGACGCCGGCCGCATCGTAGCGGGCCTTTTCGCGTGCGACCTGGAACGATTCGAGTGCGTCGATCGCATCCTGGTAGGCGGCGAACAGCGCGGGCGGCGCAGTGCGCTGCGTGTCGAGGAAGTTGAACGCGTCATCGCCGTCGAGCTGCGATAGCGCCTTCAGGAACACGCGGTCAAGCAGCGCCCGGCGGCGATTCTGCAGCGTGTCGAATAGCGCCTGCTCGTCGGCGTTGCGCGAATGCAGGCGTGTGTAGGCGTCCAGTTCATCATTGCTCTGCTTGAGGAGTGTGTGCAGTTGCGCGACTTCCTCCTTGCCCGACTGGCCGGCGCTGATGATCTGCGCGACGTCGCTCATGCGTTCGCGCAGGACGAGCATCCGTTCGGAGCTGGTCTTCAGGTGCAGCAGCGACGCGGTGTCGTCGCGATACATCGCCTCGAGCGACCCGTTGCCCGCGTAGAGGGCCGCGATGCCTGCGCCGACCACCAGCACGAGCAGCACGGTATAGCCGGCGATGGTCGCGACGAGTCCGCCACGGATAGTGAGGTGTTTTCGCATGACGTTCCCTTGCGCCGGCCAGGCGCGGCCAGCGGCGGATGTGGATTCCGGATCACGAAGGACAAGCGCCACGTCGCAACACGTGGCGCGTGGGCTTCGAACGGGTTAACGGCGTGACGGACGGGAAGGTTTTATCTGCACGCGACGCGAATCTTGACGATTGCGACAGACGAGGTTGCCGGAAGCTGCGTGCAGCCAGTGCGTTCGCTGTCGCGCGAAGCCGTGCTTGCTGGCGGCTATCGGCCGTTGGCCAGCCTTGAACGGATCTCGTCAGCCGAGAGGTCGCGCTGGTGTGTGGCAACCTGCCAGATGTTTCCCCACGGATCTCTCACCATCGCTCGCCTGTCGCCGTATGGCATGTCGGCCGGAACCTCGAGCGAGATCGCATGCGCCGCAATCGCCCGCTGATAGGTCGAATCGGCATCCTCGACATAGACGTACAGAAAGGCCGGCATCGGATCGCGCAGGCCGTCTCCGCCGCTGATCATCACGACGGAATCGCCGATCCGGATTTCGGCAGGCAGCCCGGCACGGAATTCGCCCTGTGCGTGAAACACCATCCGGACGAATTCGATCAGGTTTTCCGGATCCGGCACGACCATTCTGGGCGTGATGGTATGCCATCCATCGGGCTGAAATCTGGCCATGTTGCGCAACCTCCGAAGCGCGTTTCGCGGGTTCAGTCCGGCGTAACCGCGCGTATCGGACGGGTTCCGATTCTCGCGCCGGTCACCTCATCGACGGCGATTGCCCTGATTTCCGTGCCAGTCTCCGCATCGTAGAAACGCGTCAGCTTGCCGCCGCCAAGGTGCTGGCGGCCCCACGTACCGATCATGAAGAGCACCGGCAGGAAGTCGAGCCCGGCCTGCGTCAGCCGATATTCATCGCGCGGCGGGCGCTCCGAGTAGCGGTGTTTCTCCAGCAGTCCGGCCTCGGTCAACGACACGAGCCGCCGCGTCAGGATCGTCGGCGCAATCCCCAGACTTTTACGGAACTGATCGAAGCGGGTGAGGCCGGCATGCGCATCCCGAAGGATCAGCATGCTCCACGCGTCACCGACCGTCGACAGGCTGCGCGCGATCGGACAGGGGTTATCGCTGAGATTTTTGTCGTCCATACTATTTCGATAGTGACTTGGTTTCGAAACGGTAGTATAGTCCATTTCAAATCGATAGTGACTCGTGGCGACAAACCGGTCGCCCATCTGGGGGTTTGAATCATGAGCAAAAACGGTATGGGTGTCGCCCTCGTGACCGGCGCGTCTTCAGGCATCGGTGCGGCGACCGCCGAGCGGCTCGCGCGAGCGGGCTATACGGTATTCGGCACCAGCAGGCGAGCGGCGCCGGCCGCGCGACGATCGTTCGAGATGCTGATCCTCGACGTCACCAACGACGCGTCCGTTCAGGCTGCGGTCGCTGAAGTGATGCGGCGCGCGGGCCGTATCGATCTGCTCGTGAACAACGCCGGGTTCGGCGTCGCGCCGGCCGGCGCGGAAGAAAGCTCGATCGAACAGGTCCAGTCGATCTTCGATACGAACTTTCTCGGCGTCGTCCGGATGACACGCGCCGTCTTGCCGCATATGCGTCGTCAGGGCAGCGGTCGCATCGTCAACATCGGCTCGGTCCTCGGTTTTCTGCCGATGCCGTACGGCGCGCTCTATTCGGCGACCAAGCATGCGATCGAAGGCTATTCCGAATCGCTCGACCACGAGGTGCGCACACTGGGCATCCGGGTTTCGGTCATCGAGCCGGCCTATACGAAGACGCCGTTCGACGCGAATTTCATGGAGCCCGACACGAAGCTCGACGTATACCAGGAAGCGCGTGACGTCGTGACCCAACGCGTGAACGCCGTGATGACTACCGCCACGGAGCCGGCTGTCGTGGCCGAGGTGGTGCTGAAGGCCGCCATCGCCGTACATCCGAAGCGCCGCTATACCGCCGGGGCGCTGGCGGCCCGCCTGCAATGGCTGCGCAGATTCGCGCCCGCGAGCATGCTGGATGCGGCGCTGCGCAAAGACCTGCGGCTCGATACGATTCCCGCGACCCGGTCCGGCGCGCCGGCCCTCGAACAATAAGTGGGCAGCTGAGACCAGAGGAAACGCACATCATGAGAGCATTTAATTTCGACCGTTACGGGGACAAGGATCGCGTGCGCATGAGCGATGTGCCCGAGCCGCCATTGCGGGACGACGACGTGCTGGTTCAGATCCATGCCGCCGGTGTGAACCCGCTGGATGGCAAGATCCGGGACGGCGAGTTCAAGCCGATTTTGCGTTATCGCCTGCCGCTCATTCTCGGCAACGAGATGGCCGGGATCGTGACCCGCGTCGGGTCGCGCGTGCAGCAGTTCAAACCCGGCGACGAGGTCTACGCTCGGCCTGCCAAAGATCGGATCGGCACGTTTGCCGAGTTCATTGCTGTGAGCGAAGCGGACGTCGCGATCAAGCCGAAGACGCTTTCAATGGAGGAAGCCGCGTCAATCCCGCTGGTCGGTCTAACCGCCTGGCAGGCGCTGATCGACAAAGCGCAGCTGAAGCCGGGGCAAAAGGTGCTGATCCATGCGGGTTCCGGCGGTGTCGGGACGTTCGCGATCCAGCTGGCGAAACACGTCGGCGCGTTCGTCGCGACGACGACCAGCACGGCGAACGTCGAGTGGGTGAAGGAACTCGGCGCGGACATCGTCATCGATTATCGCAAGGACGATTTCGAAAAAATCCTTCGCGACTACGACGTGGTGATCAACAGTCTGGACGGAAAAACGCTCGAGAAATCCTTGAGCGTGCTCAAAAGAGGCGGGCGGCTCATCTCGATCTCAGGACCGCCCGACCGCGCGTTTGCGAAGGAGATCGGCTTGCCCTGGTTCATGGGGGGCGTGATGGACCTCTTGAGCTACCGGATCAGAAAGAAAGCAAAACGTCATGATGTAAGTTATTCCTTCCTGTTCATGCGCGCATGCGGAGCCCAACTGCAGGAAATCGCTTCGCTCGTCGATACAGGCGCCATACGTCCGGTTGTAGAGCGCATCTTTCCATTTGAATCGACCAAGGAGGCGATGGCTTATGTCGAAACTGGACGCACCAAAGGGAAAGTGGTCGTCACGTTACGTTGACTAAAACGGTTACGAGCACCGACGCTCCAACCGCAGCTATACCCCACGCGGCCCCTTTGAGCCGCGACACCTGCCGGTTAATCAAAATACGGTTCCAATACCCCTTCGATCCAATTCATGAAGGCCCGGACGCGTTGCGACAGGTTACGCCGATGGGCCACGACGAGCGACGCGGCGAGGGGCTCAGGACGCAGGTCGGGCAGAATCTCCACTAACGCACCGCGTTCGATGTGATGCGCGAGCGCCGAATATCCCGCCTGAATCAATCCAATGCCTGCAAGTCCGGCTGCATGATAGGTCTGCACATTGTTGACTTGCATCGCGCCCGGTAGCGCAAGCGACCCATAGCCATCGCCGTCCGGATATTCCCATCCGGCAGGCTTGGAGCCGAAGGTTCGCGTGTAATGCACCATCTGGTGCCCTTGGTTGCGCAGGTCGTCGAGCGTGTGCGGTATGCCGACCCTTGCCAGATAGCCCGGGCTCGCGGCATTGATCATGCGCAGCCTGCCAAGCGGTCGGGCAATCAGCGTCTCGTCGACGATCGGACCGAGACGGATCACGCAATCGAACCCTTCCTGGACAAGATCGACCCGCCGGTCGGTGCTGGAAAGTTCCAGTTCCAACTCCGGATGCGCCGCCATCAGTTGCGGTAGTGCGGGAACCACGACGCTTCGTGCCAGTTCCGTCGGCATATCGACGCGCAATCGTCCTCGTAGCGGCGCGCCGTTACCCGCAAACATCGATTGCAATTCTTGTACTTCGGCCAGCAGGTCGCGTGCGCGCGAATAAAAGGCGCGTCCATCTTCAGTCAGCTGCACGCTCCTCGTGGTCCGATGCAGGAGCGTGGCGCCCACCTCTCGCTCGAGTCCACGGATCACCATAGAGACACGTCCCTTCTGGATGCCCAGGCTTTCCGCCGCGCGCGTGAAGCTCGTCATTTCAGCGACACGCGCAAAGATCAAGAGCGCATCAAGGTTTTGCAT